>NZ_JARMXH010000006.1:0-188116 GCF_056892235.1 Abyssisolibacter sp. ZYX002
TACTAAAAAAACCCTATAAACTAAGGCTTTTTTTAGCGTTTAGTCTATAGCGTCCATTTTAAATACAACCTGTGGTCTTATATACTATTTTATGGATAAATCATATAGAATAAACTACACTGGTCGTTATTATATATTTATTTAAAATTGTAATGTTTATATTAGCATTATTATTTATTTTTTTCATTATAACGACCTCCCTTATGTATTTATATAATCCATCACCATAAATTTTATTATATTGTAAGTATGATGTCAAATAATAATTATAATTTTCTGTATTTTTTCATTTTTTGATTCTACGCATTAATTTGTTGTCTTTGCTTTACTTTTCCTCCTAATCTCCCTTCGTTTTTCTCTAATAAAATCATAAAATATGAGAATATAAGCATGATTACAAGTACTATTTTCCACATAGTTTCTATTGATGCAACTTGAAGTATTTTCCCAGTTATAAGTGGCCCTAATACATGTCCAAATCCAATTATCGTAGGTAGTAAGGCTCCTACTCTTCCTCTATGTGAAGCTGGCGTATGGTTCATTATAAATGGAGATGCTGAAACAACAACAATAATCTCTCCTATTGTAAATATAAACATAGATACAAAAAAAGCTGTTTTATTACTGAAAAATCCCAACATACCTAATCCTAGTGCATGAAACACTCCACCTATAGCTATCTTTCTTATATTATTGATTTTCGTTTTAACTAATAAAGCTGTTACAGTTGCTGTAAAAAGCATTACTACAGCTCCATTAAAACTTGCTATATAACCAAACAATTTTGCTCCACTATTAGCATAATTTG
The DNA here is from genome assembly GCF_056892235.1 of Abyssisolibacter sp. ZYX002. Classification (NCBI taxonomy): domain Bacteria; kingdom Bacillati; phylum Bacillota; class Clostridia; order Eubacteriales; family Clostridiaceae; genus Abyssisolibacter; species Abyssisolibacter sp. ZYX002. Next base: position 809 of record NZ_JARMXH010000006.1, read on the forward strand.
CTTCGGTATGTAGCGGTACTAAGAAACTCCACTCAGAACGCACAAATGAATATCCAAACATTATAATAGCATAGAATATTAATATTGGTCTATCTAATAATACTTTAATAACCGACCCATTTACATGCTTTTCCATAGTTCTATTTTCATCAAATACCTCTTCTTTAGATTGTGACAAAGTATCCTTAACAAATATTAAAACTAAACTTATAGCTAATATGGCAGTTACTGCATCGCCTATAAATACCCATCTAAAATGATTCTCAAATAACAATCCTCCTATAGCAGGTCCTAATGCATACCCCATATTGTGCCCCAAATATGAAAGTGAGTATGCTCCTTCTCTATTTTCAGGAGTTGTTATATCTGCAATAAGTGCATCATGTGCTGGTCCAGCAATTCCGAAAAAAAATGACGCCCCTCCTATCAAAAATACTGTAGTTATACTAGTTTCTATAGTGCTACATAAAAAATAACAAGCTGCTCCTAATGTACCAAATATCACTATTACTTTTTTTCTTCCAAAACTATCCGCTATCTTGCCTCCGATTAGTGCTGCTGGCATGTATATAAATCCAAGCAACGCGATATAAAATCCAGCATCATCTTCAGCTAGCCCTATTTTCTTTGTTAGTATTAATGTCAATAATGGAATTACAAATGCTCCCATAGCATTTACTATTTTTGAAATAAATATTACATATACAGCTTTAGGTAACCCCATATATGGTTTAAATATCTTTTTTACTATACCCATAATTAAGTCGCTCCTTTTTCTTTTGTCAGATTGTCACTTTTCCTAGCTCACGTAAATTGCTTCTCTTCTAAATTTATAGTTTTTGTTTCTGTTCTTGTTTTTAACATATTATTCCTCCTTTTAAAAAAATAGATGACAAAGTCATCTAGATAGAAAACTTAGTAAGAGTTCAATTTAAGGCGTGTCAAAATTGAGTAACAGAGCTTACTTAGAGGTAAGTGAGCAACGGAAATTTAACGACAACTCAGAAATTGGACTTTTGTCTACAGTCAGAGAGATGCCCCATCCCCCAGACATCTCTACTTTAAATAATAAAGACCACAAGCTATACAACCTGTGGTCTAATAAACAATTTTTCGGATAAATTATATAGAATAAACTGCACTGGCCGTTATTATATATTTATTAAAAATTGTAGTGTTAACATTGGCATTATTATTTATTTTTTTCATTTTAACGACCTCCCTTATGATTATATAATTTATCACTATTAAATTCTATTATATTCCATCTATGATGTCAAATGTTAATTGAACTTTTTCTCTAGATTCTTCCATTCATTTGTCCTTCGCTTATATATAATAAGAAGTAATATTGCATCTATAAACCATTGAACAGCTGCTATTCTCCATGCATATGTTACTGGCTTTCTATTTACATATATAAAATAATACATCATTGGCAATCTGAATGCCCAGTTTGATATAACAGATACTATGAACGGACTTTTAGTATCTCCACTTCCTTTTAACCCTCCACCTAATATCATGGATATAGCTATTGGTATCTGCTCAATAGATGCTATAACTAAACATGATGCTCCTAAAGATATAGTCTGTGTTTCAGAATCTTTTATAAACAAGGCTATTAATTGATTTGGGAAAAGTAAGAACACTACTGCTAACAATGCCATTATACCTGTTCCAAATAGCAGACATATATTCATGTATTCTCTTGCCTTTTTATAATCTTTAGCACCAACCTTATTACCAACTAATGTTGTTGCTGCTACAGCAAATCCCCACCCCGGCATATACGAAAGTGATTCTATTGTAGTAGTTATTTGATTTGCTGAAAAAGACGCATCTCCTAATAACATAATCATAAATATATTAATTAACCTACTTATGCTAAATGCACCTTCTTGAAGTGCTGATGGTATAGATAGATTTATAAGTCCTTTTAATCTTTTAACACTATAGTTTTTTATATATTTAAGTTTTGGTTTGATATATCCTGATTTCATTGTATAACTAAGAGCTAATGCCATACCGCATATATTTGCCGTAGTAGTAGCTATAGCAGCTCCTGATACTCCCAGCTCTGGTAAACCAAATTTCCCGTATATCAACACCCAGTCTAAAGTTATATTAACTACATTTACTACTATAGATATTTTAAGTGGTGTCTTCGTATTTCCACTACCTCTTAAAACAGCGTTTATTGAAGTCTGAGCCATATTAAAAAAAGTACCTATAGAACAAATCCTCATATATCTTGCGCCATAGAATAGAACTTTCCCTTTTGCTTTCGCCATTGTCAATATCTGCGATGGAAATATAAAGAATATAAGTGAAACTATTAAAGCAATAGCAATTGTACATACAAACCCTAAACTAGCGTATTCTTCAGCTTTTTGCTTGTTTTTTGCTCCCAATTCTCTTGCAACTAATGATGTAATTCCAACACTTATGCCCATAGCGATTAGTATATTTATAAATGTATATATAATTTCAGATGTAAGTCCAACTGCTGTTACACTAACTTTTCCTCCATAATTACCTACCATCATAGTATCAAATACCCATATCAGCATATATAGTATCATTTCTCCTACAGCTGGCAGGGAGAGTTTTAGTACTTCTCTTATATTATTTTTATTAAACATGTTCTCTCCTTTTTGTGTGTCTTAGAATTAATATACCAAATTATACGACGTAAAAGCAAGCATTATTTAGTATGTGATAATATGTATTTTTTTTATAAATTTGATAAAAATATTACTATAACTAAATGAAAGGAGAAATGTATATGCCTTGGAAAAAAGGAAGTGTAACATTTGATGATGGCTCAACCTATAAAGCAGATTTGCTTGTAAAAGAAGATGGTGAAGTTTGGAATATGAAGGTTTATAAAGATGGAAACACTGTAGAAGAAATAGACGCTAAAGCATTTGCAAATAAACTAGATAAGACAGCTGAAGATGTATATCCTTTCACGTATAAGATTGATGATTAGTTACATATCATCGTAGCTAAATAAAGAGAACTGCCTTTAACCTAAGGTAGTTCTCTATTTAAGCTATTTATTCATTTATATTCACATAAAGTTTACTATTGTAATACCAATAATAAAAATTAACTTATATCTTTTATACAAAAAATTACTCCTACTTCTTCATTTCTAGCTATAATATCATATTTATTTAAGTTCAGCAGTCTCTTTACAATATATAGCCCCAGCCCTGTACTTCCTTTTTCACCTTTGTGAAATGGATTAAATAACTTTTCTAAAATTCTTGGACTCATATGTTCTCCATCATTACTTATTTGTATATTTTCATCTACTATTGATATCTTTATTTTTTTATCTGCATATCTCACTTGATTGTCTAATAGATTATTAAGAATTGATTCCCATTGTTCTTGTTGCCCTCTTACAGTATAAAAATCTGGCAAATCTAATTGCCATTTTATAGAATGATCAAGATTCTTAAATCTTTCTGATACATTGTATATCAATTTCACAACATCAACTTTATCTTTGCTGGAATAACCTTTTGATATAAAATCAATTTTATTAAGATATAATATATTTTTAACCATAGTATCTAGCCTATCTATCTCTTCATCTATTACATATAGTGAACTATCCAAATTTCCTTTAGGATATTTCTTGCAAAGTATCGAATCAGTATATCCCTTTATTATCATAATTGGAGTCTTTAACTCGTGTGAAATACTATGGAAATAATTCCTCAAATCTTCGTCATGCTTTTTCAATTGAATCCTCATTTTATCTATACTTCGGCTTAGTCTACCTATTTCATCATCCTCCTCGACTACTATAGGTTTATCTAACTTCATTTGAGCTATGTTTGCAACATCTACTTCCAGTTTTTTAAATCTGCGAGATATTTTTTTTATCATGATATATGATGTAACTAATATAATTATCACAAAAGAAAATACAACTATAATGAATTGACTAAAAATATTTCTAGTTAATTCATTTGAGTATGTTTCCCACATATATGATAACAGATATCCACTTACTCTGGCAGGATCTCTTTGCCCTAATATTCCTTTTTTTAAGTTAAATACTTTTCTAGCCACAAATTTAGAATCAATCTTTTTTATTACGTAGTATAGCTTCTTCCCCTGAATAGTTTGAACATACCTTTTTTTATTATAATTATTCATGTTTATTTCTATTATATTTTTCTTTAGAACATCTTTATTTATTGAAGATAAGCTATTTGTGAAAGCACGAATCTCGTTTTTACTCTCATCATATACTAATATTATATGACCCACTGCTCGAAAATTTTGATTTATTATTTCGTCTGTTATATGAAAATCTTCGTTAGCATCCAATCTCTTTTTTATTGTATCCGTTCTTAAATTTTGTGCGTATTCTATTGTATTGTATGTCTCATCTGTAAAAAAATCTTTAATACTCTTATAAGTTATACTGATTAGCAATAATAATAGGGAAAATATTATTATCAAAGACCACATTATATATTTTTTAAACAATGATTTGCGCTTCATTCAATCCACCTATACCCATAACCATATACTGTTTCTATCTTTAAATTTGGCAATTTCTTTCTAATCCTCCTGACTAAATCATCAACAACTCTTTCACTTCCAAAATAGTCATCACCCCATACATTGTTTAATAAATCATCTCTAGAAAAAGCCTTTCTAGGTGAGTCTATCATGACTTGTACTAAATCAAACTCTTTTGATGTAAGCACTATGACCTCGTTATCTAATAATAATTCTCTTCTCTTTTTATCAAGAGTGTAACATCCGTTTACATTTATTATATCCTTTGAAGTATTTCTTGATAACAACTTCTCTATTCTCAATATGAGTTCTCTTGGCAAAAATGGCTTAGTTATGTAATCATCGCTACCATATTCAAGACCAATTACTCTATCTATATCTTTATCTCTAGCAGATATAAAAATCACTGGTACATCTTTAACTTCTTTTATTTTTTTTATTAAAGCATAGCCATCCAAATCAGGAACCATGATATCTAAGACCCATAGATCAACATCATCGTTTATATGCTCTAACGCATCTAACCCTCGGATAAATGACTGTATTTGCCACCCTTCGTTTTGCAAATGAAATGTCAGTAAATCATTGAGATTCTTTTCATCTTCTAATAAATTTATTCTATACATAGTTTCACCTCACACATATTACATAGAAAAGGATGTTTCAATTAGTTTGACCCACCCTTTTTTTACTATTTTATCATATATTTTTTTAATTAAGTACACAATTAATATGTGAAATTATGTGATTAGTTTAATCTTACAAGACGACGATTATTCTATTTATTCAATACTTTTTTAAATACATTCAGGAAATTATCTCCAACTATTTTCTTAATATCTTCATCTGAATAGCCTCTATTAACTAATTCCTCCACAAACAGAGGTAATTCTTTATATGAATCTAGTACATCAAATACTTCACTTTTTTTATTTTCTCTTAAAAAATCACAAAAATCAAATCCAAAACCAACATACTCTATTCCTATGAGTTTCACTATGTAATCTATATGATTTACTAGTGTCTTGTAATTCTTGTCTTCTTCTTTGTTAGATACAAATTTACTACATGTATTCATACCTATAACGCCACCAGTTGAAGCTAAGCTTTGTATTTGCTCATCTCTTAAATTTCTCATCTGCTTACACAGTTCTCTACAATTTGAATGAGAAGCTATGACCGGATTTTTTGCTATCTTCATGACATCCCAAAAACCTTCATCGTTTAAGTGGCTGACATCTATTATCATCCCTAATTTTTCTGCTCTTTTTACAAGCTCTTTCCCAAACTCTGTTAACCCAGAACCTGTCCCTCTATGATCGGTAGTAAAGCTACTTCCGTCCCCAGCATAGTTTCTTCTGCTCCATACAAGACCTACTAATCTTACTCCTAATTCATAGAATATTTTAAGTAAATTTATATCGTTTCCTAATGGCTCTACCCCTTCAAATGATAACAAAAACCCTATTTTATTGTTGTCTAAAGCCTTTGTAATATCATCATAGCTCCTACATAGCATCAAATCTTCTGGAGATTCTTCTACCTCTAAATATAATGCATTAATTTGGTTTAACGCTTGTCTAAGAGCCATCTCTGGAACGTATATGCTATCTAAAAAAATAGAACATACTATTATATTAACTCCACTTTCTCTAAATTCGTTTAAATACTCTCTTTCTATGACTTTAGTCTTCCCCTGTGCTCTCTTTTTAGTCACGTCTACTAATATATCATAATGCGCATCAACAATAGGAAACTTATTCATTAAATCTTTAACTCTTTCATTAATAATAATTCCTCCCCTCATTAAATGATATTATAACTATATATACATTATATATCCTTTGTTATTAAAAATCCATCTTTCTAAGCAAATCTAATTAAGGTTGTTTTACATGACAACCTTATCAGACTGTAGACAAAAGCCCAATTTCTGCGTTGTTATTAAAATTTCCGTTGCTCACTTACCTCTAAGTAAGCTCTGCTACTCAAATTTTAACACGCCTTGAACTTGTACTTCTACTATAGTCTGTTATCTTGATGACTTTGTCATCAACCTAATAAGGTTGTCTTACATGACAACCTTATCCATTTTAGTTAAATATCAAACATTACTTTATTAACAGCTGCTATATACGCTTTAATACTAGCTTCTACAATATCGGTACTTAAACCTCTTCCTGTATATATTTTAGAATTATGTCTTAGCTTTATTATTGCTTCCCCTTGAGCATCTTTCCCTTCTGTTATAGAATTAAGACTATAATTTTCTAAAACTAGATCCATAGAGACTAATTTTTCTAAAGCTTTAAATGCAGCATCTACAGGTCCATCTCCCATAGCTGAGTCTTCAATAGTTATAGAATCTTTTTCTAATGCTATAGTAGCTGTTGATGATATTGTATTACCACTATTTATAACAAATCTATTTAGTGTATAAACACTAGGAATTTTTATTGTTTTGCCTGATATTAATGCTTCTATGTCTTTGTCAAATACATTCTTCTTTTTGTCTGCTAAATCCTTAAACTGTTTAAACAACTTAACTATAATTTCTTCAGATAAATCATACCCTAAACTCTTTACTCGATCTTTGAAAGCGTGTTTCCCAGAATGCTTTCCTAATACCATTTTGTTTTTGTTAAGTCCTACAGATTCTGGTGTCATAATTTCATATGTGCTTTTTTCTTCAAGTACTCCATGTTGATGTATACCAGATTCATGAGCAAATGCATTGTCTCCTACGATCGATTTATTAGGCTGAACTTGTACTCCTGTAATAGTGCTTAAAAGTTTACTAGTCCTCATTATTTGCGTGGTATCTATATAACAGGTTTGATTGAAATAATCTTTTCTAGTCTTCAGTGCCATAACTACTTCTTCTAACGCCGCATTTCCTGCTCTTTCTCCTATACCATTTATTGTACATTCAAACTGCGTGGCACCTGCCTTAATGGCTGAAAGCGTATTTGCTACAGCCATACCTAAATCATCATGACAGTGAACCGATATATCTGCTTTATCTGCATTGGACATATTTGAAGTTATAGTTTTAATAAAATTATAGTATTCATGTGGCATAATGTATCCTACGGTATCAGGTATATTAATAACTGTTGCACCAGCATTTATTACTTCCTGATAAATTTTAGCTAAAAACAATGGATTACTTCTGGTTGCATCTTCTGCTGAAAATTCAACGTCTTCACAATATTTTTTTGCGTATTTCACCATTTCCACAGCTTTTTTGATAACTTCTTCTGGTTGCATCTTTAGTTTGTATTTCATGTGTATATCTGATGTTGCTATAAATGTGTGTATTCTTGGTTTTTTTGCATATTTGACGGCTTCCCATGCATAATCAATATCTTTTTTAACAGCTCTAGCCAAACTAGCGATGGTACAGTTTCTTACTGTCTTTGCAATCTCTCTGACAGCCTCAAAGTCTCCTTTTGAAGCTATTGCAAAACCAGCCTCTATTATATCTACCCCTAGACTTTCTAACTGTTTAGCCATCTGTATTTTTTCATATAAATTCATACTGCATCCCGGAGACTGCTCACCATCTCGCAAAGTAGTATCAAATATCTTTATCATCGTTATCACCTTTATTTTTGTATTATTAATCATCTTCACACTATACACTTTAATTAAATAAAAAAACTCGCCCTAATAAAAGGACGAGTAAATATTCCCGCGGTACCACCTTAATAGTTTTTGCATAAATACAAAAACCTCTTAATAAAGTTTCATTGAAACTTTCCACCTATAATGTCGGTGAACCAGATAGCTCTTACTATTATTTTCAGAACCTCAGCTCAAGAGTGAGTAGTGTTTACTCGCAATATCAATTTGCACCAACCATTGACTCTCTTCGATTACAATATTCAAACACGCTCTCCGTCACAGCTTTTGTTATATTATATTGGATTCTATCAGACAAATATATTTATGTCAATACTTTTTTCACTTTGCTCAAGAATACTTTATCAAAATGCTGTGTTAAAATAAAATATGCTATTAATTTAAAGGAAGGAGACACTAAATTCTCCTTCAAAATGTATATTTATTGCTCTTTCTTTGGATATTGCGAACTTAAATCAAAGCTTATATCGCTTAATTTCACCCAAAATGGTTCTTCTCCACCTGGAAGTTCAAATAATGCCCATTCACCACTTCTCTCTTCTATATATCCTACTCCGTCTTTTGTTCCTATAATTTTTCCATCTTTACTATCATAAATATTAACATTGTTTAGTTCTCCTTGATTACCGTTTTTCAAAGCTTTTTCATCAAAGCTTAAAGCATCTTTTGGGACATAACCTATAGGTCTTGGAATATCACCATAAGGTACAATTACTTTAAAATAATCATCTTTTTGATCTAAAACTAACAATAAATCATTTAAACTGACTACCCCTGATAGATCCATACTCTCCGGATCTTTATCTTTTAAGTCAACCTTCAAATCTTCTTTAATTACAATACCTGTCTTTCCTATGAAGTTTTCATTTTTACCACATGCTACTAATAACAATATTGCTATTAACATAACTATAAGTATAATTTTATTTTTTATCATATTTACTACCTCCTCTATAAATAATAAACAAATTTTGTAAATAATATGCCTTTTATTAATCCTTTTTTGGATTATATTATTGTCTTATATCAATATGTAAAGTCACAGATAATTAAAAAAATGGATACGAATTTAAGCTTTTAGCTTAAACTCGTATCTTTGGTAAATTTTTTAACAATAACTGATTTAACACCCAGTACAAAACTATATTTCCCTAATAGTCTTAAAATATTCTACTGCACATTTTTGTATTTTAATGCTTTATAAGCTGACAAATTACTTGCACTTCTTGTTGTATGTGATACCTTATCGTAACCATTTAGCTTCGTAGCTTCGTATAATACATAGCTTCCATAAGAATCCATTTTTTCATATAATACAACATGTGAGCCAGCCTTATTCAATGCATCTCCAATTTTTAGACTTGATTTGCTTATAACTGTAGCTACGTTAGGTAATGTTCTTGTTGAGTGTTTTGACGTCAATCCCCAACATCTAGATACATACCCCGAACAATCTACACCATAGGTATTGTAAACATGTCCTGAAGTGGAAGTGTTTATATTTCCTACTCTACCTCCTGCTGTCATACCACTTTTATATTGACTTGGTGTATTGAATCCGCCCCAACAATAAGGCATATATTTATAACTCCCAGCGCTAGAAACATATCTTGGTTTTTGCCAATTAGTTAGAGGCTTCAAATTTTTATCTGTACACATCCATGAAAAAGATGAATGATACTTTTTAGCATTTCTCATAATTGTACTTCTTGAAATTGATGATGCTTTAAAAATATTATCATTTTTTATTTCTTTAGCTTGAGCGATACTTTTTAAATTAGAAGTATAATTGCTAGTATAAGGACTTTTTTCTATTCTTATTTCTATTTTATCTTTTAAGTTATAAATCTTGTATAAATTCTCCCCATAGCTCTTTATATCATTAACTATATCCTTATGCTCATCAACAACTACAGATATACCAATAGTATTGCCATCTGCATCAATGGTTCTAATCGTTTCTTCAACAATTGTATAGTAATTAGTATCCTCGGACATTTCTATCAACTTTATAATTATATTGTTATTTTTATCTTTTCCTAGATATTGAGCTCCTACAATCCAATGCTTAGAGTTAAGTGTAACTTCGTTGATTTCATTTTTACTCACATCTTCTATAGTTACTTTACAGCTATGTCCAATATCTTTACCCTCTTCTGGTATTAGCTGAGTTTTGTAGTGTGTATTTTCATCAAATATCCTTCCTTCAAATGAGTCAATAATTCCTAATAGTTCTGATTCTATATTATTAATTTTATAGGTTCTCCCATTTTTACCTTCTGCCAAAGTTATATACAAATTATCATTTATAGCTTTGAAATCTATTACAGACGCAACTAACGATTCATTGATTTGTTTTTTTAATATATTATTACTACTATCATACTCAACTATTATATTATTTTTGGTATCTAACATAAACAAACTATCCTTGTTACTTGCTATCTTTGTTATATTCAATTTTTCGTCTGAATATGAAAAGCTATTAACTATTTTACCATTTTCAAATGATAATACTTTCTTTCCTGAAGTATCTAGTATATGCACTTTATCATCAGAAAAACAAAAGTCTTCTGGCCCATAAATATTGCCTTCAGAGTCCTCAATATAAGATATCGCATTATCATTAGACTGGGCAGTTTTTAATTCATTTGTACCTTCATTAATTTTTGCTTTTATAGATACTAGTACATCATTAGCATCTTCCCCCATAGCATTGACATTTGCTAAATTTATTATCATCAGCAAAACAAAGAAAATGCTTAAAATTCCAGTAACTTTTTTCATCATTTTTCCTCCTAGTTTTTATTTGTAAAAATCATCTTTTATTTGTGTAAAATAAAATTTAAACTATTTATCATCTCCTTTTTTGTAAATTTTTACATCTAATCTATTTTAGCATATTTTCCTATTTTTGTAAAAATAAATAAGACTATCGAAATCAACAAGACTTATCTAGTTTATAATCAAAGATTTAAAATATTTTTAAAATTTATATTGACATTACATACAATACATTGTTATAATCATGAATAATTAATCACACACACTAAACGCTTTAATGCACGAAATTAAATACAATGCTATGACAGAGACACTATTTTACCATGGTAAGTTACAGAGAGTCGGTATTTGCTGAAAACCGATACTACCTACAAAATATACTCACTCTTGAGCAGTATTCTTGAAACCCGAAATTAGAGAATAACGGTTGGCTCCGTTACAAAGCTTTATTTTACAACGCTAAGAGGTGTCTTTATGACGCAATTAAGGTGGTACCGCGTGCTCTGCTCGTCCTTGAATTTTATTCAAGGATTTTTTTGTTATATAGATTAATAGATTTTAGGAGGAATAATTATGCCAATGACAATGACACAGAAAATACTTGCAAAACATGCTAATTTATCACATGTCAAATCTGGTCAATTTATACAAGCTGATTTAGATTTGGTATTGGGTAACGATATAACTACACCCGTTGCTATAAACGAGTTTAAAAGAATGAATATTACTAAAGTATTCGATAAAGATAAAGTAGCAATAGTACCTGATCACTTTACTCCAAATAAAGATATACAAACAGCAACTCAATGTAAAATGGTAAGAGAATTTGCTAACGATAAATCTATTACAAACTATTTTGAAATAGGTGAAATGGGAATTGAACATGCTCTTATTCCAGAAAAAGGTCTAGCACTTCCCGGCGAAGTAATAATCGGTGCAGACTCACACACATGTACCTATGGTGCTTTGGGTGCTTTTTCAACAGGAATTGGTAGTACAGATATGGCAGCAGGAATGGCTACAGGCAAATGTTGGTTCAAAGTTCCTAGTGCTATAAAGTTCAATTTGACAGGAACCTTAAATCCTTGGGTAAGTGGTAAAGATGTCATACTTAGCATCATAGGAAAAATAGGCGTTGCTGGTGCTTTATACAAATCAATGGAGTTCGTAGGCAGTGGCATAAAAAACCTAAGTATTGACGATAGATTCACTATTGCCAATATGGCTATTGAAGCTGGAGCTAAAAATGGTATATTTATCGTAGACGATGTAACTCTTGATTATATAAAAGAAAGAACAAATAGACAATATACTATCTTCGAGCCTGAAGAGGACGCTGTTTATGATAGTATATATGACATCAACTTAAACGATATACAACCTACAGTAGCTTTTCCTCATCTACCTGAGAACACATATACTTTTGACCAAATAGGTGATATAAGTATAGATCAGGTCGTTATTGGTTCTTGTACTAACGGTAGAATTAGCGATCTTAGAACTGCTGCTAAGATATTAGATGGTAAAAAAGTGTCTAAAAAAGTTAGGACTATAATATTCCCTGCTACTCAAGACATATATTTACAAGCTATCAAAGAAGGTCTTATAGAAATATTCATTAAAGCAGGTGCGGTTGTAAGCACCCCTACATGTGGACCTTGTCTTGGAGGACATATGGGAATATTAGCTGAGGGTGAACGTGCAGTTGCAACTACAAATCGTAATTTTGTAGGACGAATGGGACATCCAAAATCAGAAGTTTATTTATCTAGTCCTGCTGTTGCAGCTGCTTCTGCTATTACTGGTAAACTAACAAATCCACAAAACATATAGGAGGTTACTCATGATTAAGAAAGGTAATGTATTCAAATATGGTGATAATATAGATACTGATGTAATAATCCCTGCAAGATATTTAAGCACCTGCGACCCTAAAGAATTGGCTAAATACTGTATGGAAGATATCGATACAACTTTTGCTTCAAGTGTAAAAAGTGATGACATAATAGTTGGTGGTCAAAATTTTGGTTGTGGCTCATCTAGAGAACATGCCCCAATAGCAATAAAGGCTTCTGGAATATGTTGCGTAATAGCATCAAGCTTCGCTAGGATTTTTTATAGAAATTCATATAATATAGGTCTACCTATTTTTGAATGTGAAGATGCTGTAAATGATATTTCCCATGGCGATACCATAGAAATTAATTTTAATACTGGTATAATTAATAATTTAACTAAAAATGCAACATACCAGACAAATCCACTGCCAGAATTTATGCAAAACATTATAAACGATGATGGTTTAATAAATCATATATCAAAAAACAACAAACAAATCTTGTAGGAGGTATTACATTGAATCTAAATATAGCTTTATTACCGGGCGATGGAATTGGTCCAGAGATAACTACTGAGGCAGTTAAAGTATTAAACAAGATAGGAAAAATATATAACCACAATTTTAACTTTTCTGAAGCTTTAATTGGTGGCATAGCATATGATAAAAAACAAAGTTCTTTACCAATCGAAACACTAGAATTATGTAAAAATAGTGATGCTGTTCTTTTGGGGGCTGTTGGTGGTCCTAAATGGGACGATGTAGACGGTGATAAACGTCCTGAGGCAGGTTTACTTAAAATTAGAAAAGAATTAAATCTATTTGCAAATATCAGACCGGCTTATATGTACACAGCACTAAAAGACTCTTGTCCCTTAAAAGATGAAATTATAAAAGATGGCTTTAACATTTGTATAGTTAGAGAGTTAACAGGTGGAATATACTTCGGAGACAAAGGTAAATGTAACAATATGGATGGTATTGTATACGCTTATGATACTGAACACTACAATACATCCGAAATAATTAGAATAGCTAGAATAGCTTTTGAAACAGCTAGAAAGCGAAATAAAATTGTTACTAGCATAGATAAGCAAAACGTACTCGAAACTTCAAGGCTATGGAGAAAAACTGTTGAATATTTGGCAAAAGAATATCCTGATATAACGCTAAAACACATGTTGGTAGATAATGCTGCTATGCAACTAATATGCAACCCTCATCAATTTGATGTAGTACTAACTTCAAATATGTTTGGAGATATATTATCAGATGAAGCTAGTGTATTGACAGGCTCTATAGGTATGTTGCCTTCTGCAAGTCTTTCTGATTATAACTTTGGGTTATATGAACCAAGTCATGGATCTGCACCAGATATTGCTGGAAAAAATATAGCTAACCCTTTAGCAACTATTCTTTCTGCAAGTATGATGCTTAAATACTCCTTTGGTTTAATCAAGGAAGCTGACTGCATAGAGACTGCTGTACAGAAAGTTCTAGATAAAGGATACCGTACTGCTGATATCATGAGTGATGGTAATACTCTTGTTTCAACTCAAGAAATGGGACAACTTGTGATTGATAATTTAGTGTAGATTATTTTATTGTGACAAAATAAATAATTATTGATGATAAGAAGCATATCCTAATTTCTTACGGACTCCGTATAGAACTTGTTCCTAATTATATAAGCAAAAGCGTTGTAGGAACAAATCCTCTAAAGTCGCTTCTTCAGAAAAACGGATATGCTTCTTTGTTACATTGTTAGATTATCGCTGTGAGTCTTATGGTTACTTAAAACAACTTTTGTATTTTGATTGTTTTATTTACTTTGATGAAACTACAAATTTTATTAATTTTACAATCATTGTTGAACCAACTTAACTACTATTTGTATTTTAACCAATAGTATAACTAGGGGAATCGAAAAATTTTTCTTGTAGGTAAATTTGAGGAGCTGTTTCTTCATCGCTTCTACTTAAATTATTGGAAACAGCTTCTCTACTGCACCGAAAAGATTATCTTCGATTTCCCTTTCACCAATGAACTATTCTTTTCAATGGGCATCTTTTTCACACTCCAAAGGCTTGCCCTAAAAAATGAACAATCATTATACCTACTAGAAGCTGAAAAACATTGTTCGTAAACGACATTGAAGCATCTGTTTTATCATCTTTACAATCAAAAAAACAGATGCTTTTCCGAGTTAGAATAATGTTTTTTAATGCTTCCCACAAAAAATAATGACCCACACTTCATAACATGACCCTAATTCAGATTCTTCATAGTTACTTGCAAGTAAAACTGTAATGTGTAGAATATACGATCTATCAAACAAATAAAGGAGTGCCACAACCCAGCACTCCTTGTAATTTAACAATTATATTTTCTCAATATTTCTTTTATGCTACCATCATTCATCATACTCTTGTACTCACTTTCAAATATCTTATCTATACCATTAAGTTTGTCTTTCTTCACAATACCTAATCTGTGTTCGCTAGAATCACTTGCTTTGAACTTAAATGAATGTACCTTTGTATCTTCTAATACGCTAAATGCCTCCATGTAAAATTTAGCTGTATACTCATTCATCACAATACAATCAATTTGCTTTTTTATCAATTTCTTAAATAGATTTTTTTCATTTAGGCTGACTTCTTTGTTTATTTTATTATCTGTATCAAATTCTTTACTATAACTATATCCCTCTATAATTCCTACACTGTGGTCACATAAATCTCTATATGTCCTTATATCAAAATCCTGATTTATACTTAATATTATATCGTCGCCACCATCTCTATAAGCAAAACTAAAGTCCATTAATTTTTTCCTATCCTCGTCTATGCTTATTGCATTTATGATGTCTGCTTTACCTTCCTTTAACATTCTTAAAGCATTGTCCCAATCACTGTATATTATATTGACTTTTTTTTCATGTCTACCAAATACTTCTTTGATAATGTCTATATCTATACCCACAACTTTACCTGTTTCTTCATTATAATATGTAAATGGTGGATATGGAGTTGCTACTAGATTTATAACATTATCACTATCATCTGCTATACTCTCTAGCTCTCTTGACATTTTGTTGTTAAATTTTGATACCTCTGTTATGCTCTTATTGATAATATTCATGTCCTTAATTTCTTCCTGTGCAGATATATTGATATCTGTTGCAGATGTAGTAATTATTTCTGCATTGCTTGTTAGATTGCTTACTACTTCTTTAATACTTGAAAACTCACCGACCAATTCATTTAGATTTTGATTATACTCTTTGGTATTGTCATTTAAACTACTTACCAAATCAACTGCATTAGCGAGCAAACTAGTTGATTGCTGTAAATTTACAGAATCATCTTGTATTTTTTTAGCTACTGCTTCTATGGATTTTTTCATATCATTTGCCGAAGTACTAATATTACTTAATAGTTCTTTGATTTTATATGTAAAGTCCTCTGTTTGTCCTGATAGCTTTTTGATTTCATCTGCGACTACAGCAAATCCTCTACCATGTTCTCCACTTCGTGCAGCTTCTATAGCAGCATTTAATGCTAATAAGCTTGTTTGCTCAGATAAATCTTCTATTGATTTTATAAACACATTAACTTCTGATGCCTTTTCATCTAATAAATCAACTTGTACTTTATACTCGTTGACTTCTTTATCTAATTGATTGAAGTTTTCTAAACATTTTGTAATATCATCTGTGCTATTTTGTATAATATTTTTAGTACTACTCATCTCTATCATAACATTTTGAAAATGTTCTTTTGATAGTAAAAAATTCTCGTATACTTTGTTTATGAATGAATTAATAGAAAGCATACTAGTAGTTTGATTTTGCATTCCTGCCGCTACTTGATCAATATGCGCTGTAATTTCTTTCATATCTATTCTTACATCCTCTGTTACAAAGTTACAGTTGGCTATATTTATAGAACTCTTATTAACCAATATTTTCATATTGTTTATTAAATCTTTTTGAGCTTTTAACATCTTATTCATACTATTATCAATATCTTTATTAATTTTAAAGTTTACATTATAATTCCCCTTAGTTATTTCATCCAAATAGCTTGTTATTCTTTTGTTTAATTTTCTACGTTTGATAATACTATAAATAATATATATAAGTTCAACTAACACAATAATTATTAAAATATATTTTATCACGACATCCCTCCTCCATAATAATTAATTTGACATTTTAGTTAGATTTCCTTCGATTTTTTTACTTTTTTTTCTTTTATAATGAAAACAAACTAATTTTTCCTTATTTTAATTATAAAAATACCTTTTTATTTTTATAATATCAGGCAAAATATAAATAGAATAAGGAGAGATAATTATGAAAAGAAAAACTATTTTAATGTGTTTTATTACATTATTACTATCATTTTATTTTAGTTCTCATAGATCTGCTCAAGATTTAAATGTAGATAAGCCAGCACCAATAAAAGGCTATTTTTGTGCTTATGAAAATAGCACTGTAGATTTACGAATAAACCTTGATAAAACCTATAGTGGAAGCTATTCTATTAGAAATTTATACCATGACAATGCGCTTTTTGGTTTTAAAACTAATCTGCTTTATAAAAATATCCTTCAATTTATGTTTAGAGAAGATATTGCTGGCAAATACACATATAACAGTTTCATAACACAAATTAATAATGATATATACACATTTGACACTAAAAATCTGACCTTTGATATATTAGGAAATAAAAATAATAATTCACCTACTAAACATGTTGAATTATTTCCTAAAAAAATACTACAACTGGAAAAAGCAATATTAGAGGATGACAATTATCATGCTTTGATTAAGAATGTGTCAGATAAAACAGCTTATATAACTGATATAATAATTGGAAATGATGTGTTTGATAAGATAAGCATAGCTTATTCAAAAAATGGTATAAACTATTATTATTTGAATAGTAAAGTAGCCATATTTCCTGATGAAAAGTGCCTCTTGAGAGTAAATTTTCTTTTAAATGATGATCATGGATATTTTATATTAAAACCGTATTTAGAGTATACTCACGATAATAAAAACTACAAAAAAATACTTGAAGCAGAAAGTATATCTTTTTAATTTATACTTTCTGCTACCTCTAGAATTATTATAGTATCTTATTTTCTAACATCAGCTTGTTTTAATTTAAAACAAAATTTTTGCCAAGGTTCAATACTATCTAGAAGAAATATCTCATCTTCATCTATTCTTCCAACAACATTCGTTTTACCTGAGTTCTCCATATCTTTTAACGCTATTTGTAACTCACCTGCATAATGTCCATATAAAGATGTATCAATTAATACATCACCTCTTTTGATATCAGGTGTATTAAATGGCTCGAAGGTATGATTTCTATATTTTACTCTACTTTGTGTTGATCTAATCATGTATTCTGATATATCTCCCCTGTTAAAATGATTTTCATCTATTACTATTTTTCTTTCAAGATCAGGGATATCATCAACTAATTCAACATCTAATTCAATCATGCTTTTGTTTATATCGTTCATTATTCTTAACTCATCTTCACTTGCAAATGCATTAGCTATTATTATATCGTCTATAAATCCAAGGTTTAATAGATGTTTTACTTGTGCTTTTAGGGTTTTAGTTCTATGCATTTCCAAAGTGCACAATCCTTCTTTTACAGGCCAAGGTCCAAATGTTGCTGTAGGTGAATTTACAAAAGCAGCGGTTGTTATGCCGTATTTCTTAAAATTCTTGCAACATTTTATAAAATGGTTGTATTCAAGTCCAGAGTATCTATGTGGATAAAAATTATGACATCCTAACAAATTCTCTGTATTAGGCTTGTACATTATAATGTTATCTAAATACGATGTATCATTACTCATATTAATTTCTATTTTCAAACCATATGGATTAAATGTCATAAGAGATTCCTCGTTTCCTGTAAATCCCAAATCTAATCTTACACCATATGCCCCTAATTCATGAAAAAATGATAAATCTTTATAACTTATATTTAGTTCACTGAATATTTTAGGACTTACATCTGCAATAACTTTCATATTATTTTTATTAGCCACTGAAATAATTTCTTTGAACTCTTTTATAATTTCTTCTTTGTCGCCATTCACTGATAGTAGACAAGTAAACACTCTACTAAATCCATATTTTGCGGCCATTTTTATATATTCTATATTATCTTTTAATTTTGAATGGTTTGGATATACTGATATCCCTAATCTATGCATATTTAAATCTCCTCTCATACTTCAAATATTATCTCCACCAAGTTTGCAATATCTTTATCCTTAAATTCAACGCCTATTTTGCTGTCTATTTGAACTAATTTGTTTTTAAGAGCGTTAAAATTTTGCTCATATCTATTAATTATAAAACTAAATTTTTTACATTCAGGTGTATTTTCTTTGTTTTTTAACTTTTCAATTAAACTTCCATAATGCATCATCAAGCCATTAAATTTTTCATCATCTAATTGTATGTTAAATGTATCCCTCATATATAGTAATATTTCCATAAATGAATCAACGACATATTCACTATTTGAAATATTCATATATTCACTGAATACATTCTTTATCCGATTTACTCTATCATCTTTATTATCTATCAAGAAATCAGAACCATAGAACTCTGCAAATAAATCTTGTATAGATATATATTGGATTCCCTCAATATGAGGATTAAACGCTGATACTATAAACTTAATATTGTTTTTTCTTTGCAAATCTTTTATTATTATTTTAAAGTTTTCTTTATCTTCAATACTTAGATTAATTATCTCATACTTGTCTAATCCATATTTTTGCTCTAATAGCTCCTTAAGTTTCAAAGCGGTTCCTTCTCCTGTCAAACAAGCAGTAACAATTACATCTTTTTTGTATTGTACTGGATTATTAAATATTTTACTTAAATATTTTTTGTCTTTATGTATTGACTCTATTATTTCATCTAACGAACAATAATTTAGAGCCTTTCTGGATGCTTCAATAACAGTAGGTGTCGAAGCCATATCTAAAGTTTTCACCTTTATTCTAGTTCTCTGCTCTATAATCCTGCCAAAATAACATAACGATCCCATGTCCACAATTAAAATTGTTCCCATTCCTTCATCTGTTTTTTTTATCAGCTCTTCTACTTCTTTGAGTGCAGTTTGTGGCTTAATGTTTAAGTTCATGTCATAAGCTTTTACATGATTAACTCCTAATAAATTATTTGCTACCTTTGCCATTGAACTCGCTGTTGTTTCTCCATGCATTGCAACTAATATTGCAACCTTATTCTTTTCTTTAATTCTTTCTCCTGCAAAAAACATAGTAATAAGGCCTATTTCTCCTAAAGGCACATCTATTTCAAATAATTCTTCTATTTTTTCTGCAAGCTTTATAGCCACCTTAAATTCTTGAGAATATTTTTTCCTTATTTCATCTATTTTAGGATTTACTACTTCAACTCTTTTTTTATTTAGGAAGATATTGATGTGTATTAATAAACCTAAAAATACTTTTTTTGATATAGTTTTTTTAAGTTTATATTCTGCCAAAATCATATAGTTTTTTAACATTTCATATAACTTACTATTGACTAAATTTTTGATTTCACTATCATCATGGTTTGTATTAACGTTTTTAAGATAAATATTGATGAAATCCTCTAATTCATAAGTTAATCTATTCTTAATGGATTCGTTATCATAGCCTTTTTTACTAAGCTCACTACATCTATTTTCTATAAAATCATAAATGTTTTGAGAAACATTATATTTGTCCTCTAGCCTCTCTATCTTATTAATAGCTAATAAATCATCACTTTTTATTCCCCAATTGTTAGGTATTATTTTTTTAGTCTTAAGTATTCCATTGCGTGCTTCTTCATTCAAATCAGTTAGCATTAACCTTACTGTATTGTCTTCTCCAATACTCCTTAGAAATGCTTTAGCACAAGTTATTTGTATATCGCTTTTTAACTGCCCTATATTGTTTTTACAATCATAATTCATCATAGCTGATAGTACCTGTTCATCAATACTTATTTCTTTTTTTATCCTTTTAGCTTCTTCCTCTATGAATGTCTTTATGATTTTTAATCTTTCATCATTTCCTCTATCTGATAATGTTGGCAAATTAATAATAACTGGTATTCTTCTAGTAAATGTTCTTAATAACGATGCATTTATGTTTTCGGTAGTAGCACATATTATCATTAATTCTATAGGTATCTCGCTAGTACTTCCTAGTGGTGTATATTTTCCTTTGTCTATAAGTGTAAATAGCATTTCTTGACCTTCTGCTTGCAATCTATGGACTTCATCTAAAAACAGTATTCCATTCCTAGCTTTTTCTATTATGCCTGTTTTATCCTCATCTGCACCAGTATAAGCTCCCTTCTTCACTCCAAAAATATGCGAAATCAACAGATGAGGGTTATTAGCATAATCAGCACAATTAAATACTATAAATTTGTTGTTCTTTATTCTATTTGTTTCAACTGCGTATTTGAACATACACTGTGCAAAAAAAGACTTTCCAACTCCTGTTTCTCCTAATATTAACGTATGCAAACCTTTTGGTGGATAAACTATTGCTGCTTTAGCAAGAGAAACTTGATGCTTTAGGCTCCCATTGGAACCTATAACACTTTTAAAGATACATTTTTCCTCATTCGACTCCTTTATAGTATCATCTACATAGTACATAACAGGCTTTCCTTGTTTCTTTTTTATCTTATTGTCATTATACAATTTACTCAATTCTCTAGATACATTAGATCTTTGTAGCTGTAATAACTTTGCTAACTCATTAGTAGTAACGCCTAATATATTGCCATTATTACTAAACTGTAACCTACATAACTCTTTTATCGTTTTATATATAACATCTAAGTTCATTATATGACCTCCTAGATATTAAGGCTTCTCATTAAAACCAATTATACTATAAAGTAGCACAAGTGTAACTTTCCATTATTTTCCTTTCTTATAGATACTTATTGATTTCTTCTTTTCTAGCATTTCTCTTGTGATTTCGAAAAACATTATACATTGTAGCGAAAAAATGATTTGCAATATATTCCATACTACTGAATTTAAGTTTTTACTAATTATCTTAGGTATTATCAATACCAATGGAGCTGTAAAACCTAATATCCATCTATTAACTGTATACCTACTATTAATAATATGTGTTAATTTGACACCTCCTATAACTAATATAAACATACCAATAGCTTTTAGTAGAATATTCACTATATCCGCCTCCTATTATTGTTGCTTTTTAAGCTGATTTATCTCTTCATACATCATTACCATATTTTCTATTAAACTTTTTTCACATATTGCAGTCATTAATTGATCTTGAGCATGTATTAACAATAGAGATATTTTGTATTGATTTCCACCCGCTTCTAGTTGAATGAGTTTAGTCTGGGTATTATGTGCTAAGTCCAATTCTTTTTGAGATTCTATTAATTTATCTTTTGCTTCTTTTATTTTTCCCTCTTTTGCTAATTTTAATGATTCATAGGCTAAAGCTCTTGCATCTCCGCCATGTAGTATAATTTCAAATATCTCCTGTTCCATATATAATGCCTCCCTCTTAATAAAGTTAAGTTGGCTAAGAGCTATGTTGAAAATAACACACAGCTCTCACCATAAATTATGCTTGTTGGTGTTCTTCTAATATCATTTTTTTCTCATATGCTTTAAAGAACGGGTAGTATAAAATCAACGATATCCCAATATTAACTACCGCCAGAACAATAGCCATATAATCTCCTCCTGTTGCCATAAATGCACCTATAGGAGCTGGAAGTGTCCAAGGAGCTATTATGGAAACCTTTTCAACTATACCTGCATTGGTTACTAAAAACGCTATAATACCGTTAACAACAGGGACTAATATAAATGGTATAGCTAATAAAGGATTCATGACAATAGGTGCTCCGAACATCAAAGGCTCATTGATATTAAATATACCTGGTATTATTGAAAATCTTCCTACTCTTTTTAAATATTCAGATTTAGAAAAACAAAGCAATATACATAAACCTAATGTAGCACCCGCTCCACCTATCCATATAAACCATTGGAAAAAAGGTTCTGGAGCTATATGAGGTAGTGCTTTACCTGCTGCAGCTGCTGCAACGTTTTCATCAAGTAAAACTAACCATATAGGTCTAACTAATGACCCTATTACAGACATACCATGTATACCTGCACTCCATAATACTGTAATAAATAAAATTGGAACTATAACACCCAATAATGAATCTCCAGTAACATTAACAACTGGTTTTAATAATGATTCTATAAATGAGTTTATATCAAACTTAAGTAAAACTCTAACTATCCATACTATCGTAACTATAGCCATAGCAGGAAATAGAGCTTCAAATGATCTTGCAACAGACTCTGGAACTTGCTCTGGCATCTTGATTGTGATGTTTTTGCTTTTAAATAAACGTAAGATCTCTACAGCAAATATCATCGATAATATTGCAACAAACATCCCCGAACCTCCAAGAGGTGCCATAGGAATAGCCCTTCCAACTCCCTTTGGTGCTTCTACAGCCACAGGCATTACTGTCATCAAAAATGCTGCTAATGATAATACCCCTCCTGATACACCATCAAGCTTGTAAGACTTAGCAAGCGAATATCCCATGCCATAAGCAGCGTATAGTGACATCAAGCCCATAGTCATTCTAAAAGGTATAAGTATATCGCCTATATACGGCTTAACCATGTCAGCCAATGCTGGTATCGGGGGAAAAGCAATTATCAAAAAGAAACTACCCACTATTATCAATGATAATGTGGAAATAATACCATCTCTAATTGCTTTCAAATGCCTCTGCTCTGATAATTTAGCCATAGGTGGCATGAATACCTCTTCTATCCATTTCATTATACCTTGCATATTTCACCCTCCATTTTATTTAGTTTTATTTTATTTTTTTATAGTGTTTAAGATTTGTTTTAATACTTTAGGTGCACCTATTGGTGTATAACCCATGGGTACAACTACCTCTATAGGAACACTAAGATTATCAGCTATTTCTTTAAAATCCTTAAACCTATGCTTCACCTGTGGTGCTACTAATGCCATATCATAGTTATCTGCCTTCAATGTATCTTCAAACACACCTGTTCCAACTGCATTGATATCAAGATTGATACCTTGACTATCTGCTTCTTTTTTTATTGCTTTTACTATAATTGCACTAGACATTCCTCCAGAACATACCATTAATACTTTCATCAAATCCCCTCCTTATTCTATTGTTTATATATTACTACAGCAATTTTTATGCCAAGCTGTTAAAACTGAGTATTTATCAGCATTTTTTGTGAACTGTATCTTTTGTATCATTTGCATTTAATTTAAATTGATACAGTTATTTATAAATGAAAATAAAAAAAGAAAGTATATCTCCTAAAAAGATACACTTTCCACTTCATTATAATTTTAGTTCTGTCTTAACATTACTTCTAGTACGAATTTTGATATGTCGACTAGTGATTGCACTTTAATGTATTCCTGTAATGTATGTACTTTTTCCATGCCTGTTGCAACATTTATCACGCTTATATCATTAGCACAGAATATGTTAGCATCACTTCCACCACCAGTTGAGGTCTGCTTTGGCTTTATCCCTATTCTATTAAATACATCTGTAGCCATTTTTACTAGCTTATTATCTTTACTTATATCATATGAATAGTAACTATTAGATACTTCACACTCAAGTGTAGCACCATGTTTATTTGTTGCATCCTGAAAACATTTTACCATATGATCTGTTTGAATTTTTAATTTTTCATCATTTAAACTTCTTACTTCTGCAATTATTATAGCCTCTGGGCATACGATATTTGTAGCAACTCCTCCGTTGAACTTACCTATATTAGCAGTTGTTTCATCATCTATTCTTAGAAGTTTCATGCTAGAAATAGCTTCTGATGCAACCATGATGGCGCTAACACCTTTTTCTGGAGCTATGCCTGCATGAGCTGGCTTACCTATTACTTTAAATTTAATCAAATTTTGAGCAGGAGCTTTTATAATTATTGTCCCTACATCTCCACTACTGTCTAATACTATAGCTTGCTTTGATTTGACTTTATCGTATTCTAAATTTTTCGATCCTCTTAACCCGCCTTCTTCACTTATAGTAAATATAACTTCAACAGGCCCACAAGGTAAGTTGTTTTCTTTTATTACTCTAAGAGCTTCCATTACAGCAACTATACCTGATTTATCATCTCCACCTAGTATTGTATCTGTCTTACTAGTTATAATGCCTCCCTCAACAACAGGATCTATACCTATACCAGGTTTAACTGTATCCATATGAGCACTAAACATTAAAGGTTCTATATCTTTTGTACCCTTCATATAAGCATATATGTTGTTACCATTAGATCCTATTTTTTCACCTGCTTTATCTTTGTAAATCTCAAGCCCTAACTCTGTTAATTCTTTTACTATAAGATTGCAAAATTCACCTTCATTAAGTGTTTCACTATCAACTTTTACATATTCCATGAACTTGTCAATTACTCTTTCCTTATTTATCATGTCCTCACCTCTATTTCTTTCATACTACTTATATTGTATATATTAATGTTATTATATACAATATTTATTTTATGCAATTTCTAATAACTTTTTAGAGTAAATCTTCGTTATTCTTACTGTTATTCATATTTTTATTAATTTTATAATTCAATTGTTTTCTTCAAAGCACCTCTAAATGCTCATCTTAAATTTTTAGAATGAATATCTCCTTACTGTAATACCTTACTTTAAATCACTATCCCTTTCTTTAAAATTTATTGGCAAAAAACATGCTTCTCACTATAACAAACAGTTTCTCAGCTATCTGCTATAAAAGAAGCATAATTAGAATGATTTAATTCAATCTTATAACATTATTGGTGATCCCGGTCCAAGTGGCAATCCCAATAGATACCATATTACTATCAACGCTGACCAGAATAAGAAAAATGCTATTGAGTATGGTAACATATTTGCTATAAGTGTACCCATACCTATGTTTTTATCATACTTCTTAGCAAATGCTACTAGTATCGCAAAGTACGGTAACAAAGGAGTTACAACGTTTGTTATGGAATCTCCTATTCTATAAGCCATTTGAGTAAGTGCTGGATGGAAACCTAAGAACATAAACATTGGTACAAATATCGGACTTAAAATCGCCCATTTCGCAGAACAGCTTCCTACAAAAAGATTTATAATCGAAGATATCATTATGAATAGTATTAATAATACAGGTGTTGGTGCACCTACTGCTTTCAAGAAGTCCGCTCCTTTTATAGCCATTATTATACCCATGTTTGACCAATTAAAATAGTTAATAAATTGAGCTATTACAAACGATAAAACTATATATGGTCCCATCTCTGCCATTGCTTGTCCTAGCATTGTAACTATGTCTTTATCGCTCTTTATCTTACCCGAAACCTTCCCAAATACATAACCTGGTATAAAAAACAAAAGTGTAATCAATGGTACTAACCCTTTCATCAAAGGTGCCGTAAATTCTATCAATGAACCTGTCTCTGGATGTCTTAATAACCCATTAGATGGTATAGCTAACGCTAAAATAATTATAACAAATGCTAATAATGCTAAACCTGCTGCCTTTAACCCCTTTATTTCTTCTTTTGTAACTTTCTCTACTTTATCTGCCTTGTAAGTACTCATACCCATTCTTGGTGCTACAATTTTAACAGTAACCCATGTAGCAACAAAAGTAAGTATGAATGTAGATACAATTAAGAAATACCAGTTACAAGCTGGATTAACACCGAAGCTTGCGTCAACAGTTTCCGCTGCCTTTTGAGTAAATCCTACAACTAGTACATCTAGTGAGTTAATTATAAGATTAGCACTAAATCCTCCTGCTACTGCTGCATATGCTGCCATCATACCTACTATTGGATTCATACCCACAGCTAAAAACAACATTGCAGCTAGTGGTGGCATAACTATAAATCCAGTATCAGCTGCTGCATTTGCCATTATTGAAGTAAATATAACTATAATAACTACTTTTGAACCTTTGACATTTCCTAAAGTTTTTCTAAGTAATGCTGAAAATAGTCCAGTTTTTTCTGCTATACCAACACCTAATATACATGTCAAAACTAAACCAAGTGGTGGAAATCCTGCAAAGTTACCAACAGCATTTGTTAGCATCTTTTGTATGCCTTCTTTGGAAAGCAAATTGACAACCTTGATTGTCTCCTTTGAAACTGGATGAACTGCTGATAAACCAGATATTGAACCTATAAATGATATTAAAATTGCGATTCCAGCTAACCATACAAACAAAGTCAATGGCTCAGGAAGCTTATTTCCGGCTTTTTCAATAAAATCTAGGAATTTATCAAAGCCACGTTTCTTTTTTACTACAGCATCATTTGCTTTTTTCATTGTATCCCTTCTTCCGTGTAATAGTTTGAATTTTCAGAAAATATTTTCTACCTATTCATAGAAAGAGGCATAATATAACGCCTCTCTCTATTTATAATACATCCAACTCGAATATAAACATAATTCAGTTAAAATAAAAAGGAGTAAATTAATTCGAGTTTAGATATAATATAGCTGATTGTGCTAAAACTGCTGATGCTTTGTGAAGTATATCTTCATCTATATTGAATTTTGGATTATGTAGTGGATTAACTATCCCCTTCTCCTCATTGTACGTTCCAACTACAAAAAAAGCACCTGGTACTTTCTGCTGAAAATATGAAAAGTCTTCTCCACCCATTGTAGGTTTTATCAGTTCTACAACTTTACCTTCACCAAGTATAGCTTCACCAGCTTTTTTTACAATATCTAGTACCTCATCATTGTTTATTACTGGTGGATAGTAAGGTATATACTCAAATTCATATGTTCCTCCATTTGCAACAGTTATACCCTTCAATATATCTTCTATCCACATAGGCATTTGCTCTCTCATTTCATTTGTGAGTGTTCTAACTGTTCCTCCGAGTTCTACTCTATCTGCTATAACATTATGAGCTGTACCAGCATTAAATGTAGTAACGCTTAGAACCGCTGAATCTACTGGATCTACTTTTCTACTTATTATTGTCTGCAATGCCATATATACTTGACATCCAATATTAATAGGGTCTATACAGTTGTGAGGTTCTGCACCATGTCCTCCTTTACCAAATATCTTGATTTTGAACATATCTGGTGCTGCCATCATTGAGTTATATTTGATACCTATGCTTCCTGATTTTATTATTGGCCAAACATGCGCTCCAATAGCTATATCTACCTTAGGATTTTCTAAAGCTCCTTGTTTTATCATTCTATCAGCACCGCCCAATGATTCCTCAGCTGGTTGAAATAAGAATTTTATATTACCGCATATTTCTTCCTTAAACTCTGATAATATCATTGCCGCTCCTAGTAACCATGTAGTGTGAGCATCATGACCGCACGCATGCATTAAACCATCATACTTAGATTTATACTCAACATCATTTAACTCTGTCATCTCTAAACAATCCATA
Source organism: Abyssisolibacter sp. ZYX002 (assembly GCF_056892235.1). Taxonomy (NCBI): domain Bacteria; kingdom Bacillati; phylum Bacillota; class Clostridia; order Eubacteriales; family Clostridiaceae; genus Abyssisolibacter; species Abyssisolibacter sp. ZYX002. Next base: position 29,210 of record NZ_JARMXH010000006.1, read on the forward strand.
TCAGCTCTTAATAAAACTGTTTTTCCAGGCTTTTTGCCCTCCAGAATGCCTATAACTCCAGTTTCTCCAATGTTTTTTATGACTTTCAACCCTAATTCTTCTAGCTTTTTTATGACCACTCCTGATGTTCTCACTTCATTTAATCCTACTTCTGGATGTGAGTGTATGTCTCTTCTTATTGCTACTAATTCCTCCCTAATTTCCTTAGATTTTTCTATAATTTTTTCACGTAACAAAGCCACTCCTCCTTTCTAATTGTTTTCAGATAATTCTGTGTATTAGTTATTTATTATAACAAGATAAAATAGCAAATACTATGTTGTTAACACTAATTTTTTTTGCATTCTATTGTGCTAAAGTATATAATACTATTACTACTCAAAAAAGGAGACATCAAATCATGAAAAACGACGCTAATAAATTGGGAATTATCTTGGAAGCTAGTAAATTACTTAATTCGACCCAAGACATTGATTATATACTAAACTTTCTTCTTAAAAAATCTTTAGAAATTATACAAAATAGTGATACAGGTATTATATTTCTATATGACAAAGACTTAGACGTGTTAATACCAAAGTTTCACCTAGGTTTTCATGAGAGCATACAAAACATTAGGCTATCTCCTGGAGAATCAATGACTGGTTTAGCATTCAGCCAAAAGGAAACTGTTTTCCTCACCAAAATTTATGATATAAATGTGACCATGTCAAATATGAAACCTGAAAACAAACTACTAATAAATGAATCTCTGCAAACTAAATCAGAGTTAAAAAGTACAATATGTTGCCCATTGATATACCGAGATGAGTGTATTGGTGTGATAGTAATTGATAACTTCGAAAATCAATCAGTGTTTACTAAAGCTGATGTTGATTGCCTTGAAGCGATATCTGCTCAAGCAGCAGTTGCTATAAATAATGCAAAAAACTATACAAAGGAACTTCAAAATATAGCAAAATTAGAGAAATATAATAAAATGCTAGAAGATGAGAAAAACAAATATAAATATTCAACATATCTTCACAATAAATTTTCAAGCATGGTTTTAAACGGTTGTAGTATTGATGATTTGATTGCAGATCTTTCACTACTAATCAAAAAAGATGTATTTGTTATAGATTTGTTCTACAATATGGCTAGTTCTAATTTTGAATACCATATCAACTGCGATATACTAAACTATAATCTAAAAGACATATATAGCCATTTAAACAGTAGTAGTGACACACGCTGGTATGACAGTAATTTATCAATGTATTATTTGTTTTATCCAATAATCGTTAACCTAGATACACTCGGATGGCTCTGTATTGTATCGAAAGACTATGATTTATCAGAGCTAGATAATATAACTGTTGAAAGATGCATTACATCAATAGCTTTAGAGCACTTAAAACTTAATGAACTAAGTGATTTAGAGCAAACACTTAAAGGAGATTTTCTAGACAGTTTATTAAACAATAATGATAAGAGATTTCTGAACAAATGTTTTAAAAAATATAAATTTGATTTTAATTATAAATGTCAAATGATAATATTTGAAATATCAGCACTTTGCTCAAAACGCGATAAAAATGATAGAAAAAGATATATTAGACTTATCAAATATTACTATAAAATAATAACTATAAAATCTAAAAAATATTTTTCTAATTCTATAGTTTTTATAAAAAATGATAATATTATAATAATATATAAAATAGATAGCAAGGATAGAAGTATTATTGAAAAATTTTTAGAAGAATTGAATAATGAAAGAAACTCAATGTTCCTATCCAAATATGAAAATATAGTACTTAAAGCAGGTATTAGCAATATTATCGAATGCTTAGATAATTTTAATCAATCTTATAATAATACTATTCAAGCTTTAAATATGGCAAAAAACACCAAGAATATTCTTCACTATTTATTCTATGAGGATTTAGAGATTAAAAAATTTCTATTATCAAATGATTTAGACGAACTTAAAGATTTTGTTGATAGAACTCTTGGTAACTTAATAAACTACAAAAAAGTATCAAAAAATGAATTTATGAAAACACTTGAAGTTTATATCAGAAGCAATGGAAGCTGGACATATACAAAAGATTTGCTTCATATTCATGGTAATACTTTAAGCTATAGATTAAATAAGATTATGAAGATTTTAGATGTAGATCTAGATAATTATAAACAAAGATTAAAGTTACAGATTGCATTTGAGATATTGGATTTGTTGTAGGATAAAACTCCCCTATTATAGTTATTTGCTGGTTAGTTGACTCTAACTTTTATGACTTAAGGGAGTTTTTCTATTACTCTCATTTACATAACAATAAATCTTCATCATTAAAGAAAATAACATCATAACACATATTACATTGTCATACATAGTAATATGTGTTATGATGTTATTGGAGGTAAATTTATGGATAAAATAATAAGTAGAGATTTAATTAGAGGGCATATTGATACGATTATATTATGTATTTTAATCGAACAAGATAGTTACGGCTATGAAATCATAAAAATTATCTTTGCTAATAGTAACGGTAAATACGAATTGAAAGAACCTTCGCTATATACTAGCCTAAAACGACTTGAAAAGCAAGGATTTATAAATCATTATTGGGGCAATGAGAGCCAAGGAGGCCGAAGAAAATATTACAAAATTACAAAAGAAGGCAAAATATACTGTAATAATGCAATACAAGAATGGAAGATAGCTAAAAATATTATCTCTAATTTAATAGAAAGGAATGATATAAGGTGAATGAACTAAGCAAACATGTAGACAATTTGTTTGAAAAATACAAGCACCATCCAAATACTAACGAACTTAAAGAAGAGATATTAAGTAATCTACAGGCAAAAAAAGAAGATTTAGTTTTAAAAGGATTAAGCGAAACTGAAGCTATAAATCATGCTAAAGAAAGTATTAATTCTATTGATTATCTTATTGATAATAATTTAAACGTTTATATTAACAAAGTAAGATTAGAATGGCTACAAAGTATTTTAATATATTTTATTATCGCTTGGATAATTATAATTCCTTTTTCTATATTCCGTTTATTAGATAAAGTCAACATAATTATAATAACAGCTATAGTTTTAACTGGAATTTCTTATCTAATATTGAGGCAAAGAAATGATGCAACTTATATAAATGAAAAAAAAATTATTAATATAAGTTTTTATCATAAAATAAGAAAACTCGGATGGATTATTTGGATAATCTTTATTCTGATTAGCATTGCAATTGTGACAGGTATTTATTTTGGAAGTAACATATACTTTTCAAAGCCTATTAACATAACAGGCCCTTATCAATTAGCTCAAGTGGTACTGCACTATCTTATGTACTTTATTTCAATAATTGTCCCACTAGCTATCAATAAATATATGAACTTATTATTAAAATATAATGAAGGTGAAAACTATGAATAAAAAAGACAAGTTGATTTTGATATTGCTTGGAATAGGACTATTAATGTTCATAACAGTCTACTTTATAATTATTCCTAAGCAAAGAGAAAATAGAGATAATTATTTGTTAGAACAACTAAATTCAACAACTCACGATATAAACTATATCTTAAAATACAAAAATAAGTACATGGGAAATGCATCAAATATCATAAACTTATATTATCATCTACCATTAGCAGATGTAAATAAAGATTTTGAGATACTTTCTAATAAATTAACACTTATTGTTAATTATAAAGATACGGTATCAAATATTGGTGATGAGAAAGTAAAATCGTCTTTAATATATAATGGGGTTGCTTCATTTGCATTAATTGATAACCTTAACAAAATTGTTTATAACTTCACTGGAGTGACTTACAATGTTGTGCGTAAAGATATAGAAAAGCATTTTGGAGATTTAGAAAATATAACTGATAAGAAGATTTGGAACAAAAAAGTTAGAAATATGTTACATGATAAAGATTATGTCTTTAATACATTCGATAAACTATTCTTTAAACAATAGCCATCATATTTATAACTGATCTATAATAAGATAATGGTCTGTATCAAAGCAATAAAACAGCCATTATCTTTATATTTATTTAATAATATATAGCTAATTATATCAAACCTTCCCTGATATCTTTTAATAATCCTTGGCATTTACCTACCCATTTTTCCTTATATTCCTCATCACTCTCCAAGATTCTATCTGCTAAATCTCTAATATCTTTAAAACCCATTTCAAGTGACTGATCTGCTAGTATTTGATATAGCTTGTTATCATTATCTGCAATCTCATTGACAACCTCTAGTTCTCTTACTCCTTGATTAGACATATGAAAAAGCCTATGATGTCCATCAACTGAAAATATCTTGTCTTTATACTTTATCACAAATATATCTCCCTGATCTTTATAATCATCAAATGTATTTATGATTTTATTTAGCTTAGATAAGGACAAATAATGTTGCTGTGGTATTATATCCTTAATAAATATATTAAACCTTACGTATTTATCATTCTCCATAATATCCTCCTGTCGTATGTAGGTTTATTTAAATAATTTATCTGCCAATAGTTTTGCAGTTGAAAAAGCAGCTTGTATGTTATAACCACCCGTATCTCCATCTATATCTAATACTTCCCCTGCAAAATACAACCCTTCTACTATCTTTGATTGCATTGTTTTTGAATTCACTTCCTTTATACTAACACCACCTTTAGTCACCATAGCAAGATTAAAGCCTTCTAATCTTTCAACTATAGCTTCATACGAAACTAAATTCTTAATAAGGTTATTTCTCAATTTTTTGCTTAACTGAGCACACTTCAAGTCATCACTAATTTCTGATATCTTCAATATACTCTCAAGTAGCCTTTTAGCTATATCATACTTCTTTAATACAGTTTTCACATATAGCTGTCCATTTTGAGTAACATCTTTAGTAAATTCTTTTCTGAAAATATCTTCTCCTACACCTATAAAATTAAGCTTAAGTGTATCTCCGACTTGTATATATCTAGAATAATTAATAATTGCTGGGCCTGATAAGTTCTTGTGCGTGAATAACAAATCGCCTCTAAAGCTTCTAATCTTTTTATTTTCTCTATAAAGAGATATAGGTATATTTAGTGATATCCCTGCTAGGTCACTAAATGCATAATTTTTTACATACACTGGTGTTAAGGCTGGTGAAATTTTCGAAACAGTATGCCCTAGCTTCTTTGCAAGCTTGTATCCATCTCCCGACGAACCTGTGTGTTGATATGAGCATCCACCTGTTGTTATTACTACTTTTCTTGACTTGTATGTTTTATTTTTATTTTTTACTAAAAATATGTCTTCTTCTTTTTTAATATCAGTTACTTCACTATCTAACCTTAAATCTACACCTCTGGTTTTGCATTCATTGAGTAATACATCTAATATGTCCTGTGCTTTAAGGCTTTTAGGAAATACTTTATCATTATCATCACTTATGAAGTGGATTCCTCGCTTATTAAAAAACTCTTTTAGTTTATTGTTATCAAAGTTATATAAAGCACTTCTTAAAAATCTATAGTTATCTCCATAATGATTTAAAAAATCCTTAATATCACCTTCGTGAGTTATATTACACTGTCCTTTTCCTGATATAAGAAGCTTCTTTGCAGGAGATTTTTTCTTTTCAAGTAATAATATTTTATTATTTTCTTTGCTAGTATTTATTGCAGTAAACAATCCTGCTGGCCCTGCTCCTATAACTATTATATCGTATAGTTTCATTATATCACCTTTCTAATTCTATAACTTATTTTATCCCACTTAGAGTTTATATTATTTTATTACTAAAAAGGAGATTACTCAAGAATTTTTTCTTAAATAATCCCCTTTATTAATTAATCATACAAGCTAATGTAATGGTTCTCAGCATCTACATTATGTTTTTTCATTAGCTCTATTGTTTTTTCTATATCGCTTTCTACTATAGCATTATAAATCTCTTTATGATCTTTAATGCTCTTTAATTTATTATCTTTTGATTTCACATAATTTAATACACTCATATCAAGCTGAGCTTGCGTCATAAGAGTTATTTGCTCCATTCTTTTATTTCCACAATTTTTTATTAATATCCTGTGGAATTCTACAGAGTAGTATAAAAACTTTTCTAAATCGTCTTGTTCATGAGCTAGTTCTTGCTGATTTACACATTCCTTCAATTGTTTTAGTAGTATATCTATATCACTATTTTTAAATATAAGTTCTATTATTCCTGTGAATAATACTCGATTGACATATACTAACTCTACTACATCCTCTGGTTTAAACTTTACAACACTAGGTCCTACATTGTGTATATGTTCTATAAACCCTTCCTGCCTTAGCCTGTTGATAGCCTCTCTTATGGGTGTCCTACTAACGTTGTATTTTTTTGCTATTAACTCTATGTTTAATCTCTCTCCTAATTCTAACTTTCCACTTATTATCTGTTTTTTTAGTACAGAATATATCTGTTGTGATAGAGATTTTTTTATAATAATTTCCTCGCTCATGTCCCACCATCCATTTTTCTTATACTAATTCTATACCTTTCTTTAATGCCCTGATATTTATATCTACGAACTTTTCTTTGACTGTTGTTCTAATTACATCTTCCCAGTCTATGAAATCAAGATCCATTGATTTTATCAATGCTCCTAATAGTACTATATTCATAGTTCTAATATTGCCAAGTTCTTTAGCTATTTTAGCAGCGTCAAATACTAGTGAAGTATTAACTCTCTCTACTATTTCTTCCTTTAATCCTTCTGGGTATTTTGCTTTCCCAATCAGTATTGGTGCTGACTCTATTCTATAATCATTTAATATTATTCTTCCATTCTTTTTAAGGTATTCAAGCCATCTGTAACATTCCATTTCTTCAAATGATACAAGTATATCAGCTTCCCCTAAACCTATAATAGGTGAATAAACCTTTTTTCCATATCTAACCTGAGTGCTAACACTCCCACCTCTTTGGGACATACCATGTATCTCTGACATTTTAACATCATAATCTGCATTCATAAGCCCTTTAGTCAAAATCTTACTAGCAAGAATAGTACCCTGTCCACCTACACCTACTAACAATATACTTTTAGTATCCATATCTTCACCCACCTTTACTTAATAGTAGAAATAGCATCTACAGGACAAACCTGTTTACATATCTCACAGCCTAAACACATATGTTCATTGATGACAGCTTTTTTATCCTCAGTATCAAATGATAACGCTGGACATCCAGTGCTTAGACACTTCCTACAGCCTATACATTTATCTTTATCTATCATACATAAATCGAATTTAACTCCGAATTCTTTCTTCTCTGGCTCTGTTCTTCTCTTAAGAGCACAAGGCCATCTTGTTATTACTACTGATGGTTCGTCTATACTAAGAGCCTCATCTAGTGCTTCCTTTGTCTCATCTAACCTTAGTGGATTTACTGTCTTAACATGTTTTATTCCCAAGGCCTTTACTATAGCCTCTATATCTGCCTCTATTGTCTCATCACCCTGAGCTGTTCTACCCGTTCCTGGATGATCTTGATGTCCAGTCATACCCGTTATTCTATTATCAAGTATTACTGTTACAGCATTACTTTGATTATACGCTACATCTAATAATCCAGTTAGCCCAGAATGGAAAAACGTAGAATCTCCTATTACAGAAACTACTCTTTTATCAGCATTGTTGCTTTTATATACTTTAGCTGCTCCATGACCTGCACTTACACTTGCTCCCATACATATAATTGTATCTACTGAGCTAAGTGGTGGTAATGCACCAAGTCCATAACAACCTATATCGCCTGTCACCATTATGTTTTTCTTTTTACTTAATTCATAGAATATTCCTCTATGAGGACATCCTGCACATAGTGTTGGTGGTCTTGGTACTAATTTATCCGCCTCTATATTTAAGACTTCATTTTCTTGATCTAACATATTCTTTCTAATTATATGAGGATTTAGTTCTCCTATATTTGGTATCTTGTCCTTACCTACTATATCTATTCCCATAGCTTTTACCTGCTCTTCGATAAATGGCTCTAATTCTTCTATAACATATAGCTTATCTACCTCATCAGCAAAATTTTTAATCTTTTCTAATGGTAACGGATAAGTAAATCCTAGCTTTAGATAAGAAACAGTATCTTTAAATACTTCCTTTGCATATTGATATGCTACACCTGAAGCTATAATCCCTATTTTTTTGTCATTCCATTCAATAAAGTTAAGTGGTGTTTCATTAGAGAATTTTTCTAATCTTCTCATTCTCTCTTCTACTTTAACTCTCAATTTTTTTGAAATTGCTGGCATAGTAGCGTATTTGTTTATGTCTTTGGTATAGTCTTTTAATGAAACGTCTTCCCTATCATTAAGTTTTACTATACTTTTACTATGACATATCCTTGTAGTCATCCTAATCATTGCTATAGTGTCAAATTCTTCACTTATTTTTACAGCCTCTTTAACCATTTCTTTAGCTTCTTGACTGTCGCTTGGTTCTAACATTGCTAGCTTTGCAAACTTTGCGTAATATCTATTGTCTTGTTCTGTTTGCGATGAATGTATTCCTGGTTCATCAGCTGATACCATTACAAATCCTCCATTAACTCCTGTATAAGAAAACGAGAACATCGGATCTGCTGCAACATTAACCCCTACTTGTTTCATACTTGCAAAAGCTCTTGCCCCAGCTATAGAAGCTCCAAGTGCTGATTCAAATGCAACCTTTTCGTTCGGAGCCCACTCAGCCATGATATCTCCCTTATATAAGGCAATATTCTCTAGTATCTCCGTACTAGGAGTACCTGGATAAGCAGCAGCAAATGTTATACCAGCTTCATAAACACCTCTAGCAATAGCTTCATTTCCTGTCATTAATTTTTTCAATGGTCTACACCCCTTTTCAAAGCAGATATGTTTTATATATTACATGTAATATATATTATATCATTATGTGAATTTTTTTCAACACAACACATATTTAAAATATTGGAAGTTTAAATTAAATTTTTTATATTTTTATGAAAAACATATTTACATTTTATTAAATTTATATTAATATTATAAATGTAATTATTAATAATATTAATTACTATATTTGCATATCATTATACAGGAGGTTTAACAATGAAAAAAAATTCAGTTGATAATAGAAATATGATTCTCTATCTATCAGGAAAATTCACGTCAATGTTTGGTACTAATGTTTATGCCTTTTCTATTGGTCTTTATTTGCTCAAATTAACTGGCGGTATGAGCTTTGCTCTTAATTTTGCTTTAAACACTATACCAAGATTATTACTTGGTCCTATTGCAGGAGTCATATCGGATAAATTTGATAAAAAGAAAATAGTCGTCTTCACAGATTTGATAAGCGGATTACTACTTGTAGGATTATTTATATTTACATTTTTCTCTGATCTCAATCCATTACCTATTTACATAACAACAATATTATTGACTTCATTTAACACGATATTTGGTATCACTATAGGTTCTGCTATACCTACTTTAGTTAATGAAGATAATCTAATAAAAATTAACTCTTATGATTCATCAGTTAACTCATTATCAAATATATTAGGTCCTATTGCTGGTGGTGTAATATTTGGCTTTTTAGATATAAAATATATTATACTTCTAAATGGAATATCTTTTGTTATATCTGCGATATCAGAATGTTTTATAGATTTTAAAGCTTACGTTAATAAAGATACTAATGAAAACAAAGATACTAAAATCTCATTTATAAAAGATATAAAAGAGGTATTTTCATTCTTACAATCACAAAAAGCACTGTTCTCTATAATGTTATTAATACCTATTTTGAATTTTCTTTTCGTATCAGTTAGTATAGGTTTTCCATTTATTTTGGTTAAAAAATTATCCATGTCTTCAAAATTATTTGGTACTGTGCAAGCTAGTTTCGCTATTGGAATGTTAGTCATGGCATTGTTGTTTTCTAGAATAAAGGAAGTCAAAAAAGTGGGTTTAAATCTTGGTTTGTTTATAATATTCACAGGTTTATTAGCTGTCTTCATTGGTGCCCCAGCATCAGGCATGTTTGGTAATCGAGATATAATCTTTTATGCTGTATATTACTGCATAGTACTATTTATATTTGGCGGTACTAATATAATGATTAATATGCCAATGCAATTATTAATGCAAAAGAAAACTCCTAAAGAATATTTAGGTAGATTTTACGCCATTATAGGTACTATGGCAAACGTAGCAACTCCTGTAGCTGCGATATTATATGGTTTCTTATTTGATAGAGTCAATAGTTTCATGCTATTATCCACCTCTGGAATACTTATGGCACTTATAGGTATATTTATATTGATGAATAAGTCCTTACATGAAATATAATAATAAATCCCCTAAAAAGCTATCTTTGATTAAAATCAAGATAGCTTTTTACTAAAGTTATTTTTTCACTTCATAGTAATGTTCTTTACTAAAAAATAATTTCTCTAAATTAGGTTAAAAAAATCGTATAATACATAGTTCATTGTCAAATGGTTACATTGTGGATTGCTAATAAATTTTTTAACTTATTACTTATTACGGGTTATAGGAATTATCTAAATCATTAAAAATCGATTGTTTTAAGTCTGTTATCAATATTTATCACTTTACAGCCATATCCATATTTCATTAACATTGTTAATTTTTTGTAACATTCTTTACTTTTTCTTATCATTTATATTAGTATTGAAGAAGCTTTTTAAAATTTAATTCATAATATTTGAGGAGGTATTCAATGGATAAAATTGGCGAAATTTCGGTAGATAATAGAAATATTATGCTCTATTTATCTGGTAAATTCGTATCAATGTTTGGAACTAATGTCTATACTTTTGCAATTAGTCTTTATCTTCTAAAACTCACAGGTGGTATTAGTTTTTCTATTAACTTCGCACTCAACACTGTACCTAGACTAGTTCTTGGACCAATTGCCGGATTTTTCTCTGATAAATTTAGTAAAAAGAAAATTGTTATTTTAACAGATTTAGTAAGCGGTATACTACTTATAGCATTATATATATACTCATCTATCAACACTTTAAATCCAATACCTATTTATATTACAACCGTTCTTTTGACTTCTTTTAATACTATATTCTTTATAACAATAAGTTCTGCAATTCCAACATTAGTTAGTAACGATAGTTTGATTAAGATTAACTCCTATGATTCATCTGTCAATTCATTATCTAACATCATAGGCCCACTAGCTGGGGGCTTTTTATTCGGTTTATTTAACATTAAATACATAATACTTATTAACGGTATATCCTTTATTTTGTCCGCATTATCTGAGTGCTTTATAGACTTTAAAACTTATGCTAAAATGAAAACTACTCAAGCAGATAAAGAGAAATCATCATTTATCAAAGAATTCAAGGATGTTTTAAGATTCTTAAAATCACAAACATCATTATTGATAATGACCTTAACTTCTCCGCTTTTAAATTTTATATTCGTTTCTGTAAATATCTGTGTCCCATTCATAGTAATTAGGAAATTGTCTATGTCTGGAAAGGCATACGGTAGCATAGAAGCTATTTTTGCTATTGGAATGTTAGTAATGTCCTTATTATTTTCTAGGATAAAGGATATAAAAAAACCAGGGCTTTATGTTGGTATTTCTATGGTTTCAAATGGTATTTTAATAGCACTACTTGGTTTGCCTTCTTCTAGTTTTCTAGCTAATAAGACCGCTCTATATTATACTATATTTTACTGTGTTATACATTTTATGTTAGGTTGTTTCATGGTTATTATCAATATGCCTATTCAATTAGTACTACAAAGAAAAGTTCCTAACGATTACCTTGGAAAATTCTATGGCATAGTTGGAACTATATCTGGTTCAATGATTCCTCTCTCTGCTATTTTATACGGTTTTCTTATTGAAAGAGTTAATAACTTGATTTTACTATTGATTTCGGGATTAATTATGTCAATGGTTGGATTATATTATTGTCTTAGGAAATCTATGCATGAATTATAACTACATTTAGTATTCTTTTTAGATAGTAATTTATTATAATAATTAATTTTTTTCTTTAGTCAAATTTTACCATCTACTAATATGTACTTAAAATAATCTAATATATTAACAAGCTGTGAACAAGGTCAGTTGTTCACAGCTTTAGCTAAAGATTAATATTAAATAAAGATTCTAATCGTCAGATTTACCCATAATTTGTGCTACAAGTCTAAGCATACGGATAAAGATATAAATGACTGTCATGACAAGTCCGAAAGCAAGTTGCCATTCGTATTTCTTTGAATATTTGTTTTTAACACTAACCGCAATATTATCAAAATCAACTACGAGATTGAGTGATGCTATTAACAATGCACCTGCGGAAATTCCTATTCCTATCCAACCATTTCCATATACTATAGACGTAATTGTATCTGTAAAAAATGAACTTATAAATACAATACCACCAGCAACAATTGATGCTAAGAATAAAGTACTTATAACAGCTTTAAAACGTTGACCAACTTTAATTATTTTTGTTGCATAGAGGAAAAGCATTACAGCAATCACCATAAAAGTAAGTCCTAAAGCAATTGGAATAATCCCATTATAGTATTGTGAGTAACCCTCGCAAACAAAGCCTATTAGAAAACCTTGTGCAATACAATACAACGTTCCAAATAATGGAGTTAAAGTTGGGATTAGATAATTTAACAGCGCTGTAATTACTGTTGTAGCTCCTGCTCCTATCAATGAATACATCATATAGCTTTCTGGAACAAGTTTGTAAATATAGGCACACAGCCCTCCTCCTGTTATTAGTAAAAATAAAACTACTTTTAATGCAATACCTCCGAATGTTGAAGGATTATTATTATTAACTTCTGCTTTTTTTGATATTCTCCTAAAATAAGGGTTAGATAATAGTGTTCTCATAATTTCTTGTCTCCTTTTTTTATTTTATTTTTATATATAATATATTATTGATTACACATTAAAGCATTTTAAATTATATCTTAAAATTTCTTAATCTATGCTACAAGCCTTAATTTTACCTTCAAACACAATGCTTAACTCTGGCATATTTTGAAAATCCGAAGGTTTTGTAAGAGCTGGAGGCTTGTCCCATTCAATTGTATTAGCATATTGTAAGACTTCTGTTACAAACTCAGAGCAGAAATAACGTTTTTTTCTTCTTACATTCCACCCTAAAAGCACATTAAATAAACCGATGAAATTATATTTATATTGCTCTTTATTGCTATGGATATCACAAATCATATTATTAATATTTTCATATGCTTTTTCTGTTACATCAAGAGAGAATAGCATACATTCAGCCTCTTGATTAAGTGCATATATACCATTTTGTATGCTTTCATGTACAAATCCTCCAATAAACGGATTGCTCTTTTTTTTACGACCGAAACTGTACATTTGTGTGAGTTCTCTATTAAGACTAATAGCAACATGAGTATAACAATCACCCGTAACTTTCTCTATTGTTCTTGATAATATAGAATTTGTTTTCGTTAGTAAAATAAATATTGTTTTTATATATAACACCTCTCAGTATAAATATCTTATGTTTGTTTGTATCTTTTACAATTATAAGAATATATCATTTACTCTAAATTATTATAAATTGTATATTAAGATTTTTTAATGTATGTTATGATACAGAAGGTAAAACTTTTAAAAAACAGGAACTTAAAAATTGTTAAAAACATAAAAAATGCTAAAGAACATTAGCATTTTAGATTGATGACAAAATCATCAAGATAACAGACTATAGTAAGAGTTTAATTTCAAGGCGTGTTAAAATTGAGTAGCAGAGCTTACTTAGATGTAAGTGAGCAACGGAAATTTTAACACGGGCGCAGAAATTGGGCTTTTGTCTACGGTCTGAATTGAAAACTACTCAAGCAGATAAAGAGAAATCATAATTTATCAAAGAATTCAAGAATGATTCCTCTCTCTGCTATTTTATATGGTTTTCTTATTGAAAGGGTTAATAACTTGATTTTACTTTTGATTTCGGGATTAATTATGTCAATGGTTGGATTATATTATTGTCTTAGGAAATCTATGCATGAATTATAACTACATTTAGTATTCTTTTTAGATAGTAATTTATTATAATAATTAATTTTTTTCTTTAGTCAAATTTTACCATCTACTAATATGTACTTAAAATAATCTAATATATTAACAAGCTGTGAACAAGGTCAGTTGTTCACAGCTTTAGCTAAAGATTAATATTAAATAAAGATTCTAATCGTCAGATTTACCCATAATTTGTGCTACAAGTCTAAGCATACGGATAAAGATATAAATGACTGTCATGACAAGTCCGAAAGCAAGTTGCCATTCGTATTTCTTTGAATATTTGTTTTTAACACTAACCGCAATATTATCAAAATCAACTACGAGATTGAGTGATGCTATTAACAATGCACCTGCGGAAATTCCTATTCCTATCCAACCATTTCCATATACTATAGACGTAATTGTATCTGTAAAAAATGAACTTATAAATACAATACCACCAGCAACAATTGATGCTAAGAATAAAGTACTTATAACAGCTTTAAAACGTTGACCAACTTTAATTATTTTTGTTGCATAGAGGAAAAGCATTACAGCAATCACCATAAAAGTAAGTCCTAAAGCAATTGGAATAATCCCATTATAGTATTGTGAGTAACCCTCGCAAACAAAGCCTATTAGAAAACCTTGTGCAATACAATACAACGTTCCAAATAATGGAGTTAAAGTTGGGATTAGATAATTTAACAGCGCTGTAATTACTGTTGTAGCTCCTGCTCCTATCAATGAATACATCATATAGCTTTCTGGAACAAGTTTGTAAATATAGGCACACAGCCCTCCTCCTGTTATTAGTAAAAATAAAACTACTTTTAATGCAATACCTCCGAATGTTGAAGGATTATTATTATTAACTTCTGCTTTTTTTGATATTCTCCTAAAATAAGGGTTAGATAATAGTGTTCTCATAATTTCTTGTCTCCTTTTTTTATTTTATTTTTATATATAATATATTATTGATTACACATTAAAGCATTTTAAATTATATCTTAAAATTTCTTAATCTATGCTACAAGCCTTAATTTACCTTCATACACAATGCTTAACTCTGGCATATTTTGAAAATCTGATGGTTTTGTAAGAGCCGGAGGCTTGTCCCATTCAATTGTATTAGCATATTGTAAGACTTCTGTTACAAACTCAGAGCAGAAATAACGTTTTTTTCTTCTTACATTCCACCCTAAAAGCACATTAAATAAACCGATGAAATTATATTTATATTGTTCTTTATTGCTATGGATATCACAAATCATATTATTAATATTTTCATATGCTTTTTCTGTTACATCAAGAGAGAATAGCATACATTCAGCCTCTTGATTAAGTGCATATATACCATTTTGTATACTTTCATGTACAAATCCTCCAATAAACGGATTGCTCTTTTTTTTACGACCGAAACTGTACATTTGTGTGAGTTCTCTATTAAGACTAATAGAAACATGAGTATAACAATCACCCGTAACTTTCTCTATTGTTCTTGATAATATAGAATTTGTTTTCGTTAGTAAAATAAATATTGTTTTTATATATAACACCTCTCAGTATAATTATCTTATGTTTGTTTGTATCTTTTACAATTATAAGAATATATCATTTACTCTAAATTATTATAAATTGTATATTAAGATTTTTTAATGTATGTTATGATACGGAAAGTAAAACTTTTAAAAAATAGGGCCTTAAAAATTATTAAAAACAAAAAATGCTAAAAGAACATTAGCATTTTATCTTGATGACAAAGTCATCAAGATAACAGACTATAGTAAGAGTTCAATTTCAAGGCGTGTTAAAATTGAGTAGCAGAGCTTACTTAGAGGTAAGTGAGCAACGGAAATTTTAACACGGGCGCAGAAATTGGGCTTTTGTCTACAGTCTGAAATACTAAAGAACATTAGCATTTTTTTATAAGCAAGTATTACTAAATGTTAGTATTTAACGAATTAGATACCCTAAGTTAATAGTTACTTTTAAGTATTTGAACTTTATTATAACAGCATACTGATTTTGATATTAATATCTTTAATAAATTTCTATAGGGATATTACTCTTTATCTGCAAGCAATAAAGTTATTTCAAATACTGTTGATAAGCCAGCATCCGACTCCTTTAAAAGCTCAATTGTCCCTCCATGTGCTTTTATTATCTTCTCTACTATTGCCATTCCTAGCCCTGAACCTTTACCTCTACTACGAGATGAATCGCCCATTGAAAATGGCTTAAATATATTCTCTTTTAGTCCAGTAGGAATTCCTAAACCATTGTCGCCAATATGAATAATACATTTATTATCAAGCTTTTTAAGTAAAAATAAGACTAGTGTCCCTTTTGGATTATGTTTTACAGTATTTGAAATTATATTTTCAAACACTCGTTTCATTTGGAACTCATCAATTATACAATAAACATCTTCATCGCAGATTTCAGTATCAAGATTGAACCCTAGAAACTCAAGTTCATTGTACTTTTCTATTAAATAATTCCTCGCAAACTCGCAAATGTTTACTTTAGAAGTCTTTAATAAAAAATCCGGTCTCTCTATTTTACTATATTCACTAAAAGCATTAATAAGTTCTGCAAGAGAATTAGCTTTATTGTAAATTGTATTAAGGTACTCACTTTGCTCTTCATTTCTAATCTTTTCATCCAATACAGCCTTTGCATAACATTGAATAACTGTTATTGGAGTTTTTAAATCATGAGAAATATCAGCAAGCATCTTTCGTTTTTCTTGCTCAGCGTTATTAAGCTTTGCTTTCATATAATTAAAGTTTTTACATATTTCTTCAAATTCTCGTGGCCCTTTATATTCTATAGGCTTATTAGACTTACCTTCTGCAAATTCTTCTATTGAAGAACTCAAAAGCTGTAATGGTGTTTTTACTTTCTTCTCAAGAATTATTATGAAAATTAATAAAGCAATAATAAAAATATATATAAACCCGTAACTAATATATTTAGATATATCCTTGAAAGAATCAAAAAACTCATAGTACTTTGCAGAACTTCTGCAAAATATAGCATTGTATTTTCTTCCATCATTTCCTGTATAGGTCAATCTAGAAATATTAAACTTTCCCTTATACCTCCCTGTTAAAAGGTTAAAATCAAATTCAGAAAGTTGTTCTTTTTTTAGCTTAGAGATATCTGAAAAAATTATGTTATAGTTACTATCTGCTATTACAGTTGCAACTATTATGTTTGTTTCTTCCTTTAACTCTTTAAATAAAACGCTAATGTATTTTTTATTGTCTTGACCTATATATTCAGCTCGAGTTATAAAATTCTCAAATTTTATATTTGGTATTAATTCAATCTGTTCTTTACTCAAGTATAAATCTGTTAAATCTGTGCTTTTGTAAATTTTATTATTATTTTCATCAAGAACAATAAAGAATCCATCATCCCCCAGAATCTTTTTGTCAAATGATCCATAATCACCATTTATAATATATTGTTTTCCACTTGCAATAGGAATAATATGGTAGTTTGGATTTTTTATAAATACTACCAATATACCAACTAGGCATATAACAAACATTATAAATATAGTAATAGCAAACATGAGAAAATTGCGAACAATTATGCCAAAAAAACCCAATCTTCTTTTTTTATTTGTTTTCAATTTTATATCCTAGGCCTTTCACAGTTTTAATAAATTGTTTTCCGTTTTTATTTAGTCCTATTTTTTCACGCAAATGTGATATATGCACGGTTACAGAATTATCATCGTTTTTAAAATATTCGCCATTGATATGTTTACTTATCTGCACCTTTGAAAAAATCCTTTCAGGAGTTTTCATGAAAAGAACCAATATTTTATATTCGGTAGCAGTTAGAGGGATTTCTATTTCTTCTTTGGTAAGTCTACAGTTGTTTGTATCAAGTGTCATTTCCCCTAATTTCAAAACTCCGTTAGCTCCTTCATTTCTACTTAACTTGTAGTGCCTTCTTAAAGAAGCATTTACTCTTGCTACAATTTCAAGAGGATTGAAAGGTTTTGTTATATAATCATCTGCGCCAATATTTAAACCAAGTATTTTATCATTATCCTCATTCTTTGCAGATAAAATAATAATTGGAATATTGCTGATTTTTCGAATTTCTCTTGTAAGCTCGTAGCCATCCATTTTTGGCATCATAATATCAACAATTGCTATATCTATTTTGTTATCTTTTATAACTGAAAGCGCATCGATTCCATTGTCTTTGATAAACACTTCATAATCTTCTCCTTCAAGGTATAGCTTTATTACTTTTGATATCTCAAAGTTATCCTCAGCTACAAGAATTCTTTTTTTCATTATTATTCTCCTTTCTTTTTATATCTAGCTCCTATAATACTGTTATTTAATTACTAATATATTAAAATCACTCTTTTCCTTAATTAACTATACTGTATTTGAAATTAAAAGTTTCTTTGTACGTTATCACTAAATGCTATGGAACTATTGTCGTCTCTATTATATTTGTACACACTTCATATTCTATGGATATTAAATTTTTTCATTCATATGAGTAAATCATGGAAATATTATAAAATCCTTAATACTCTATAAATCTCTCAATAACAAAAATCATGCCATTGACATATGTTCTTTCATTATCCATAACATCGTACCATAAAAACAGTCATTGCTCAAATATAAAGTCCTTATATAACTAATAAGTTGCAAAAATGCTTTGAAAATTTAACAAAAGAATAAAAAATGAACATTCACCTTACCAATTTTGACAAAATTCGTAAATAAAGTATGGTAATATATAAGTTGCTCTGAAGTTACAAAAGTACTTTGTTTGGAATTATCAAATATAGTTTCTTTGTTTTCTTTTGATGTTCTAGTTTGTTAACGGAATAAAATAAACAGAATTTATTTTAACTTTTACACTGTTAAATTCTTCTATTATAATTGTAACTTTATAGTCTATATATTATTTTACAGGGGGGATATACTATGGGGTATACTATGAAAAAAAATTCAGTTGATAATAGAAATATGATTCTCTATCTATCAGGAAAATTTACGTCAATGTTTGGTACTAACGTCTATGCCTTTGCCATAGGTCTTTATTTGCTCAAATTAACTGGAGGTATGAGCTTTGCTCTTAACTTAGCTTTAAATACTCTCCCTAAATTATTGCTTGGCCCTATTACTGGAGTCATATCAGATAAATTTGATAAAAAGAAAATAGTTGTTTTGACAGATTTGATGAGCGGTTTACTACTAGTAGGATTATTTATATTTACATTTTTCTCTGATCTCAATCCATTGCCTATTTACATAACAACGGTATTATTAACTTCTTTTAATACGATATTTGGTATTACAATCAGTTCTGCTATACCTACTTTAGTTAATGAGGATAATTTGATAAAAATAAACTCTTATAATTCTTCAGTTAACTCATTATCTAGTATATTAGGTCCTGTTGCGGGTGGATTTATTTTCGGTTTTTTAGATATAAAATATATTATACTTCTAAATGGTATATCATTTGTAATATCTGCAATATCTGAATGTTTTATAGACTTTAAAGCATACATTAATAAAGTTGATGACGAAAATAAAAATACTAAAATCTCATTTATTAAAGATATGAAAGAGGTATTTTCGTTCTTACAATCAAACAAAGCACTTTTCTCTATAATGATTATAAGCCCTATGTTGAATTTCTTTTTTATATCAGTTATTATAGGTTTTCCATTTATATTGGTTAGACAATTATCTTTGTCTTCAAAATCATTTGGTATTGCAGAAGCTAGTTATGCTATTGGAATGCTAGTAATGGCATTGTTATTCTCTAGAATAAAAGAAATCAAAAAAATAAGTATGAATCTTGGATTTTTCATAATATCCACAGGTTTTATAGCGGTCTTTATTGGTATTCCATCTTTGGGTGTATTTAGTAATTTTAGCAAAGTATTTTATAGTATCTATTACTATATAGTTTTATTTATATATGGTGCTACTAATGTAATGATTAATATGCCTATTCAACTTATAATACAAAAGAAAACTCCCAAAGAATATTTAGGTAGATTTTATGCCATCATACGTACTATGGCAAATATAGCAATTCCTATAGGTGCTGTATTGTATGGTTTTTTATTTGATAGAGTCGATAGTTTCATACTATTATTCATATCTGGTATAATCATTGTATTTATGGGGATATATGTATCTAAGAATAAATTATTGCATAACGCATAGTTAATAATCTACAAAAAGCTATCTTTGGCTAGCGTCAAAGATAGCTTTTTTATTATTAGCAATTTTCTCTTTACAATATTGTTACTAAGCCTCTGTGATATTTTTTTATATAATAAGATAGTTCTTTTTCCAAATGTACAAGCATAATATTTACTAGGAGGTGAACTTATGAAAAAAGTCGTTATTATCATTGCTATATTTGTCTTATGTTCTACTAGCTGTTTTACTAATTCTAGTAGTATATACAAAGCTAAAATAATTAATATTGCTAATGAAACAAGTGATTCTCAAACACTTGATGTTAAAATATTGGATAAGCCCTATATAAATAAATCATTAACTATCAAGCATTTAATAATTGATTTTTCTGCTAGTAATAAACGTTATAATCAAGGTGATATGCTACTAATTGATGTATCAAAAAATAACGGAGTGTTATTTGGCGTAATAGTGGACTCTTACCGACTAGATTCCTTGAAAAAATTATGTATTATATTTATTATACTATTAATTATATTTGGCAGATTTAAAGGCTTGCGATCTCTAGTAGCATTAATATTTTCTGGTTTTATAATTATTAGGCTGTTGATTCCTTATATCATAAGAGGCTATAATTCAGTAGTTTGTGCTATATTTTGCTCCTCTATAATTATAGTTGTTAGTTTCTTACTTATTTCAGGTTTTACTAAAAAAACACTAGTATCTATCCTTGGTACTATTGGTGGAACATTAAGTGCTGGGTTACTATCTATGATATTTACTAATATGTCACATATATCAGGGCTTGTTGAAGACGAAGCTAGATTTTTGACTACAAATATGGGACTTGATTTAGATTTTAAGGGATTATTTCTTAGTGCCGTAATAATAGGAACCATAGGTGTAATAATGGATGTAAGTATGTCTATAGCCTCAGTTGTATTTGAAATAAAAAAGAAATCACCTAGTATACCTTTCATTGAATTATTGCAATCAGGATTAAATGTAGGCAAAGATGTTATGTCTACTATGATAAATACACTTGTACTAGCCTACGTTGGAAGCTTTCTTCCTCTATTACTTATATTCATATTATCTGATACTACGTTTTTAAATGCTCTAAACACTGAACTGATTACATCTGAGGCTATAAGGGCTTTATGTGGAAGTATTGGGTTAATACTTACTATACCACTCACTGCATTGATATCCTCCTATATGGCTTTTAAGACTAAATCACAAAATAATTATTTATATAAAAACTAATACTATTTTATAAAATAAAAGTCAGATCAATGTGATCTGACTTGACTTTTATTTGTTTACATTTATGTACGTAAACCTTTATATTTACAGTGACTACAGTTATTCATCTTTTTCATTAAATCACTACATGCTCTTTTACTAAAAATACAAGGTATATTCATATTCTTAGTCATCTTTTTTACAGCTCCTGCTGTATTGTGATTTATAAAATCGTATAGCACTATAACTATATCTATATTGCTAGGAATCTCTTTATTATATGATATTTTTTTTCTGCCCGACCAGTGTATATAATCATCAACTCCGTTATCAGTCAATACTTGTGGTATGTTTCCTAGTTTATCTCCTCCGACTATTAGTGCTGTCACTTTTCTCACTCCTTTTTTGATATTAATTATCATTATCATAACTTTATCATTTTATACTCATCTTGTCAAGGGCTATAAAACCTTAATAATCTAGCTTTCTACATATGATATAATTATTATGATATTTATTAAGAAAGGTGGCTGTATTTTGAGAATAGTATACATCGTAATTATGTTGACTCTATGTATATCATTTACTGGCTGCCCCAATAAGACTACAAATTTATACGATCTATCAGAAACTGAAACTAGGATTTATGAAACATACAAAAACTCACACGATGACACTTTATTAAAAAGTTTGAAACCTATTTCCATATGCAAACTGTACATACATGCTTGTTATATACAAGATTATGAAACAGAGTATGCACTTTATACTAAGGAAGAAAAACGTGTTGGGTGGACTAAAGAAGAACATATGGCTGAAAGGAACGATAGTAAATCCAAACCTTATATGCATCCAGAGTATATAGATATTAAAAAGCTTAGAACTGAAATTAGTGATAACAATAACTCCGCTATAATCAGTTGGACACATGATATTGTTAAAGATGAAAAAGATTATAATGGCAATGTTTTTAGATTTGAGTTTTGTCTTGTTAAAAATGATGATAACATATGGAAAGTAGAGTTTTTACCCATGCAATAAATACTAAAAAATCTTGAGACTGTTAAATCTCAAGATTTTTTAATTAGTAACACCATATTTTTATTTAGGTCCTTCTTGTATAGCTAATCTAGGATTTAAACAAAATAAAACTTTAAATGTACACTCTAACTGTTCTCTTTTCTTATACTTCATAAACCTTTCCTTATTCATAAATTCACCTCCCTATTACAATCTAATCTATGTACATTTATCTATTTCATATAGCATCGTATATTGATCTTAGTCTATGTAATGATGCCTTTGTAATTAATCATGAAATGACACCTCAGTTTGAGATGTCATTTATACATAGTTATTATAAAATTATTATTCTATATTTAAAATTTATTCCATATACTATTTGCCATAATGTAACTATCATTCCAAAGTACTTTACTATTTTCGCTGAATTTAAACTTTTCTTTTACTTCTACCATTCTATTAAATAAATTAGTATGTGCTTTTAATACACTTGTAACAAAGCCTTCGTTTATTGCGCTGTTATTATCTGCACTTTCTTTTACTCTTGCTATTAAATGATCTAGTTTTGCTAGATATACTTGTGTCATGGCTTTACAATCACTATCTTTTATATCACTAAGGGAATCTTTCATTATATCCCCTAAGTTTTGAATCAAGGTAACAAAACAATAATTCTCTCCATTTTTTACTGCAAATATTCTCCCCATCTTCTTTTTGTCAGCCAATTCATGATATTTTTTGAGAATATTGTAGCTATTTTTTTTCAAATGCCCTGTACTTATGATATCTTTCCTTATCATTGCAGTTATCCTCCTAAAATATGTATTTTGTTATATTATATCATATTTTGATTGGAAATAACATGTTTTTGATGCAATATTTTCTTCATTTCAAAATTATTTTTTCACATTCGTATATATATCACAAAACCGTTTAATATTAAACTTTCTTATTCATATGTCCCATTATTCAGTTTTAATGTATAAATTTCTGAAGGTACTCTTAATTTAGTAACTTAATTATTTAATACTTCGACTATTAAATATTCTTATATGTCTCAACCATAACATAATATCATCTTTTTTAACTCCAAATCAAGTGCGAGTATCTTGAAGTAATTCTATCTCACATGCTTTGGATATATACTCAACCACCTGTTCTACTGTCATCTCGTCTGTATAAATATGCTCTTTAAACATTTTTTTATTCAAATTATTGATGCATCTATCAATTTGTTTTGCTGGCCATGAGTTCTTTCCATCACCGCGTTTTCTTAACCTTTTCAACAATGTTTCTTTATCAGCCATTAAGACAAAATGTTTAAGATTTATATTATCCTTTCGTAACTTCTCAATTATTTCATTATAGTAATTTTCATCTGTAATCGTCATAGGTACTATAATTATACCACTATACTTGTTATAAATATATTTTAGCATTTTATAATTAAATTCTCTCCATATTGAAAATTGCTGAAAATCATCCAGACTTAAATCTTTTGGTATGTTGTCCCTTATAAAGAATCCCACTTCTTCAGGGTCATAAACATAAGACTTTGATATTCGTCTATTTAACTCGTAAGCTGCGCTTGTCTTACCACTACCAAATGCACCATTAATCCAGATTATCACTTTATCCCCCCTATATTATAACTAACTTTTAAACTTTGGTTCAATATACTCTTTAACAAGTTTTAGTCTATCTTAGCACATTGTACCAAAAGTGAAACAATAGAAACCACCATGTTTTTCTTAGTATTGACCATAAATCACATTTCAGCAATCTCCCAAAGCTACATAGATATGTTCTTTTTATTAATAATGAACCACAGATAACTATGTGACCGACTTACCAATGACTGTGTTCCTTGTACTCCCATATATACACCATACAGTTATAATTTGTTATCCTGCTGTATTTACCTCTAAAGATTCAAACAACAAAACTAGTATTTTCATTTTGAAAATTAGGTCTTTTATCAAGTTTAATACTACTCTAAAAATAAGATCATATAGTATTCGTCAGCATACGTTCCATCACAATATTTCAATGCATTTTTCTTAGTTCCAAATTCCTGAAAACCTAAACTTTTATACAATGAAATAGCCCTACTATTTTCAGTAACAACTTCAAGTTCAAGTTGTTCAATTCCCTTTTCTTTGCACCATTTAATACATTCATTCATCATTATTTTACCAATACCTTTGTTCCAATACTTCTTTCTTACAGAAATGCCCATATCAGCTCTATGAAGATATCTTTTATTATTTACAACTATCCCAACTGAGCAATTAGCTACGATTATACCATCTATTTCTCCGATTAACAACTGCCTATTATCATCTTTCATCATACCCGCAATGAATTCTCTTTCTTGTTCTAGCGTAAAATTAAATTCACCAGGTTCACGTGCTAAAAATTTTGTTTCACTATCAACTATCTTCAGAAAATCAATTAAAGCTTGTGAATCACTTTCTTCTGCAGTACGTACAATAAGTTTATGACCATCTTTTAAAACATTTTCATTTTTATAAAGTTTCATAGTATCCTCCGTACATAATTATTTTTTTACAATTACTAATAATTCAGTAGCACTAAATAATCCGTTATCTTTTATGTATTCTATTAAATTTTCTTTTTCTTTTACTAATTCATCGTAATATTCTGTTTCTTTAAAATTATTGGTCAATCTACTAATATTATCATCTATATCAGTCAGTCGCTCTTCAGTAATATTATCTGATGAAGCTTTTAGCTGATCTTCGTGTGTACTATGCTCCAATATGTCTAATACTCTCATATCTAGAGTTTGTATTATATCTAATATTTCTTCTTTTTTGAATGTGCTATTATGAATTCTTCCATTTAGCCTATGTAGCTTTGCCACAAAGTGATGAAGCTTTACATGTGACATCTGCTTGGCAGATTGATTATCACAATACATTTCATTAAAAATCATAATACCATCTTTTTTTAGTACTCTATTCATTTGCTTTAACACAGTTTGTATATCCGATAGCTCATGAAGCGCATTAGATATACTTACTGCATCAAATAATTCTTCTTTAAACTCAAGCTTTGCACAATCCATATTGTAAAATTTCACGTTTTTATCCTTGAATTTTTCCTCTATAAGAGCCTGTGTTCTATCACTATAATCAATACAAACTATTTCATCATAACTCTTTAAATAATCAATCAGAATTTGCGTAAATTCACCACGACCAGTACCCACATCTAGAACTTTATTACACTCGTATTTACCTAATACCTCTTTTAGTTTACTCATTGTATTCACCATCCTTCATGATATATATAGTTTTATTTGTAAGCTATACCTTTATAGTAACAAATAGGTATATTTCTGTCTATATAAAGATAATTGCTATATAATTCTAATTGCTCAAATTATCTATCAATATCCTTACTTTTACTGTTTTTTTAGAAAACCATTTATGTATTACTATATATGTATTATAATATATAGTAACAACATAATTTTACAAACCTACAATATAGCTAATTATGTATGAAAGGATGAAAAAAATGGATAAACAAGAACAAATACTAAATGAACGCAAGAAATTTTTCAAGATTATATTACTCATTGCTTTTGGTGTTTTATTTTATATGTTTGTTAGCGATAAAGAGTACATACAATGGGCTTACAGTATAGTTAAACCTCTATTACATGCATTTATAATAGCTTATCTATTAAATCCTTTAGTAAAGTTAATTACAAAGCATCTAAAACTTAGTAAACATCTAAGTATTATTTTATTGATATTATTACTATTAGCTTTTATATTTTTTATGTTCTACGTAGTTATACCAAACCTTGCTAGTAATGTACTATCACTAATTAATAATTTTCCTGATATAGATAGCATCACTTCTTCTATAGATAATTTCTTCGACAAGTATGTTGATGATAGAATAACAGAAATGATTAGAAAGAATTCAAATAATATAATAGCTATGTCTATTGAAAAAGGAAAAACAATATTAACTGATTTCTTACAAGGATTTATTAACAAGACACTATATTTTACTACTAGTATAATTAACTTATTGATTAGCTTGATTATAGCAATATATATGATACTTGATAAAGATGATTTATGTGCTAGACTTAAAAGACTTATATATGCTTTTTTTAGAAAAAGTGCAGCTGACTATATATTTGAAATAGGTAATAAAAGCAACGATGCTTTTATCAGCTACTTTACAGGAAAGCTATTAGATTCATCAATTATTGGCTTGCTATCTCTGATATTCTTTACTATAGCGGGCGTTCCTTATGGTTCGGTACTAGCTTTAATTATAGGTATTACTAATATGATAGAATACTTTGGCCCATTTATTGGTGCTATACCAGCTATAATTATAACATTGTTTACAGACTTACCAAAAACAATTTGGGTAGGTATAATAATTTTAGCATTACAGCAATTTGATGGATTGTTCTTAGGACCTAAAATTATCGGTAAAAAAGTCGGTTTAAGAGCATTTTGGGTTGTTATAGCTGTTATAATAGGAGGCTCATTGTTTGGAGTTTCTGGAATGATTTTAGGTGTACCATCTACAGTTCTGATAAAGAACCTAGTTGAAGAAGCAGTTGACAAGAGATTAAAGGTTAAAGGGCTTGCTAAACTAGAAGTAGATAAGTTAAAAAAATAATATGTAATATAAAAATAGGGACTGCTGGCAAATCCAGTCCCTATTTTTATGTTCTATTCTCTTAACTATTTTACTTTATCTATAAATTGATTTCTTTTGATATTAAATTCAAGGCTTTTCCACCTACTTTAACCGCTGTGATTTCATCTCCTACAACGTTTAAAATAACCAAAATTTCGGATTGCATATTCATAGCATATCCCTGCTCAAAAACAAAATCTTTATTTCTAAATTTTTTATGTTTATATAAATAACAAGCTAATGCTCCGTTTGATGTCCCAGTTGCTGATTCTTCATTAATTCCATAAAGAGGTGCAAAATTTCTACAGTAAGCATCTTCTTTACGTGATGAATCAAGTGTAAATATATGATATCCACCTACATCATATTTTCTACTTATCTCGGCCACTTGATCAATACTAGGTTTTATTTCATCTAGTATTTTTATATTTTTTATAGGTATTATTATATCTCTGAGTCCTGTTGATACAATTTGTATAGGTAAATCTTCTGCTATATCACTGTGTTTAATATTTAAAGATTTTGCTATTTCTTTTTTGTCTACAGTCTCATAGAATTTGGGTTTATTTTGCTCCATCATGATTGATGCATCTGCTTTAACTTCTACTTTTAAAACCCCTGCTTTTGTCTCCTGCGTATAGCAACCTACACTAATACACCCCTCATTTAATAACACAGAAAAAGTCCCTATTGTAGCATGTCCACATAAATCAACTTCATTATTCGGTGTGAAAAATCTAACCTTAAAATCAGCACAATCGGATTTCATAACAAAAGCAGTTTCACTTAGCCCAAGAATACTTGCAGTTTTTTTCATATCCTTTACAGATAGATTATCTGCATTAAGTACAACGCCTGCTGGATTTCCACCTTTTGAAGTCTTAGCAAATGCATTAATTATAAATACTTTCAAATTCATACCTTATCACTCGCCTTCTATCTTATTTTAAATCTGGTTGAAGTAAAACATAAAATAGTTTTTCATATGTATAATAACATGCGTTTAGCTTTTCGCTCTTGTTAAATAATCCTTTAATATTTTTTCTAACTGTTCTGTTTTATTATTATTTAATTTAATTCTACGACCTATAAATCTTGTTTTTAAACAAAGATGTCGCCTTCCTAATACGTCTTTTTTTATCTCATAACTCTTTATATTACTCCACTTCATATAAGATAATTTACCACATATTATTCCTTCTTTTAATAAGTAAATATTTGTATTATTATAAGATTGAATCAATATCAAATGTGCTAACATAAAAGGAAATATCAATCTCGGAACATCAGATTCATCAATCCCTCCTCTAATGATTTCTGCTATTATTAGCGTACTGATTATTAAAATAATGACATAACATATTACTATTGCTATCTGATATTTTCTATTATTAGATTCATTCCATTCGCCCTTAATCTCTAATAATACATCATCTGTATTCATTATATCTTTTATTTTTTGTCTACAAAAAGCTGTTGAATATATGATAGAAATAGTACTCACTATAATGCAAGTTATTAGTATTATATTTATAATCATAACAAGTCCCCCTATGGTGAAAATTCTTTGTCCCTATCATTGCAAAGAACATTATATCATATTACAAATTCTCTTCCAAAATAAATATCAGGGATGTTCCTATTAAGGACTATTAAAAAACACTATGCTTATAATTTTCAGTACATTAGCATAGCATTATAAATTTAAACTACTGAATTTGAAAAAGAGCCCCACTTATAAAGCGTAGCTCTCATTTCTTAACTATTCAAAGCACCAAACAACTTCTTGTTATTCTTATACAATCTCTTAAACACATTAAAGTATTTATCATAAACCTCTGTGTTATTCTTGTCTGGTATATATCTATCTTTTACTTTTATCAGATACTTGGCATCTTGGATTTTTGGAATTATATTTAACCCTACAGCCATTACTACAGCTGCTCCAACTGCACCTGCATTTTGTGGACTATCTACAGTTTCTATTTCTCTTCCCAGTACATCTGCTAATATTTGGCATGTAAGTGGTGCTAATGCTCCTCCTCCTACTAACCTTATTACTTTGGATGTTTTGACTTTTTTTTCTGACGCTTCTAATTGCCATCTTAGATGATAGCATACTCCTTCTAGTACTGCATGGATAAGTTCTGTTTTACCTGTATCTAAACTTATATTGAAAAACATACCTCTTGCGTTTGGGTCTTCAAATGGACACCTATTACCATGAAGCCACGGTGTGAATATTACCCCATTACTACCAGCAGGCACATCCTTTATTACTTCCATCATGTAATCATATAAACTCTTATACTTGTCTTCTTTTGACTTGAAAGCCATCTTTTTATCTAGGTAAACATTTATTTCGTCTAGTGCCAAATGATCTTTTACCCACTCTAAGCATTTACCTGCCGTCTCTAACTCTGCAAAATAATTAAAGTTTATATCACTAGCTCCAACTATTGAAGCTATCATGTGGTTTATGTCTAGTACTCTCTTATTTACTACCGTTGATACCCAGCCTGAAGTACCAAGGTATATATGTGTTCCTCCCTCTTCTACAACCCCTGCCCCTAGTCCTATTAATGACGCATCGCCTCCTCCTCCAAATACTAATATACCTTCTGAAAGGCTCAGCTCTGATGCAGCTTTCTTAGAAAGTTTTCCTGCAATTTCGGTACTCTTAATAATTCTTGGCAAGTGTGTTATATCAACCCCTAGCATATCACATATCTTTTTGCTAAAGCATTTCTTTCCTTTTCTAGTATCAAACAACATTGTAGCAAATGCACTATCCTCTGTCATTACAAATTCGCCTGTGCACTTTAAGATAAGGTACTCTTTAACATCAAGCCATTTATAAACTTCACTAAATACTAAAGGTTCATTTGACTCTACCCATTTATATTTCCATACTGGGTCTTTTACACTAGCTGCTACTGCACCACTGATTTTTATTGAGTTTAAAAGCTTGTATGCATTCATCCCTGATATTTTTACGCCTTGTCTCAGTCCATCATCTAGCTCCTTCAAAGCTCTATTATCCATGTAACTCATTGCTTTTCTTACTGGATTGCCTTTTTCATTTACTAACACTAGACCTTGCATCTGTGCTGAAAATGATAAGCCCTTTATTTTCTCTGGTGATATCTTTATCTTTTCTATCACTTCTCTTGTTGTCTTACACATAGCTCTCCACCAATCATCTGGATCTTGCTCTACGCCTCCGTTTTCGATTACGTGTAAGTTATATCCACATAAAGCACTTGCTACTAGGTTTATTTCTTCACTTATTCTAAATACACATGTCTTTATGCCAGTTGTTCCAACATCATAAGCTATAACATAGTTCTCCACCTACATTCCCCCTAATGACCTTTATCAATAAGCTGTGATTCTTTCATACCTCTAGCAAATGGAATCTCTATTGCAGTTATTATAACTATTAATATCATTGGAAATGTTACTGATTTACTTGTGGATAGTAACTCGAATAAGTAAACAAATAACACTCCTGATATTTGGCCCATCAATAGTATCAATCCTAGTGATGTTCCTTCTCTTATTGGGTATGCGACTTCACTACCATACTGGAACAATATCGGTGCTGCTCCCATTATTGCAAAACCAGCTACCGATGCTATTACACATATAAATATAAAACTACTCACATATGTTAGTCCTAAATAAAGTGGCACTAATGCTGATATAACTATCACTAATATTTTTACTCTTAGCCCTGATTTATCTGATATTATAGGCAATATTACAGCTCCTACTATCCCTGATACTATAAATACTGCTCCAACTACCCCTGCCTGTATGGATGTGATTCCCCTTGGAACTAATATTTTTTCTATAAGTGTCAATAATGTATTAAATACTCCCATTGATATAAAGCATATAAAAAGTACTAATAAGTATGATTTATTAACAAACAGCTTTTTTAAAGCTTTTATACTTATATCATCTTTTTGAGTATCTTGATCCATGATAATTTCTGGTCTTTCTTTAGTAAATATAACGGATATAATTGCTGATATTATTGAAATAATCGCTGTTATCATAAATACTCTTGGGACTCCATAGTTTTCAGCTACAATTGGTGATATAATCATCGGTACTACAAATCCTAGATATTGCGCCATAGTTAATATTCCTGTTGCAGTAGCCCTCTCATCTATAGGAAACCAATTTGATGACACTTTTGTAGATATATTTATTATAAATGGTTGCCCTATTGCTATTAGGAACTGTGATATTATTGCTATCATAAAGTTATCTGCAAATACTGCCCTTGTAAGAGAAAATATAGCTGTTATACTCCCTCCAATTATTAGAGAATATCTGTAACCAAATTTATCTACTACCCAAGACGCGGGTATGCAAAACAGTATATACATTATCATATAACTCATCGCAAAAAGTGATATAGACAAATCTGTAACACCGTAAAAGTTCTTAGCTAAGCTTGAAATAGGTGCGAGTGTTAACCATATTGTTTCTGTAGCAATGATTATAGGTACTATCATAAGCAAATTAACCCATCTGTATGATGGTCTACAAACTTTTATGTTTCGGTCTTCTTTCATTTTTTCCCCCTTTTTATTTTTTTTGAGTACTTTTTCTTATAAACAAATCTCATCAACATACTTTCAAATTTGTTTATATATTTAACCTCCCCAAGTAACTTTGCACCTACTAGTGTTTTAATAGCTTTTTTAGTAACCAATCTTACTGCATCCGCCTCATCGAAACTACTTCCTGTATATATTGCCCCTACATTTTTTATAAATACTACTGGTGATTTTTTTAAACACTTAGCTATTTTATATGCATCATCCTCAGTATTTTTAACATGTACACCTGCTATTTGTGCAAAATCATCTAGCAATGGTTTAAGTGAAAATCCTGATTGTGCCAATACTTTAACTTCTGGTGAGTCGTCAAACAAAATATGATTTATATGCTTATTGGTTTCAAAGATAATCTTATGCTTTTTTATCTTTTCTTTTGTATGAGTTGAAAGATTCAAAGCATTATTTGGTATGACATCGTTTTCATCATCTCTGTATAATTCAAAACCTTGGTTCGTCCTATTACTATTATAGTATTTTTTCCCATTTTCATCAAAAGGCTTATTTCCAATTTTATTCAATAAAACATAGCTTGCCATTTGGGCAGGATTATATTTGCTACTATGACTAAGGTTAAGATAATGATTTATTATATATTCTTCACATGCTTTTTCAAGTTCTAATATAGTCTCAAATGTTTTTTCGTAATCTTCAGCATAGCATAATGCTCCATGATATTTCATTATTATAGCATTTTCTTTAGTATTTTTTAGTGCCTCTAATACATTTTTGCATAATGATTTAGTCCCAGGCAATGCATACTTTGCGCATAGTATTTTATTTTTTAAGTTTTTGTAATTTCCATTGATTTTCATAGACTCTAGATGTGTTGCACTTATAACTGATGCATAGGTTTGATGTGTATGTATTACAAAATTTGCTGAGGGTCTTTGTTTGTATACTCCTGCATGTATCCCCTTTTCTGACGATGGTTTTATATCTCCACTGTAACTTAAATCATCTATGTTGACATGAACAATATCTTCTGGTTTTAGCGAGTTATAATTCATACCACTTGGTGTTATAACAAAACTGTTATTATCTACTCTACAGCTGACATTACCCCAAGTACGGGCTATCAAGCCTGTATCTACAAGCTTAATACCCGCTTTAATAACTAGATTTTTAGCTTCATTTATATCCATATATACCTCCTACGACTCCATCTCTGTAACTTTTTTGAATACATTTTCAAATCTAGCTAGTATATCTTCTAGCATATCATCTTTATATGCTGCACTAGTGTATAGTCTGCTTCCTGCTAGTGTAACTATACCCTCTGCCATGTATGCTGCTCCTATATGCTCCATTTCCTTCTTTCTCTTTGATGTCTCTTTGAGTATCGCTGGTATCTGCCATGGTTTTTTCCAATTTATTGCAAAATGCATAGTTCCAACGGTCTCCAAATGACATATGGACCCTTGGTTAAATACCACAAATGGAAGATTATATTTATCTATAAGTCTTTGCAGTCCTGTTATTAATTTATCTGCAAATAAGCCCGCTTTTTGAGCCGCATTTGTTCTCTCTATTTCACAAAGCGTATAGTATCCTGCCACACAGCTAAGTGGATTAGCTGCCATTGTTCCCCCTACTAATGCCTTCTTGTGTTTTGACGAGCCACTAATGCCAGCTGATAAATACTTCATGTATTCTCTTTTACCTCCAAGACCTCCTGCACTTGGGTACCCTCCAGCTACTACTTTACCGAAGACTGTTAAATCTGGAGATACTCCAAAGTAACCTTGAGCTCCTGCCATCCCTATCCTAAATGCAGTAACAACCTCATCAAATACCAGTAATGCACCATATTTCCTACAAAGCTTTTCTACTCCACTATTAAACTCTTTATCTAATGGTCTTGTTCCACTCTCTGGCCCTACTGGTTCTATGAGTACTGCTGCTGTGCCTCCTCTGAATTTATTGTAGAATAATTTCCTCTCTAAACTGTCTAAGTCGTTTGGGAAGAATTCATGAGTGTATTTAAACATACTACGAGGCACACCGTTTGCTTGTGTCCATTTTGTTCCAGGTACTCTTATACCATATGCAAGTTGATCACTCCATCCATGGTACGCTCCACCCATTTTTATGATATGTTTTTTCTTGGTTGCAAGTCTTGCTACTCTTATAGCAGCCATATCTGCTTCTGTTCCTGAACCCAACATTCTAAACATCTGAACTGTACTCATGTTTTCTGATATTTTTTTTGCTAATTTAAATTCATATTCATGAAATAATCCTGTAGATGGACCGCATGTGTTTAATAGCGCTATTACTTTCTCTCTTACTTCTATAGGGTTGCTTCCTAATACTGTAGGGCCTCCTGCTTGTAAGAAATCGTAATACTTGTTGCCATCTATATCATATAGATATGCTCCCTCTGCTTTTGTAAATACTAGTGGAAATGGATGATTAAAGGCTAGATTGTGTTGTACTCCTCCTGGTATGATTCCTTGTGCTTCTTGTATCATTTCTTTTGATTTTGAACACTGTTTATCAAAATAATTCTCTTCATAAGCTTTTAACTCGTCTGGATGTATTGAATATATCGGCTTCTTTATAAGCTCATCAAGCTGTTTAGTAACTTTTGTTACATCTGGATACTCTGAAATAGCAAATCTTTTATCCATACAATATATTCCTCCTTATTCAATTGATGAGTGAGTACTCACTCACCTATATTTTATCATTTTTATCTTAATTATTAAACCCTTACTTTATATTATAGTTAATTATCCCCAAAATCATTACATTTTGGTTTTATTGTGATAGAATAGTTATGATTCTATTATATTTTATGTTTAGAGGTGATTCTTTGAAACAAAAATATCACAGTAATACATTTGACAATATTCCTAATGAAAAAAGACTCAGAATACTTGAAACTGCTATTAAGGAGTTTGCTGACTTAGGTTATGATAGCGCTAATATAAACAATATAGCTAATAAATGTGGCATAAGCATTGGTTCTATGTACAAATATTTTAAAAATAAGCATGATCTCTATTTAACTGTTGTTGAGTTCTCTGTTAAAAAACTCAAGAAAGTTCTAGAAGATATCATTATTGATAAAAAAGACTTCTTAAGCATGATAAGAAGCATTGTTAAAGCTATTCAAGTATATACTAGAAACAATGTATATCTGACTAAACTATATAACCAAATGTCAACAGAAAACAACTCTGAGCTAGTTTGGAAAATAGCTTATGAAATGGAGAATATTACTGCAGATCTATATGCATCTTATATTAAGATTGGACAAGATGAAAACATAGTGAGAAAAGATATAAGTCCTCGCCACTTTGCTTTTTTCTTAGATAATTTATTCATTTTATTGCAGTTTTCGTACTCATGTGATTACTACAAAGAACGCATGAAGCTATATGTAAGCGAGGATGTCTTTGACAATGATGATTTAATGGCTGATGAGTTAGTAAAATTTATTAGTAGTGCTTTATTTATATAGAGTGGAAATTATTTTTAGGAGGAAAGCCTTTGATTACTAGTTTTAAACCTATTGTAGGTAATAACTGTAAAATATTGATACTTGGTTCTATGCCTTCTATTGAATCTCTAAGAAGACAAGAATATTATGCATTTAAAAGAAATCAGTTTTGGAAAATCATGTTCGAGCTATTGGGTAAATCTATTAGTAATAGTTATGAAACTAAAAAACAACTTTTGTTAGATAACAATATCGCTTTATGGGATGTTCTTAAAAGTTGCGATAGAGAAGGTAGTTTAGATTCAAATATTAAAAATGAAGTTGTCAATGATTTTTCTAACTTTTTTAAACAATACCCTAGTATAGAATATGTATTATTCAATGGTACTAAAGCAGAAAGTTCTTTTAAAAAGCATGTTGGCTTTAACACGTTTAAATCTTTAAGATACCATAGGCTACCATCTACTAGCCCTGCAAATACCGTAAAATACGACGAGAAATTTAAAGTATGGCAAGAGACTATAAATAGTATTAGAAGTATATAAGCTATAGATGTTCTAACAGGAAATCAAAAACATCACTATATCTTTTGCTCATGCTCTTACTAGCTTGAATAACATAAACTATGTTTTTATCTGGCATAACAGTTATTTCCTGTCCACCTGCGCCTCGTGCCCCATACCAATTATCACCTATCCACCACATTAGTCCATAACTTCCATTTAGCATCAGTTCATTTTCATGCGCAGGTGTAATAGCCTTCTTTATATACTCTCGTGAAACAACTTGTCTATCAGCGTGCTTACCTTGATTAAGAAGTAAAAATCCGAGTTTAGCTAAGTCCCGTGCTGACAAATCTGAACTGGCTTCTTCTACCTCATTTTTACCTATGTTATATGTAACTGAACACTTACTTGTCCACCATCTACCACTTTTTATATCAAGTGGTTTATATAAATATTCGTTACAAAAATCAAACGTGTTCATTCCCGTTGCTTTACTGATAATAGTAGATAATAAAATAACATCCCATTCTTTGTACTCATGTTTTATCCCTGGAAAATTAGCCATATGTATATCTGATAGATGCTCTAGTAAATCATTTGATTGCATGAGTCCTGTTAACATTGGACAATTATAATGAATCCCTTTATTCCAGTATATACCTGATGTCATTGTTAGTAAATGATATATAGTAATCATTTTATGATATGGATGCTTGTTCTGATTAAATGCATCTATATAATTACTTATTGGTTGATTTAAGTTTTTAATATACCCCTTATCTAAACAAATTCCCATGCATATAGACAATATACTTTTCCAAATAGATTTTATATTTCCACGCTTGTTTTGATTGGATTTATTATAATATCTTTCTAATATGAGTTCGTTATCTTTATACAACAATATGCTGTTTATAAGGCGGTATCTCTTTTGTTTGATATAATCATCAACTAATTTTATAAGCTCGTAATCCATTAAATAACACTCCTCTTTTTTGCTTTATTATTTTATCTTTTGGATAATACATTGTAGGAACAAGTCTTCTAAAATTGCTTTTTCAGACAACGGATATTAAGAATCCGTTATTGTCATTCTATATGTACCAAAACCAAGGGTACTAAAAAAATTATCTCGACTTACAGCATAAGGAAACGGAAAAGCCATGTATTGAAGAACAGAATCTGTATTAGTTTGTGGTATTGATACTTTATATGAAATCTTTTTATTAGGTGGTACTTCAAAAAATTTGATAAAATCACCATCAGCAAAAGCTATTTGGTTCCAATCCAAAAACCCTATAACTGCATAAGTGATTAAGTCATTTGTGTGATTTCCTACTAGTAATTTTTTTTCGTTAAATTCATTACTAGTAATTACAGGCTTTAAGTTAGCATTGTTATCAGATAAGTAAATATTGGTAACAGGGCCTTCTGATATTATTTTTATATTACTTTCAGTAGTAAAGATTTTTTCCGTTGTACTGAGATTATATCTAAGAGTCATGAATTCTTGCAATATGTGGGATTTATGAATATCAGAATCTTTTTGTAAGTAGTTTGGTTTTTTTATGACAAGATAACACAATTCTTTTGCGTGATCAGGTATGTCTATTTTAATATCAACACTTAAAGAATCCTTTTCTGCAAGTTCCACTTCATAACCTTTGCATATAGAATCTTTTACCATAAATTTAGATTGTTTATAATCAATTAAGACTAAGATTAAATATTTTCTTGGTAGAGATAGGTTGTGAGCCAATTCAAATCTATGTTTAAGCTCCTTATTTTCAATATAACTGCCACTATCTATTATTTTATTATTATTATAAACACCAAATGCTATTTGACCTGATGTTAAAATTCTATCATTTTTATTGTCGTTTGTTATATATAGAAATCCTATTAAAATAAAGACCGAGATACATATAGTAAATATAATTTTCTTAAATTTAAGTAAATACATATAAACACCTACCACTTCAGAAGTATTGAGTTGCATATAAATTATTAATAATTTATCCTCGCTATTCTTATTTGAAACAGCTTCTCTACTACACCACAAAGATTATCTTTGATTTCCCCTCACCAATGAACTATACTTTACAATGAATATCTTTATCACACTCCAACGCATTACCCAAATTCTTCTTAATTACTTGTTGGTTGTTTAGTATTGTTT
Source organism: Abyssisolibacter sp. ZYX002 (assembly GCF_056892235.1). Taxonomy (NCBI): domain Bacteria; kingdom Bacillati; phylum Bacillota; class Clostridia; order Eubacteriales; family Clostridiaceae; genus Abyssisolibacter; species Abyssisolibacter sp. ZYX002. The sequence continues at coordinate 67,245 of NZ_JARMXH010000006.1, forward strand.
CAGATTATCTCTGTAGATTCTTGTAATTACCCATTGCTTTATTCGCTTATTTCAAATATCTCCCTATTATTGAATTATTGTTTGCTTTTAACTGTTTTGGTGTACCTGTTGCTATTATATTTCCTCCATCGGTACCACCACCAATTCCCAATTCTATAATATAGTCACAGTTTGATAACACATAAGTATCATGTTCTGTAATTATGACACTATTTCCTTTACTTACAAGCTCTTTTATGAGCTTCATCAATTTAAGACTGTCATGAATGGAAAGCCCTATTGTAGGTTCATCAAATATATATACTGTACCCTTTGAAGTTTTTCCCTTTGAAAGCTCTTTTGCTAGCTTGATGCGTTGACTTTCTCCTCCCGATATAGTGGGTGTTTTTTGCCCTAATGTGATGTAACCCATTCCTACACGTACAAGTGTAGAAAGCATATTCTCTATAGTTTTATCCTTGTTCTTAAAAAATATAGTAGCTTCATCTACTGTCATTGATAAAATATCTTTTATATTTTTACCATCAACAGTTACATCAATAGCTTCTTTTATATATCCTGTACCTGAGCAAGCTTCACATTTTACATAAACCGAGTTACCAAAGCCTATAGAATATTGTATTTCCCCTTCTCCTTTGCATAGTTTACATCCACCTTCAGAGTTTTGAGAAAAAAGCCCTATTGATAATCCACTTTCTTTTGCAAATAATGTTCTCACTCTATCAAATATACCAGTATAAGTCGCTGGGTTTGATATTCGACTTCTACCTATTGGCTTTTGATCTATTACAATACACTTTTTTATATAATCAATACCACTTATTTCCACACCAGATAAATCATCTGTAAAATGTTCCTTATTTAACCGCTTACTTTTAATACTGTTCATCAATTTAGGTACTAGAGTATCAGCAATAAGGCTAGACTTGCCACTGCCTGATACCCCAGCGATTCCTACCATTATACCAAGTGGAATATCAACACTTAAGTTTTTTAGATTATGAAGATTACAGTTTTCCATTTTCAATGCTTTGGTATTATCTACAGGACTATATGATTTCTTAATATCCAATTTACTGCTATCTTTAAAATATGGTGCTGTATTTGAATTATCACAATTTAAAAACTCATCAAACGCTCCCTGAAAAATCTTATCTCCACCATATATCCCTGCATTAGGCCCTAAATCGATGATATAGTCTGCTGACCTTATAAAGCTTTCGTCATGCTCTACAGCAACAACCGTATTGCCTCGCTTTATGAGATCTCGGATTGTTTTTATAAGCTTTTCTTTTTCAATCTCATGAAGTCCTATTGTAGGTTCATCAAACACAAATATTATACTGTCCATCTCTGCTATAATATATGAAGCAAGAAACAATCTTTGTATCTCTCCTCCAGAAAGTGTAGGCAAACTACGAGATAATGAAAGGTGATATAGTCCAACATCTATCATACATTCTAGCTTAACTAATATTTCTTTTAGAACTGGCATCTTACTACTATCTAATGTATTTAAAAAGAGATAAAGATCTTTTATGTACATATTCTCAAGCTGGTATATCGTCTTTCCTTCTATTTTTATATGAAGAGCATATTCTCCAATACCTGCGCCACTGCATTTTGGGCATGTAGTCTTGTCTAAATATCCTGCATCAATAAGCATATTCTCTAACCTATTTGTTGATGAAAAAACTCCATTTATAATTTGTGCTATCCAAGGTATGAATCCGACAAATGATGATTTTCCATTATCTCCATACTTTAGATGTAATAATTGCTCCTCTGTTAGTGTCGATAGTTTCTGTGTAGGAGAAATATTATAAAGCTTGCAAAAGTTATCTAGCATTTTGCGAGTCTTACCTCTTTTACCTAACCCTAGGCATACATCTTCAACTTTTTGTGATGAATCTCCAAAAATTTTCTGTTCATTGATATTTTTAACTATACCTTTCCCTAAACACCTTACACACATCCCTTTTGGAGAGTTTCTCTGGAACATTCCCATTGAAAGCGGTTCTCCATTATCATATATTCCTTCTCTTTTTCCATACGTAGCAAACATCATCGCTAGCATCCCGTTTATCCTAGTTCGAGTACCCACAGTACTTCTTGGATTAGATTGACGAATCACTCGCTGCTCTACCGCTACTGTTGGCGAAAGCCCTGTTATACTGTCAAATGTACTAACACTATTAACTGAAAACTGAGCATCTGAAAACATCAAGTACCTACGTTTACCCTCTTCGTAAAGGGTGTCAAAGGCTAAACTTGACTTACCACTTCCTGAGACACCTGTTATTACTGTTAGCTTATTTTTTGGTATTTTTATATCTATTCCTTTAAGATTGTGTATTTTGGCATTTTTGATTTCAATGAACTTTTTCATTTATATTCCTCCAGTTGTTTTATATCTTATTATATCAAAAGGGATCTCAATGTTTCCATATTGAGAATCCCTTTATAATTTATTTTACTATAAATTCCCTTGAGTAACCATGATATTGTATGATTTTACCCGTTATTTTTTTATAAGCTCCATTATGTTTAATTCTGTATTTTCCACTTAGCGCATCCTTTGGTATCTCCCATATCACTTTAGAAATTGATGTTCCAAGTATGACAGAGTGTCTTTTCCATTCGTAACGTGTTTCTATATCCCAATCATATGCAACTGTTATCCATTTGCCTCCTAATTTATACTGTACTTCTAAAAAACTTCCTCCATGCCTAAAATCATTGTTTGGATGACCTGACCAAAACTCAACTTTTACTGTTTCACCTTTATTATAAGAGTTTTTAACATCTCTTTCTACATCCCCAAAATCATCCCAAGCTAATGTGTTATCGTATATGACAGGCGTTTCAAAACATACTTGCTTATCTGTCAAATCTGGAGGCAATAATCCAGTTGTTATATCTATATCATTTATAATTGTCAGTGCTAGTTTATCAAACTCTTGTATATAAGCAGGTAGGGTCCATTTCCCAAATTGTGTAGATGCTCCTTCATAATGCTGTTTATCGTACTCCTCAGGTGTAGCTAAATAACTAGTATACGAGTTAGATAGCCCTGATATAATTGCAGTGTATTCTTTTCCTGATTCTTTAAATACATCTTCTATTCTTGTTTTTAATCTTCTAGCTGACATGGTTGTTACCTCGGCTGGAATACCTGCTATAGCCACATTACCTATGGTAAACAGCTGTATTGGAATAATCTGTGGTGTCCACGCATCAGGTGTTGCTTTACACGTAGCAAATAATATAGGTTTTGGGTAGTGTTCCTTCCATAGCTTAGGATATTTTGCTCCGTTTATTTCTTTAAATTTAGGAACAAAGTTCAATAGCCTTTGCACTTTTTCTATATAATTATCTGCATCATTTAAGGAATATTCTGGCTGTTTCATCCCTTCATAAAACAAAGGCAAGTCAGTCGGATTGTCTTCTGCTCCTGGAGCAAAACTATACCCCATACATCCTCCATATGTTCTTTTTGTCCCTTTACCAGTGTATTTTTTATCTACAATTATATTTGAAAAATCTAAATAAGTATGTCTAAATGCTAGATCTCCACTTAATCTATCAGTAGCATTATCTGAAAGTTTTTTTGCAGCTTCATATTGCATTTTGCCTATTTCATATGTTCTGGCTAATCCTTTATCAGGTATATTTTTAGGGTCTTGTTCAGAATGATTTGGAGATGCATCGCCACAGTTACTTTGAGCAAATGCACATACAAAAGTTTTGTCTTTTGAATAATCAGTATTCATACTTTTTTCAAATAGATATGATGCCGTTCCTTTGTTATCACTACTAATAAGCAAATTCTTTACAGTCATTGACGTTGGGTGTACTGCAAACCAATTTAGTACTCCTAATAATTTTCCACTAGAATTTCTAAAATTCATTACATACATATTTTTATCTATATCATATTTGTATTTCTCTCTTTCTTCTTTTGGATTATTATTATAAGCTTCTAATGAACGGTTTTTATTAATACCTAATACAATCCCTTTATTATATTCAATATATCCCGTTTCTAAGTTATTATGAGCTTTTATTATGGATGTTGTTATTCCTTCTATAATCCCATCTAGATTTTCTTTAATATGTCCTTTTGTTGATACATTGTATAATCCATAATGAGAATATCCTCCTGGTCCATTATGTGTATGAGTAGCATTTATCATTATATTTTTGTCATGATATAACTTTCCATGCCCTTTATCTGCCAATTTATTTACTACCCCGTTTTTTATGGACTGAAAACACATCCCTAAATCTACATTAACGTATACTACTGATGTGCTTGTTTGAGGATGTTTAATAATGAATGTTCTTGCACGCTGTCTAAGATGAATTCCCCTGTTAGATTGTTTTGAATCCGCATATCCCATCATTACTATTTCTGCTGAAGGTCCTGTAATGTCTGCCTGTCCAACTCCAAGGATGTACTCGTCATTGTTCTTTTCTAATGTCACTTGTGATGTAAAACTAAGTGTAGAAAAAATTAATAATAAACACATGAATACTACAAGCTTGTTTCGCATTAGTTTTGCTATACAAGATATTAATGTTAAGAAAACACATTTCATTAACCTTGTACAACTACCTCCCTCCTTAATTTTATGGATATTTTGGATTTTGTAAATATTGGATGCTTAGTATTATTATATCAAATGACTAGCATTTTCAGTTATGTTTTTTAAATATTTGGTAATTATAATAAAGTTAGTTAATTTAAAGTATAGCATATTTTAAAATTAGATTGTTTTTATGTCGATTTTTATGGTATAATGTATTGTTTGTAATCGAAAGGAGAAAATTTGCATGAATATTAGAAATATAGCAATAATTGCACACGTTGATCATGGAAAAACCACCCTTGTAGACGAACTGTTAAAGCAAAGTGGTACTTTCCGTCAGAATCAAGAAGTTGCTGAGAGAGTTATGGACAGTAATGCATTGGAACGTGAAAGAGGCATTACTATATTGTCCAAAAACACTGCTGTAACTTATAATGATACAAAAATTAATATTATTGATACACCTGGTCATGCTGATTTTGGTGGTGAAGTTGAACGTGTACTAAAGATGGTAGATGGAGTAGTTCTTATAGTTGATGCTTTTGAGGGGGCTATGCCGCAAACAAGATTTGTTCTGAAAAATGCTCTAAATTTGAACTTACCTGTTATACTATGCGTTAATAAAATAGATAGACCTGGAGCTAGACCAGAAGAAGTTGTTGATGAGGTTCTTGATTTATTTATTTCACTTGAAGCAAATGATGATCAGATCGAGTTCCCTGTTGTTTATACTTCAGCTAAAAACGGAACTTCTTCGTTAGATCCAAGTATTCAAAATGACAATATGAAAGATTTATTCGATACTATAATTGAGCATATACCAGCTCCAACAAGCAATATAGAGGAACCTCTACAAATGTTGATTTCGACAATTGACTATAATTCTTATGTTGGTAGAATTGGTATAGGTAAAATCTCTAATGGTACTATATCAAAAGGCGATGAAGTTATTATTGTAAATAAAAGTAATGCTGAAATGAGTAAAAAGGTTCGTATTACTAAACTTATGTCTTTTGAAGGATTAAGTAGAGTTGAGGTAGATACTGCAAAAGCTGGAGAAATAATAGCTCTATCTGGTATTGAAAACATTACTATCGGAGATACAATATGTGACCCTACTAAGCCTGAAGCTTTGGACTTTGTGGAAATATCAGAACCAACATTGTCTATTGTAATGTCTGTTAACAACAGTCCTTTAGCAGGAAGAGAAGGTGATCTTGTTACATCTAGACAAATCCGTGAAAGGCTGTTTAGACAACTACAAACTGATGTTAGTTTGAGAGTTGAAGATACAGATGCTACTGATGCTTTTAAGATTTTTGGTAGAGGTGAACTTCATTTATCTATATTAATTGAAACTATGCGTAGAGAAGGTTTTGAATTCATGGTTGCTAGGCCAGAGGTTTTGTTTAAGCAAGTTGATGGTAAAACACATGAACCTATGGAGATTGTAACTGTTGATGTTCCTGATGAATACACTGGCTCTGTTATAGAGAAGTTAGGTATTAGAAAAGGTGAGTTAATCAATATGCAACCTTATGGTATAGGTCATACTCGTATGGAATTTTCTATACCTACTAGAGGCTTAATAGGTTATCGTTCTAAGTTTTTAACTGATACTAAAGGTACTGGTATCATGAACTCCATATTTGATGGATATGCGCCTTTCAAAGGTGAAATACCTCATAGATCAAATGGCTCATTAATAGCTACTGAATCAGGTGTATCTGTCACATATGGATTATACAATGCTCAAGATAGAGGTCTTTTATTTATTGGCCCTGGTGTTGATGTATATGAAGGTATGATTATAGGTATGAACCCTAAAGGACTTGATATTGACATAAACGCATGTAAAAGAAAGCAAGCTACTAATGTTCGTTCTACAAGTGCTGATGAAAAATTAATCTTAACTCCCCCTATTATATTCTCATTGGAAGAAGCTATTGAGTTTATTGATGATGATGAATTAGTTGAAATAACACCAAAGAGTATCAGAATCAGAAAGAAGATTTTATCTAAAACTATGAGAGTTAAAGATTTTAATAAGAAAAAGAGAAAGTAATACTAAAACGTCTTGTTTATTTCAAGACGTTTTTTATATGCAAATTATCCAATTACATTAAATTCAAATTGTTAAATTGTAAAAGTATAATATGGTTTCTCTACGGTTGATTTTTTCAACCGAAATTAACTGCAAATCCATTGTTATCCACTGTAGAAAGGGTATAATTATATATGAGGTGATTGATATGAAAGAGCTCAATATAGCTACTATTATTTCTACTAAAAGAAAAGAACGTGGTATTACTCAAAATGAATTGGCAAACTATATGGGTGTTTCTAAGGCATCTGTATCTAAATGGGAAACAGGACATAGTTACCCTGATATTCTCTTTTTACCACAACTCGCCACATATTTTAATATAAGTATTGATGAGTTAATTGGTTATGAACCACAGATGTCTAAAGAAGATATCAGTAAGTTATATAACAAACTTTCAAAAGACTTCAGTAACAAACCTTTTGGCGAAGTATATGAAACTTGTAATACCATTATAAAAAAGTACTACTCATGTTTTCCTTTGTTACTGCAAATTAGTGTACTATTGATTAATCACTTTATGCTTGCATCTGATAAAATGATGCAGGAAGATATCTTAGGTCAAATAATCACTCTATGTAAACGCATAAAAAATGACAGCAAGGATGTTTGGTTATCTAATCAGGCTAATTCAATTGAGGCTATATGTAATTTTCAATTACAACAACATAAAACTGTAATAGAATTACTAGATGGAGCTCTAAAACCATGTAGTGATGATACTACTTTATTAGCTCAATCTTACGGTATCTTAGGTGATAATGGCAAAGCTGATGAGATTTTTCAAGTAAGTATTTATACAAATCTGCTGCAAATAGTTTCTAATTTGTCTACTTATTTAGCATACTGCTCAAATAAAGGTGCCAAATTTGAAGAAACTCTCAACCGTATAATTTCTATTTGTGGTACTTTTAACCTTGATAAATTACATCCTGCTCTAATGCTTAATGCTTATTTATCTTCTGCTATAGCTTATTCTAGTCAACATAACAAAATAAGAGCAATAGATATGTTATCTAAATATGTACATATATGTACGTATCTATTCCCTATTAATCTTCATGGAGACTCTTATTTTAATCGTATAGATAATTGGTTGGAAGATTTAGATTTAGGCACTTCTCCTCCTCGTGATGAAAAATTAGTAAAAATAGATATACTGAAATCTATTACAGAAAATAACGCTCTAGGTAGTCTTAAAAATGAGCCTCAATATATAAGCTTAGTTAATAAGTTAAAAGATATTTTAAGGAGGAACTAGTATGGATATAATTATTGATAATTTATACCTTTTTATTCCACTAATAATAATTGACTTATTATTAAAAATAACCGCTTTGGCTCATATTTTTAAACATCATATATTTAAAATAGGAAATAGAGCTATGTGGATAATTATTGTGATACTTTTCAATATTTTTGGCCCTGTTTTATATTTTGCATTTGGTAGAGGTGATAATTGATGCATATACTTTCTATAAATAATCTATCTAAGAAATTCGGTTCTAACAAAGTTATTGATAATTTGTCGTTATCTCTAACTAGAAATACTGTTTTGGGTTTTCTAGGTCAAAATGGAGCAGGAAAAACCACTACTATGAAAATGATATTAGGACTGTTAAAACCGACTTCTGGTTGTATTGAGGTATGTGGAGAAAAAGTTGTTTATGGTCAAAATGATACTAATAAATATATCGGTTATTTGCCAGATGTTCCAAAGTTTTATGGGTATATGAAGTCAACTGAATACTTAAGCATATGTGGAAAGATTACTGGAATGACTAATAAATCTATAGAACTAAGGAGTAAAGAGTTATTAAAACTTGTAGGCCTCGATGGTATAAAAAAACCCATATCTAGCTATTCAAGAGGTATGAAACAAAGATTAGGCATCGCTCAAGCATTGCTTAATAATCCCCAATTATTAATCTGTGATGAGCCTACATCTGCTCTTGATCCTGTAGGACGTAACGAAATCCTTAATATTTTAAGGCAAGTATCAAGTAATATAACTGTGATATTTTCTACTCATATTTTATCTGATGTTGAGCAAATATGTGATGAAATAGCTATTTTACATGATGGTGTAATTGTTAAATCTGGCAAACTTTCTAATATTAAATCGGAAAATTCAACAAATAGATTGAAAATCGTTTTCAATTCTATTAATGATTTGAATGTTTTTGTGAGTTGTTTAAACTTAGATGGCCTCTCAGCTAATATAAAGGAATTTGATAATACTATATTACTACAAACTAGCAATATGCAGGAATTAGCATATATCGCACTTTCTAAATTAAAAGAAAAATCAATTATACCAAGAAATTTTCACATCCTTGACCAAACTCTAGAAGACTTGTACATGGAGGTGATTCAATGATAGCTTACGTTACTTTTATCAAAAAAGAATTTTATGAATACGTACGCACCTTTAAGCTCTTAATACTACTTAGTTTATTTACATTTGTGGGTATTGTTAGTCCTATAATAGCAAAAATTATGCCTGAAATAGTTAATAATTTTTTACCTGAGAATATTAACATCTCTATTAATAACCCTACAGTTTTAGATTCTTGGTCTCAATTTTTTAAGAATACATCTCAAATAGGTATAATTGCTATTATCATATTGTTTAGTGGATTGATTTCTAACGAGCTTAAAAATGGCACTCTTATAAATTTATTAACTAAAGGACTAAAACGTAGCACTGTAATATTATCAAAGTTTACAATGGCAGTATTACTATGGACCTTTTCTTATATCTTAAGTTTTACTATATGTTATGGATATACTCTTAATTTTTTTGGAAGCTGTGATATAACTAATTTAGCCTTTTCAATTTTCTGCTTATGGATATTTGGAGTTCTACTAATAGCTACTTTAATTCTTGGAGGCGTGATATTTGGTAATAATTATGGTAGTTTATTTTTTGCAGCTGGATTTGTAGTTCTTATGATGGTTACAAATATTGTTCCATCTGTCAAGCTCTTTAATCCTGCTGTTTTATCCTCTGTTAATGTAGCTATACTTGAAAAACAATATTTAATACACGACCTTAAATACAATATCATGGTAACTATAATTTTAATATCTATGTTTTTGATTAGCTCTATAGTTATTATGAATAAAAAAGAAATTTAGTCAGAATTAAAAGCACATGTTATTGGTTAAATAAAACATGTGCTCTTTCATCTATAATTTTTTATACACTATTTCACCTTCTATAATAGTCATCACAACATTAAAATCATCGTCTATTACTGTGAAGTTTGCTTTTTTGTTTTCTTTTATACTTCCAATCTTATCATCCATTTTTAGTATTTTAGCTGGTACTAATGATGCCATATGCACTGCATCTAAAGGATTAACTCCTACATGAATTATCATGTTTTTTACTCCATTTATTAGATTAAGTGTACTTCCCGCTAGCGAACCACTTTTTAACCTTGGTATAGAATCTTTTACTATTACCTTTTGTCCGCCTAGTATATATTCTCCATCTTTTAATCCTGATGCTCTCATACTATCAGTGATTAAACATATTTTATCTGCACTTTTACACTTTACTAATATCTTCATTACCTGTGGGTGAACATGAATTGTATCAGCTATTAATTCTGCGTACACATCGTCTATTGATAGTATCGCCCCTACTACACCAGGCTCTCTATGGTGCAATCCTCTCATACCATTAAATGTATGTACTCCTATCTTCGCCCCACTCTTTATTGCTTGCTCTGTTTGCTCAAATGTAGCATTTGTATGACCCATTGATACTTGTATATTTCTTTGAGTTAGGTACTCTATTGCTCTTTCTGCTCCTTCTTTCTCTGGTGCTATTGTTAGAACTTTGATTGTCTCATCTGATTTATATATTAGTTCTTTTAAATCATTTATATTTAACTCTCTGATATATTCCTTTGGCTGTGCTCCTTTATGCTCTTTTGTGATATATGGTCCTTCTATATATGCTCCTAATATATTCGCACCTTCTACACCCTGCTTTATAGCTTTATTTATATTATCTACTGCATACAATATATCTTCCCATTTGACTGTCATGGTCGTAGGTAAAAAAGCTGTTACTCCTTTTCTCGTCAAATATTTTGATATCTCGTTTAATGACTCATAGGTAGAATCCATTGTATCATAGTTATTTACTCCATGAATATGCATATCAATTAATCCCGGAAGAACTTTATATTGCGTCAAATCTATTATCTCTATATCTTCAGTAATGCTATAGTTTATACTCTTTATTACTGTATCTTCTATTAATAGATTGTTGTTTTTTAGTATCTTTTCTTCACTGTATATCTCGCTTGCTTTAATATAGTATTTCATACGGTTCTCCTTTGATTAAGGCTTAAATAATTTTGGCTAGATTCTCTGAGTTAAATTCTGAAAAAATATAATCTGCACTACTCAAATCTTGATTACCTGAATTTACATTCTTATATCCAATACATTTCATACCAGCCATTTTGGCAGCTTTTACTCCATTTGACGAATCTTCTATTACTAAACACTCTTCATATCCACACCCAAATTTATCTGCTGCTCTTAAGAATATCTCTGGATCTGGTTTTCCATTTTCTACTTCATCTCCATTGATAAAACCATCAATATATTTATCTAGTCCAAATTTATCTATTACATAACTTATAACTGATTCTGGAGATGATGATGCTATTATCATAGTTATATCATTATCTTTAAAGTATTTCATCCAATCGAGTATTCCGTCTACCATTTTTACTCCATTTTTTTCTAAGCCTTCAAGATACTTTTTTCTCTGCTTTAAGATTAGCTCATTCACTGTTATCCTATCATGTAAAGAATGTCGCTTGTGTAAATCTGACCATACATCTAGGCTAGTTTTACCTACAAATGATTCTCTCTGTGCTTTTTCTACATTTATGCCAAGTTCCTTATATATTTCTTCATCTAATTTACTGTAGATATGCTCTGAATCTATTATTACTCCATCCATATCAAAAATCACTAATTTCATTTATCTCCCTCCCAAAGTTATTTTTATAACGCTCCACTTTTATTTTGCCAATTAATGTTTCGACTACTTTTGAATTAATTTTGCCAGTTTCTTTGTTCATAGCGTTAGATATACCACAAGCATTAGCTAGCTTTAATGAGTTCTCTATATTATAATTATTTGCTAATGCGTACACAAATCCTGCAACTGTGCTATCTCCCGAACCTACTGGGTTTATAACCTCTGCTTTTGGTATTATAACCTTATATGTGTATTCTCTATTTATATACATCATACCTTCTTTGCCCAATGATACAGCTACATTGTCTGCTCCCATTTCTATTAACTTATTACTAGCTTTAATTATATCATGCTCGTTATTTATGATTGTGGCCGTGATATCTTCAAGCTCTTCTTTATTAGGTTTTATCAAGTAAGGTTTTGCTTTTATACCTTTGATAAGATATTTTGAACTTGTATCAAGTATAAACTTTACTCCTTTATTTTTTGCTTTATTTATCAAATCATAATATATTTCTGTATTTATTCCTTGCGCAATACTCCCAGACGCAACTACTATACTTGATTTATCTAGAATTTTATCATACGTTGATAAAAAACTCTCTAACTCTCTTTCATTTACCTTTGGACCTCTCTCTAATATCTCCGTTTGACTTCCATCGGATGATACTATACTAATACATGTTCTAGATTCTTCATCTATAGTAGTAAACTTAGTAGTTATATCTTGTTTTTCTAACTCTTTTTTTATAAATGTCCCTGTATACCCTCCAATGAATCCTAAGCAACATACCTTTTCTCCCAGCTGTGATAGCACCTTTGATACATTTATCCCTTTACCACCAGGTACTACACTAAAATCTTCACATCTAAATATTTTATCTACTGTAAATTCATCTAATACATAGTTCCTATCTATTGACGCATTTAGCGTTATTGTTGTAATCATATTACCCTCTGTCATTGCTACCACACATGATTATTTTTTCTCTTACAATCTCTTTCATCGCTTCTTTTGCTGGTATTAGATATTTTCTTGGATCACTGGCATCTGGATGGTCTTTAAAATACTCTTTTATTGCATTTGCAAATGGTATCTTTAGCTCTGTTGCTATATTTACTTTACATATCCCTAATCTTATGCATTTCTTTACACTTTCAGTAGGCACTCCTGAAGCTCCATGTAGTACTAATGGTACATTTACTTCATTATTTATAGCTGTTAATCTTTCATAGTCAAGCTTAGGCTCTGATTTATACAATCCATGTGCAGTTCCTATAGCTACTGCAAGCGAATCTATCTCTGTTTTGTACACAAATTCTCTTGCTAACTTAGGATCTGTTAATTCGCTCGATTTTTCGCTTACTACTATATTGTCTTCCTGCCCAACTAGCTTACCGAGCTCTGCCTCTACTGTTACGTCAAATCTATGTGCATAATCTACAACTTGCTTAACTAATCTTATATTATCTTTAAATGAATGTTTTGATGCGTCTATCATTACTGATTTGCATCCTATATCTATTGATCTTTTAATGTCATCAAGCTCTTCATGATGATCTAAATGAAATGATACTGGTATTTTGGAGTTCTTTGCTGCAACTTCCAAAATGTCTTGTAAATACTCTCTTCCTGCATACTTTATTGTACCAGGTGTTGCAGCTAATATTATTGGTGATTTCATCTCATTTGCTACTTCTATTACTGCTTGTACTGTTTCTAGATTGTGTATATTGAATGCTGGCACAGCGTATCCATGCTTTTGTGCATCTAATAACATTTGTCGTGTTGATACTAAATACATACTCTTCTCACTCCTTTTTATTGACTTAAAACTTAATGAAATCTCTCTTTTGGGTAATGCTTTGTGAGATAAAAACGTATAGTTTTGGTTACTCACTACCTATTGGTAGAAGCCTATCCTAATTTCTTACTGCTTAGTATAGTCCTTATTTCTAATGATTAATATTAAAGTGTTGTAGAAATAAGCACTCTAAAGTCGCTTCTCCAGAAAAACGGATATGCTTCTTTGTTACTTTATTGATTGCTCATATATTCTTTACATTATCTTTGTGGGTCTTGTGGTTACTGATATTTATTAAGCATCCTATATCCCATCTTCATCAATCTGTTTATTCTTTTTATTCAGCTTAAATGTAACTATTTGCTCTTTTCCAACCTCTATACTTTTTTTCATTAAGCTATTTGCATCAACATTATCTCTTTCAAAAATAATATCCAATATCATAGGTATATTTGTACCTGCTACCACCTCCGAATTACTGTTTTTTAATGATATTTCTACACATTTTTTAAATGGAGAACCTCCTGGTAAATCTGTATAAAACAAGTATCCGTTTACATCCATTTTGTCCATGCTACTTACTATCTTATTTTCTAAGTTCTCTAATGAATCTGATTTAATAAAATCTACTGCTTCTAAATAGTTTTGTTTTCCTACTACTAGTTCTAGTGAAGATTTAATGCCTGTTGCAAAGTTACCATGTCCACATATAATTATCCCTAACATATTTACTCTCCTATTTCTATAATTTTAAAGGGCTTACTCAGAAATTTTATTTCCTAAGTAGCCCCAAGGGCATATAAATTAGTATAATTGTAACACGTAAGATGAGCGCACATATTAGCGTAATACTCTATACTAATCTAATTTCCCTAAATAGCTTATAATATACTTAAATATTTACCTATAACTCCTATTACTATTGTAAGTCCTATAAGTTTAACTGGTGATAATCCTTTCTTGATTAAATAATACATTAACATTGTGTAAGCAAATGGTAGCATCTTCGGCATTACTTTGTCTAATACATCAGCTTGCAAGGCTACTGATGCTTTACCTGCTTTTATTACTAAAGGTGTGCTAAGGCTAATGTATGAAGCTATTAAAGCTCCTACTACTGATATACCTATAATTGATGCACCATGTGAAACGTGCTTTGTACCCTCTTTAAGTTTTGCTATTGCTCCAACTCCTGTTTTATAGCCATAATGCATTAAACCAAATCTAATTCCAAAGTGGAATATATTAAATATTAATAAAAATATTATTGGCCCAGCTACATTTCCATCTATTGCCAATGACGCTCCAATACCTGCTGCTATTGGTAGTAATGTCAACCAAAATAGTGCATCCCCTATACCACCTAATGGTCCCATTGTTGCAATTTTTATACCTCTTATACTGTCAACACTCTCTTTTGCTTCTTCCATTGCTATTACTATACCCATAATAAATGTAACTAAAAATGGATGTGTATTGAAAAATTCCATATGTGCTTGCATTGAGGATGATAAATCTTTTTTATCTTTATGAATCTTTTTAAGTCCTGGTAATATACTATATAACCATCCTGCTGCTTGCATTCTCTCATAATTAAATGATGCTTGTAATAATAAAGATCTCCACGCCATCTTGTTAAGATCTCTTTTAGTTATAACTTTATTCTTTGAACTATCTACATAAGTATTAGATGCCATCTGTTCTAACCTCCTTATTACCAGCTTTAGGTCCATTAGGTTTGTTTTGATAATAGTCATATAATGCTATTGCTGTTGCTAGTAAAGCTACTGCTAGAATTGAAAGTTTTAAGAATGTAACTAAAATAAATCCAACTATCAAGAAAGCAACATATTCTTTCTTTAACATTATTTTAAGTAATATTGCAAAACCGATTGCAGGCATCATACCACCAGCTACTTTTAACCCTTCAATAAATGTTGCAGGCAATAGATTTACTATATCTGTTGCTTTCTCTGCTCCAAAATATACTGGTAAGAATGCACATATAAAATAACTTATAAATAATATCGTTATACCTAGATAGTTGATTCTATCTATACCCTTTCCATTGGCATTCTTTGCATAATTATCTGCTGTATGCATTACTGGTGAAAAAGCTGTAAACAGTAATGTGATACCTGCTTGAGCTGCTAACGCAAATGGTACTGCTATACTAACTGCTACATTTGGCTCTTGCTTAGACAATATTGCAAACGATGTCCCGATGATACCACCTATAACTACATTTGGTGGCTGTGCACCTGCTAGTGGAACCATACCCATCCATACTAACTCTAGCATACCTCCTGCAATTAAACCTGTTTTCATATCACCTAATATAATTCCTACTACTACTCCTGTAACAACAGGTCGGTGAATATGAGTTAGACCATTGAATAAGTCAATACCTGTTATACCTGCCCACAAGGCAACTAAAAGTGCTTTAATTAACATAATTACACCTCACTTTTTTATATTAGAATGTCTTATTTGACATTCTTTCTACAGAAGTAATAATGTTCTAAACAATATTACTTCTATAACAATTCAATCAAGTTTACGCCTTTGTCTTCTGGTACTCCTCTTAAATCTAGTTTTACCCCAAGTTTATCCAATTCTTTTAACGTGTTTATATCATTTTCATCTACTGAAACTGTTGGTGATATTTGCTTTTTTCCCTCTGAGTAATGCATGTTTCCAATATTTACTTTGTCTATTGGTACCCCACCTTTTACTAACCTTAAAACATCTTGTGGATTTTTACAAACTATAAAAATCTTTTGCGCATCTGATGCTTTATGGATTACATCAATCGTTTTTTGAATAGTAAAATATCTTGTACCTACTGTACTTGGAACAACCATGTCCATTAAGCTTTGCTGTACTTCATCTTCTGCAACTTCATCATTTGCCACTACTATTAAATTAGCTCCTAACCAGTTTACCCATGTTACTCCTACTTGTCCGTGTACCAGTCTATTGTCGACTCTTGTCCATAATATGTTTGGCATATTTAACACCTCTCTTTAATTTTATTAGACTTTGTAATATATTATATTATCACCAAATTACTTGTATTCATGTATTATAACACCTTTAACTACTCTATTAACGATCCCACTTGGACTTGGATTATCCGCCTTAACACCAAGCTTTATACTTTGATACACAGCTAGCATCTGAGCATTCAATATATAGTCAAACAGTAAAAATATGTCGTCTTCATATTCTTTTTTGTCACTATCTATGCTTATATAATAGTCACTATTGTTTCTGACTACATCATCTTCATATCCTGTTATAGACAGGATTTTGTGATCACCTTTTTGATTAGATATCTCCTCTAGAAAATCCATTTCATATTTTCTTGCATAGCTATCGTTTGAAAAATATATTATCAATAGTGTTTTATCATTTACGATTGATTTTGGACCATGTCTAAATCCTAAACATGAATCATATGTTGTAGCTATCTGTCCACTTGTTAACTCTAGCACTTTTAGTGCTGATTCTCTTGCTAACCCTTTCATTCCACCTGAGCCCAAATACACTATTCTATCAACATCTTGCATAGATAATTCTTTTAATATATCCACACTATCATTTAGTATCCTATCTCCTAGATCTGCTACCCTATTTATATGTTCTTTAAATATATCTAGCTTTTCTAAATTAAATATTAGCAAACTTGCTAATACCATTGCTGTAAAACTACCTGTCATCGCAAAACCTTTGTCATTAGATTCCTCTGGCATCAATAAAACTAAATCATTCTTGCTGTTGCAGAATTTAGCTAATTCACCTTCTTCATTACAAGTAAGTGCTAAGTGGTATAGATTGTCAATTATTTGTTCTGCTAATTTAGCTGTTGCTACACTTTCTGGACTATTACCAGACCTTGCACAAGATATTAATAGCGTTGGTACATCCTTTTTTAAATAATACTCTGGATGTGATACAATATCTGTTGATTCGATAGTTTCTACTTTATAATCTAATACGCTATTTAAATACAATGCTACACTTTCTCCAACAAACGCTGAACTCCCAGCCCCTGTTAAAATTATTCTAGTATCTTTATGCTCAAGTGCTCTGTCTAAAAATTTTTTTATGATACTTTTGTTGTCTTTTATTTTCTGAAATGTATCTCTCCATATTTGAGGCTGATTACAAATCTCACACGCAGTTATTTTAGCACCCAATTTGTCTAATTTATTATCAGAATATCCTATAAACTCCATTTCATTTCCTCCTTAAGTGATGATTATGTCATCATGTGGTCATTATGAGTTTGATTAAAAAAATACATATTATTGTTTTTACTTAGATTACTCATTTTTTGTCAAACTTACTGTCATGTTGTCATGTGGTACGTATCAGTTGTTTTAATTTTACCCTAGTTCTTATTATATGTCAATGTTAATTTATTTTTCTAACACTACTCTATATTTAAATTTATCCCCTCTTGCTATACTTACTGTGTACTCTATGATATTATTCCCCTCAAAAGTTATTCTCTCTACCATCATACTAGGCGAATCCACTACATTTTTCAAAAGTTTAGCTTCTTCTTCTCTAGTTAACACTGGTCTAAAACTCTCTTCTGCCTTAGTAAATACTGCATTATATCTTTTTATAAATATATCGTACATAGCTTCTTGTTCTAAGTCTTCTTTCTTTAATCCCATAAATCTATCATATGGTATATAGCTCGTTTCTACCATCATAGGCTTTTCTCCAGCAAGCCTTAATCTCTTTATCTTATATACTTTACTTCCTTCTTTCATATTCATCTTATTGGCCATTCTCTCGTTTAGCCTTACTACTGCAAAATCTAACACTTTTGTAAAAGGTTTTTTGCCAAGCTTTTTCATCTCTTCAGTAAAACTATATATTTTTAATAAATCTTGCTTGAACCTTTCTCCTGACACAAAAGTCCCTTTACCATGTTGTTTGTATACATATCCTTCTTTTTCTAGCTCTAATATGGTTTGCCTTACAGTAGCACGAGAAATATCATATACTTGACACAGTTCTCTTTCTGATGGCAGTTTGTCATTTTCTTTATATTTTCCGTTATTTATATCATCTATAATAATATCCATAAGTTGATAATATAAAGGAACTCTATCACCTTTTATAATCTCTGGCATTATAACACCTCATCTATAACTAACTATTATTGTTGTACTGTGGTACGTACCTTGACTAAATAATAATACAATTCTATATAAGTGTCAAGGCTTACTTATGGTTTTATAAAAGCCAACATAAAAACACATTAACACTAGAATGTCACTTTTTGAGACCTCTCTTCTTAACAACCATTAAATAATGGAGGTACGATATAGGCAACCTCCATTTTTATACAACTTTAATATCAATTATAGTACTTTACTGTCTTCCATTTAGTTTTAACCTCATTGGCTATTATAAAGTATTTTTCATTCCATAACGTATGCTCTAATACTATCACGAAACCTTGGGTTTCGTATCCTTCTGAAACATTCGTTATATTTTTTATTTCTTCCTTTGTTGCTAATCTGAGGTTGTTTACGCTAAAAATCTGACAAGGACATATCATAAACTGTACATCTTTAAATATAATCTCAAGTTCATGATAATATGATAAATCAAAGCTTCCTTTTAATATTACCTCATACCCATTGTTTTTCTCAATACAAAAATCTTCAATATTCCTTTCTTCTAATTCTCTTTGAAGTTTAGATAACTCATCTTGCAAAATAGATTTCATTATAGCTTTTGTTTTTTTATATTGAGTAGATATTATGCCCTCTCTTACATATACGTCTTTTGTTGCTATAGCTTCTTCACATGATGAAATCACATCATTTATCTCATCATAAAGCTTTGTGTTATTTAGTGACTGATTTATGTCTCTAAGTTTTTTTGTCCATTTTTTCAAAGATGATAAGTTCCTACTATTTGCATTCATGTGTTCTAAAGCATTACTTATTTTTAATATTAAACTATCATTCATTTAATCACCTTTGCCTTAAATTTTGTTAGTACAAATAGTTCCTTTTACTTTAGTTTACTATATTTCATATATTTGTCAAGTAGGTTGCTTGTCTTAAATTCAATATTATCTACTTTTTTTTGTAAGCATACTGTTAAGTAATACTTATCTTCTATCAATTTTTGATAACAGTAACTTTCTTTATGATTTTCTTCATCATATATAGTTATCACATCTGAGAAATGTGTTGTAAATGATTTTGATTTTTTAGATAGACCGATTCCAAGGAGTTTTACATAGCTCTCTTTTGCAGTCCATATTTTATAAAATTCTTTTAATCTTTTTCCTTCAGTTTTATTTTCTAGCCATTTAAATTCATCTACGCTAAAAAACGATTTAGCTATAGACATCTTATCTTTAAGTGGCTTTATTAACTCTATGTCAATTCCAACAGGCTCTTTATCTACTAACCCTACTACATAATCTCCTGAATGAGAAATATTAAAATGTAAGTCTAAGTTTTTAGGAAATGGCTTTGAATATTTATTGTATCCAAATTCTATATCGGTATTTTTGATATCTAATTTGTTACTAATGATATCCCTTATTAGTACATCTGCTGCCACTGATCTTATCTGATCTTTCTTAAACTTGTATTTGTATATTTTATTTGCTTTTTCTTTAGATACTAATTTGACTAATGTGTTTATTATATTATAGTCTATATCATCATTGATTTTAACTAAATGTACCTCTATTTTTCTCATCTATACTTACCTCTCTAAATATGTGTCATATATATAGCAAATTGTTACTGACGTAGTTACTTTAGATGACTTTTTAAATACTCCCTAATCTGCATCACTAAACAATAAATCTAAATCATCTTGAGATATGTCTACAGAATCGAAATCTGATGGTGTGAATTCTCGCGTGTCTTTATCTTTACATTCTTTTGATATCTCATCAAGCTTTAAAATATAATTATTTAGTAATTTATCAGCTTGCTGAGATGTTATTTCTTCACTATTAAAGGTCATTTTTATTTGTAGCTCTCCATTGATTTTTATTATGTCTACATCCATCAATGACGTTAAATGATTATTATCACTTATACTTAATCCCCAATCATAAACATCAAACTCTTTTAACTCGTTATCAAAATCACCTAGATAGTTAAGTCTGGTACATCTATTATTATCTACTTCATTTTCTGTTAAGTATCTATTTATGCTATAATCAAATCCGTTTTTAGGTATACTTCTTATTTGTTCTTTTAAAGATCTGAGCACGTCTTTTATGCTACTTTGCTTCATTTTAAAACACACTGGATACATAGTAGTGAACCATCCTATAGTTCTTGAGATATCTAATTCTTCTATATCTTCTCTACCATGCCCTTCTAGCTCTATTAATACCTCATCTTTCTGATCCTTTTTTGCTAATGCCATAACTAGTGCTGATATTAACACCTCTTTTACATTCATTGAATATATGTCGCTTGTTCCTTCTATTAAATCCTTTGTTTTTATGTTGTCATAAACTCTCTGCACACTATTTACTATTTGTTTATGGTAGTTTTGTGGTTTTTCTATCTTTATATCTTTCCAATATTCAAGATTCTCGTTAATCTGGTTATCTTTGTACCTTATTAGCTCCTTTGCCCATCTTTGATATGAATGAGTCTTGCTAGGTAACTTGACTGTTTGTTTAGTATTTAGTTGATTAAGCCCATCAAAAAAATCTTCTATTAATATTCTAAACGACACCCCATCTATTGCCATATGATGAACTATAAAATACACAATTTGTTCATTCTCTTTTATATCAAAAACTCCGACTCTAATTAATGCACCTTTTTCAATATTAAAACTAGAGTTTAAACCATTTATCCTCTTATTTATTTCATTGGAATGATTGCTACTAGGCATATGTACCATATTGTATTGATACACCATATCATCATCTATTACATTGTTGTTATAATAAAGTGAATCTCTATGTTTATCATAATTTATCCTAAATGAATCATGAGTTTTTATTATTTCTTTGATTACTTTTATTATTTTATCATTGCTTTGAGGCTTATCTAGCCTTACAGCTAGGATCTGATTGTAATGATTTATATCTTCAAATTTATTATTGAAAAACCAATGTAATATCGGGGTTTTTTCTACTTTTCCTCTAGCCAATCCCTGCTCTATATATATTTCTTCATTTAGAGGCTTTATTTTTAGTGCTATGTCTTTTATCAAACCATTTTCAAGCATATCTTTTGGCCTTAAACTATATCCTCTTGCTCTTAATTTTGAGGAGATTTGTATTGCTTTTATTGAATCTCCACCAATCTGGTAGTAATTATCTTCTATAGTAACTTCTATATCCATTATTTCTTTTATAATGTCTAAAAGCGTTTTTTCTAGATTACTATTGTATGAAATATTTGCATCAGATAAAGACTTTATATTATATTTAGTTAATGCCTTTGTATCTATTTTTCCATTAATAGTTAACGGTAAACTCTCAAGATTTATTATCTGCTTAGGTATCATATATTCTGGTATATATTCTTTGAGAGTTTTTATGATTTCTGTATCATTATAGTCATCAGCAACCACGAAAGCTGTTATATTATTATTTATTATTAATGCTATAGCCTGCTTAATGTTTTTATTTTGCATTAAACACTGCTGTATTTCCTCTAATTCTATTCTGAATCCTCTAAGCTTTACCTGGTTGTCTATTCTTTTACTATAAATAATGTTACCATCCTCTAGATACTTAGCTAAATCTCCAGTCTTATATAACAGTTTCCCCTTTTCAAATGGACTGTCAATAAATCTATCTCGTGTTATAAGAGGCTTGTTTAAATATCCACTAGATAAACAATCTCCTGACACATATATTTGACCTACTACTCCTTTTGGCACTATATTTAACTCTTCATTAAGTACATACACATTAACATTATCAATAGCTGTCCCTATAGGAACAGAATCTGCCTTATCTTCTTGTTTATATTTATAGATCATACATCCTACTGTAGCTTCTGTAGGACCATATTCATTGTATATTTCTATTTTATGATCAAATTTTTCACTTATTTGATGGGCTAAATCTGACTTTAAATCTTCTCCACCAACTATCATCTTTTTAATTGAGGAGCTTTTTATATCATATATATTCACTATAGCTAAATGTGACGGAGTAAGTTTTATGACTGTTGCTATTTTATCTTCAAATATTTTTAATAAAGAATATTCGTTATCTAATTCATCATATACAGCTATCTGGTTACCAGATATTAACGGAGTAAACAACGATGTGATAGTTAAATCAAATGCTATAGAAGAATAAAATGCAAATACTTCTTTTTTATCTTTATCTAAATAGTTTTTAGCTGCAAATGTTATATAGTTTATTAAGCTTTGATTATTTATCATTACTCCTTTAGGCTTGCCTGTAGTACCTGATGTATAAATAATATAGGCTAAATCTTTTGATGTAGTATCTGTATTAAAATCTTTATTAGGCTGATTCTTCAAAATCTCCTTTATATCTATAGCGTCTATCCCAAAATTCTTATCTGTGTCTACATTAGATAATATAAGCTTTGCCCCTGAATCTGCTATCATGTATTTTATTCTCTCTATAGGATAGTTATAATCTATTGGTAAATAAACTGCTCCAAGTTTTAATACTCCTAAAATAGATACTATTAGCTCTGCTTGATGTCTTCCCATTATAACGATAACATCTCTTTTTTTAATACCTTTACTTGATAGATAGATAGCTATTTTGCTTGCTTTTTGATTTAGTTCTTTGTAATTTAAAGTTCTTTCTTTATCTATTATTGCTGTGCTATGAGGTGTTTTTAATGTTTGTTCTTCAAAGAGTTTTATTATTGACTTTTCTTTTGGATATGAACTTTTTGTGAGTTTAAAAAATTTGCTTTCATCATTTACTAGTTTTATATCTCTTATATTTAAATTATCATTATCTACTTGCTCTAATATGTATGTTAGTACACTAAACATCTCTTTTATATATGATTTTTTGTATTTATCTACTTTGTAATCAACACATATACTTATATTTTCATACTGTTTAATTATTATTTGCATGTCATATGCCTGATATCCATTAAATGCTTCTAGTAATTTAAACTTCAATCCATCCATTGATTCTTCTTGCAAGATATTATAATAATTTAGGCTGATATTAAACAATCCATCATAGCCATGTTCAGTGATTTTACTATCTTTCACCATAATATCATAAGGATATTTTTGATTTCTAAAATGTCTCTTTAATTCTTTTCTTATTTGAATCAAGTAATCACTAAAAGACAAAGTTTTATCTACTCTAAAGATAAATGGCATGGTACTTACGAACATACCCACTGTGCTTTTATCTTTAAACCCAGACCTATTGAGTACAGGCATTCCAATCGTTATAACTTCTTTATTGGTAGTTTTATATAGATATATTCCAAGTAATCCAGTAAACACTTCAAGTAACGAATATTTATTATCGATAAAGTTCTTTAATACTTTGTTTTCTATATCTCCTAAAGGTAACTCTAATCTATTTGCTTTTACATTTCTTGAAATCTTCTGTAAAAATTCCTCTGATATATTTTTTATTTTGCTATCCCAAAACGCTTTGTTTTTAATAAACTTATCACTATTTATATATTGATCTTCTTTTTCAATAAAATCTATATACGACATTGCTTTTGTTTCATAATTATTGCTATCTACAATGCTATTATATATATCTATTAACTGTTTTTTTATTATCATATAGTTAGCGTATCCATCTGCTATTATGTGGTGTAATTTTACTAGTACACCCATCTGTTTATCACTTATTTTGTATACTGCAAAATAATATAACGGATTGTTTTCTAGTATATATGGTGCCTTATATATACTATTTACCCACGATTTGTACGAATCTAGTGGACTTTCTTCTTTCGTGAAATCAACATAATCAATGTACTCGTATTCGTATTTTGCTACATACTGTTTTATATCATCCTCTTCTACTATCCTCAACCTAATTGCATCATTTATTTGTATTACTTTATTAATAGCCCGTTTCATAGCTTCTACATCTAGATTTTCATATATTGCAAGGCTACCCCCTATATTATTGAGGGGTATTCCCTCATACAGTTTATGAGTATACCAAATTCTCTTTTGTGGGTGTGTTAGATTGTATCTTTTCATGATAACTTACACTCCTTTATCTTTATCGGTTTTGTGAAAAATTATAATTTTTCTTAATTAAACCATGTGGTTCAATTAATCATTTTTTAGCCATTATGTAAATATTTTTTATGATAAAGAGGTCCTATCCTAATTTCCTCTTCCTTAGACCATTAACTAATTTGTCTATAACCGATGCTACTTGCTTGGTGTTTTGATTTATAAAAAAGTGATCTCCTTCTATTTCAAATGCATCAAACTCACTTGTTGTGAATTTTGCCCATTTATTTATATCCTCGCTACTTATATCCTCATCACTCCCATAAAGCGCTACTAATTTTGTATCTAATTTAGTAAGGTGGTCATACTTATACTTTTCTACTGACCTAAAATCATTTCTTAGTATTGGTAAAAATAACTCCAATAACTCAGTGTTCTCAAAAAATTGTTTTGGTGTTCCACCTTTACTCTTTATTTTTAGTTTAAATTCATCTTCTGGTAAATCAGCTATAAAATCTATTCTTTCTTCTAATGGGTTCTTTCTTCCAGATACTATAAGATACTCTGGAAGTAATATATCCTGCTTTGATATATAATGTACTAGTTCATGAGCTATTGTAGCTCCCATGCTATGTCCAAAAATAATATATGGGCTATTTAGCTTATGCTTTATTTCGTGATAAAAATCAATTGCTATGCTTCTTAGTTCATCGCAAAGTTCTTCTCCAAATTTGCGACCTCTCCCTGGTAATTCTAAAGGATTTATTTCTACATTATCACCAAAATACTCATTCCATGTTTTATATATATTTGCTGACCCCCCTGCATACGGAATGCAAAACAACTTTACTTTATTCATCATCGCTCCTACTTTCTATTTATTATATCTGTTATAAGATTTGCATTGAGTTTATTTATCATTTCGTTATGGCTTCCTTTACCTTCATACACCACATAGTTACCTCTTGTAGCATCTCTCCAACCTTTCATATCTATCTCTTCTTTAGTCGCTTCTTCAGATGTCACTAAATATATATCTGCATCTATCACTCCGCCATCTATCAACTCTATGCTATGTTGATAATAAGCTCTTGCTTTTGCTATGATGTCATCTTTAAAGAACTCGTATCGCCTGTCTTTCTCTATACTAATAGCTAATTCTGCCGAATACTCACTAACATCGTATTTCAGATATAGAGGCTTTTCTAACTGTCTATAGCTGTCTAGTATAATCAACTCCTTGACTATTTCACCTTGTTTTTCTAACTCTTTTGCTACTTCAAATGCTAGCCTTCCTCCCATACAATATCCAACTAGGGTATATGAGCCTTCTAGCTTAGTTTGTTTAATTATATTTATATACTTTTTAACTCTATCTTTTGTCTCTATGAAGTTAAATGCTACCAATTTATTATATATCATTTCTTTTGCAAAGTCATTAAATATCAATCCAAAACCTGTAACTGGTGGAAAATAAAATATAGTGTTTTTACTGTTTTCATTAAATATGACAAACTCACCTTGTGAATTTTTTTTGAAATCACTGATTAGGTATTGTGCAAGTTCTTTTACCTTTAAATTCTCTATTATGGTGGCTAGTGGTATTTGTATACCTAATTCATTGTTTACACATGCTGCTAATTCTACTAGTTTTAGTGAGTTGCCGCCTAAATCAAAGAAACTATCATTTATAGATATATCTTCTTTTATTTTTAATACTCTCTGAAACAACTCTGCAACCCTTTTTTCTACTTCATTACTTGGTTTTTCAAACTCTACTCCCATTGGTAAACTTACAAATTCTTGGAGTGCTTTTTTATCTATTTTTCCATTTAAAGTGAGTGGCATTTTGTCATTAGTCATATAGTAAGACGGTATCATATATTCTGGTAATCTATCTTTTAAATACTCTCTGATTTGTTTTACTGTTATCTCTTGGTCTGTAGTAACATATGCACATAGATAATTTTGATCTTCATCTTTCTTAGCTTGGACGAACACTTCTTTTACAAGCTTACTACCAAGTATTTG
The DNA here is from genome assembly GCF_056892235.1 of Abyssisolibacter sp. ZYX002. Taxonomy (NCBI): domain Bacteria; kingdom Bacillati; phylum Bacillota; class Clostridia; order Eubacteriales; family Clostridiaceae; genus Abyssisolibacter; species Abyssisolibacter sp. ZYX002. Next base: position 93,984 of record NZ_JARMXH010000006.1, read on the forward strand.
ATTTTCTATTTCATTTATCTCAACTCTGTAGCCTCTAATTTTTACCTGAGAATCTTTTCTTCCTATATACTCTATCATCCCATTTGATCTCCACAACCCTATATCTCCTGTTTTGTACATTTTATATCGGTTATCAAATGGATTATTTATGAATTTTTCATTAGTTAGTTCATTATTGTTTATATACCCTCTTGCTACTCCAACTCCTGATATGAATATTTCTCCTGCTACTCCTATTGGTACTTGTCTTAAATTTGAATCTAATATATACACCTGATAATTTGCAAGGGGCGCTCCTATTGGTATATTCTCTTGTTCTTCATCTGTACACTCATAACAAGTAGTACAAACTGTAGCCTCTGTTGGACCGTACATGTTATATACTTTTGAATATTTTATAATATTTAAAATATACTCTCTCTTCAATACGTCGCTACTACTTAAAAATGTATGCACGCACGTCATATCTTCTAGTTCATTTAGTTGACTTAATATCAATGGAGAACAGCTAAGTATGCTCACTTCATTATTAACTATTAGCTCTCTAAGTTTTTTTACATCCTTTACATATTCATTTCTCGGTAAGACTATTTTTCCTCCAATAGATAACATAGAAAATACTTCTTCTACAAAGCCATCAAATGTAAATGATGCCTGTTGAAGTGTTGTGTCTTTATCACAAAGGCTAAATTTTCTATTGAATACATTTACATAGTTCATAACACTTTTATGCTCTGTAACTATACCTTTTGGCTTACCTGTTGTTCCAGATGTGTAAATTATATATGCAGGAGTATCATCTGGCACCAATTTGTCCAAGTCTTTGTCTTTTCCTCTGTATTCAAACTCATCTATATTAACAATTTTACAATCTAGCTTAATTCTCTTTTTTGCTTTATTACTAATTAACACAGTGTTTATATTGATTTCATCTAATATGTGCTTTATTCTTTTTATAGGATAATCAATGTCTATTGGTACATAAGTAAGCCCAGCTTTAAGTACTGATAATACACTCACAATCATATTTATTGATTTCTCTGTTATTATCCCAACAACATCACCTATCTGATGTTGTTTTAGTAACTCTCTAGCTAATATATTTGCTTTTCTGTTTAGCTGTAAATATGTCAAATATTCATCTTCGTATACAAGTGCTATATTGTTTGGATAAGATTTAACTTGTCTCTGAAATGCTTGATGTATTAATGTGCTACCATCTTTAGTTTCTTTGCGATTAAACCCTAGTATTCTGCTTTTATCTTGTTCACTTAGTACATCTATGTCCTCTATTCTTATATCTTGGTTCGTGCATATATTGTCTATTATATTCACTAGATGATTACTCATGTTTATAATAGTGTCTCTTTTAAATAATCCACTATCATATTGGATAATAAAATAAATCCCTTTTGCTTCTACTGCATCTAAGCATATATCAAACTTAGCTGTTTTATTGTCATATTCCTGAATCTCTACCTCTAGGCCATTTAGCTTAATATCCTCAAAATCTATATTTTGTAATGTAAACATAGTATCAAATAATATGCTTTCATGATACGATCTCTTTAGGTTTAATTTATCTACTAACTCTTCTAATTGATAATCTTGATTTTCATATGCTTTTAATGTACTCTCTCTTACTTCTGATAGGTATCGTCTATATGTTTTTTTACCATCTGGATAATTTCTTAGTGCTAATGTGTTTACAAACATACCTATAATATTCTGTACTTTTACATTATGTCTTCCTGATATAGGAGAACCTATTATTATATCGTTTTGATTCGAATATTTATGTAGTAAAATGCTGTACGCTGATAATAACACCATATATAATGTGCAATTATTCTGATTAGCTAATTCAGTTAATTTATTCTTCAGTTCGCCACTTATGCTAAATTTATAGTTATCTCCTATTTTCTCTGTAGCTATTTTTCTATTATAATCTCTATGAAGATTAAGTTTCGGTATTTCTTTAGTATAAACTTCATTCCAATATTCTTTTTGAGCTTTTAACATATTTAAGTCAAACACTTTGTTTTGCCAATGTGAGTAATCTCTATACTGATACTCTAACTTTGGTAAATCATCCCCATTATAAAGCCTTGTAAATTCTTCTACCAGTATTTTTAGACTTACACCATCTGCTATGATATGGTGCATATCTATTAGCAATAGGTATGAATCTTGTAGTTTTACTGTTTTTACTCTCAATAATGGCGCTTTCTTTAAATCAAAAGGTTCAATAAAACTGTCCATGACTTCTTGCTCTTTATCATATTCATTGTACTCTATTCTAAAGTTCACAGATTTATATATTTTTTGGATAGGCTGTGTCTCTTTTATAAAAAAACTTGTCCTAAAGCTTTCATGCCTTTTTATAAGTTCTTTAAATACATTCTCTAGTTTATTTATGTCTAATTCACCTTTAATTTTGATTGCAAAAGGCATGTTGTATGCTGTACTATCTTTATGTAATTGATTTAATACATACATCCTATGTTGAGCAGATGACAATTTATAATACTCCTTTTTTGGTGTACTAATAAGTTGTCTATATATATCTTGGGTTGCTCCTTCTAGATATTCTGCCATTTCTTTTAGCGAGGGAGCTTTAAATATTTGTGTAAGTGGTATCTCTATATTAAGTATCTCATAGATTTGAGCTGATAATGCTATAGCTCTCAAAGAATGTCCTCCAAGTTTAAAGAAATCATCGTTTATACTTATTTTGCTATCAGTCTTTAGTACTTCTTGCCATAGTTTTTCTAATTGTTTCTCCATATCAGTCTCAGCTATAATAAAACCATTATCATTTACTTTCTTTAATGGCTCTGGCAATTTACTTTTCTCTATTTTACCGTTCTTATTTGTAGGGATACTCTCTATATCTATCACGTACTCTGGTATCATATACTCTGGTAATCTTTGATTCAAATAGCTCTTAATCTCTTTATTTGAAATATTACTCTTCTTGATAATGTATGCACACAAAAATTTGTTCATATCGTCATCTTCTTTTGCTACAACTACTGCTTGGTCTATTTTAGAGTGTTTTTCCAATATGTTTTCTATTTCTCCTAGCTCTATTCTGTATCCTCGTATTTTAACTTGCTTATCTATTCTCCCTAAATATTCAATATTTCCATCACATAACCACCTAGCTAAATCTCCTGTTTTATACATCATTTGATTTTTGTCATATGGATTGATGACAAATTTCTGTTTCATAAGTTCTTTGTTATTTGTATAGCCCCTACTCAAAAAGTCACCAGCTACGCATAGCTCACCTGCTACACCTATGGGTTGGATACTGTCATTTTCATTCAAAATCAATATGTTTGTATTCACAACTGGTCTTCCAATAGGTGGTAATACTTCTAGAGGTTTCTCATAATCTATAGTATAAGTTGTGACTACATGTGTTTCGCTAGGACCATAATGATTGTGAAGGTATATCCCTTTATCTCTTAAAAAGCTTATGATCTTCTCTGTGATAACTAACCGTTCACCTGCAACGATTATATGCTCTAAACTCTCAGGTATCTTGTAAATATACATATCGTAATTAGACAATAACCTAAAATATGCTGTTGGTAGCATTGCTATCTGGATTTTATTTTTCCCTAAATACTCCATAAATTTATTGATATCATTCTTTGTATGCTTGTCTACTACATAAAGTTTTCCTCCATTCAACAGTGTAGAAAAATACTCTTGATAGCATACATCAAAACTCAGTGATGCAAACTGTGCTACTCTGTTGTTTTTAAAGTCTATATTGGTGTTTGTGTTTTGATGGTGTAATAGATTAACGATTGTTCTATGGTTTACCATAACTCCCTTTGGTAAGCCTGTAGTTCCTGATGTATACACCATATACAATAAGTCTAACGCATTATATTCCATCCTTATATTGCTACTATCATATTTTTTAAAATCAACATCATTCAACGCTAAAGTCCTAATATCTCTAACATCTCTTTTTTCTTTTGTTAAAAGGATTACAGCCTTTGAATCTTTTAGCATATGGGCAACTCTCTTTTCAGGTAATTCTTTATCTATAATCATCACACCTGCCCCTGCTTTTAATATCCCTAAAATTCCTATTACTGCATCTATTGACTTATCTATCAGCATTGCTACTACTGTATTTTTCCTTACTCCCTTTGATATTAATAATCTGGCCAAACTATTTGCTTTAGAATTTAGTTTGCCATATGTTATTTGACTGTTATTATCTACTACTGCGACTTCTTTTTCTTTACTCTCAACTTGGCTTTCAAATATTTCATGAATACATTTTAATGAGACTTCACTTCTTGTATTAAAACCGTGAATAATTTCAAACTCTTGTTGATTTATCAGCTTTATATCTTTTAATTTTTTGTTTGGATTATGTACTACATCTCTAATTAAGTTCTTAAAGTGAACTATTAATCTATACATTGTATCTCGTTTAAAAATATCAGTCCTGAACTCAAGCATACATTGGATTCTATTATCATCTTCTACTGCATTTAACAATATATCAAACTTAGATGATTTATTACTTGTCTTATATGGTCTTATATCTACGTTTTCTAACTGAAAGTCCCTTTGTTTCATGTTTTGTAATACAAACATCACATCAAATAAAGGATTTCTACTTAAATCTCTCTTTAATTTTAACTTCTCTATAAGTTCATCAAATTGAAAATCTTGATTTTCAAAATCACTGAGTGCATTCTTCCTAACTTCTAATAAGAAATCAACAAATGTTTTATCACCACTAGGAAAATTTCGCATTGCTAATGTATTTACGAACATACCTAGCATATTATCTAGGTTATCTTTACCTCTTCCTGAAATAGGTGTTCCTATGATTACATCTTGGTTATTTGTATATTTATATAATAAAACGTTAAACACACTTAACAGTACCATGTACAAAGTTGATTTATTTCTCCTTGCAAGTATATTTAATGAAGCTGTAATATCTTTATTGATTTCAAAGCTTATTGTATCTCCCTTAGCGTTCAATTTCGTTGGTCTTTTAAAATCTGTAGCTATATTTAGTACTGGAATTTCTCCATTGAACTTTTCTATCCAGTAGTGTTCTTGTTTTTTATATTCATTTGTTTTAATATACTCGTTTTGCCATATAGCATAATCTTTATATTGAAGTTTTGGTATCTCGTCATTGTATAAACTTTGATAAAATTCGCAAAATTGAGATACTAATATCCTTCTAGATATTCCATCCATAATAATATGGTGCATATCTGTTAGTAAATAGTATCTGTCACTTTTTACTTTAAGTATATTGACTCTAAGTAATGGCGCTATATTTAAATCAAATGGTTCGATAAATCCTTTTATAAGCTCGTTTACTTTACTTTCTTCTATTTCTTTATAATCTACAGCTAATTTTATATTGTCATTTATTATCTGAACTGGCTCTCCATCAACTAATCCAAAACTTGTTTTTAGTATTTCATGCCTTTTTATAATCTGATTAATAGCAATTTGACATTTATCTTTATCTAGTTCTCCATCTATTTCAAATACCATTGGCATATTATAATTTATAGAGTTGTTTCCTATTTTATTTAATACAAACATCCTTTTTTGAGCTGAAGATGTAGGATAATATTCTCTTTTTTCTGCTGTTTTTATAGCATTTACCTCTTCACTTTTATAGCTTACTATAATTCTTGAAAGCTCCTGTATTGTCGGGTTGTCAAATATCTCTTTTAAGCTTATATTTACACCTAACTCACTGTAAATTTTTGATATAACTTTCATTGCATTTAGAGAATGTCCCCCTATATCTAAAAATCCCATATCAACGCTTATTTGCTTTACTTCTAGCACATGCTCAAAAATTTCCTGTAGCTTCCTCTCTAATGGTGTTTGTGCTCTCATGTATCTCTTGTCTTCTGCTATAAAATCTGGTAGATTTCTATAATCAACTTTACCATTGTTATTTATAGGTATTTTATCTAAAAACATAATATAAGATGGTATCATATAGCTAGGTAGCTTTGTTTTCAGATAATCTTTCACATTCTGCACTGTAGCTTTGCTGTCTTTATACTTTACTATATAAACACAAATATATTTTTCTATGCTATGAACACTTTTATATACCACTACTGCGTTTTGTATATGCTCATGATTCATCAATGTGTTTTCTATACCTCTTAGCTCTACTCTAAAACCTCTGATTTTTATCTGCCTATCAACTCTACCTTCAAACAATATATCACCATTTGCGTCCAATCTCCCTAAATCTCCAGTTTTGTATATTAAGTCTTCATCATTATTGTTAAATGGATTGACAATGAATCTCTCTTTTGTCTTTTCTTCGTCTTTAAAATATCCAAAGCTTCTATATGGTGTTCTGATATAGATTTGACCTGTTTTCCCTTCAGTACAAATTTTCATATTTTTATCAAGGATTATTGCTTTAGCGCCACTTATTGGCTTTCCTATAGGTATATTTTCTCTTTTGCTATCTTCTTTTTTTATCCTATAAAAAAGCTTTGCTAGTGTTGTCTCAGTAGGACCATATAAATTGATAAGGTTTATTCTATTATCAAATACACCATACCACTTGTCTATATCACATGACTGTACTCTCTCTCCTGCTAGTAGTATGTATTTAAGACTTTCATAGTCAGTTTCTTTTATATCATCATGATTGAATATCTTAAACAGACTTGGTGTACAATGTATTAAACTTATTTGCTTATCATTTATCCAATTTGTTAGACTATCTGAATCTAATATTAAACTTCTATCTTTAGGTATGCATATTTTAGCTCCAATACATAAAGGAACAAATACATCTCTCATAAATGGATCGTGACATTGTGATGTAAGTTGACTAAATACAAAGTCCTTTGTTAACTCAAACTCTCTTATTTCCCATTTTATGAAGTGTAGTAAGCTTATATTTTTTCCTAAAATGCATTTTGGCTCACCTGTAGTACCAGAAGTAAAGTATATGTATATTTTATCTTCTGGCTTATAAAAGAACTGAGTATAATCAAATACATCATCTCCGTTTAATACACTACAAATATTAAACGTATTCTTTACATTGATTCTATTCATATTTCCCTCACATACAAAAACTGATTCTAACTGTGAAGTCTTTAGCATACTATCTAATCTCTCACTAGGGTATGAACTATCTAGTGGCACAAATACACATCTTGCTTTTATTATTCCTAGTATTGTTGTTATCATATCAACTTTATCTTGGATCATTACACCTATAAAGCTACCTTTATTTATTTTTTGGTTTTTAATAAAGCTTGCTACTATATTTGATTTATCGTCTAACTCTTTATATGTGATGTGTTTTCCTTTATACTCGATTGCCACTTTATTACTATGCTCCTTGAGCGAATTTATCAATTCATATTGTATTGTCTTATTATCCACTACTACACCCCTTACCTAGAATAAGTCATCTAAATCATCGTTAAAATCTTCTATAATATCTTGTTTTTGCTTATATGATACAACCTCAATATCAGCTAATTTTATATCAATATCGTTAGTAACTATATCTATGATTTTTATAAAATCATTTACTAGCCTTTGCATTGTTTCTGCTTTAAATAGGTCTTGTCGGTATTCTAGTGTGAATATTAGTTCATCATTTTGCTCAAAGCCTGCTAGTTCTATATCTAGTTTTGTTGTAGCTGCTTTGATTTTATAAGTGGATATCTCTAAATCATCTAACTTTATATTTAACTCTCCCATATTTCTCAGATTGAACATCGTATCAAATAATGGGTTCCTACTTCTATCCCTTTTTATTTTCAAATCTTCTATTAAGTCCTCTAGTTGATAATCTTGATTCTCGTATGCATCTAAACAAGTCTTTTTTACATCATTTAAGAAAACTCTAAATGTCTTATCTCCTGCTGGTTTATTTCTGAATATCAATGTATTTAGAAATACGCCTATTATATCCTGTAAATCCGCATGTGCTCTACCTGCTATCGGAGATGCTACTATTATGTCATCTTGTCCTGTATATTTGTATAGTAGCGTATTGTATACTGCCATAATCACCATGAACAATGTACTTGTGCTACTCTCTGCTATATCATAAAGTTTTTTCAGCCTGTCTTTATCTATGGTAAAATCAATACTATCGCCTAAAAAGCTCTGTACCTCAGGTCTTTCATAGTCTGTCATAAGGTCTAATATAGGTAACTCTCCACTTAATTGTTTTAGCCAATACTCTTTTTGCCCCCTGAACTGAATAGTACGTGTAAATTCATTTTGCCAAATAGCATAATCCTTATATGTCAGTACTGGAATTTGTAATTCATCACCATTGTATATACTAGCAAAATCTCTTATTAATATTACTGTAGATACTCCATCTGATATTATGTGGTGCATATCTGTAAGCAAATAGTATTTATCTTGTTTTGTTTTAATCACTGACGCTCTAATCAATGGAGCTATACTCAAATTAAAAGGTCTAATAAATGTTTTTATTGCCTTATCTAAATCTTTTACTTCGTTAAAAACTACCTCAAACTCTACATTATCATGTATTTTTTGAACTATTTCTCCTCCTACTTGTAAGAAGCTTGTCCTAAGTGATTCATGTCTGTTTACGAGTACTTTAAATGCTTTTGATAGATTTTCTAAATCTATTTTTCCTTTTAACTCTAATACACATGGCATATTATAATTAGTCTGACTACTATTCATTTGGTTAAATAAATACATTCTCTTCTGCGGTGAAGATATTGGATAGTAATTATTAAGTGTTGCTTTTTTTATATTTCTATATCTACTTTTATTACTGTTTTGAATATAATCAGATAATCCTTTTATTGTAGGTGTAATAAATATTTGCTTTAGAGGCACATTTACGTTAAGCTGTTTATTTATATAAGCTATCAACGTAGTCGCTTTTAATGAATGTCCACCTAAATCAAAGAAACTATCATTTATGTTTATATCCGCTTTCCCACCTAATACAGCTTTGTATAAACTTATTAACTCTCTATCTGTTTGATTTCTAGCCTTCTCATACAATGAGCCTGTACCAATTGTTATTGATGACTCTGGTAATTTGCCATAATCTATTTTCCCGTTGTTTGTTAGTGGTATTTTTTCTAACTCTACATAGTATGTTGGCATCATATACTCTGGTAAATATTTTAAAAGGTACTCTTTAATATTATTGATTGTCATTGATTTTTTAAATTGAAGATATGCACATATACTAGTTTCTGATTTTATTTCCTTGGTAATTATTATAGCTGTCTTTATATCTTTATGTTTTAAGAGAATGCTTTGAATCTCTGCAAGTTCTATTCTGTAGCCTCGTATCTTGATTTGTTTATCTATTCTTCCTAGATACTCTAAATCTCCACTATCGAGTAATCTAACTAAATCACCTGATTTGTACATCTTGGTATTAATCATATATGGATTATCTATAAATTTACTAGCATTTAACTCTTTTCTATTAATATAACCTCTTGCTACTCCTTCTCCTCCAACGCATAGTTCTCCACTGGCTCCTATAGGCTGAAGATTCATATGTTCATCCATGACATATGAACTTAACGTTGGTATAGGTTTACCTATGTTGCTTATTCCTTTTTCTATATCCTCTCTAGTAATTTCTTTATATGTCACATGCACTGTAGTTTCTGTTATACCATACATATTTATAAGTTGTACTTCACTGTATCTCTTATTAAATGTATCTAATTTGCTAGGATTTAAAACTTCTCCTCCAAATATCACATACCTTAAAACTAAATCTTTTGTAGGTTGTTTTTCATCTGTATCTATTAGGTTATAAAACGCTGATGGTGTTTGGTTTAGCACTGTCACTTTATGTGTTTGTAATAACTCTAAAAAGTAGTTTGGATCAACTGCAGTTTCTTTTGGTACTATTATGAGTTTACCTCCATAAAGTAATGCTCCATACATTTCCCATACTGAGAAATCAAAGCAATATGAATGAAACATAGTCCATACGTCTTTATCATTAAAATCATATAAATTTCTGTCGTTAAATAATAATCTTACTACATTTTTATGCTCTATCATGACGCCTTTTGGTCTTCCTGTCGTTCCTGATGTATAGATTATATATGCTAAGTTACTTTGTCTTATTTGTTCATTTAGATTACTGCAATCTATTTCTTGATTATTTGCTTCCTTTATATATAAAGTCTCTATTAATTTTTTTAGATTATTCACGTCTACTGATTTAGCTGTTACTAAAAGTTCTGCATTACTGTCTTCTAGCATAAATTCTATCCTACTATTGGGAAAACTTGTGTCTATAGGTAAATATCCGCCTCCTGATTTTAAAACTGCTAATATTGCTACTATCATATCTGTAGATCTTTCAAGCATTATGCCAACTATAGCATCTTTTTTAGATATCCTAGTCTTAATTAGTCTAGCTAGTCTATTTGATTTCTTGTTAAGCTCATTGTATGTTAATGTATCTATTCCACATACAACTGCGATTTTCCGAGGATGTTTTTGTGCTTGCTTTTCAAATAGTTCATGTATTGTTATCTTTTTAGGGTAGCTAACTCTTTTATTATCTAGTAGTGCTAATATATTTTTCTTTTCGTCTTCTGATATTAAATCTATATCTTTCAGCTTTATTTCTGGATTGCTACACACCTCATTTAGTATATTTATAAAATGCTTACTCAAGCGTATAATTGTATCTTGCTTAAATAAATCTGTGCAGTATTGCAATCTAAATTTGATATTATCTTCTTTCTCCACTACATCTATGCTAATATCAAATTTGGATGTCTTGTTTTCAAACTCGTATTGTATAATTTCTAAATCTTCTATACCCCTTAGATCTATACTCATATTCTGAAGTGACAGTACTGTATCAAATAACGTAGCTCTACTTAAATCTTTATCTAATCTCAACTTATCCACTAGCTCTTCAAATTGAAAATCTTGATTTTTTATAGCGTCTATAATATTTTCTTTTACCTCTGTTAAGAAGTCTATAAAACTCTTACTACCTTTTGGTTGGTTTCTAAGAGCTAATGTGTTTACAAACATACCTACCACTGACTTTAAATCTGCATGTGATCTTCCTGCTATTGGCATTCCTACAACTATATCTTCATTATTTGTATATCTGTATAAAAGTGTATTATAAGCTGTTAATAAAATCATGTACAATGTAACATTCTCTCTTTTTGCTAATCTTGTTATATCCTCAGCTAGCTTTATCCCCGTATCAAATAATATATAATCTCCTTTTAGACTTTGAAGCTTAGGGCGTTTATAATCTGTTATTAAGTCTAAAGTTGGTACTCCGTCAGAAAATTTCTCTAGCCAATATTTTTCTTGTCTTAACATATATTCATTATTTTTTAATCTTCTTTGATATACTGCATAGTCTTTGTACCGAAGTTTTAATGGTATCAATTCTTCGTTATTGTAAAGTTTTATGAATTCATCTACTAGTATGCCAGCTGATACACCATCTGATATTATGTGGTGCATATCCAATATTAGTATATTAGTAGTTTCATCTATACAGATTAATCCAACTCTTATTAATGACTCATTTGATAAATCAAACGGTCTTATAAACTTATTTATAACGCTATCTATATCTTCTATATTCTCAAAATACTCTATTGTAAAACTAACTCTATCGTTAATAATAAATACAGGTTCTTTATCTATAATTTTAAAACTTGTTCTTAAGCTTTCGTGCCTTTTTGTTAATATTTTAAATACATTTTCTAGTTTTTCCTTATCTAATCTACCTTTTAGTTTTAATACTGATGGCATGTTATAATTTATACTTTTATCATTATATTGATTTAATATATACATCCTCATTTGCGGAGATGAAAGTGGATAATACTCTCTTTCTTCTACTTTATCTATCTCTCTATATAAACCCACATCAACTTTGCTGATTGCTACTGCTAGTTCTTTCACTGTTTGTCTTTTAAATATATCATTTAGTTCTATGGTTTTATTAAGCTTTTGATGTATTTTTGATACATAAGAAACTGCTGTTAATGAATTCCCTCCTATATCAAAAAATTTGTCATTTATGCCGATATTCTGCTCAATGTTAAGTATTTCTTTTATTATGTCTACTAACTGATTTTCTGTTTCATTTCTTGGTGCTTCATACTCATTTATCTCTACATTTCCTTTAGGCTCAGGTAATTTTTTCTCATCTACTTTACCATTAGCATTCAATGGAATAGCATCTATTCTTATAAAATATGAAGGCACCATGTATTCTGGAATACTTGTTAGTAAATATTCTTTAATTTCGCTTATTGATATATCTTGCTCTATTACTATATATGCACACAGGTATTTGAACATATCCTGATGATCTTTTGCTATTACTATTGCGTCTTTGACTCTATCATTTTTCTTTATTATAGTTTCTATCTCTGATAGTTCTACTCTATACCCTCTTATTTTTACTTGTTTATCTATTCGGCCGATAAATTCTATATTTCCATCTGGTAACCATGCTGCTAAATCCCCTGTTCTATACAGCACCGTCTCTTTGTCAAAAGGGTTCATGATAAATTTTTGTTTTGTTAACTCTTCATTATTTAAATATCCCCTTGCAACGCCATCTCCTGCTATACATAGCTCTCCCCTTACACCTATAGGTGATAAGTTATCATTTTCATCTAAGATATAGATTTTTGTATTGCTAACAGGCATTCCTATAGATGGCTTAGTTTTTATTTTATCTATAGGATTAATAACTTTGGCTGTCACTACATGTGCTTCTGAAGGTCCATAGTGATTGTGCAATGTGATTTTATTTTCTATTAGGAAATTCTTGAATCTCTCATTTATTATTAGTTGTTCTCCTGCAACTATGATATTATCAAGCTCTGCTGATAACTTCTTTACTAAAGCTTCTTCACTCATAATATACTTGAGATAAGATGTAGGCAAAAATATAGTGCTAAGTTTATTTTGTTTTATATATCTAAGTAATCTATGTGCATCTTTTTTTATATCATTGGTTATCACATGCAATTCTCCGCCATTTAATAGTGTAGAATACACCTCCTGAAAACAGATATCAAAACTTATATTTGCAAACTGCAATATTTTCTTTGTAAAGTCTATATTAGTGCGATTTTTCTCCCAAAATAACAGGTTAATTATAGTTCTTTGCTCAATCATTATTCCTTTAGGTTTACCTGTTGATCCTGATGTGTAAATTACATACATCAAGTCATTTTGACCACTTATACTCTTTAGATTATGAGATGCTTTGCTATATATCGTTTCATCCTCTAAACATAGTACTTTTTTGTTATCAAAGCTTATCTTATTAAATAGATAGAAATGTGTTAGTACTATATCAACATTACTATTCTCTAGCATGTACTTTATTCTATCCTTTGGAAACTCAGGCGCTATCCCTACAAATGCACATCCAGCTTTTGAAATAGCTATTAGTGCTATAATCTTTTCTAAAGACTTTTCTGCCATCAATCCTATAAGCTGATTTTTTTCTTCCATAAGCTCTCTTAAATATCTAGCAAGCCTATTTGCTTTTTCATTTAACTCTCTATATGTGATTTTTTCTTCTTTATATACTACTGCAATACTATCTGGAGAATCTGCAACCTGTTCTTCAAACATCTTTTTTATTGTCATGCTTTTTGGATAATAATTATTTGTTTTGTTAAACACATCAATAATTTTGTGTTTTTCAGATTCCGAAAGCATATTTATTTCATCTATTGTTTTTGATTGATTGTAAACTATACACTGAAGTATGTTAATATAATGATTGGCTAATAACTCTATTGTTTCTTTTCTATACAATCTGTACTCTATACTGCATTTTAATTCACTTATCGTTTCAACTATTGTCAATAAAATATCAAATTTCGATATTTTATTATCTAAAGTGTATGGAGTAACACTTATACCATCAATATTTACAGTCTCTATATCAACATTTGGCATTGAAAACATAACGTCAAATATTGGATTTCTACTAGCCTCTCTAATAATTCCAAGTTTTTCGACTAAGTCATCAAACTGATAGTCTCTGTTAGCATATGCATTTAAACTGTTCTCTTTTACCTCTGCCATGAATTCTTTTATGGTTTTACCTCTTGATGGTTTATTTCTCATAACCAATGTATTTGCAAACATACCTATTACATTTTTTAAGTCTTCACTTTGTCTTATTGAAATTGGTGTACCTACAACTATGTCATCTTGCCTTGAATATTTGGATAATAAAATGTTGAATGCTCCTAATAGTACCATATACATTGTAAGTTTATTTTCTTTTGTGTATTCTTTAAGAGCTTTTGTCAACCTTCCTTTTATTTTAAATTCTAAGCTATCACCTTCGTAGCTTTGTACTGTGGATCTTTGATAGTCAGTTTTTATATCTAAAAGAGTAAAATTTTTTAGCTGTTTTAGCCAATATTCTTCTTGCTTAGTTATTTCACCGTCAAGCAACATACGTTGTTGCCATACTGAGTAGTCTTTGTATTGGATTGTCATATCTTCTAGTTCTTGTCCACTATATAGCCTTAAAAATTCTGATATTAGAATTTCTGTTGATCCACCATCTGATATTATATGATGCATATTTATTGTTAGTACATGCTCCTCATCCGTGACTTTGATTAGTGTTACATTTATTAGTGGCGCTTTACTTAGATCAAATGGTTTTATACTTTTCTTTACAACATTATTTATATCTTTTCTACTTTCTATATAGTCTAAATCGAACTCAATATCATCATGTATTATCTGAACTACCGAATCATCAATTACCTTGAAACTAGTTCTAAGACTCTCATGTCTTGAAATTAACTTTTTAAATACATTTTTAAATTTTTTGATATCTAATTCACCTTTGAGATTTAGTGCTGTACTCATATTATAAAATGTGCTATTACTGTTTAATTGATTTAATATAAAAAGCCTCTTTTGTAATGATGATAATGGATAAAAATTATTTTTTTCTGCTTCTTCTATTCTTTTATATTCTTTTACTTCACTATTATGTACCAACTCCGATAGCTTTTCTATTGTTGCATTTTTATATAGTTCTTTTATGTGTAATTTTGTATTAAAATCTTTGTGTATCTTTGATATTAGATATGTAGCATTCAATGAATGTCCACCTATCTCAAAAAAATTATCATTTATTCCAATTTTATTGTCAGTTCCTAATATTTCGTTATATATATTAGTTAATTTCATTTGTATTTCATTTATTGGAGGTTTGTAATCATTTATGGTTTGTATCTCAACATCCATATTAGATAACACCTTGGTATTTATTTTTCCGCTACTTAAAGTAGGCATTTTATCTACAAATACATATCCTGTGGGAATCATATATTTAGGCAATTTATCTTTCAAATGATGTCTTATATCTTGCTTTTTCAAGTTTTTATGTGTTGATAAATACGCACATAGAAATTTATCCTTATCTTTTTCTTTCACCAATACAACTGCTTTATTTATGTGATCTATTTCTAGCAATCTACTTTCTATAGCCTCTAATTCTATTCTATAGCCTCTGATTTTAACTTGATGATCTATTCTTCCACCAATCATTATATTCCCATCTATCATGATTTTACCTATATCACCTGTTTTATATATTGTTTCGCTTTGTATATATGGATTTTTTATGAATTTGTCACTTGTAAGCTGTGGTCTACTCACATAACCTTTTGCAAGGCCAGCTCCACCAATACATATCTCGCCATATACGTTTGTTGGTTGGAGTTTTGAATTTTGATTTAGTATGTAAATTTTTTTATTTGCTATTGGTTTTCCTATTGTTATATTGTGGGTATCTATTTCTCTGGCTATAGTAGCAACTACACTTGCTTCTGTAGGCCCGTATTCATTTATTAACTCTATATTTTTATTTATTGTTTTGCTCTTTTTTACTAACTGTTTTTTTATAGCTTCCCCTGCTAAAGTAACTGATTTTAATGATTTTAAATCCTCTTTATTGCTTTGCTCTAATATAGCTGTATATAATGTGGGTACTGCTATAAAATGCGTTATACTATTTTTTCTTATAGATTTTTTTATAGCCACTGGATTTTTTGCATCACTCTCATTTAAAAGAACTATCTTTACTCCACTTAAAAGTGGCGTAAAAAAGCTAGTCAAAAATCCATCGAAAACATAAGAAAAGATTTGCAGTACCGTATCTTCTTTGCTATGTTCATATTCATCTATTCTCCACGTTATAGAACTCGTAATACTTTTATGCTGTATCATTACACCTTTTGGCATTCCTGTAGAACCAGACGTATATATTATGTATGCCAAATCGTCTTTTGAATTTATTTTAGTTAGATTTTCTTCTGGTATGTTTTTATAGTATTGCTCAGCATCAACTAATACAGTGTTAATTTTATCATGTGTATAATCTATGTTAGACGTTTTTAGTAATAAGCTTGCACTAGAATCTTCTATGATATAGTCCACTCTATCTGATGGATTTTGTGTATCTATTGGTAAATAAGCACCGCCCGCTTTCAATACAGCCAAGATTGCTATAATCATATCTATTGATCTCTCTATGAGTAACGCAACCACTATATTTTGTTTTACTCCATTTTTTCTAAGCTGTCTTGCTAGTTGGTTTGCTTTAATGTTGAGATTTTTATATGTAATTGTCTTCTTATCGATTTTTAACGCAACTCGTTCTTCACTACACGATACTTGTTTTTCAAACAGTTCATGTAATGTTATATTTTCTTCGTACTGATGATAAGAACATTTATTGTACATAGTTAATAGATTATTTGCTTCTTTTTCATTAACAATGTCTATGTCACAAGATTTCTTATCTGCGTGATTCATGATATTTTCAATAGTTTGTATGTAATTTAGTAACAGATTATTTATAAATTCTTTAGCAAATACCATTTTATTGTACAGCAAATTTATTGTTATCCCTTCAAACGTTTCTATTCCTACTGTTAGATTATAGTTTGTTCTTTCAAATATTGTGTAGTTTTCTATCTGTAACTCGCTAGCATCATTTTTTAGTATATTGTCTAGAGGATAGTTTTCTATGACAACCACTGAATCAAATAGGCTTGTATCTACCCCGCTATACTTCTTTATATCAACAAGTGAAGTTATTTCATATTTTTCTCTTTCTTGCATATGATTGTTTACACTTTTAAGTAATTCTCTTATAGACAAGGTATCTGTTTTTACTCTTATTGGCAGAGTATTTATAAATAACCCCACTGTATTGTCTATATCATCTATTGGCACGTTTCTGCCTGATACTGTACCTCCAAAAACAACATCATCACTATTACTATATCTGCTAAGTAAGACACCCCAAGCTGTATATAGCAATGAAGACAATGTTATTTTATTTTCATTTATAAATAGTTTTATTTCTTCACTAAACTTCTCAGGAATTTTATAATTGAAATTATTAGGCTTATACTCTGTGATGCTATTAGTAATGTTAGATATGTATGTAGGATTATTAAAATTGTCTAGGTAATGTTGCCAAAATTGTTTGTGATCTGTTGTGTCACTTTCATTTAAATGTTTTAAGTATTGCTTAAATTTACTTTTCCTTTTTGGAGCTAAAATATCATCATGATTATTGTAAAAATATAAAAATTCATTTAGTATTATACCTGTACTCCATCCATCATATATAATGTGATGATTACTTATAATTATATTATATTTGTTCTCGTCTTCTTTTACTAAGGTTATTCTAAAAGGCACATTTGTAATATCAAATCCTTTTAGCTTATCTATTTTCTTTATTTCTTCTAATTTTCCACTCTTGTCAATTTCGTCTGTGATATCATATTTTATAATATTAACGGGATTTTCCTTTAATACGATTTGTACAGGTCTGTGTAGCTTCTCCCATTTATATACTGTTCTCAACATTTCATTTTGCTTTATTACTTTATTCCACGCATCCTCAAAATTTTTAGTATCTATGCTGCCTTTTATCGTTAGGCATAATTGTACAAAATATTCATCTGAATTTTCGTCTTGTATATTATTATGAAATAACAGTCCTTCTTGCAGTGGTGTTAGTTTTAGTATGTCTTCTATATTCTCTTTATTAATGAATGTCACTAGATTTTACCTCCTTTTTTCAAGCATATTTATAATGTATTTGCAATTTTGTTATTATTAAATATTTTATAAAAATTATACCATAAATAATAAAATAATGTAACTATTGTGTTATATTTTTGTAATTTATATGGTATTGTTCATAAAATTTGTCGTTTAATTTATATTGTATGGTGTATGTTTACTAAATATTATTACAATGTTATAATATATTAAACTTAAATTGGAGGTATATATATGGGCTATGCTGTTGAATTATGTTTTGATGAAAAAAGCAAATTAAAAATTAAGCATTTATGGGAACAACTACATACAAATCATTTAAGCTCTTATTTGATTAACAATGGTGGAGAGCCTCATATTTGCTTAGCTGTATTTGATGATAATACCCAAAATATCAAATATTTAAGAAAAGTTATAATAGATTTTTTTAAATCTACGCAAAGATTTGAACTAATGCTTACTAATATAGGTATATTTCCTACTGATTTTGGTATATCTTTTATTACTCCAAAAGTAACAAAGCAGTTACTCAATTTGCATGAAAATTTCTATGAAGTGTTATTAGAAAACGGATATGATAGGTGGTTTAATGAATACTATAAGCCAAAGAACTGGATTCCACATTGTACATTAACTTATAATCTTAATAGACAGAAATTATTAAAAAGCTTGGAACTTTTAACTGAGTTGTTTACTCCTTTTACTGCTACTATAGAAAAAATCAGTCTTATAGAATTCTATCCAGTAGCAGATGATGTGATTAAATATATTGAGGTTATAGAACTAAAAAACAATTAATATTAAGCCTAATATAGTGGGTTGTTTAACTAAAACAACCCAGCTTTTTCTACTTTACTTATAACATTCTGTTATATATTTCTCATCATACATTACCTTAGCATGATTAGTCATTATTAGCTTATTATCTAATGTATTTCCAGTAGTTTTATCTACTGTTTTTCTATATATTTCATTATTTCTATAGTAACCATCCCCTTCTTTTGTAAAATGGTTGTTTTTCTCAATGATATGGTAGGAATAAATAATGTCACTATCACTTCTGAGTTCTCCACACAAATATTCATCTGTAGTATATATGATTAACTGAAATGTTTGCTTTGTGTTATTTTTAAATTGATAATCTAGGTAGTTATACATTATAGATGTACCTGTTCCAAATGGAACTTGCCTACCATAATCAGGGAACATATCTATGTTATTGTGGTGATGATGCTCAATTATTGTCAACGGACTATGCAATACCATCCAATGTATCAGATTAGTGAACTGACACATTCCTCCACCTATACCTTTACTAACATCTCCTGTTTTTATAATTAAACCTTCTTTATATCCTTTTCGTCTTGTGCAATTTCCAACTAATTTCCAAAAAGAAAAAACTTCGTAAGGTTTTATAAGTATTCCGTTTACTTTCGGAGCAGCTAACTCTAAATTTTGAGCTTTATTATTTTGTAGTATCATATCAACGTTTCCAAGCTTCCTTCTAATTAAAGATTTATGTTTATATATTTTAATTGGAAATTTATCAGTTTTATAGTCATTGGCATATTTGTTTTTGTCAAATAACCAGTTCTTTTTTCTTAGTAATATTTCTTTGTTTACAGAAAGTCTATATGTAAAATTACAAAGCTGACAAAAAAGTTTTCTAGACATTATATTCTCCTTATATTTGGAATTACTTGATTAGTATAACATTATAGCATCTAGTAACTCAAGTAAAATATTGTCTAAATTAATCTTCACTTTTAACCTTATTATAGATTGACATTACTTGCAAAAAATGTCTTAAGAAAATTCTTTAAGACATTTTTTAATTAACTATATAATTTTGATAGCAATACTTTTATTATATTATTTAAATTCTAATACTAAATAAGGCTTATTAGATGTGGCTTCTTTGGATGTTAGTCTAAAAACTCTATCTAAATTATCTTTTCCAGAAACTATTATTGATATTATTTTGTCATCCTCATCTAATTTTTTAAGTATATATCCCGTTATATCAATAAACTGCGTTGTAGGTCTTGGCGGAAAATTGTGCGATATAATTAATAACCTATTGTCATTATTAAAATATTTAGCTCCATTGGAATAAGTAATGCTATGTTCAGTCCAATCTGTATTGATTCCGCCCCATATATTACTATTGAATGATCTTTGGGTTGAATCTGGTGCTGTAGACAGTTTCAAACTTGCCTTAACAATTTGCTTTCCGCTAGGTATCGCATCAGTCAAATCAAATTTATACAATGCATCCCTTGTGTAATGACCACTACTAGTTTTTTTCACTAAAAGTTCAGGGCTACTTCCCAAATCAGCATTACTGTTTCTAACATCTACATAAGTATCATCTGTTGGCAAGATATATTTTACACTTGGGCTAGTGGTATCTTTTAGTTTTAGTGTTAGTATTGGTTTATTGTATATGGCCCTTTTTTGAAGCAACATAAATACTTTATCAGAGTTGTACCTTCCTGTAACAATAATAGTTACTATATTATCTTCTAATGCTTTTTGTTTTACAAACATGGAGATATCAATTTCTTGCGTTGATGGCTTTGGTGGAAATGTAACATTACTTATAAACTGTTTATCATTATAATATACTGCTCCATTAGACCAGTTTATAGTATTTTCCTGCCAGCCATCATTATTGCCTCCCCATATTTGTGTATCAAATGCTGAACCTGTAGAATCTGGGTGAGTAGTTAGTTTTAATGTAGCTTTTTCTATTTCTTTACCTTGTGTAACTACATCTTTTATATTAAATTTCAACATAGCATATCTTGTATAATGCCCACTACTAGTTTTTTTGACTAACATCTCAAGATTACCTCCCAAATTTGCTTTACTATTCCGCACATCTACATAAGTATCATCTGTTGGTAAAATATATCGTGTGTTCTCGTCTGGATTTAGGTAATTTGAAGGCAAGTAATCATAATATCCTTCGTAATCCACACAAACACGTAAAATCTCATAAAGGGCAATTTTGTCTTCTGATGGACTATTATTTTTTATGTCATTTAACACTCCATCTAGTAATTTCAAATGTTCATATGCTGTTTTACCGAAATTTTTCATTATTATGAAATATAGCTCTTCTTGAGTGTAAAAATCTCTCATCCATACATTAGGCTCATTGTCATCAGCCCCAGCTGATAATGTTTTAATCAAGTTTAATGCTTGACTACGATTGTGATTTGTTTGACTTTCTATACTACTACTAAGCAACTTGTCAATTGCTTTTCCTGCTCCTATAAAATCTAATTTTTTTAATTTATCTAATATAGGATCAAGTTCTTCCTCTGGTTGCCATCCTAGTTGAAGTTTGATTTGAAACCACTGATCTAATGTTCCTTTATCTGTTTTATGCTGGTACTTGTTTGCATATTGCTCTTTGATTGCTTCTATAACTGTGCTATAGTTATATGAACCTTTTTGAGCCTGAGGAACTGAATAATTTGTAGGTAGACTTGGCTTCAACTCAGTTGCTATCTCCTCAAATTCTGTATTTATAACTAGCCTTTTACCCGTTTTCACGATATCATCTAAAGTCATAGTCCATCTAAATTGATCAGCTGGAACAATATATTGACCCAATATTTGTCTGGTGATCTTTCCAATCTCTTTTTTATCTTCAGATGTTAATGTATTCATCTCCCCGTAGCGATTAAGATTGATAAACACTATCTCATTTGTCGTTTCATCCATGTATTTTTTTACTTGATTGAGTATTGGCTCTATTTCCTCTCCAAAGACTCCATGAAATATTCGTAATTTTTTATCTCCTGAAAATCGCTTGAATCGAATGTCTAAAAATCTAATACCTTGTGTTAATTGAGTGTATATATCTACATTTTGACATACTGATTTCTTTTTGATGATATCTGCGATCTTATGTCGTATATCGCTCGGAATCCAGTCATCATCTAATTCACCAGGAAATTTGGAAGACACTTGTTCTGCATCAAATCTTTTATAGCTTAGACTATAAGTTCCCGAATCATGAGTTCCTGGAATGATGATATCGCAATATCGTTTATCTCCAAGTAAACTCCAACTGTCTTCCATCCATGTTCTTAGTGGTGTAAGATTATCTGCGTCAACTTTTTTAAAATTGCCTTGCATAAAAACTGCGCCTATCAATATAACTATGACACTTAAGCAAATAAGAATTTTTTTCCTCCTTATAAACATACGGTATCCTCCTGCTAATTTAGTATTGTATTTATATATTATGTATTATAATTTAGTATGCTTATATTACAATTCGTTATCCATTTATCATTTTAACGACTATTAACCTTTAAAATTATATAAAAAAAAAAAAGGGTGATATTAATGATTTTATAACCTTTTCTCTTTTATTTTAGGCAGTATCTCTAATTAATATATTCAGCTCTGTAGTCATTTGCTTTATAACTTGTTCTGCTGTTATTTTAGACAATTGATATTTATTATTATATCGTTTTGATTGTTACTATTATAGATTATATCGGATACTAAAAGTATACCTTCAATTGGCGAGAAAATTTCTGATTTTTTTAGATATTTTTTATTGGGTTGTCACGTAATTTTTTCATTATATTTGTGTCATTTGTATTCTTTATTGAGTTATTTTTGTATAGTTCATCAGTATTTTTTAATTTGTTTAAATATTAAAAAGTTTTTTATTTCGTAGGCAGTTTATTTATATTCCATAATTTTTTAGACATATCCATTTTTGTAATGTCGATTGCTGAATAAGACGTTTGAACTGTTGAATCAGACATTGAAGTATTAAAAGGTGTTTGTTTGCTAGTTTATCTACTATTTTTTAGATACTATTATTTTGTTTCCTTTCTTTTCTATTATTAATTCTCTCTTTTCTTCTTTTTCTTTTAGTTTCTTTATTAACAATTCTCTTCTTTCTTCAAAACTCATATATTAACCCTCCTAGTTCCAAAAACTTTTTCTACATTTGTTTCCGTTACATTTATAGATTCAATATCATTAGGTAGTTCAATATCTAAATCTACCATCCCATTATTAGGACTTAAAATAGTATTATTACAATAACCACTTAATTTAATAGTCACTGGATTCTTTATCTCAACTATATTACCTTCATAGTTCTCCTTATAGATTGTCCCTTTTACGCCTACAGTTGTGTCGCTGATTTTGTTAATGATTACATCAAATTTTAAACTATTTTCATAATCAATAAACTCTTTTACTTCATATACTTCTGTTTTATCATTTTTATAAACGATACCATTTTCCACTAATATTTTTTCGTTCATCTTACACCTCCAAAAGATAACTTATTCCCATATAGTCAATGTTCATTTTATCCTGTATTCTAATGTAAAGCTTGCTATTAAATATTTTCCCCATTTTATGCCATCCTACCTTGTAACTACTTGATGAATTCGGCGCAAAATTACTTTCTCCATAAAAAATCTTGCTAAGTTCAGCAACCGAACCTCTAAAAAACACTGCATTATCTATTTCAATAATTATAGTACCAGATCTCAAAGTACTTGGATATGGTGTGCCAATAGCTGCTACTCCCTCTCTAGGACTAACTAGATTACTTTGTTCCAAAATTATACTTAATGATTCTAAAACTCCCTTTCCTCTTACCTGTAGTATTGTAAAATTTGAGATTGATCGATTCTTGACTGTATATGATTTACTTGTCATTGCCATAAAATCACTCCTTAAAATATATTTGATAAGACGTATTTTTCGGCAGTTAAATTTGTTAGATTTTTAGATTGCTTTATATCATCCGCCAAAACTTCCACTCTTTCTTTTAATGTTTCACTTGTATTATTTATAGTAGTTGTCTTACCTGCTAATTCTGTTATTTTTTCTTCTAAAGCCTCTTCATTTGTCTTTAATCTACCACCGTAAGAACTTAACATATTGCTATGGGTAACAAGTTGTGCACTTGCATTACTTATCGCTGCTTCATTTGCACTTATCTGGCTTGTTAATTCCTCTACTTTTGACGCTAGTTCTCTTGCATTTACACCTATCGCTGCCTCATTTGAACTTATTTCTTTTCTCAACTCTTCTTTTGCTTTTGTAAAATCTGTTTTACTAACTTTTGTTGCTAACTCCGTTTTACTTGCTTTTGTATTTATCTTGTTTGTTAACTCCCTAACTTTTGTTGTTAGTATGCTTGTACTTGCTTTTGTTCCTATTGCTGTTGTATTGGCTGTGATGTCATCTTTTATCTCTTTTTTCTCTTTTTCGTAATCCGTCTTACTTACTTTTGTTGCTAGCTCTGTTTTACTTGCCTTTGTATTTATCTTACTTGTCAATTCGCCAACTTTTGTTGTTAGCAAACTTGTACTTGCTTTTGTTCCTATCGCTGTTGTATTTGCTGTGATGTCATCTTTTATCTCTTTTTTCTCTTTTTCGTAATCTGTCTTGCTTACTTTTGTTGCTAGCTCTGTTTTACTTGCTTTTGCATCTATCTTACTAGTCAACTCTTGTACTTTTGTTGTTAATTGACTTGTACTTGCCTTGGCATTTATTTTACCTGTTAATTCTTGTACTTTGCTTGTTAGCTGACTCTTGCTTACTTTTGTTCCTATTGCTGTTGTATTTGCTGTGACGTCATCTTTTATCTCTTTTTTCTCTTTTTCATAATCCGTCTTACTTACTTTTGTTGCTAGGTCGGTTTTACTTGCCTTTGTATTTATTTTACTCGTCAATTCCCCCACTTTTGTTGTTAGCAAACTTGTACTTGCCTTTGTTCCTATCGCTGTTGTATTTGCTGTGATGTCATCTTCTATCTCTTTTTTCTCTTTTTCATAATCTGTATTACTTACTTTTGTTGCTAGATCTGTTTTACTTGCCTTTGTATTTATCTTACTCGTCAATTCGCCAACTTTTGTTGTTAGCAAACTTGTACTTGCTTTTGTTCCTATCGCTGTTGTATTTGCTGTGATGTCATCTTTTATCTCTTTTTTCTCTTTTTCATAATCTGTCTTACTTACCTTGGTTGCTAGATCTGTTTTACTTGCTTTTGCATCTATCTCACCTGTCAACTCTTGTACTTTTGTTGTTAATTGACTTGTACTTGCCTTTGTTTTTATAGTATTTTCATTTGTTTTTATCTTTCCTGCTAAGTCTTCCACTTCTCCATCTACATATGTTTGGCTAGCTTTTTTATTTAACTCTGTTATGCTTGCCTTGGCATTTATTTTACCTGTTAATTCTTGTACTTTGCCTGTTAGCTGACTCGTGCTTGCTTTTGTTCCTATTGCTGTTGTATTAGCTGTAATGTCATCTTTTATCTCTTTTTTCTCTTTTTCGTAATCTGTCTTGCTTACTTTTGTTGCTAGCTCTGTTTTACTTGCTTTTGCATCTATCTTACCAGTCAACTCTTGTACTTTTGTTGTTAATTGACTTGTACTTGCCTTGGCATTTATTTTACCTGTTAATTCTTGTACTTTGCTTGTTAGCTGACTCGTGCTTACTTTTGTTCCTATTGCTGTTGTATTTGCTGTGACGTCATCTTTTATCTCTTTTTTCTCTTTTTCATAATCCGTCTTACTTACTTTTGTTGCTAGGTCGGTTTTACTTGCCTTTGTATTTATCTTACTTGTCAATTCCCCCACTTTCGTTGTTAGCAAACTTGTACTTGCCTTTGTTCCTATCGCTGTTGTATTTGCTGTGATGTCATCTTTTATCTCTTTTTTCTCTTTTTCGTAATCCGTCTTACTTACTTTTGTTGCTAGATCGGTTTTACTTGCCTTTGTATTTATCTTACTCGTCAATTCGCCAACTTTTGTTGTTAGCAAACTTGTGCTTGCTTTTGTTCCTATCGATGTTGTATTTGCTGTGATGTCATCTTTTATCTCTTTTTTCTCTTTTTCGTAATCTGTCTTACTTAACTTGGTTGCTAGCTCTGTTTTACTTGCTTTTGCATCTATCTTACCAGTCAACTCTTGTACTTTTGTTGTTAGCAAACTTGTACTTGCCTTTGTTACTATCGCTGTTGTATTTGCTGTGATGTCATCTTTTATCTCTTTTTTCTCTTTTTCGTAATCTGTCTTGCTTACTTTTGTTGCTAGCTCTGTTTTACTTGCTTTTGCATCTATCTCACCTGTCAACTCTTGTACTTTTGTTGTTAGTTGACTTGTACTTGCCTTTGTTTTTATCTTTCCTGCTAAGTCTTCTACTTCTCCATCTACATATGTTTGGCTAGCTTTTTTATTTAACTCTGTTATACTTGCCTTGGCATTTATTTTACCTGTTAATTCTTGTACTTTGCTTGTTAGCTGACTCGTACTTGCTTTTGTTCCTATTTCTGTTGTATTTGCTGTGATATCATTTTCTAGTTCTTTTTTCTCTTTTTCATAATCCGTCTTACTTACTTTCGTTGCTAGCTCTGTTTTACTTGCTTTTGCATCTATCTTGTCTGTTAATTCTCCTACTTTTGTTGTTAAATCACTTGTGTTTACTTTTGTTCCTATTGCTACCTCATTTGCTGTAATATCTTTTCTTATTTCTTCTTCTCTTGCTGATATCAAATCTGTATTTGCTGTTACTTTTCCTGTTATGTTTTCTACTTCTGTACTCAACTCCATTTTGCTTGCTTTCTCATTTAGTGCTGTTATACTTGCTTTAGTATCTATCTTACTTGTTAATTCTCCTACCTTTGTTGTTAACTGATCTGTACT
This sequence comes from Abyssisolibacter sp. ZYX002, assembly GCF_056892235.1. Taxonomy (NCBI): domain Bacteria; kingdom Bacillati; phylum Bacillota; class Clostridia; order Eubacteriales; family Clostridiaceae; genus Abyssisolibacter; species Abyssisolibacter sp. ZYX002. The sequence continues at coordinate 120,848 of NZ_JARMXH010000006.1, forward strand.
TACTTTTGTTCTTATCGCAATTGCATTTGTTGTGATTTCTTTTCTTATTTCTTTTTCTATTTCTGTAATTAAACTCGTATTTTGAGAGATTTTTCCTGTTAATTCTTCCGATTTATCAAAATTGTTCTTTATCTTTAATGTATTTATAGCTACTGTATTAGTATTTGCTTTTATTAATTGATCATTTACTCCAGCTTTATCAGCAACTTCCTTTAGTTTTGCATCTATTATACTCATGTTACCATTTAACACATTTATATCTATATAATCATCATAGTCTGGTTGTTTCAAATTATAATTAATTGTCCTATGCATAAAACACCTCCTAATATGCTTGTTTCATTTATCTACTAAAAAAATAGGGGTATCATTTAAGACACTCCCTACTACTTAAAACTTTATAGACTTACTTCTACAACATGCTCATGCATTTCTTCGGCAACATGTAACATATCCTTTCTAATCTCTGTAACTAATTTTTCTCCCATCCATGTCCATGATGCATTACTAAGTTCTGCATTTCCTGATAATGAAAATTTGGTTTCTATTTTGTTACAATCACTCAAGTCTATATCATGCAATTCTACATAATTTACTCCATTGCTCAGATACTCACTCTTTACATTTACACTTTCATCTGTAATATCGCAAGACTTTAAAACAGTACTACCACCCATTTTACCAATAGCATAAATATTATTGTCATTTGTGAATTTGTTGCCATCATTATAATTATATATAAACGACATCCTGTCAAGTCCACAACCTCTGAGAGTGTTTGATTCAACTTTATCTGTTAATGTATCATAGGTAAGAATTTCATTTTGTTTGTATCTTATGTGTATCTTGCTTCCAACAGATACCTTTATACCCCAACTTGTATATATGCCCAAAACTAATGAAGTTGTTCCCCATGTCCCTTTATCAGTATCATATACCAATACCTTGTTGTTAAATTTCCCTGTTTCCGTTACTGCAACATATATTTTTTTGCCAACAGCTATAGGATAACTCATACTTTCTTTTCTTGAAGTTATCTTCTTTGAACTATTATTATTTACATCATACTCCCATATTCCTTTACCGTACATAGCATATATCTTACTTCCAATAGCTACGGCATAATCCCAGCATTCAGATAAAAGCGATGGACCCATATCGCAGCTTTTGTAACTCCAATTACCAGTATTTATGTCATATATCATCAAGTCATTACCAACATTTATGCTTTGCCCTATAATATACTTGCCTACAACCACAGGACTTTTCCATTTTTTATATTTTGAATTTAGCGGACCACTACCTTTTCCTGTTCCTGTTTTAAAATCAAATATATGCATATAGCTAGGAGATGAATCATCATTATCTAGCACATATATCTTATCACCTAACACAACTGGATACTTATCTATCGTATATAAATTGCCATTAGTAATATTTGGATCTCCATTATAGATAATACTTTTCCATGTACCTCTTTTTACTACTTTGTTCACTTCTACTCTAGCTCGCGAATTTGTTTGTATATTATGTCCTGTTATTTTTATGTTATTTATTTTTTCTAAATGCCCTGTCTTGATTTTTCTTATCATATAACCTTCATCTTCGTCATCTTCTACGCTAATTTTATTAGTTGTCATATCATAATTAATTTTATTATACTCTGAGTAACTAAATCCATATTCAACTTGATATCTTCCAATGTCTCTTTGTAACCTCTTTATTTCACCATCTAGAACATCCATATTTTTATTGATAACACTAACTTCTACTAGGTCACTATAATCTGGCTTTTGAAGCTTATAATAGCTTGTCTCTTTCATATTCTCCCCCCTATATTGTCCTTATATTTTCCCAAGTATACTGTGAAGCACTTTGCCATGTTTCTACAGAAGCTCTCTTCCATGTGTTGTATACATATTCAAACTCAAATGAAAGGTGTGCTGGCTTAATATCTTCTATTACCTTTCTTAAATCATTTTCATTTGGAGGAACACCCTTTATATCTACAAATTTTATTTTGAAATGATATTTATTGCTTTCTTCTATTACTTCTATTTTTCTATCATATGTCTGTGCTACTTCTTCTAATAATTTGACAGTTATAGACCCTACACCCTTTAATTTTGAAAGTATCACTTGCTTTCTTAGTTCATTGGGTTTGTTAGTTTCAGATATTATCCCCAAATCTTTTTCCCATCTATCTAGTCCATAATCTGAAGTGTCTACAAAAAACTGATTTGCCACTTTCTCTAATTTTTCTTTGAATTCTATGAGTTCTGAGTTTTGAGTACCAGTTATATTAGTCATCACCCCTGAGACTCTGTAATAGTCTGGTAAATGCTTCATTAATAAATTATTCAATAGTTACCGCCCCCAATACAGCAACATCAAGCTCTCCAACTGTTATATTTTCTTTATTGTCATTTAATGTTATATTTGTAATTTTATCAGCACCTTTACAATCCATTATTAGGCTAACTATCATTGCATAACTTACTCGATTCTCTACGAATGCTATCTTCTTTAAGTACAGCTTAACTATATCTTCTATATTGCTTTTTAGCTCCTCTTTTTCATCTGTATTGATACTTGCTTCAACAGTTATTTTTATATTTATAACTTTACTACCTGCACTTGCTAGTGTAACATCTACTCCTATTGGTCTGTTTTCCTCTATATGGGCCTTTACTGCATTAATCAGTGTTTCATCTGCTACTGTCTTATTACTATTGATTATTACAACTTTAACAGTTCCTGCCCCGTTCCAAGTTGGCTTAACCTTAGCATCACCTACTCCAGGTACTTCTTTAGCCCAATTTTTATAATGATATCTATTTCCACTAGTTGCTGGTGTTCTGACTTTTTCAAAGTATCTCTCTCTCAATTCTTCGTCAGTTTCTTCATTGTACCCATTTATTACATCTTTTTTGTTTGTTACTGACTTTAGTCCTGCAATAGTAACTGGAAAATGTTTTATTGCTCCAACTGGTGCATTACCTATTTTCCCTGACTGCTCACATTCAACGAGTACATTTGCTTTTCCACTTTCTATAACTGTTGATACAGATACATTATCAACTGCTATACTATCAACAGCTTTTATTGCATCCATCTTTAGAACATTTTCACCAAAATAGGGATTTAAATTATTGTTATTTATTACTTTAGGTATATCTTTCATTTCTATCACTTTGTAAGTAGCTGTATCACTTGCAACTATGCATCCCTTTGGAATCTTTGTTCCTTCTTTACCTCTAATCTCAACATATGTCGTTGCTTTTGTAGCCTGTCTTCTTTGCAATCCTTGTTCTGCAACTTTTTTATCTAGGTAATCTCCTTTCGCTGTCAATGCAAAACCGTTATTTAGTATCTCATCTTTCATGTTATAAGCGCCTTCTAGCTCTATTGCCACTGGCTTTAATGCATCATAAAAAAAAGAGCCCTCGCTCCTATCAAATTTCTTGTCTACATTATTTAACATTCGTTTTTGTAATTCTTCTTTGTTCATATTACTTCACCTCCCTAGGTTTATATAATCATCTTTTTATCAAAATTATTACCACTAACTAAGTTTACTTTAAATGAAACATATAGCTCAGGATTTCTTTTATCTATACTAAAATTTGATATAGATAATATTCTAGGATGTTTTGTGAGTTCATTTTTTATCTCTCTTCGTATTTCAGCCTCTACGAAAGCTCTTGGGTAATTTGTGCCTATTATTAAATCTTGCAGCATTACTCCATATTCTTTGCCATCATCTCTTTTGTAGATGTTGTATTTATACTTCTCGGTCAAAAGTACTTTCTCTATCCATATTTGTATACTTTCTATCTCATCTGCAAGTACTGTGTTTCCATTTCTTAATACAAATTCTCCTTTTTCAAAATCAAATAAAAATGATCTGCCTCTCATATCCATCTCTTTTTGTTCATTTGTTTTAAATTTTAGCTCTGCAATTTTGGGTAGCATTTATTCTTTCACCACCTTATCTATAACGTAGTATTTTTGTTCATCAGTAGTTGGAATCAATAGCACTAAATCACCTTTTTTTAGTGTATCTGTGAACGTTATTGTTCCTGTACTTTCATAGTTTGTGGAAATGTTCATTTTACTAATTTTATGCAAATGTATTGGTGGAGTAGCACCTGAAACTTCTTTGTTAAATGCTTCTCCCGGATTATCTTGTTCAAATGTTATATTGTTTTCATCACTTTTTATTTCAAATTGTCTAGAATAACTATTTAGTATATATGATGAGAATATAAGGTTTTCTTTTTCTAGAACTATTTTATCTCCAAGAGCTATTTTTATATCATTTGGTGGCATTATTATCTCCCCAATTTGTGGTCCTAAATATGATATATTTTCTCTTTCCTTAAATAGTTTTGCTAAACTGCTCATGCCTTCCACGATTATCACCCCTAACTATGAGTTCAATGAAACAGCTTTATCAACTACATAATATACCATTTCATTGGCTGTAGGTATTAATATAACTTTGTCTCCATCTGCAATCGTATTAGTAAATTTCATTACCCCATTACTTGTAAAACTTGTTGATACATTTATTTTTTTTATATCGTGTTTGTGACTATATGTGCTATATGTTGTATCTGACTCAGGTACTACTCCTTCATCTGTTGTTCCTGCATCTTTTTGTTCTAACTTGATAGTGTTGTCATCGCTATCTTCTATTTCAAATTCTCTTTCATAGTCATCAAGTATATGTGATGAGAAGAAGAGATTTTCTTTAGTTAGTACTATTTTATCTCCTATTGTTATCTTTATTTCTGGTGGAGCATTAGTCACTTCACCTATTAGTGGTCCCATGTATTCGATATTGTCTCTTTCTCTAAAAAGTTTAGCTAGTATATTAATCCCATTCACTTTTCTTCCCTCATTTCACTTTCTTATATTACAACTGCTTTACCTTATCTATAAGATAATAAGTTTGTTCATCACTACTTGGAACCAATAAAACTAGGTCTTCTTTTTCAAGCTTCATATCACTAAATTTTATGACCCCTTTACCTTCATATTGTGTGTCTAATGTTATCTCCGGTACTTTATGATGATGTGGATGCGGTGTCGGTGCATTTGGGTTTGTAGTTTTTTCAGTAAAAGTTCCCTCTTCTGTTTCGCAAGGTTCATCCTGAGTTAATTTTATATCCCCAGATATCTCAAAGCTTCTCTCATGCTCTTTAAACATCAAATCTACAACTAGATTCTCTTTAGTAAGCAATATCTTTTCTCCTAAAGCAATTTGTATATCTGGTAATGGCTCTACAACTACTCCTATTAAAGGACCTATATAAGGGTTATTGTCTCTTTCTTTAAACAACTTGGCTAACTCGTTTATTCCCTGCATTTACTTCACCCCTAATCCTAGTTGCATTAGATGTATACCGTTTTTCAGTGTATGTTTGACGTTTTTTATTAGATATTTGCCACTCATACCTGTTACTGGCTCTTGTATCTCCATTAACCTCCCAGCTCTTACAGCATCATTACCTATCATTGAAAGTGTATTATCTTCCATGACTTTTCCTAGGTCTTTGAGTACTTTTTCGGCTATATTCTTTGCTTTTGAATCTTCTTCATTTTTTGCTACTATGACTTCTTGTAGTAGTCCATATTTTCCTATTAGCTTTGAATCTTTCTTCTCAATTTGTTTGTTTTCATCTATTAGTATCTTGACACTGTTCTTCATATTCTCTATAGTGATATTTCTTACGGGATTTGATATTGATTTAGATACATCCATCTCTTGTGCATCTTTTGACAGCTTAAATGTAGCCTTTATTACTAAGTCTTCTTGCTTTTCTATATATATTTTATTTTGTCTCATCTCCATTGTGTACTTTATGCCACTCTCATTTTCTGCTGTTGTTAGTATATCTTTTATTATTTGAGCTATAACTTTGTTGTTGTATATCTTATTAATCACTGTATCTATTGATGCTACTCTCCCTATAGAAATACCAAAATCACCAAATATCGTTTCTAGTGCACTTTTTGCTGATATTTTGTTAAACTGATATATTTCTTTGGATTTGTTAAGATAAAATGCGTAGTCTAGACAAGTATAGCTTATTGAACCTCTACCATTTTGTGAACTTGTCACTACTATTCCTCTAAATATTTCATCCTTGTTTTTTAGAACTATACTACTTCCAACCTCCACTGGAATCTCTGGGAAAAATCTGCTATCATTAAATGCTATACTAAAATTTAGTCTATCTCCTAATTGACTTACATCACTACTCCAACTTATATTTCCTACTAAAGGCGTAATATTAGTCTGGACATTATCTGTTATACAATATAATTGATGCATATACTATACCTCCTTTTGATCGAGGTCTATATACTTAAACTCACTTAAAGAAAGTGTATAGTATATATCTCCACTGCCATCTTGCAATCCATACTCAAAACTTTCTATTGTACATGGCATATTAATTAGTGAATTTGTTATAGTCAGTCTTATTGGTATCCTTTTTTTCTTCCAATCTTCAATTAACTCTACATATTCCCAACCTTTATATTTGTCATCTCTTGCAAATTCATACTCTTTATTAGGAAAGAATGATTGTATGGAAATAGTTTTTAACGACTCTGTTCCAATTAGCTTTATTTCTCCCTGTGAGATAGTTTCATAGCTTTGGTTTTTCATTGATGAATTAGTTTTGAACTCAGTTGGAAGAACTGGCAATTTTATTACTTCTTCTCTGTTGTTAATTGACAAAAATATATCCATTATCCCCCTCCTTTACGCAGTATTCCCCATTGCAATATTTAAATTGGTGACGATTTCATTTACTATTTGATCAGTAGATAAATTAGCACCATTCACGTTTAAGATGATACTGTTTCTATTGCTGTTATTATTACTTGTGTTGTTTGTAGATTTGTTTTTGTTTGATGTACCAAACAACCTCTTTAAAAATCCAGGTCTTCCTTTGCCATCTTTTTTATTATAGATATTGATGTTTGAGCTATCATAAGGCATAATATATGGTTTCAAATTATTATTTAGCTTTATAGGTGTCATTTTTAAAGGCTCTAACCTATCGTATCTCCTTTTTAATCTTGGTATAGGTTGCTTTATAGGTATTTCTTTTAATTCTTTTGGTGGTAATTTTGGTATATTTATTCCCCTAAAATCAATCGAATCTTGTTTTGGAGATATATTTGATAAATCAATCTTAGGTAGTGGTTTTTCATGATAATAATACTTGCCATTGAATTCAGTTATATTTGATGGATTTATCGTAGCTTTACTATTTTTTATTGTTGTTTTTTTTGGCGTTTTTAATTTTGGTGTTGTTTTGCTTTGATTTATTATTTCAGGTATACTATCAGTTTTCGCTATATTCTTTTTCATAGCTTGAGAATCTAATCCGTTATTCTCCATCTGCTTAGCTATCCATATTCCTGCATCCAAAGCACCCGGCATAGCCATATTAGCGGCTGCAGATATCCCTATAATATTTTCAGGTGTAATGTATTTATCCGTAACACTTTTAATATCTGGTGAATTATCATCTAACCATTCTGCAATAAACCTTGTTGAATCAAAAGAACTTGCGATATCGTAACCTAATGCTCCGAAAAAGTTTAAATATCCTGTTATAGCTTTAACTGGTACCCCTACTTCTGGACCTGCTAAAAATCCCGCATATCCTAGCATATCTAATCCCGCTAACGACCTTTTAAAATTGCTTGGATCAGTTGCAAGCACATAACTATTCACTCCTATATCTACGCCGGGTAATATCTTTTGTAAGTTCTTGCCTAGATACTTTCCTCCTGACAGTATTTTTTCACCAATATAAGGTATTTTTTTTATTGATTTATCTACAAAATTTTCGACTCCTGTTATAGCCCATGCTTTATATATGTTATAATTTTTCCACAACTTGCTATTAAATTTGCGTGCTCTGTTCATCATTTTTTTATAGAAACTATTAACAGGTTTCCCTTTCACCTTATTACTTGAAAGTTCTCTAGTCATCGATTTATTACTTCTTATTTTTTGCTGTATATTTTCTAAATCTTTCTTTAATAATTTTTCTTCAGCATAACTATTAGCGTTTTTTATTTTATTATCTATTCTTGCCTTCTCTAAAAGTAATTTTCTTCTTTTTTCAATTTGATTATTTATCTTATGTGTATATACTTCAGCATTCATGTTGTAAACAGATTTAGGAGCACTGTGAACTTCTCTAAAAAAATACTTAAATCTAGCATTTTGAGTATATAAATTTACAAAGTCATCAACTCCATCTTTAAAATATCTTGGCTGTTCTGCTATACTATTCTTACCAGCTATGCTTTGCTCATTTATAGTATCACTACGAGCTTTTAATTTTTTTTCTACTTCACTACTCATATTTTCACCACCTTTATACAATTTTAAAGGGGTTGCTTAAATGTATTATACATTTATAACAACCCCTAATATATGATGTAGTTTATTCTATCCCTCTTGCTTTTAAAAGTTCTTCTTTGTCTTTTAGTTCTTGTTCATAAAAAGCTGTTACCACTAACAACTCTCCTTTTGGCATGTTGTAAAGTACAGATGGTCTTATACCCTTTGTATTCCAATAGTAATACATCATCTGTGTTAATCCATCTGTATTTATTAGTTTTTTACTTCTTCTATTGCTCCACCATCAAATCCACTTAAATCGCCTACGATACCATAAAGAGTGATTATCTCACCTGGAAGTAATATCTTTCTAATTAAATCTTTAGGGGTATATACTCCAAATTTATCCATTAGTTCTTTTGATTTAAAGTTTGGCTCTTTTACACCTTCCATTACTGCTAATAGCTGTAATTCACCCATGTTCATTGTCTCTTTTTCTTCGTCTGTGCTCATTGTTTGAATTTCATCCATTTTTTTAGGTGTTAGAGCTTCCACCTTAAATATTATTTTTTCTCCCAATAGCTCTGATAATCTTTTCATCTCTACTTCTTTGCTAGGCTTTTTAAGTTTGCTTTCGTCTAATTGTAACAATAAATCTAAAGTACTCATCTATCTTCCCCCTATTCTGGACTTATTAAATCCATGAAATCATAGTCTGTAAATGTAAATGGACACTCTACTTTTCCTAGTGCCTTCATCTCAAAGTTCATTACTGTAAGGTCATCAAAGCTTACTCCTTTTAGTGCAACTCTCTCTGATTGATTTCCTATTGTATCAGGGTCCGCAAGCTTTGCAACTATTGTAAATCTTACGTCTTTTCCTTGCTTTATGTTATCTCCTAATAACTGAGCCATTCTTGAATTCACCTTGTGTAGCTTTAGTGTTCCTTTTCCTTCCCAGCCTGTTATCTTAGATTCTTTTGCTAATACTCCACACATACTTACGTCTTCTTTTTTAAGTGTAATTTTAGCATCTAATCCTGTTAATTCACTTATTTTTTCGCCTTCTAACCATATTTCTCCCCATGTACCGTTTATCACTCTATTTCCTGATAATTTATTCATCTAATCTACCTCCTACATTGATATTTCCATCATTAAGTCTTCCATTGCGTCTAGCAATTTAACTTTAGCACTTATAAATACCTGACTTCCTGTATTGTACTCTTTTATTTGCTGCTCTTTCATTGTACTCACGTCTAGACCTTTTCCTTGAAGATAAAGTTTTTGAGCTTCGATATCTATTTGTGCTTTATTATCATATGATGGATCTAAAATTTCTTGTTTCTCTAATGCTTTAAAGTATGCATTTATAGCTGATAAGAATAATACTTTGTGATCATATGAGTTAGTTATCTTACCTACATAGTAGTTATTGAATGTATCTCTTATATCATCTGTCATTAAATCAACTGCATCTACTATCTTTATCTTTTTGAATGATTCACCTTTTGTAACTGTAGTTTGTGTATAAGCATTCACACCTCTTGCTATTTTGACTTTTTCACCGTCATTGATTAATATTAGCTTGCCTTCGTTGATTTCTTTATTTGAATCATCAAATGCGTCCACACTTACTACTTCTCCTAAATCATAGTAAGTAGCACTTCTTGTAAATGGTAGTCCTGCTAAAATACCAGCTATTCTAGGTGCATACTCTGCTCCACTAAACACATCTGAGTCTTTAGTTTTTATATTACTAGCACAGAAATTTATGATACCTTCACAGTTTCCACCAAGTCCTTCGTTTGGTAAAACTACTTTAAATGTCTTCTTGTTATTAGTTCTTTCACCACTAACCCATGAAGCCACTGTTGATTCTTCTCTCATGATTTCCGGTATAGCTAAATAATTCCATTTTTTTGTTTTTAATCTACCTAGTCCATCATTTATACTCTCTGATGTAGTGAGATATTCAACAATTACCTTACTAGGAGTTCCTAAAAATGCTTGTTTGATATATTTTAAGTTCTGAACTCCCCAATCATCAGCTTTATCTGTTGAGTCTTTTACTAAGTAAGTACCTATTTCATCTATTGATCTATATTCAAAAGATGTACCTGTAATATGATCTCCTTTTACTTTGATTTCTTCACTATTTTCCTTTTTAACATCAACATGATGTTTTAAAATTAACGCAACTATTCCTTTCGCACTTCTTTCTATTGCTGTAACTCCTTGTGTTTTAAAATTGATTTCGATTTTTGGTAATCCTAACCCCATTAATATTCCTCCTTAAAATTTAATTCTTTCATCAACTCATAATTTTCATTTCTTTCTATTTCATCCTCATAATTAATATTGAATGAACACTTTAAGATATCGTTTTCCTTTATCATCCTTATTTTATTTATATAAAGTTCTCTATCATTAACCTTGATTGTTGCATCAATAATCTTATATAGCTTGTCCACTACATCTATATACTCATCATTTGTTTTATTTTGAGTGTGGATTCTAATAGTTATATTCACGTATTGTCGCCTATGATAACTACTTTCAACCCCCATATATATAGGATTAAGTTCTACGATAAATTTTGATTTATTTGCTTCACTACTCTTATTTTCTCCAAATACATCAAACTCAGGAAAACTAGCTGTTAGTTTATCTATTACAGCTTTTTTTATATCTTTTAGTTTCATTATGTCACCCCTTCCTCCTTTCGGTTAAAATTTGTGTTATATATGAAAGGTCCTTTCATATATATATGCCGACAACTAGGTCAAAAAACAACCTAATTTATCTAATTTTTTTAATTTTCTAAAGAATTAATCATTTAACTAAGTTATAAGTTACTTCTTTAAACCCTAATGTAGCAAAGTATTTATACTAATAGGTTCTGGATTTATAGGCTATTTGATTGAATATTTAAAATAAAAAAATAGGCTTAAAATAGCATTTTACTATTTTAAGCCTGAAACTTTAATTATTATTTGTCTGTTAATTTATCTATTAAAGCAAGTACTTCTCCTCTAGTCATATAATCATCGAATCTTTTTTCATCTATTTTTATGCCTTTTGCTTTGAGGTTGTCATAATGAACCTCTGCCCAATGCTTTCTTTCTTTATATATATTATCTAAAAATTCATTCCATCTATTTGTTCGTCTAAGGGTACGTGGACAATCTTTCCCTTTGGGGTACTTATTACTTTTCCAATAGTTATGTTGAACCACTTCTTTTATTAATGGATTTTCTTTTAATAGCTTCTTACAAAGCCACACAGCATTTTCTAGCGTTCTATTAAAATCTCCGTTTTCGTTTACGCATAGTTCTATTCCTATACTTTCTCTATTGCCTATTCCCCTAAGACCATCACCTGCATGCCATCCGTTGTAATCTACAGGAATATGTTGATAGATGCTCTTGTCATCCACTGTAAAATGCCAGCACTTATTGTCTGTATCTGTTCTATGTAGATATCTATTATGTGCTTTAGCATCTGCTCCTATATTATAACTTCCTGTTTCATGTATAGTGATGTATTTTGCCTGCATTTTATTGTACCTTTTATCTATGAAATCCTCAATAATTTTCATTTGTACTCCCCCTGCCCTGATTAGATTAAATGTACTACAGTATTACTCTTACCTGCTCTCTGATTATTTCTGGTACTTGTTCTATTGTTTTTAGTCCTAGATCAATCAATCTAGCATAGATGCTTATCATTTGAATCATCCTTTCTATTCTTTGTTTAGTTTATCTTGCATTTGTACTTGTTTTTCGTATAATTCTGCTACTGCTAATAAAAGCTCTACATTTTGCTTTTCTAGCTCTTTGATTTTCAGTTTCTGTTCGTTATCTTTTTTTCTTTTATCAAATAAATCTGTTAGCTTTAATATTTTCATGTTTTCCTCCTTTTAAAGACTATACGTTATGGTTTTTTCAGATTATCTTTGTGAGTCTTATGATTACTCATCACCTATAGGTAAAAGCATATCCTGCACCTCAAAGATTATCTTTGATTCCCCTTCAACAATGAATCACTATTTACAATGAGTATCTTTCCTCACTCCAAAGCTTTACCCTAAAGAATGAACGACCAACAAACCTACTAGATGCTAAATAATATTTTCCGTAAACGACATTGAGAGTAGTGTTTCATCATCACTAATATAATTAAAGAAACACTGCTCTCTCCGAGTTAGGCAAATGTTATTTAACGCTTCCACACAAAAAGTAAAGAGCCACACTCCAAAGCATGACCCTAATTCTTCTTTGTTATTTTGTTGATTACTCATATATTTTTATAGATTATCTTTGTGGTTCTTGTGGTTACTCATAACTTTATTTGTTCAGCTCTTGAATTGACTTTTTGTGTTTAATATGTGATTTTAGAGTTTAAATTTATGACCCAATAAACTACCCTAAAAATAACAACCAACAATATCACTAGAGGAATTAAAAGATGTTTCTTGTAGGTAAATTTGAGGAGCTGTTTCTTCAACGCTTCTACTTAAAATAGTTAGAAACAGCTTCTCTACTGCACCGCAAAGATTATCTTTGATTCCCCTTCTCCAATGAATTATTATAATCAATGAGTTTTTCCTACTCTCTCCGAAGATTTACCCTAAAATAGAATAATCAATAAACCTATTAGAAGCTAAAGAACATCATTCGTAAACGACATTGAAGTAGCTGTTTTATCATTTATTCAATCAAAAAAACAGATGCTTCTCCGAGTTAGAATGATGTTTTTTAACGCTTCCTTACAAAAAGTAGAGAGCCACACTCAGAAGTATGACCATAGTTTATTCCTTTTAATACTCTTTTATAAATATGCTTTAGATAGTTTTAGTTTTTATTATAGTTGTTTTATCTTCTCTTTCTTTATTCTGTTTGTTTTTAATGTTTTTTATTGTTGGGAAAGAAGAATCCCCTACCTAATCAAAGCATATACTCACAGATTCTACACTAATTTTCCCCATCGTATCATTAGCCATCACTGTCAGTTTATATGATACTGCCCAGTCTGTTGCTGTTTTTGATTGGTTCGTAAACACATGATACTTCTTTTGTTTAACTGACTGTGTCATATCTTCCCATGCTGGATTTTCATCTAGTGCATTGTTACTTACTTCTATTGTGTATGATACTGGTTTAACTCCATCAGCTTCTGTATTCATGAATATCTTTGCTAGTATTCTCTCTGCTCTGTCTGTTGTAGTATAAGGTGTTTCTTGATATACTATCCTATCTCCTACTCTTATACGTTTTGTATCACTGTATACATACTGTTTTGGACTACCTAATCCTCTGTTATATCCTGTTACTCTCCAGTAATATGTCTTCTTCTCTGTTAAATCCTCCGTAAATGTATACCTAACTCTACGTCCATAGAACTCTGATGCTAATCCCTCAGCTGGAATAGCTACCCATGAATCACCGTCTTGATATTCCCAACCTGTAGTATCTAATCCACTGTCTTTTATCATGGTACTTTCAAAAGTATCACTTAGAGATATGTTGAGCTTAAAGTGGAGTTTATCATCTTCAACATCTATAGGAGCTGTAAACTCAAGAGTAGGTCTAAGTGGTACTCTGTAGTTATCTATAGGCATTGGTGCTGTAGGCTTCTGTGGTGTGTAGTTTGTGATAAAATATTGTGGATTCATAGGAGTATTTTTCATATCTGTACTATCCCATACAGTTACTGTCCAGCTATATTTTTCACTCTGATATAACACACCAGCAGGTACATTGTAATATTTATCCGTACACGCTATCTTGCCAGTATCATGTACTACATTTGCATCACTATCTTTGATTACAACCTGTATATGTTTTTGTTCATGATTTTCATCATCTGAATATGTCCATTCTAATCTTGGAATTACTGGTATACCTTTAACTGGTACTGAATCTGATCCAATTGGTGACACTACATTGATGCTAGGTGCTTTTGTTGTCACAAAGTATCTGTTTGTAGTGTATTCACTAACATCATCATTGTTATCCCAAACTCTAACTTTCCAGTAATACTTTGTATCTGGTTCAAGAGTTCCTTGTGGTACTGTATAGCTAGCACTTCCATTCACTAATGCTCCTGTATCATGTGCTAAGGAATTGTCTAATGCTTTAAATAATTGCACTTGTAATTTACCTTGGACATCTCCCTCGTCATCATCTGCAAAAACCCAACTTAATGTAGGTGTAAGAGTCGATATTGTTCCTGGGGTATCTGAAAATCCTGTTGGGCTTAAGCTACTTGGAGTTTTAGGAGCTGTATTAGTATTAGCGTAATTCGTTAGCTCTGGATGGTTACGAAAGTCATTTAGTCTAATCTTAACAAAATTACCATAATTATTATCGCCCTCTTTTCCTCCATATCCAGCTATAAGACCACGTAAATATGAAAATGTCAATGGCTTATGTCCATACAACTTATCTATAGGTAAATTGAACGATCCAGAGATAGTCCCATCATCTAAACTAATTATTGCGAACAAATTGCTATGAAGATTGATTACAAAAACACCCGCTAACTCAAATCCCCCTATCGAAGTATTTCCAGTTGAAAAATAGAAATTAGGTAAATCAACAACTACTTCTTTTAATAAACTAAGGTCTTTATAATTATATTTTTTAAGCTTAGCTCTAAATCCACCGCCTATTGAGGATACATATTTAGATCCGTCAAATGTACTGAAGGAAGGGCTCCCGTCACTAACATATTCTATAATCCAAAAACCATCTTCTAATCCATGACCTATCCAGAAATTCTCATTATTTGCTATTATGTTATTGCCAAATTTACTTCTGTAATCCATTGTAGTAACAGTAGTAATAGTTGTAGGTGAAGCCAAGTTTGAGTTTTTTGTATATCCGTAATCATATCCATGGAATGGATGAGATAAAAACACTGTCACATTGTCTTTATATACACCTCCAATTGCCAAATTAGGAGTATTAGCTACACCAGTCACGTCAAATCCACTACGCCAATAGTTAGTGTTTAAATCACTATCAATAACTTTAAACGTGTGATTACTCCCACTAAAAACATCCCTTCCATCAGAATACATACTATAATTCATGAGGTTCATACTAACTGAAGAATTACTATAATTCTTAGTAAAAACATTTATTATAGTATCTCTATATTCATTACTTATCGCCATTTATTCACTTCCTTTCTATACCTGCTTATTATATATACCACGTCTTCAAATATCCTGATAATAATTAAATTCCATAAACTATAACTCTAATCAAAACAAATACTCACAGATTTTACACTAACTTTCCCCATTGTATCATTAGCCATCACTGTCAGTTTATATGATACTGCCCAATCTGTTGCTGTTTTGGATTGGTTTGCAAACACATGATACTTCTTTTGTTTTACTGACTGTGTCATATCTTCCCATGTTGGATTTTCATCTAGTGCATTGTTACATACTTCTATTGTGTATGATACTGGTTTAACTCCACCAGCTTCTGTATTTATGAATATCTTTGCTAATATTCTCTCCGCTCTGTCTGTTGTAGTATAAGGTGTTTCTTGATATACTATCCTATCTCCTACTCTTATACGTTTTGTATCACTGTATACATACTGTTTTGGATTACCTAGCCCTTTGTTATATCCTGTTACTCTCCAGTAATATGTCTTCTTCTCTGTTAAATCCTCAGTAAATGTATACCTAACTCTACGTCCGAACTCTGATGCTAATCCTTCTGCTGGAATAGCTACCCATGAATCACCATCTTGATATTCCCAACCTGTAGTGTCTAATCCACTATCCTTTATCATGGTACTTTCAAAAGTATCACTTAGAGATATGTTGAGCTTAAAGTGGAGTTTATCTTCTTCTACATCTATAGGAGCTGTAAACTCAAGAGTCGGTCTAAGTGGCACTCTGTGGTTATCTATAGGCATTGGTGCTGTTGGTTTCTGTGGTGTATAGTTTGTAATAAAATATTGAGGATTCATAGGAGTATTTTTCATATCTGTACTATCCCATACAGTTACTGTCCAGCTATATTTTTCACTCTGATATAACACACTAGCAGGTACATTGTAATATTTATCCGTACACACTATCTTGCCAGTATCATGTACTACATTTGCATCACTATCTTTTATCACAACCTGTATATGTGTTTGTCCATGATTTTCATCATCTGCATATGTCCACTCTAATCTTGGAATTACTGGTATACCTTCC
The DNA here is from genome assembly GCF_056892235.1 of Abyssisolibacter sp. ZYX002. Taxonomy (NCBI): domain Bacteria; kingdom Bacillati; phylum Bacillota; class Clostridia; order Eubacteriales; family Clostridiaceae; genus Abyssisolibacter; species Abyssisolibacter sp. ZYX002. Next base: position 137,460 of record NZ_JARMXH010000006.1, read on the forward strand.
ACTGGTACTGAATCTGTTCCGATTGGTGATACTACATTGATGCTAGGTGCTTTTGTTGTTACAAAGTATCTATTTGTGGTGTATTCACTAACTCCATCTTTATTGTCCCAAACTCTTACTTTCCAATAATACTTTGTGTCTGGTGCAAGAGTTCCTTGTGGTACTTTGTAGCTTGAGTTTCCACTTGCCAATTCCCCTGTATCATGTGCTAATGAATCATCCACTGATTTGTATATTTGTACTTGGAGTTTACTCTGTACATCACCCTCGTCATCATCAGCAAATATCCAGCTTAATGTAGGTGTAAGAGTCGATATTGTCTCTGGGGTATCTGAAAATCCTGTAGGACTTAAACTGCTAGGTAATTTAGGTATTTTATTATAACCCATTAACTCTGGATGTCTGTGAAAATCATTTAGTTTTGTAGTTATATATTCACCGTAACCATTCTCTCCACCTATTACTCCATGCAAATATGAGAAACTAAGAGGTTGACTACCATTTAATCTATGCACTGGCACATCAAACGTACCTGATATAGTTCCGTCATCTAAACTTACTATTGCAAATTTATTACCTGTTATATTCATTATAAAAGCATTAGCTAACTCAAATCCTCCTGCTGTTGTTCCACCACTACTTCCATTATAATAAAAATCACTAGGTAACTTCACTGTCACTTCTTTTAATAAGTTTAATCTGTAACCATATTTTTTTAATTTAACTGTAGCTGAACCGGTTAAATTTGTAATATAATTATACAAATTATATGTAGCCTTAGCATAATCACCACCGCTTACATATTGCATAACCCAAAAACCATCTTTTAATCCATGCCCTACCCAAAAACTTTGATGATGTGCTACTATGTCATGTTCAAATATTTTTCTATAATAATATCCTGTATTGGGAACAATCTTTCTAGGCGATTGCATAAATGTATCTTTAATGTATCCGTAATTATATCCATAGTACGGATATTCTAAAAATACAGTGACATTATCCTTATATACACAAGCAGTTGCATGAGTATAACTAGAGCTATTCATATTATTTACATTATATCCACTTGTCCATTTATTCTTTATACTACCATCGCTGTTTATCTTAAAAGTCCATTTACCAGAAAATGTATCTCTACCATCTGAATAAAAAGCATAATTAAAATCTCCACCATTTCCACTATTTGCATAATGGGTTGTATAATTCTTAGTAAAAACATTTATTATAGTATCTCTATATTCATTACTTATCGCCATTTAATCACTTCCTTTCTATACCTGCTTATTATATATACCACGTCTTCAAAAATCCTAATAATAATTAAATTCTAACCATAACTCTAACCAAAGCATATACTCACAGATTCTACACTAATTTTCCCCATCGTATCATTAGCCATCACTGTCAGTTTATATGATACTGCCCAGTCTGTTGCTGTTTTGGACTGGTTTGTAAACACATGATACTTCTTTTGTTTAAATGACTGTGTCATATCTTCCCATGTTGGATTTTCATCTAGTGCATTGTTACTTACTTCTATTGTGTATGATACTGGTTTAACTCCATCAGCTTCTGTATTCATGAATATCTTTGCTAGTATTCTCTCTGCTCTGTCTGTTGTAGTATAAGGTGTTTCTTGATATACTATCCTATCTCCTACTCTTATACGTTTTGTATCACTGTATACATACTGTTTTGGACTACCTAATCCTCTGTTATATCCTGTTACTCTCCAGTAATATGTCTTCTTCTCTGTTAAATCCTCAGTAAATGTATACCTAACTCTACGTCCATAGAACTCTGATGCTAAACCTTCTACTGGAATAGCTACCCATGAATCACCGTCTTGATATTCCCAACCTGTAGTGTCTAATCCACTATCCTTTATCATGGTACTTTCAAAAGTATCACTTAGAGATATGTTGAGTTTAAAGTGAAGCTTATCTTCTTCTACATCTATAGGTGCTGTAAACTCAAGAGTAGGTCTAAGTGACACTCTGTAGTTATCTATAGGCATTGTTGCTGTTGGTTTCTGTGGTGTGTAGTTTGTAATAAAATATTGTGGATTCATAGGAGTATTTTTCATATCTGTACTATCCCATACAGTTACTATCCAGCTATATTTTTCACTCTGATATAACACACCAGCAGGTACATTGTAATATTTATCCGTACACGCTATCTTGCCCGTATCATGTACTATATTAGCACCACTATCTTTGATTACAACTTGTATATGTGTTTGTCCATGATTTTCATTATCTGAATATGTCCATTCTAATCTTGGGATTACTGGTATACCTTTCACTGGTACTGATTCTGTTCCGATTGGTGACACTACATTGACCACAGGTGCTTTTGTTGTTACAAAGTATCTGTTTGTAGTGTATTCACTAACTCCATCTTTATTATCCCACAATCTAACTTTCCAGTAATACTTTGTGTCTGACTCAAGAGTTCCTTGTGGTACTGTATAGCTAAAACTCCCACTCACTAATGCTCCTGTATCGTGTACCAATGAATCATCCACTGATTTGTATATTTGCACTTGGAGTTTACTCTGTACATCACCCTCGTCATCATCAGCAAATACCCAGCTTAGTGTAGGCGTTAGTGTAGATATCTTCTTTGGACTATCTGAAAATCCTGTTGGGTTCAGGCTACTCGGAATTTTAGGGGTTTTATTTATTTTCACCAATTCTGGGTGGTTGAAAAAGTCGTTATATTTGAACGTTATAAACCCGTCTTGACTTAACCTATAATCGCCTTGATCTCCTCCTATTACAGCATGTAGATATGAAAAAGTAAGTGGTTGATGATTATCCAAATTATTATCAGGAAAGTTAAATGTCCCTGCAACACTCCCATCATCTAAACATGTTATTGCAAATTGCTTGTATGACGTATTAATAATAAGAACATCCGCTAACTCAAATCCCCCCACTACTGAATGTTTACCTTTATAAAAATAAAAATTTGGCAAATCTACAATGACTTCTTTCAATAAATTTAGATTTTTGTAATCATACTTTTTAAGCTTAACTTTGCAAGCTCCTGTCAAAGTTTGAGTATATGTGTATCCATTATATGTGGCAGTAGTTTTGCTACCTCCACTCACATACTCCATAATCCAAAATCCATCTTTTAAACCATGAGCTATCCAAAAGTAACTATCGTTAGCTAATACATTGTTTCCAAATTTACTTCTGTAATCAATTGTAGTCACAGGTGAAACAGTTATAGGGGAAGACAGATATGTGTCTTTTATATATCCATAATTGTATCCATTGTTTGGATTGGATAAAAACACTGTCACATTGTCTTTATATACACTTCCCATTGCTAAATATGGAGAGTCAGCCACTCCTGTTACATTAAATCCACTTGTCCAGATACTATTTTTAGAACCATTACTGTTAATTTTTAATGTTCTATTTCCCCCACTAAATATTTCCCTACCATCTGAATATACTCCATAATTTATATCATCTAAATCATATTTATGCCAATAACCATTATGATTCTTCGTAAAAACATTTATTATAGTATCCCTATATTGATTACTTATCGCCATTTAATTCACTTCCTTTCTAAATAATATCCAGTGTTTTTTCTGCCCTATTATAAACACCAAATCTTAAATCACCTTCAAGCTTTTCAAATGTCTGAACCATAATATTTGAATCCACTCCTGTTAACAATGCACCTTTTAGTGTCTCTAGCTCTATTGCTATATCCATCTGGTTTAACTTAAGCTCTCTTACTGCTTCGTTTGTAAGGTTATCTAGTGTCACATCATTGTCTATTAATAGCTGTAGTGCTTGGTTGAAATAGTCTGCATGGTCTGGTGTAATTGGCTTAAAACCTTGTACTGTCCTTTTTATATCTTTATATTGAAGCCCGTCTAATGGTTTCAATTTCAATGAATCTATAGCTGGTTTTAAACCCATTAACTCTGGATGGTTATGAAAGTCGTTAAATTTTGTAGTTATATATTCACCGTAACCACTTTCACCACCTATAACACCATGTAAATATGAAAAAGTAAGGGGTTGATTGCGCTTTAGTCTATGAACTGGTACATTAAAGGTACCCGATATAGTTCCATCATCTAAACTTACTATAGCAAATTTATTTCCTGTTATATTCATAATAAAAGCACCATCTAACTCAAAACCACCTGTTGGTGAACTACTGCTACTTCCATGATAATAGAAATCATTAGGCAACTGTACTGTCACTTCCTTTAACAAGTTTAAATTTCTATAGTCATATTTTTTTAGCTTTACGGTAGCTGTCCCATTTATATTCACAGCATAGTTATACGAATTAAATGAACTTCTAAAACAATTCCCTCCCTTTATATATTGCATAATCCAAAATCCATCTTCTAAACCGTTACCTATCCAAAATCCTCTATTGGATCTTGCTATATCATGTCCAAATTTCGCTCTATAATCAATTACTGTAGAAAGATTAATTGTTTGAGGTGATTGTAAATAGGTATCTTTAATGTATCCGTAATTGGAACTTTGGTCTGAATAATCTAAAAATACAGTTGCTTTTTCCTTATACACACATGCAGTTGCATATAGATATCTATTAAATTCATTTATAGTGTATCCTCTTGTCCATTTATCCTTTATACTACCATCGTTGTTTATTTTAAAAGTACGCTCTCCTGAAAACATCTCTCTACCATCTGAATAAAACGAATAACCAAAATCATCTACTCCACTATTTGCATAATGAGTTGTACAATTCTTCGTAAAAACATTTATTATAGTATCTCTATATTGATTGCTTATCGCCATCTTATTTCACTTCCTCTCTTATATTAATATCCAATGTTTTTATTTGCCTTATTGTATACACCGAATATTAAATCTCCCTCTAGTTCTCGTCTCCATTTAAAACTTAGCATCATAGTCAAATGTGATTACTGTTTTTTCTTCTAATCCTTTGTTTGTAAATGTTTTGATTGCCACCATGTCACCTTCTGCATCTATTAGACATGCTTCGTTTAAATCTACTCCTACTAGCTTGTCCACGTCTGCATCTATTGTTGCTGTGTATCTTGCTGTATAGCTGTCTGGAAAGCTTTTTACTGGTTCTTTTCTTATTACTTCATTAAAAAGTGTTGTTTCTACTCCTGTCAATTCTTTTGGTGCATGTCTATCTCCTGTAAGGAATGTTCCACCTTTTCCAAATGCTATGTGTGTGATTTCTGGTAATGATTTTGTTCCTGAGTGTGCCTTTGCTAATTTTTCTCTTCCTATATTTGTTTTAATACTTGCCATTGTATGTTACCTCCTTATAATATCTATCTCTTTTAATTTTTTATCTACATATTTTTTAATACTAAGTTCTTCTGAATTTCTAGCATAGTAATCTGCTCCTTGAGGATTTTTCCCATCTAATGTTTTTAATCCCTCTAGATTTAATGCACCATCTGTATAATCTATTGATAGCTTATCAGGACTAAATTCCGATATACCTAACACCTCTAAGTTCACATTCAATTCTTCGTTTTTATTGTGTATTATATTCATATTTTGTGGTTTTGTATATCTGAGTCTTTCTGATTTTTCATGCTCGAGGTTAATATCTGTAGAATGAGTTTGCTTTATGACTTTATACATTTGATTTCTTTCTGCAAATTCATTTACATCATATCTATAATTGATATCATCTGCTACTTCATAGTTAAGCCCTATGTCATATGAAAAATTGTATCTCATATTTGTCTCTTTTTTATAATGAAGCTTTGACTTGATATCATATTTTTGTATTGCTGTATCTTCTATGACATTTGCATGTGGTATATAGTAGTACATTTCTTCTTTGTTTATACCATCTAAAGTATTAGTTCCATTCATTAATCCAGCACCGCTTATATATCTTTCTTCTATAGTATCTGGATTAAACTCACTATAACCTAGCATTGTGCCTGCCAGATGATATATGAATTTATGGTCGTCTTCTTTAGTCATATTTACCTCAAACTGTACTCTTAGTAGTAATTCATCAACTTTTGGCCCTATCTCTTTTTCTACAAACAATCCTACTATATGCTTTATGTGTGCTGGTTTGAATTCTTCAAAGGAAGCTATCATGTTTTTGAAATTAGTTAGATCATCTACGCTATGTCTAGTCTTGAATTCATACTCATGTTCTGTATTTATATACTCAGCTAATCCATCTTTGCTATAAGCATTAGCTAGTTCTAATGCTTTTGTTTTTGTAAACGTTCCTTGTCCTATGAGCTTTCCTTTTATAGCACTTCTTCTTTGCTCTACTGTCTTGTGTTTATTTACTGGTAAGCCATATTCTTTTTCCCATCTATCAAGCGTATAATCAGCTGTATCTATTGCTAACTGCTCTAATGCTTTGCGTATTCTGTTACTGAGTTCTTTTATTTCTTCGTATTGTGAATCTGTCAAACTTGTTGCAACTTTGCTTGTTTTGTAGTAGCTAGGCAAATATTGTAGTAGTTTATTCAATTGTAATCACCCCTACTACTGCAACCTCTTCATATCCAATATCTATGTTAGGATTTTCTAACCCTGCATTTTTACCATTCACAAGTAAGTTTTTATAATCTTTCACACCACCAGATTGAAGAATTATACTACCCAATCTAGCATGACTTACTATATCATCTTTGAATGCGATTTCTTTTAAATGTAATCTTATATTTTCAGATATTGTCTCTTTTACCTGCTCTTTAGTGAAATTCAGTTCATCAATTATTAGCCTAATATCTATATTTACAGGAATCTCTGTTGCAGATATTGTAGTAACTGTAGCTCCTATTGGTCTATTTTTTTCAATGTGTTTGTGTACCATGTTTACCAAAGCTTCCTCTGCTCCAGTTTTTTCTGAGTCTATCAATACTACTTTCACTGTTCCCTTTCCATCCCATAATGGAATAATTCTTACATCTCCAACACCTGGTACTTCCATAGCCCAATTGCTATAGTGGGCTTTATTGCCTGATGTTGCAGGTATTCTTACTTTATCGTAGTATCTCTTTCTTAGCTCATCATCTGTTTCCCCGTCGTATCCATTTGAGATACTCTCTGGATTTGTTACGCTATCTAATCCTTGAATAGTAATCGGAAAGTATTTTATAGCTCCTTTATGAAGATTTCCTACTGAGCCTTCTTGGTCACATTCTGCTAACACTGTGACATTCCCGCTACTATCTATTCTTTTACTTTCCATAATTGTAAAATTTACAATATCACTTGATACTTTCATTCCTTGTTCAACCATAGCTCCTTCAACTCCAGAAATAACTATAGTAGCTTTAGCTTTTATAGGTGGCTTTCTAAGCAGACCTTTTTCTTTGACTTTTTTATCGAGATATTTCCCCTCAGCTGATTCTACAAAACCTTGATCTAATATCTCTTCTAAATTTTCATAGGCAGATTCTAGCTCTATAGCTAATGCTCCTATTATGTCGTTAAAAAAAGTTCCTTCTGATGTATCATATTCTTCATCTATTTTAGATAACATTCGATCTTTTATTTCATTGTTTGTCACACAGTCACCTCCTCGTCAAAACTCTTGCCATTTATCAAATTTACTTTAAAATATACTTTGAGTTTTGTATTGTTTTTCTCTATTTTGAAATCTGACACAGAAGATATTATTGTATTTCTCATAAGTGCTGAATTAATCTCTCGTTTTATTTCAGATTCTATAAATGAATGTGAATAATTATTTCCAATTATTAAATCCTCTAATATTACACCGTATTCTTCTTCATCACTTCTTTTATATACCAGATATTTTTCTCTTTGGGTTCTGAGTATTTTTTCTATCCAAACTTTTAGAGATTCTACATCGGTTGCTTCTACTAGTCTTCCATCTTTAACGACAAAATCACCTTTATCAAAATCAAATAAAAAAGACTTACCCATTTTAAGTAAGTTCTTGCTTTTTTGTTCCTTAAACTTTAGTTGCGTTATTTTAGGTAGCATCATACTTTCACCACCTTATCTATTACATAGTATTTTTGCTCATCTGTTGTAGGTATGAGTATGACTTTATCTCCTTTTTTCAATACATCTTTGTATTTTATTTTACCTTTACTTTGATATTTGGTGATACTAGGCATCTCTTGCTCAAATTTTACTTCTTTTGCTTCTATTTCGAATTCTCTTTCAAAATGTTTGGTTATATGAGATGAAAAATACAAGTTCTTTTTAGTCAATAATACATTATCTCCTAATGATATCTTAATATCGGGAAATTTGCTTTGTACAGTGCCTAACTGTGGACCTAGATAAGGTTTATTGTCTCTTTCTTTAAATAGTTTTGCAAACTCGCTTATTCCTTCCATTATTTCACCCCTAATCCTACCTGCATTCGATGAATACCATTTCTAAGTGTATGATTTACGTCTTTTATCAAATATTTGCCTTTCATCCCTGTGATAGGCTCATCTATTTCTATCAATCTTCCTGATCTTGCACTGTCATCTCCTATCATTTCTATAGAGTTTTCCTCCATTAATTTCCCTATATCTTTTAGCATCTTTTCTGCAATATTTTTTGCCTTTGCTTTATCGCTATCTTCTGTTAGTACCTCTTGCAATAGTCCATATTCGTCTATTAACTTCTGATTTTTTACCTCAACAGTTTTTTTGTTTACTATTACTTTTATACTGTTTTTCATATCTTCCATTGATATTTTTCTACTAGGATTTGATATAGAAGTTATTGCTGCATGACTCATGAGATTACTAGCTAATCTAAATGATGCTTTTATCATTAGCTCTTCTTGATTTTCAATATATATTTTGCCTTCTCTCATTTCCATTCTATATTTGATGCCTTTTTCTTTTTCAGATATTTTTATAACATCTTTTAATATCTCACTTATAGCCATATTGTTGTATATCTTATCTATCACGGTACTGATTGGAGCAATTTTCCCTATAGGTATCTTAAAGTCACTGAGTATTTTTTGTATTGCATCTTTAGCAGGTGTTTTATTAAATTGATATATCTCTTTACTTTTATTAAGATAAAACGCATAATCAAAACAAGTATAGCTTATTGCACCTCTACCACTTCTCTGGCTAGATACTACTATACCTCTAAATATTTCCTGTTCATTTTTTAGTATGATTACACTCCCGACTTTTACAGGTATCACTGGAAAGTATCTATCATCATTAAATGCTATATCAAAATTAAGTTGATCACCAAGTTCATTGATATTGCTTCTCCAACTCACATTTCCAACTAGAGGTGTCATATCTGTTTGCACATCATCTGTTATACAGTGTAATTGATGCATGATACTATACCCCCTTTTTCTTTAGTTTGATAAACTTAAATTCACTTAATGTCAATGTGTAATATATATCGTTAGTACCATCTTTTATACCATATTCAAACCCTTCTATTGTGCATGGCATATTTATTGGAGTATTGGTGATTATTAGCCTGATAGGAACTCTCCTACTCTTCCAACCTTCTATCATCTCTACGTATCTCCAACCTTTATATTTATTATCCCTTAGAAAGTTGTATCTTTTACTTGGAAAGAAGGATTGAATTTTTATAGTTTTAAGATTCTCAAGTCCTATTAATTTTATTTCACCTTGCCTTATAGTGTCGTAGCTTTCATTTTTCATACCTGTATTAACCATAAATTCGTTAGGGAGTACTGGCAATTTAATCACTTGTTCTCTATTATTAACTGATAAGTATATGTTCATATTTCACCTCTCCCTTATATATTTGCCATACTAGTTTTGATTTCTGATACTAGTTCGTTTGCTATTTCTTTTACTGACAAATTATTGCCTGAAATGTGTACATTGAAGTTGTTGTTATTAGAGCTACTTGAATGACTTGGGTTGCTGATGTTATTTGTTTTAGCCTGAGATTTAACTCTAACGTTCATACTACTGATATAATCTGATATATTTTCAGTAGATACTTTAGGTATTATTCTTTTTTTACCTTTTGTTATGTTTTTTAACATCCAATTTTTATTGTATGGTGATTTAATCATATAATTCTGATTTTTATAAAAATCAGTTTTCATAGGTTTAAATTTCTTTTTTCTTGTGAACAAGTTTGAGAAGAAACCTTTTGCTTTGCTTATTCCATTAGATATTATTTTTTCAGGAAAACTGTAAGCTTTTGATATTCCTTTGCCAAGTAAACTGTATACTTTTGATATTCCTTTACCAGCAAAACTGAAACCTTTTGATATTCCTTTACCAGCAAAACTGTACACTTTTGATATTCCTTTGCCAAATAAACTATAGCCTTTTGATATCCCATCACCTATAAAACTGCAACCTTTTGATATCCCATCACCAGCAAAACTGTATACTTTTGATATTCCTTTACCAAATAAACTGTAGCCTTTTGATATTCCATCACCTATAAAACTGCAACCTTTTGATATTCCATCGCCAGCAAAACTGTATACTTTTGATATTCCTTTACCAAATAAACTGTAACCATTTGATATCCCATTACCTACAAAACTAAAAGCTCTTGATATTCCTTTACCATTCAAACCAAAAACTTTTGTTATACCTTCACCAATAAAATTGAAACCTTTTGATATTCCATCACCAGTAAAACTGTATACTTTTGATACTCCTTTACCAAATAAGTTGTAACCTTTTGATATCCCATTACCTACAAAACCAAATGCTTTTGATATTCCTTTACCTGCAAAACTGTAACCTTTCGATATTCCTTTACCAAATAAATTGTAGCCTTTTGATATCCCATTACCTACAAAACCAAATACTTTTGATATTCCTTTACCTGCAAAACTATATATTTTTGATATTCCTTTACCAAATAAACTGTAGACTTTTGATATCCCATTACCTACAAAACTGAATGCTTTCGATATTCCTTTACCAGTAATACTGTAAACTTTTGATATTCCTTTACCAGCCCAACTGTAACCTTTAGCTATTCCTTTACTAACAAAACTGAGAGCTCTAAATATTTTTTTACTAATACTAGTAATAGCTTTTGTGACCGATGTTACTGCAAAACCTGCTCCATAATCTAAAACTTTGTTTATCTTTCTACCAAATTTAGTAGTTCCTAATAAATCATATACTAATGGACCTACAAAGTTAATAGCAGAAGTTACTGGTGAAGCTGGTGTGCAATCTCCAGCAATATCTAGACCTGCTAAAGCTCTCTTAAAATCACTTTTATCATTTACTGCTGTATAAACATTAACAACATACCCCGCTGCAGTAAATGCTCCCATAAATTTTTTTTTAATTTTTGAAAGCATGCCTGATGATTTCTCTATTAAATTAGGTTTCCCAGAAAAGCTCATAGTCTTCTTTATTACACCTGTGTTTTTTCCTGCTTTTCCAATTAATACTTTAGGGGCTTTTATTATATTTTCCAATGCAAAATTTTTGGTTGCGTTAGACAAAAATTTGAAGTTTTTAATTCTTTCTAGAACAAATTTAGTTATTTCTTTTGTTCTAAATGCTTTTGTATACATATCAGATAAATCATCACATTTATTTCTAGATCTATCTATTTTACCTTTGTTCCTTTCATCTATTTTATCTATAAATTCGTTGAAATCTCTAGTTGCATCTTTGCTTGCTTTTACAAGAGCTTCATAAATTCTTTTTGCATTAGCCCCAAGTAAACGATTGTTATATCCTGGTAGCATCGGTGCAATTGGCATTTGTCTATTCACCACCTTTACTATAATTTTCAAAATGAAAAAAGACTTTCTCAATCGCATTGAGATAGTCTTTTTTATCTTAATTGTTTCTATTTGCTTCTTCTTCAGCTTTTACCCTGGCTTCTAAATCTTTTAGTTCTTGTTCGTAAAAAGCTGTTATCACTAACAGCTCTCCTTTTGGCATGTTATACAGTACAGATGGTCGTATGCCTTTTGTGTTCCAATAATAATACATCATTTGTGTTAATCCATCTGTATTTATTAGTTTTTTACTTCTTCTATCGCTCCACCATCAAATCCACTTAAATCGCCTACTATTCCATAAAGCGTGATTATCTCACCTGGAAGTAATATCTTTCTAATTAAATCTTTAGGGGTATATACTCCGAACTTATCCATTAGTTCTTTTGACTTAAAATTTGGCTCTTTTACACCTTCCATTACTGCTAATAGCTGTAATTCACCCATGTTCATTGTCTCTTTTTCTTCGTCTGTGCTCATTGTCTGGATTTCATCCATTTTCTCAGGTGTTAAAGCTTCCACCTTAAATATCATTTTTTCTCCCAATAGCTCTGATAATCTTTTCATTTCTACTTCTTTGCTAGGCTTTTTAAGCTTGCTTTGGTCTAATTGTAATAATAAATCTAAAGTACTCATCTATCTCCCCCCTATTCTGGTTTTATTAAATCCATAAAATCATAGTCTGTAAATGTAAATGGACACTCTACTTTTCCTAGTGCCTTCATCTCAAAGTTCATTACTGTAAGGTCATCAAAGCTTACTCCTTTTAGTGCAACTCTCTCTGACTGATTTCCTATTGTATCAGGGTCCGCAAGCTTTGCAACTATTGTAAATCTTACGTCTTTTCCTTGCTTTATATTATCTCCTAATAACTGAGCCATTCTTGAATTCACTTTGTGTAGCTTTAGTGTTCCTTTTCCTTCCCAGCCTGTTATCTTAGATTCTTTTGCTAATACTCCACACATACTTACGTCTTCTTTTTTAAGTGTGATTTTAGCATCTAATCCTGTTAATTCACTTATTTTTTCACCTTCTAACCATATTTCTCCCCATGTACCGTTTATCACTCTATTTCCTGACAATTTATTCATCTAATCTACCTCCTACATTGATATTTCCATTGTTAAGTCTTCCATTGCGTCTAGCAATTTAACTTTAGCACTTATAAATACCTGACTTCCTGTATTGTATTCTTTTATTTGCTGCTCTTTCATTGTACTTACATCTAGCCCTTTTCCTTGAAGATATATCTTTTGAGCTTCTATATCTATTTGTGCTTTATTGTCATAAGATGGGTCTAATATCTCTTGTTTCTCTAATGATTCAAAGTATGCATTTATAGCTGATAAGAGCAATACTTTATGATCATATGAGTTAGTTATTTTACCTACATAGTAGTTATTGAATGTATTTCTGATATCATCAGTTATTAAATCAACTGCATCTACTATTTTGATTTTCTTGAATGATTCACCTTTTGTAACTGTAGTTTGTGTATAAGCATTTACACCTCTTGCTATTTTAACTTTCTCACCATCGTTGATTAATATTAGCTTCCCTGCATCTATTTCATTATCTGGATTATCAAATGCATCTACACTTACTACTTCTCCTAATTCATAGTAAGTAGCACTTCTTGTAAATGGTAGTCCTGCTAGTATTCCTGCTATTCTTGCTGTGTAGCATGAACCATCAAATGTATCATCATTTTTAGTTTTTATATTATTAGCACAGAAGTTTATGATACCTTCGCAATTTCCATCTAGTGTTGCATTTGCTAATACTGCCTTAAAGGTTTTTTTATCATTAGCTCTTCTGCCTTTAACCCATGTTACTATGTTTCCTATAGCTTCAATAGTAGGCACTGCAAGGTAATTCCACTTTTTGCTTTTTAATCTCTTCAATGCTTTATTTAATTGATCTTCAAATTCTGTGATTGTCTCTTGTTTTTCTTCTGCTGTGATATATTCAACAATAACCTTACTAGGTGTACCTAAGAAGGTTTTCTTGATTAAATCTTTATTTTTCTCTCCCCAATTATCAACTATTTTCCCTTCAACAGTATGTGTTCCTAACTCGTCGATAGACTTATATTCAAATGATGATAATTCGCTGATATTATCTCCAACTTGCTTTTTTAAAATCAATGCAACTATTCCTTTTGCACTTCTTTCTATTGCTGTTACTCCCTGTGTTTTAAAATTGATCTCGATTTTTGGTAAACCCATTAATATTCCTCCTTAATATTTAATTCTTTCATTAGTACGTAATTCTCAGTTGTTTCCACTTCATCTTCGTAATTAATGTTAAATGAACACTTTAAGATATCATTTTCTTTCATTATTCTTATAGTTTTTATGTGGAGTTTTCTGTTTTTTACTTCTATAGTAGCGTCAAATATTTTGTACAACTTGTCCACTATATCAATATTTGCATCGTTTGTTTTATCTGTAGAATATATCCTAACACTTAAGTTTACGTACTGTCTTCTATTATATTTGTCCATTATATCCATATAAATAGGATTAAGCTGTACTGTTAAAGTAGTTTTACTCATATCAGTTACTTTATCTTCTCCATGTATATTAAAATCAGGAAAACTAGCTGTTAATTTATCTAATGTAGCTTTTTTAATATCTATAAGTTTCATTTACATCACCCCTTCCTCCTTTCGGTAAGCTTTATTTCAAATTGTAAGTTGTAAAGCTCCTTCCATATATATATGCCGATGAGAAAGAAAAAAAACAACCAACAATTTGAATTTTTTTCATCTTTTTTAATTATTAGCATTATACGATAAAGCGAGGATGCCAAACTAGACATCCTCGTTATTGTGTGTATAATAAATTAATTCATTTTGATATTTCTTTGAATACTCATCTCGTAAGTATATAGCTCTATAATTTTTGCTACCTGCTTGTGATATATATACGCCTTTTGATGGGTTATAACTTTCATTATAAGGAAGTGGTCTTACTATTTGCATATGCCCAGAGCCTCCAAATTTGCTATACCACATAGTTATAGTTGGATTCCCTTTATTTGCTGATTGCTGTGCATTCAGTGCGTTGACTCTTTTATATCCTATTTCTTTGTGGTGTTTTTTCATCCACTTGTATACACTATTAGCACTTAGCTCGTGAGCTATTTTCGCATTTTCACTATAACTAATTTGTGTGTTGTATTTGTATATACTATCATTTGATCTATATATCCAATGAGGTATTTCAGCAGACATAGCTTTAGTAACATCCCAAACGTATATATTACAATATGACTTATTATTATTTTGCAAGTATCGTTCATTCATCTCAACATTAAATTGATCTATTATTATATCATATACCCCTCCTAATCTCGAATCTGCCTTGTTAATATATCTAGGTATAATAGGATAAGCATGCTTTTTTGTGCTACTCCAATTCTGGTTTTCTATAATTTTATCTAAACAAAACCCATCATATTGCCATTTATTTGGATTAGAAGTAGATGAGTTTATACTATCTATTATTTGTAGCTTTAATGTTTTGTCAGTCTCTTTACTTAGTTTTATATCTACTTGACTATTTTCATCCGATGAAACTATGTACTCTCCCTTCTCATCATAAAGATTTATTTTATACTTATTTAATAGGTAGCAGTTTACTATTTCTACTGTAAATTTTGTTTTTCGTCCTGACAAAACATCTCTTTTTTCATTTATTTTAAATCCGATAGTCTTTCTTGTGTTTGGTCCTACTAAACCATCGACTTTTAGATGATTTTCACGTTGAAAATTTTTAACCTCTTGCTGTGTTTTATCATTAAAAACACCTATAGTATCATTTGTATATCCTAATTTTATCAATAACCTTTTCAGATGCACTACATCTGTTCCTCTCCTGTTCTTTTTCAATGTTCTATGCCCATATTGAGTAAAGATATAATCGCTGTAAATTTTATTTTTTAATCCAAGTTGTTTAACCATAATATTATATTCATTGACACTGTCATATACTTTTGCTCTAAACTTGTACTCACAGCTATTATCAATAGTATTACATGTTATTCCTATTATATATTCCTCTCCCTCTATTACATCTACACTATGATGTAACTGTTTGTCTGTTTTCCCAATTGATACATCTACTAGTTTTAATCCATCTCGATCAAATAGATATATACTTGGTCTATTGTTTTTATTTGTTTTTATATAAAAATTTGCTCTACCACTTTTTCTAAATTTTATTTTATAATAGTTGTATTCATCAACTTTTGTAATACGATGTTCTATCTCATATACATTTTTTATTGTTACTCCATCTTCATTTACTTTTTCATCTAATATTTTAGCACTAGTATTAATTTTCTTTATATTTTCGTCAAATAAGCTTATCTTGGCAGGATTTATATTATTCATAGCTTCCCTCCAATTATTCTTTATATTGAATTTTATTATTATATTTTTGTTAATAGACTAATTTCCTATTTTTTAAGTACTAATTTCTTTATTTCTTTGACATCTTCTTTTATATCTAATACAGTATTGAGTTTTTCTGTTAGATTTGCTATTATTTCTTGGTACTTTTTTTCTCTTTCTTCTTGTTTTTGGTCTCTTTTTTCTTGATTCTTAAAAATATAGAAAAACAAAAAAACTGTTAAAACTGTCCAGATACCCTGACTAGATGCTATTTCTATTATTAAATCTTCCATATTACACCTCCCTATTTATTAAAAGCGTTTTTATATGTAATATGTAAACCAGTAACAATAAAAAAAGGATTGCTAAATAGTATAATCTATTTAAACAATCCAAAAATATAAATGAAAAATTATAACTCCTCTATATAACCTTCCAAAATTATTAGCTTAACTTATATTATAAGCTGTGACTTTTCTCCTGTATAATATATAAATACATTATGAAGTGCTCTTGTTATTGCAACATACAGTAATTTGATACATATATTATCCAGTGGGTAATTGTCTTTTGAGCAGTTGTATATCAATACGCAGTCAAATTCTAGCCCTTTTGCTAGATGAACTGGCATTACTAATATTCCTCCACTGTAGTTTACATCTTTGTCTGTTAACAGTTTTACGTCCAATCCTCTATTCTTTAACTCGTTATAAACCTTTTCACTTTCTTTTGAAGATTTGCATATTACCGCAACTGATTTATTTCCTTTTCCTGATAGTGTCTTTATATTTTCCTCTATACTATTAATCATTTCTTCTTTGTTATCACAAGATATTGTAGATGGTTCATCACCATGCCTTATTACTGGCTCTGATAATATAATGTCTTCAGTAGGGAATTTGGCTAAAACACTATTTGCTAAATTCATTATCTCTATTGTAGATCTATAACATTTTTTTAAGGTTAAGTATTTTAAGTATTTATCCTCAAATATATCCTTCATTAACTCAGACCAATTATCTATACCTCTAAATGAATGTATTCCTTGTGAAATGTCACCAACTATAGTAAATGAGCTTGTGATGTTCAATTTATTTATTATATACATTTGAAATGGACTGTAATCTTGCGCTTCGTCTATTACTATGTGTTTATATTTCTTTACATTTGAATTTATTAATAACATATGAAGATACATAATAGGTGTTAAATCCTCTATTTCATATTTATCATTACCAAAAACATCTTTGCAATAATCTGATACAACCCTATAATCTTTTGTATATTTTTTTAATATTGTTTCATCTGTAACTAGCATTTTGTACACTTTCTCAACATCTATCTTTTTCCATTTATCAAAGTACTGCACAATGCAAGTTTTAGATGCGATTTTCATTTGATTTATTTTTTCATCTCTGGCATCATACACTTTCATTAGTTCTTCTTTTATATCATCTTCTTTATTACTTCTTTTCTTGATACCATTTATCTCTGCCATATATTTACTATCTATGATTTTTTCAATGCCTTCCATTCTATTTTTCAGCGTATTTTTCATATAGCTTGTTATCTTATCTATTCTAGGTAGTAATGGCAAATAACTAAGTTCATCGTAAAACATTTTTTTTATTTCGTCTTTTTCATAGACAATATGATCATTTATTGTTACGTCTTCATCAGGTACAAAATCGGATAGTATACTATTTACGTAATCATCTATTATTGTTTTCATTATTAGAGAACCTTTGAACTTTGATACTAACTGTAAATTTTCTCTATCTTGTTTTGTATATTTTTGATGGTCTAACATCTTTAAAAGTTTGGTTTCGCTCTTTTCTACAGTAAATTTCTTTTTCATCATGGATTCTATAAGTCTTTGATATGTTGTTTGGCTTATATCTGTAACTCCTAAATCAGGTAAAACATCTGATATATAATTAAGGAACAATGCATTTGGAACTATTACTAGTATATTTTCAGCTGCCAAAACTTCTTGGTAAGTATATAGTAAATATGCTATTCTGTGAAGAACTATAGTAGTTTTACCACTACCAGCAGACCCTTGGACTATTAGAGTCTTATATCTATCTGCTCTTATAATATCGTTTTGCTCTCCTTGTATAGTTGTTACTATATCTTTTAATCTATTGTCTTTTTTTTCTGATAGGGCCGAAAATAGGTATTCATCCATAGGAGTCAAGCCCTTATCAAATACACTTATGAGACTTCTTTCTTCTATTTCGTATTGTCTTTTAAGTGTTAAGTCTCCTATAAATGCACCTCCAGGAGCTTGATACATAACTTCGCCAATTTCACCACTATAGTAAAGTCCTGAAATAGGTGCTCTCCAATCTAAGACTATCATTTTATGTTTATCTTCAACATTGGTTTTACCTATATAAAATATCTCCGGTTCGTCATTCATTAATTGTTTAAAATCAATTCTTCCAAAATAGGGTTTACTTATAGCCTGTTTTAATATATATAGTTTTCTTGTCTTTGAATTTAATAACTCTATATATGTTACTATCTCATTACTAAAAGCTCCTCCTGAAGACCTTTTGCTTTCTTCAACTTTAACCCGTAAGTCTACTGTTTCTTTCTCCAGTTTTATTATTTGCTCCTCAATTGTAAGGCAAGTATTTTTAAGATGTTCTTTCTCCATATTAAAATCTCTATGCATGCCTGCTTACTCCTTTCTGGTTGCAAAGATTTATTTATTACCTTAAAACTACACTTATTATAAAATTAGAATACTCATATTGTATACTATACAGCCTGATTTTAAAACTATAATTACCGGTTATCTCATAGGTCGTTATTGCCTCTTTATATTTTTTCTTCTATTTACTCTTTTTTTCTTAAAAATACTTGCACAAATCATACTTTTGTTATATACTATATTTAGAAATACAAACAGAATATAAAATACTGAACAAGTACCTAAGGGTATTATTTTTTTACATTTTTGTAAATTTATGGGCTATGTATTTTGTCTTGTATTCTTCATTTATTCATGTTAGAATTAAATTACAATAATATAGTCTTCAGGGCAGGGTTAGATTCCCTACCGGCGGTAATACAGTTTTTCTGTTAGCCCGCGAGCTTAACGCTGATTTGGTGAGATTCCAGAGCCGACAGTATAGTCTGGATGGAAGAAGATAGATAGTTTTTAATGAATTGAAACTCCTGAAGATTTTATAATGTCAGGAGGTTTTTTATATGAAAAATAATGTTAACAAAATGGTTAAATTAGCGATGTTAGCAGCTATTGGTACGTTGTTAATGATTTACGCAAGGTTTCCTATAATACCATCTGCTCCGTTTTTGAAATATGAACCAGGAGATATTCCAGCTCTGATTGCTACTTTCTTATATGGTCCAATCCCTGGGCTAATAGTTACATTTATTATATCCACTATACAGGCTTTAACAGTGGATGCAGACAGCGGTATTATTGGCGCAATTATGCATATTATAGCAACTGGTACTCTTGTAATAATGGCCGGACTAATCTATAGAAAATTCCATACACTTAAAGGCGCTATATTAGGTTTAACAGTAGGATCTATATGCATGACATTAATTATGATTCCTTTAAATCTGTTTTTTACTACTAAGTTTTTAGGTGTTCCTTTGCCTGCTGTCAAAGCTATGATCTTGCCAGCTATAGTTCCGTTTAACTTAATTAAAGCAACAGCTAATTCTGTCCTCACTGTTATGCTATATAAGAGTGTAAGCAAAGTTTTTAAACATGAAATAGAACAAAATAAGGTTTCTACCGCCAAATAATATAAGAGTCAGCTTTTAAGAAATAAGCTGACTCTTTATTTATTCCCTTACAGTTAGAAGTTCATCATTTAATATATACTTACTATTCCTCCAAACCATCTTCTAAAAGTTTATCTTTTGAATAATAATACTTAAAATCTGCTCTTAATAATCTAAATGTTACAACACCCTTTCTTGTTCTATATTTAACTTTCATTGATTCATTACAATATATACTTGACAATCTATTAAAAGTAAATTATACTAAAATGCAAAGCTAACTATACAAAATACGTATGTTTTAGCTTTGTAAATTACATAATTTTTACCCATATTATCTTCATAAATATAAGAAAAGGTAATGGAAGAGAGGCGATAAATAATGATTGAAGTAAAAAACTTTTCTAAAATCTACAAACTAAGCAAGAAACAAATGGCTAAGTTAAAGACAAAAGACAATATTAAAAGAGCAGCTAATGATATTTCATTTTTTGCTGAAAGAGGTAAGATTTACGGTTTACTAGGCCCTAACGGAGCTGGTAAAACTACTACTCTTAGATGTATTGCTACTTTACTTAATCCAACAGAAGGTCACATATACGTAGACGGTCATGATAGTGTGAAAGATTCTATAGAAGTCAGAAAAAAGATAGGTTTCTTGACTAATGAACTTAAACTTGACCAACATTTTACTCCCAATTACACTATTGAGTTTTTTGGTGGATTACATGGAATGGATAAAAAAACTATTAACAAAAGAAAGGATGAACTATTTGAGTATTTCGGTATTACCTCATTTGCCGATAAAAAAATTGAGGATTTATCAACAGGTATGAAACAAAAGCTCTCTATTGCTGTTAGTCTGATACATGACCCAGATGTGGTTATCTTTGATGAACCTACTATAGGACTTGATATTATAACTGCAAGAGCCGTTTTAGACTACTTAAAACTACTTAGAGAAAAAGGTAAAACTGTTATTATTTCTACTCACATTATGACTCTTGCTAATAAGCTATGCGATAATCTTGGTATAATAATAAACGGAAAAATCGTAGCTAATGGCACTGTAAAAGATATCCTCGAAAATACAGGAACAACTGATTTAGAGGATGCATTTTTTAAACTTTATAAACAAAATATGAATTAGGAGGTGCTAGTATGATATTAGCTATTATTAAAAAAGAATTAAAAAGAGTTTTTACAGATAAAAGATTAATAATTTCTTTGTTTATATTGCCAGCTATAAGTTTATTTGCTACTTATGCTCTGCTAGGAAGGTTATCAGCTAGCATGATGAGTAATATAAATGAACATATACCTATAGTTTATGTTCAAAATAGTCCAGAAAGCTTTAACAACTATTACAATAGTATAGAAAAAAATAATATTAAAATCAAATATATTAATGGTGAGGACATATCTACTATAAAAGATTCTATTAAGAAAGGTACTGTTGATTTACTAGTATCATTTGACGTTGATTTTGATAATAAGATAGCTAGCTATAAATCTGAGAGTAAATTGCCAGAAATAAAGACTTTCTACAATCCATCTGAAGATTATTCTAATAAATCTAGAAAACAGTTTTTATCTAGCGTATTAGAACCTTATGAAACTGATATTTTGACTAAAAGATTTGAAAATATAAATTACACTAAAGCATTTTCTATTGACGCTACAAATAGTGAAGGTGTTATAGTTGATAAAAATAAGCAAAAGGGTAAAATGTTGAGCATGATATTACCTATGCTTATTGGTATAATACTGTTCTCTTCTACTATGGGAGTTGGAATGGAATCTATCGCAGGTGAAAAGGAAAGAGGTACTATGGCTAATCTATTACTTGCCCCTATTAGCAGAAACAGTATCGCATATGGTAAAATGGCTGGCCTCGGAATCATAGCTATTATAAGCGCACTTTGTTCTTTTATAGGAGTTGCTATATCAGTACCATTTGCTTCTAGTATTATACCTGTTGGTGGAGGTCTACCTCAGTTTTCTATAATGCAATTCATTCAGTTATTACTTATCATGATAACTCTAGTTGGAATAAACGTTGGTTTAGTTTGTTTGATATCTGTAAAGGCTAAAACTGTAAAAGAAGCTGCGACTTATGTTACTCCTGTATTTATGATTGTAATGTTGGCATCTTTCTCTACTATGTTTGGTAGTAGCGAAATAAGCAGTTATAAATATGCTATACCAGTCTATGGAAGCATAGCATCTATTAAAGCCATTCTTAATTTTAATTTAGATATGCAATCATTTTTATTCACTATAGGTTCGTCTTTGTTAACTGCATTTGTATTGACTAAAGCTATAACTTACTCTTTTAAAAATGAAAATACTATGTTTAATGCATAATAATTTTTTATACTAGAATTTAATCAAAAATGACCATTGTAATAATTTTATGGTCATTTTTTTGTTTTACGTATACTTCTATTTTAGTAACGTGAAATCTTAGTTTATATTTACAGGTCTTAGTAGTTACTCAATACTTTATTTGTTAAGCATCAAGTTGATTTTGGGTATCTTATCACTACGGTCAAGCTTTGTAAGTTCAGAAGCATTAGTTTTAGATGATTCTTTACCTATTGGTGGAAGCATATCCTAATTCTTTTTAATTGGTGTCCTGTTCCTTTTATTATGTAAAAGCATTGAAGTAACAAGTCTTCTAAAGTCGCTTCTCCAGAAAAACGGATATGCATCTTAATTAGTTTGCTGGTTGTTTGGTTATTGTTTTAGCTTGTCTAATAGAAAACTAAAAAGAAGCTGTTATTTCTAACAGCTTCTCAGACCGTAGACAAAAGCCCAATTTCTGCGTTGTTGTTAAAATTTCCGTTGCTCACTTACCTCTAAGTAAGCTCTGCTACTCAATTTTAACACGCCTTGAAATTGAACTTTTCTAAAGTCTGCTATCTTGATGACTTTGTCATCAATCTAAGAAGCTGTTATTTCTAACAGCTTCTTTTAAATTGGATAAGTGTTTAGGAATTATTAATTTATATTATTTTCAACTGCCATTTTTGTTGATTTTTTAAATATTAATGACAGTTTAAATAAATCGCCATCTATTTTTATGTCCATTAGGCCATCTTGCAAACTCATTAAACTTTTTGTTATCGCTAACCCTAGACCTGAACCTTCTGTATTTCTTGACTTGTCTCCTCTTGTGAATCTTTCTATTATCTCCTGTTCGTCAAAGTTCATTTCATAAGCAGCTATATTTCTAAATATAAACATTACATCACTTGAACTTTCTTTGAGATCAATGTATACTCTTGAATTTTCCATAGAGTATTTAAAAATATTACTCATTATATTTTCAAATATCCTATACGTTCTTTTCCCATCTAGTCTACAGATTATTTTTTCGTTTGGTAAATTTATTTTGAAGTTTAATGAGCTTTTTTCAATTCTCTCTTCTAGCTCTCCTATTGTCTGCCTAAAAAGTGCTATTATATCTATATCTTCAAAGAACATCTCTACACTTCCACTGCTAGCTTTACTAGCTTCAAATAAATCCTCTATTAATATTTGTAATCTTTTAGATTTTTTATCTAGTATATCTATATACTCTCTCTTAGATTTACTATCCACTTCATCACTCTTAAGCAAGTCAACATATGTGATTATTGATGTAAGTGGTGTCTTAAGATCATGTGAAACATTTGTTATAAGTTCAGCTTTCATCTGCTGACTTTTTGTAGCATCTTCTACTGCTACTTTAAATCCTTTATTTATATTGTTTAAGTTGTTATATATAGAACTGTATATTCCTTTTTCACTGTTGTACTCTATATTAAATTTACCTTGCGAAAGACTATTTGTATCTGTTTCTAGTTTTTTTGTTTTTAAAAATATTACCGTTAATAATACAACAACTAAAAGTTCATATAGCCCGAATACTAATAATGTTAAATCATTTTTGTATACTGAAGCACAGAAAATCAGTAGTATAATATTTATTAATATTATTAAACCTAAAAGAATATAATATTTTTTACTTAATTCCATGTTTGAAAATTTTCTAAATTTATTACGTAAAGCTACAAACATTCTCCCGCAAATTACACCTAAAGCTTTGCATATTCTTATTAATACTTTACCAACTCTTAAAAGTATCAATCCAACTATGCTATTCTTGATTAAACCTTCTACAATTCCTTTATGGTAAATGTACTTGACATAAACAATGTTTTTATAAATCCACATGTATATAATAAACAATGCGGTTATTCCGATTATGTGAAAATTATCATTTGCTAAACATATGGCAGTTATAATTTGATCTTCAAGATTATAAAGTATATTATTCCCAAAAGCTATACAAAATGCTGCTACACCTACAACAATGGCTATTTTAAACTCCAGTGGCATTATGTTGTATAATCTTAGTATTTTCTTCTCTTTTTGATTTTTATAATCTGCTAACAAAGCTGATAATATAACTATGATTGCACCTATTACTGAAATTATTGCTATAATCCATATTAAAGCATATTCTACAGAATATCTACTTATTTCTGTAACCAATTCATCGTCGTATTGTGATAGATTTTTTGGTATTAAATATTGAACTCGTACATTCTTAAATGGTCCTTGCTTTCTATTTTTATTCCACTCATTTAGTCTTGACAATAAGATGCTACTTTCAAATTTTTTATCATTCAATTCTTCTATGGTAAATTTACCTTTATCATCACATTGAATTCTTATATAGTATAATGTATTTGCATTTTCTAAATTAAACCATTCATGCTTGTCATTAGAAAGTGCTTTTACTTCATCATCAAAACGCACTAAGTATTTTAAACTCTTTGCATCTGCATATGGTTGTACCTCTAAATTAATATTAGGATAGTATTCATCGGTACTATTCAGCAAATACTCAGTATATCGAAACATATTATTTGAAAATAACCTAGATTGTATATATTTCTGTTCTATATTCTCGTAGCCATACCATTTTTTAACAGGTGCATAACTAAAAGCTATTACTGTTGAAATCAATGCTATGTATAAAAAAAGTACAATTGAACTATTCAAAATTTTAAAACGTTTCTGAGTCTCTTCTTTTTTTATAGGTTCTATTTGATTATTATCTTCCTCTTTTACTTTATGTTCATCCTTTTCTTCACCAACTTCAACTATATTATCCTTACTCAAATCAGGCTTTTCTTTTATATCAGTACTATTATTTGTTTCAACTTCATTTTTGGAATTTGTATCCAATGCCCCACACCACCTTTAAATATTTAGGTATTTTAGGATTAATCTCAATTTTATTTCTAATCCTACCAATATGGACCGTTACTGTATCTGGATTATACGCAGGTTCATTCCATACTTTTTCGTATATCTCTTCTATTGAAAAAACCTTGTTTGGATTACTCATCATTAGGTATAGTATTTTATACTCTATAGGAGTAATCTTGATAGCGTTACCATCTACAGTGATCTCTTTACTATCATCATTTAGCTCAACTTCACCTATTTTAATAATATTAGCTTTCTTTTGGTTTTCTTTTTTAGTATAACTTGTATATCTTCTCATGTTCGAATTTACTCTTGCAATCATTTCAAGAGGATTAAAAGGCTTTGTGATATAGTCATCTGCACCAATATTAAGCCCTAAAATTTTATCAACATCTTCTGATTTTGCCGATAGTATAATAATTGGAACTGTGCTAATCTCCCTTATTTTTATAGTAGCACTTATCCCATCTAGCTTTGGCATCATTACATCTATAATAACTAGATGTATTTTTTCCTTCTCAAATATTTCTAAAGCCTCTTTTCCATCATATGCTTTGTAAACATTGTAGTTTTGATTAGTTAAATAAACTTCTATTGCGTCGGTTATTTCTTTTTCATCATCCACAACCAAAATATTATACTTATTCATTTCTTCACTCCTAATTTGAGATATCTCTGTAACTATAATAACATACCACTATAAAAAAATAGCTACCAAAATTATAACAAATTTCTAAAGATTTCTCTAATCAATAATAAATCTTCTCTTATCACTACAATCTATCAAACAAGCATCTTCTACTATCAGTTCATTCATTTTTTTAATATTCCTTTATTAATAAATCTAAAACTTAAAACTATTATTGATAATGATATAGTTACGAAAACGTATAAAGCTAATAATGTGTCTCTTGACTTGATTTTCTTGGTTTCTTTATCCATTAATTATTCATCCTTTTATATTATTGTTATTTAGTCCTACCATTGTTTCAAAACATCCAATACTTAATTTTATCTCTTTGTTTTTAGCCTACATCAAATTTCATACACCACTTTCTTTATTATTTAATTATTAAGAGCTTACATAAATAAGCTTAACACATGGCTCTAAAAAAATATCTACTAAAATTATAACAAATTTCTTAAGATTGCCTTAAATATTAATAAAGCATATCAAATGAAAGATTTTTATAATATGTAAAATAAGAAAAGAAGCTATCTTATGAGACAGCCCCTTTTCTTATTTATCACTAGAATATTGCACTTGCTCTTTCTCTTCTTTCAAACCAGTAGTCAGTTTCTACACTGTAAGGCAATATCATACAACGACATGTGCCTCTTGCCCTACACTCTTCAGTAATAATAATATTTTACTTTTTAATAAATTCTTCATAATCCATGACCTATCTTCCTTATATGTCTATTATGGTAATGGATCTATCTCTGTTTCATACAACATACTTCTATTTTCCACAAAATCATCTCCATTGGGTAAGATTCTGCAAGCACATAAACATATTGGTCTACATACTTCTATAGAGCTTGTTCTTTGATTTTTGTTTAGTTTTTTCATTTTTTTCCTCCTTTTGTATTTTTTATATATTTATAATATAATAATATAATTTTTATCCCATTAAGTCAATAAAGTGTCAACGTATCATAAAATCATAAAACCCCCATATAAATAGCTTTGAAACATAAGCGTATCTATATAGGGGAAAAATATCATTTTATATAAGTATATTATCTATAATATTCTATTTAAATATTTGTTAAAATCATCTGGGTAAGAATGGTCTAATCCTTTTATAAACTCAAAATCATGCTCAATATTATTATCATCTAACATTGCTTTGAACTCTCTAGTACATTCTAAACAGTCATCATCCTCATCTCCGATGATTATATATATTTTCGTTTTTATAGCTTTAATTATATATATATTTTCTTTTATTTTATCTAAGTTTGGAAACCATGGTGCAACTAATATTATCTTGTCAGCTTTTATTTTCTGATTTATTATGACTTCTACTATAACTCCTGCGCCAGCTGAAAAACCTCCTACTACAAGGTTATCATACTTATCTTTCTGTAAGCACTCATAATGAGCAAGTAACTCCTTAAATCCTTTATTTATATCACTCCAAACATATCCATCTGTAACTTGAACTTGTGATGATTGAATCATAGCTAATTTATATCCTAGCTCTGTAACCACTTCCCATTGTTCTTTTATCATCTGAATATTCTCTTGGTTACCATGAAGTGCCATTACAAACTTTGATTCCTCATTCTTATTATCAATTATTCTCATAATTGGCTTTGATTCATTCCTTGCGCTTTGTTCTCTTTCTTTACAAAGGTTAATCATATTTATGAAATCTTCGTTATCTTTAAAGCACTCTAAATCTTCATCGCTTTTTAAGTAATCATAGGAGTACCAATATCCTTTATCCACTATGGCTTCTTTTATTAATTTAAGCGCTTCTGCCTTTAATCCAGATGATGCAGCTAATGCATACCTAAAGTTATATATTTGTGCCTCATTTCTATATCCTATAATATTGTTCTTATTTTTTTCTATAAACTCATATGCTTCTTTACTACCTTTTTGTTTATAGATTTTAAGTGTCTTGTTTAACAATTCAGTGTATTTCATAATTCATCTCCTTCAAATAATAAAATATCCAAATGTTAACCCTAAATTGAGTACAAAAAATCAATGACTATACAACATCCTTCTAATCACAGCACTTCCATCGATTCTTGACGTACTACCTAGTATGCTTTCATAATGGTTAAAATATTGTAATCTAAAAAGTTACAGTATATTCATTAAAGTTCCATGAATAATTCAGATTGAAGTATTATAAATTATATACCTTACCTTTGGAGAAACTTTTGTTTGATTTTATATATTCTATATTCATCATAATACATCACTCCTTATCTTTTTTTATATTTGTTGTTATAACTATCATAAATTCTACCATACTAATATAGTCCTTGTAAAACGATACTAACTATGTTAATATTTTATGGACACTAATATAAAGGAGAAACAATCATGGCAAAAACAACTTGGAAGGCTGGTAATATGATATATCCTTTGCCTGCTGTTATGGTATCCTGTGGCAACTGCGAGGAAAACTACAACATCATAACTATAGCTTGGACTGGTACTATATGTACTAATCCACCAATGACATACATATCAATTAGACCTAGTAGGTATTCGTATGACATAATCAAAGAAACTGGTGAATTCGTTATAAATCTAACTACTGAAGCTTTAGTAAAATCTACAGATTATTGTGGAGTTAAGTCAGGAAGAGATTTTGATAAATTTAGTGATATGAACCTCTCTATAGAGAAGGCAACTAAAGTGAATTCCCCTATGATAGGAGAAAGTCCAGTTAATATTGAATGTAAAGTAACAGATATCATAAAACTTGGTTCTCATGATATGTTTATGGCAGAAGTTTTAGCTGTAAATATTGATGATACTTACTTGGATGAAAATGATACTTTTTGTTTAGATAAAGCTAATCCTATATGTTACTCACATGGTAATTATTTTGGACTTGGCAAAAAATTAGGTCGTTTCGGATTTTCTGTTGCAAAGAAAAAAAAGAAAATAAAAACCAAAAAATAGACTTAAAGCCTTGAAAAAACTACTAAAATTATTCAAAGCTTTTTTATATTTTCTGTTATTTCTTTAAAATAATTTATTTCATAATTTATTTTTTACTCATAGATTGACTCAGTTATCTAACCATCATCTTTTGTTAGTGATGGTCTTTGTTTTATTATTGGTTTACTGCATTTACATACCCATTCTTATGTGCAATATTCTATTGATTCTCTAATATTTCTTTTGACCAATCTTTATCACCTCTCCTCTTCTGAGTATTAATTTATAAACTATGCGTCTAGTTTATAACAAGTCCACATAAGCGAACTTATCATACCTATGTTTTTTTCATGCTTATTATAGCAAAAGAACTATGACATATGTATGTCTTATTTTATAAAATTGAAAATTAACACTCTGCTATTATTAGTAAAGAAGCTTTGGAAACAGACGTCTCCAAAAGCTTCTTTAATTGTACGCTATTTTAATTTTTGTTATTTTTTATTTGCTATCCCTTTTGCGTTGTTCTTCATAATTTTTTCATTTTAAGGATCAAAGAAATTCACTCTGTTATCTAGCCAATCATCTTCCACTGGTGATATAGATAGTGATGGTTTGGTTGGCTTAGTAGGTTCAGTAGTTTTAGTACATTTGCATACCCATACTGTTGTACAAAACTCAATAGAGTCTACATTATTTCTTTTAAATAACTTTTTCATGTGCTATCCCCCTTTCATTTTACAATGAATTTTGATGTTTAAGTAGTACGTTTTGATATAGTTTACCTGTATGGCTTATTATATACCTCCCCAAGTATATAATAAACCAACTCCCCAAAACAGATAAATCTACATATAATAAATTCACATAAGCGAATCCATTAACATGTTGTTTTTTTAGATTTATTCCTAACATTCTAATATTTTGTTCTTCGTACTAATTATAGCAAATGCAATATGACATATGTATGTCATATTCCTGTATTTTTTTGCACAAAAAAAAGACTACCAACAAATCTTATTTTAGATAAACGTGTTTCTTTACCTTCATAGTCTTTAATTTAAATAGTCTCATTAATTTTAACCAAGTAAATTATTCTGAAATAGCTTGATGTATAGTTTTATTTCTAGCTTCAAAACACATTTTTATATGTTCTTTAGTACATTTTGCAAATGACAGTTCTGGTATGTTGTCAATATTAAAAAAGGTAGCTTCTTCTGTTTCAGCATTCTCTTTAAAATCACCATCAATATAATCACATTCAACATAAATCTTGTATATCGAATAAGGGTACTCTGTCTTAAAGTGTTTATTCATATCCATGACTGCTATGATCCTTTTAGTTTCAACGTTCGCTCCTGCTTCTTCCATAGCCTCTTTCTTTACATTTTCATACACACTATATAAGGTATCTGCCCATCCTCCGGGCATAGTCCATTTGCCATCTGATTTTTCTTTTACCATCAATATTTTATCACCGTTAAATATAGCTGCTCTTACATCTACTTTTGGAGTTTGATACCCAGATTCATTTGCAAATAAATTTTTGATTTTTTTATGCTCAATTTCTGTATACTCACTGACTATCTCAACACTTATATCTCTTATACGCTCAAATCGTTCTATATCAAATCTATCTTTTGAGTATGCTAACCCACACTGCGCTAGAAACTGTAATTCTTTTGCCCACTTCAACCATTTGCTGTTCTGCATTATATTCTCCTCTATACGTTTATTAAATGATTATAATAGTATTATTATCTAACTATATTATAATTATAAACTATATGCTATTAATTACCAACATAATTGTTATAAGGCTTGATTTTTCATGTGAATATTATATAATTCAAATATAAGTTTAATTTTGTGATCAAAATCTAAAATGGGGTTGAATATATGAAAGTAGGCTTAATTAGACATTTTAAAGTAGATTGTCAATATCATAAATTATTGAACTCTGATGAGTACAATAAATGGGCAACAAATTATGATATAGCAGACGTGATAGAAAACACTGTCCGAATGGGAGATATCAAATGGGAGAGATGTTACGCTAGTGACCTTCACCGTGCTGTAAAAACAGCTAACACTGTGTATAAGGGTAATATAATACAATCTGATATCTTAAGAGAAGTACCTATGGCATCCTTTACTAATAGAAAAATAGTATTACCCTGCAAAATATGGTCAGCAATTTCAAGAATTGCGTGGTTATTTTCTCATAAGTCTCAAAAAGAATCAAAACACGAAACCATTAATAGAGTGAAAAAAACTGTTAACGAAATTATAAACCTTGATACATCTAATATATTATTAGTAAGTCACGGGTTCTTTTTGTATTTCTTACAGAAAGAATTGATTAAAAACGGTTTTAAAGGAAAGAAATTTACTAAGCTAAGAAACGGAGAATTGGTGGTTTTTGAGAAGTAATATATTATTATCTTATTAAAAAGGTGAATAATTTTACTATTGTACCTGCGCTATAAAAATTCTAACACCATTATTTTTGCTTTTTTCTATATGCTAAATTATCGCATATAAAAATAGAATTGTTCTTATAAATCTCAGAACAATTCTATTTTCCATACATTTATATTGATATATTAATAACTCTCTACAAAGTTCAATGCGCTTTTTACTTTATCTATATCACAATAATATCCGTAGCTACTACCATCTCCTCCTTTATGGATTCCAACTAAGTAACTCCCTTCATCTGTAGTCTCTATCTTTATAGCTCCACCGCTATCTCCTGGTAGTGATACATAAGATGTTTTTACTAAGTTACTAAATTGAACTCCCCCTACGTTTACTGAGTAATTCGTACTCAATATTCTTCCAGTTATCATCTGAGTTGTGTCACCATAGAGTGTTACCTCTGTACCTACTGGGAATCCTCCTCTTACATCCTCATACTGGGTATTATCTGTGAAGTCTCTGGTTTGACTAAATGTATTAGGTGTAGTCGATCGTTCTATTATAACTGCATCTACAGCCCCTGAGTATTGTCTTCTAACAGGTATCCCTAAATGCTCGTTATCATAATAAACAATCTCTCCATCTAAAACACAATGAGCAGCTGTAAGAAATCCGTATTTTTCAACGCTCGAATCTGTCCATTTTACACCAACACATGATGAAAATCTTGAGTTATCCGTTGTTAATTTACTACCATTTTTTATTGTATACACAGTTTGATCTACTGGTCTTTCTATTATATTTTTAATGCTGATACACTTTTGATTTACTAATAATAAATCTAATCTGTCTTTTAAAGACACTTTATTTGAGTCCATATCGTAAATACAAACTAATACACGATTATTGACTTGGTCTATTTCAATAGTATCTATACCTAATAGCTCCATATTTTTATACAAAACACTATTGGTTTCTTCTAACTCATATAACGAAAACTCCGATTTTCTATAATTTATTCTAGCTTCCCTATTACTAACGTTTAAATTTATATCTTCGCACACCTTATCAGTATCTTTCGCTAATATATTTAAAACACCATTACTATCAACATACATTCCTCCGTAAGCTCTTTTGTCTAATTTTGTGATATTTCTCTAAATGTCATAATACACGACCACAAATTCCCTTTTCTCACAGCATACCATCCTTTCAAATTATAATAGTTTTAAATGTTTGTACTATAATCTATATAAATCAAATATTTGATATGTTATATCATACATCCATTTTGTAATATAATGGTATATTTATGTTGAATTGTTTTTTTAGTTGTTTAATTATTGTTTTATATTGCACATATGTGGTATATTAAAATAAGCTTGAGCATATTATATATATTTGCAAAAGGAGGTAATTTGATTGAGCGATAGCAAACATATACTAAAAAGATTATTAGTTATGATGATTGCACTAGCAGTTGTTAGTATCGGATACTGTAATTTTGATACTGTTACAAAAAAATTTACTCATAAAAATATATTGTATTGGCAAGTAGCTGAGTTACCTACAAACTATATGAATCCAGTATTGGAAGATAACATTAACAAAACTATACTAACAAATATATTTGAAGGATTAACTAGAGTTGATAGTTCTGGAAATGTACAGCTTGCAGCTGCAAAATCTGTTGATATATCTGATAACGGTCTAATATATATTTTTAAGTTAAGAGATAATGCTATACAGTCTAGTAATATAAATGACACAAAGGTTACAGCTAAAAGTTTCGAGAAAAGATGGAATCAACTACTGCATGAAAATATAGAAGAAAGCAAAGTAGTAAATCACCATAAACATGTGGCAAATGACTTAAATATCGTATCGTATAAAGCATTAGATGCTACTACATTTAAAGTTGAACTATCTAAAAATACACCTGATTTTTTACATGAAATATCCAAAGTCGAATTTATGCCTACTCCTTTTTATAAAAAAAATGATTCTACATATTTTACAAATGGACCTTTTGTTTTTTCTAAAAAATCTTACACTGACGATGGGCGCCCATGTTTAATACTTAGTAAAAACGAAAATTATTGGAATAAAGATAATATTTTTATTGATGAAATTATTGTTGTAGCTAAAAAATCTAAAAACTATGAAAATAATAAATATATTACTGAAAATTTATTTCGTTTAGAAAAACTACATGTGAATGACTGTATTGATAATAACAATATTATTAATACTACTATTATACCTAACGCTAATACGTCAATTCATAGTACTGATGTCCAAATATCTAATAGCTTAAGTAATTTCATTGTAAACATGGATGGTACATACTATTTTGGTGATATTAATATTGATAACTCAAGGATTATCAATAGAAAAGAAGAAGCTTTACAGAGAAACTTTCCAATTTCGATGAGATTTAGAACAGAAAATGATAAAGGAAGTAATAGATTAATCTCTTCTTATATTACAGAAACAAGTGGTGGAATCTTTAAAATGTTAAAAGACATAGCAAGGCACACACCAGAAAATATTAGAAGCTTAGCTCCTAAAGTTTCAAATAAATTATTTTTAGAACATTTCTTGTTTGATAAAGGTAGTAATAAATTAAAAGAACATTTTAATGGAAAATATCCTTTTTCACCAGCTCATATGGCTTACTATGTAGGATGCTATTTGAAAAAGGATATTAAAAAAGATGATACTACTATAATAGTAGAGGACGGTAGTAAATTTGTCGCTACAGGAGGAGATCACAGAAATTCAGATGTCATAATTATAGTACCAGTTAAGAATTCAATCAAATTATGGAAAGAAAGTGAATACGCTCTTGTGACAAAAAGGAATGGTAGAAAGCTTATGGTTAAGCGTGGACTATTTGATTCCACATCAAAAGACTTTAAAATAACTAATTATGACTATATCTGGGTAGCTCCTTCTACTTTAGGATATAGAATCCCTATTGATGGAGATAAGTTCAATTTTTATTACAACTTATCTACCATGTGCCCCAAAGATGAAAATGGTAATAATGCTGGTGATGTATTGGTTTCTATGATTAAAAAAGTATTTAGTCAAGATGGATTATTAAATCAAGTAGGTGGATTTGCTTGGGACGTTCCTATCACTAGCTTTAAAAAGAATAGTAAAAGAATTATAGATGCGAATATGGATGGTATTGGTGATGATGGAATATTACCTAATGGTGAAAATAGTTATATGCTAGGTGCATATGACATACATAAAAGAGTTAGAGAAGCTTTAGGGGAAAATAGAATCTTTATTGGTGATGGATATTTTGGGGATATTGAAGATTCTAGAATACAATTACCGTCTATATACAATGGCATAGAGCATGATATTAATACTGATCATACATTAAGAGAAATTTCTAGCTGTATTAACGTATTTGATTTTTATCAAAAATATGTTGAAAGAGATGATTTCAATATATTAATCCGTAAAGATAGAAATGTACCACAAGATATAGATAAAAGAAAGAATGATTTAATGAAAAATGCTTTTGCTACGATTATGGGAGTTGCTTTTGACGATTTATCGTATGAAAACATTGAAAAAACAAAAGCTTTTTCTGCCGTAGATGAAATCAAATGTGGAAAAGAAAATAAAATTCATTGGCTAGGGTATCCTATTAGCAAAATCATAAAATTATCTACTAATGCTAAAGATAAGCTAAATACAGAAGGAATCAAGATGAGTAATAACTTCATTTCTTCCTTTAGTAAAAATGAATGTGATATACGTGCAAATAATGGTATAATGACTATTTCTGCTAAAGATTTCAACGACATAAAAGGCTCTAGTATGCAAAGTATGTCTATTACTAGAAAAACCATTCCTATAACTAAAAAAAATGGTCTTATAGTTGAATTTGATATAAAATGCGATAAACTAGCCAATTTTCCAAGTGATGTTGCTAGGAACATACTTATATCATTGAGTGGAACAGATTGGGATGCTGATACTAAATTGAGAGGCTGGGCTTGGTCCAAAGGATGGAATCATGTATCATTTTATTTTAGGGAATGTGGAGAAGACATAGGTGATATTACTATTGAAATTCAAGGTAGGCAAAATGTCTATATCAGAAATTTTGTTATGAAAGATTCTTTAGAAGTATTGGCTAGAGAATTTGAAAACGGACTAGTTCTTGTAAATACAAATGAACTTTCAAAACATACTTTTGACCTTGATAAAATGTTTCCATTTTGCAAATTCAAGAGATTAGATGGTAATATATACGATAAAGAAATGCAATCTTTAAATAATGGAGAAAGCATAAAAGATAGTATTACATTGCAACCACAATCAGGTATTTTCTTAATTAAAAATTAATCACTTAAAGGGGCTAAATACCCCTTTAAGTTTCATGTATATCCTAATCATTTGCAATTCATAAATCTTTTAATGTCACAATATCCCTCGTTTAGCTATACGCTATTAGTTTATAATAATCGGATTTTTAAGTCACTAATAATTATTTTCCAACTAACTTATTAACAAAAAACCACTGCAAGCAATATGCAGTGGTAAGTAATCTTTTATGGTGGAAGCGGTGGGAGTTGAACCCACGTCCGAAAGCACTTTATATAGAGCTTCTCCTAGAACAGTCGGTGTTTTATTTTTAGTCTTCTAAAACGTCCAACGACAAACTTTTTAGTCGACGAGCTCCAATTTATCTACCAACAGATCGAAGCACCTCTGTAGTAGTTCCCCACTTACTATGACATCTAACATCTAATGGGTGGGACCATTAGAGTAGATGAGCTGCGTTTATTAGGCAGCTAAAGCGTAATTTTCGTCTGCGTTTATATTTAGTGTTTGTTTGATTTACGTGTGTACAAACAAAACACGTCTAGCTACTCTATACTCTATACCCCCGTCGAAACCAATTTCGCCCCCGGGATAAGTTTTAATATTTTGGACTCATATGTTTTTGAATCCTTCTCTGTGCATCTCTTTTTGCAATACTATCTCTTTTATCATAGAGCTTCTTACCCTTTGCCACTGAAAGCTCCATTTTTACTTTGCCATTTTTAAGGTATAATGCTAACGGTATTAATGAATATCCTTTTTGCGTAGTATATCCTGTTAGTTTGTTAATCTCTTTTTTATGAAGTAAAAGTTTTCTTTTTCTTAAGGGGTCAGTATTGTATATGTTCCCTTGTTCATAAGGACTAACATGCATATTTATTACAAATACTTCACCATTTTCTATTTGAGCATAGCTATCCTTTATGTTCACTTTTCCTTGTCTCATAGACTTAACTTCTGTACCTGTTAAAACTAAACCTACTTCCATGCTCTCTTCAATAAAATAGTTATGTCTTGCTTTCTTATTTCTCGCAAGAGTTTTATCGTTACTCTTTTTCATAATTATACCCCTCAAAAACAACGTCTAGACTTTATTATACATCCAGCAACTATTTTTGTCAACTTGTATATTTTACATTTAATGTAACATGATCTATTCATAGATTTTGTATTAGTTAAGTAATTATGTTGATTGTAATAAAAATTTTAATATTTCGTTATGAAACTGTTCTTCTTCTTCATATGCACCATGTCCAAGCCCTTTATATATAATAAGCTTACTATTTGGTATTTTTTCTGCCATTTCTTCTGATGTATTTAATCCAACTATTCTATCGCTATCTCCACCAATAACTAAAGTTGGACATTTTATTTTACTAAGTTTATCATATGCATTATGTGTTAAACAAGCTTCTGCTTGTATCAGAAACCTTTCAAATGATTTTGGTTTTCCTATTCTTTTTATGATTGGCATAAAAAATTTATATCTTTTCATTTTCTTTTTTGTATAAGTCCTTTTTATTGTATCTTCTATTAGGTCTCCATACCTACCATCTTTAGCCATCCTAATCCAGTTTTCAACTGTTTTTTTCATATAAGGATTTTGTCTTGATATAGATACTCCTATCACTAGTTTTTTTACCATATCAGGGTAATCAATAGCAAGACACTGTGAGATCATCCCCCCTTGGGATATACCATATACATATGCATCTTTCATCCCTAGCTTTGCCATTGCTCTTTTTTGATCATGAGCCATATCTCTAATTGTATACCCTTTTTTCAATTGATTCTTTCTACTAAACATAGTTACTCTAAAATCCTTTGCAAATATCTTATAGTACTTTGCTAACATTCTACCTTTTCCTTTAACAGTAACTAATCCATCACTTAACCCTGGAATAATAACTAATTGTTTATCTCCACTACCAAAGGATACATAATACATGTCTTCATCTTTTCCTAGATTGATTATATCATTTCGAAAATTGCTCATTATTATTCCTCCCCCTAATATCATACTAAAAAACACTAAGTTTTATACTTTTTCTCAAATGACCAAGTCGGTCATTTTGTTTATAGTTTATATATTAATTGAATAATTGTCAAGAGCTCTAAGAAACTTACATTACTTAGCAAAACAGTTGTATGGATTTTAAAGTCGCTTCTTCGGAAAAACAAAAGTATCTAGACACACTGCGTAGGTATGATCCTTGTTATTTAGTTGATTACTATATATTTTAGAGATTATCTTTGAGAATTTTGAGGTTATTAAAATACTTTTTTCTTTAGATCTTTGATTGTTTTCTTGCACTTTGTAAACTGATTAAATAAAACTTGTGGCTATCTTTTAAGATAACCACAAGTTCTTTATATTTGTTCTTCTGCTATTTCAAAATCAATCTCTCTTTTTGTTAAATTTGTATTTACTACTCTAACCTTTACTATATCACCTATTTTGTATATTCGCCTCGTTCTTTCGCCTACTAGACAATAGTTCAGCTCATCATATATATAGTAATCATCCATAAGGGTACTTATCCTCACTAAACCTTCTATTGTATTATCTAGTTCTACAAATATACCAAAAGATGTAACGCTTGATATAACACCTTCATATTCTTCTCCTATTTTATCACTCATGAATTCTACCATCTTATAATCTTCTGTCTCTCTTTCAGCATCTTCTGCTATTCTCTCTCGTATAGAAGACTGTCTAGCTATATCTGGTAGTATCTTTTTAAGATGTCTTATCTTTTTATCTCCTAACTCATTTGTTATAAACGCCTTTATTATTCTGTGAATTTGTAAATCGGGGTATCTCCTTATTGGAGAAGTAAAATGGCTATAGTACTCTGCTGCTAACCCAAAATGTGGCCCGTGTATTTCACTGTATTTAGCTTTTTTCAATGATCTTAGCATAAGTGTATTTATAACTGTTTCTTCTTTCTTTCCTTCTATTTTCTTTAATAAACGTTGTAGTTCTTTTGGATGAACCTCGCTTGACCCTTTTATTATATAGCCAAAACTCCTTATAAATTTATTAAATTCGTTTATTCTTTCTTCGTCTGGTTCTTCATGTGTTCTATACACGAACGGCATCTGCGACCAATACATATACTCTGTTACCGTCTCATTACAAGCTAACATAAACTCTTCAATTAATTTATTTGCTGTTCTTCTTTCTGCTTTTTTAACTTCTATTGGCCTTCCCTCTTCGTCTAAAATCACTTTAGCTTCATCAAAATCAAAATCTATTGCTCCTCTTTTTTCTCTTTTCTTTCTGAGTATTTTACTTAACTCTTCCATATGTTTTAGTATATCATGAATATGTGAATATCTCTTTTTTACATCTTCATCGTCATTTTCCAATAAATTCGAAATATCTGTATATGTTAATCTTTCTTTGCTATTAATGACTGTCTTAACTATCTCATGATCTACGATTTTTCCGTTAATATCTATATTCATAAAACAGCTAAGAGTTAATCTATCAACATTTGGATGCAAACTACACACACCATTTGATAGCTTTCTAGGTAGCATTGGTATAACTCTATCAACTAAATATACACTAGTACCTCTTTTAATTGCTTCTTTATCTAATGCTGAATTTTCTTTTACATAGTGAGTTACATCAGCTATGTGCACTCCCAATCTGTAATGACCATTATCTAATATATCAAGTGATATAGCATCATCAAGGTCTTTTGCATCTGCTCCATCTATTGTAAATATCATTTTGTCTCTTAGGTCTAACCTACTGTTGATTTCACCTTGACTAACTTCATCTTCTATACTTTCTGCGGCATTAATTACCTTCTCTGGAAATTCTTCTGGCAGATCATATTTCCGAATTATTGATAAAATGTCCACTCCCTTATCTTCTATATATCCAAGTATTTCTACTATTTCTCCTTCTGGACTTCTTCTCTTGCTTGGCCATTCATTTATCTTCGCTACTACTTTTTGTCCAGTTTTTGCTTTTCCAATCATCTTCTTAGGAATGAATATATCTTGTCTTATTCTTTCGTCATCAGGAACAACGAACCCAAAACTTTTACTTTTCTCAAACGTTCCTACTATCGTGTGATTTGCTCTATCTATTATTCTGATTATTTCACCCTCAGCTTTTCTGTTACTCTGAGCATTCCTTATCATTCTGACTATGACTCTATCTCCATGCATTGCACCATTCATATTGTTAGATGTAATAAATATATCATTTATTTCCTTATCATCTGGTAAGACAAATCCAAAACCTTTTGCATTTCCCTGTATTGTACCAACTACCAAATTCATTTTAGAAGGTATGGCATATGTTTCTTCTCTAGTTTTTATGATATACCCTTCTTTTTCCATATCTTTTAGTAACATTGTAAAGTCGTTCATTTCGTTTTTATGTATGTCAAATATCTTAGCTAATTCTCTTCTTTTAAGAGGCTTATACGCTTGCTCTTTCATAATTTGTACTAGCTTCTCTTTAGTATTCATATATCACACTCCAATTTGTTTTATAACATTTTCTCGATTAATTCTACGACTTATATAATTATATCACATAATATAATATATTTATTTACTTATTATCTTTGCCTGTTTTCATATTCATATACTTAGAATATAAAAAATGAAGCTGTATACATACAGCCTCATTTTTTATAGTTTTCTAGAATTGAGATATATTAAAATAATTTCCCTGGATTTAGTATATTTTTAGGATCAAATGCACGTTTTATTCCCTTTAATAACTCTATGCTCTTTTCTCCCATTGATTCTCTTAGATATTCCTTCTTAGCATATCCTATACCATGTTCTCCTGATACTTTGCCTCCAAGTTCAATTGATTTGTCGTACATACACTTAAACACATCACCAAGTTTATTTTTCCATTGTTCGTATGATAAATCATCTCTTAAAATGTATATATGAAGATTGCCATCTCCTGCATGTCCAAAACTTTTTATTCTTATATCATATTTTTGTTGAAGTTTACTTGTATACTTCACAAAATCTGCTACTTTATTTCTAGGAACTACAACATCACACTCATCCATTTCAGTTGTTGACGCTTTTATAGCCTCTAAGAACGCTCCTCTTGCACTCCAGATAGAATCTTGTCTTTCCTGAGTATCTGATATTAGCACATCTAAAGCTTTATTAGCTAAACAAATATGTGCCACTTTTTCATATGCCACTTCTATCTCTTTTGTATTATTCCCATCAAATGTGAGTAATAAATAAGCATTTGCAGACTTGTCAGGAAACTTGACGCCAAGAAATTCTTCTGCAGCTATTATTGCATCAGTTTCCATGAATTCTATAGCTGTTGGTATTGATTTTGACTTTATTATCTTCGGTACTGTATCTATCGCATCTTCTAATTTTTTAAATGGTACAAGTATACTTATAGCTTTTTTAGGCAAAGGCATTAATTTTAATACAGCCTTTGTAACCACTGCTAATGTACCCTCACTACCAACTATCAAGTCTTTTATATTATACCCTGAGCTATTTTTTACCACTTTCCCACCAATATTTAATATCTCGCCATTTGCTAATACAACCTCTAATCCACTAACGTAATCTTTTGTTACACCATATTTGACTGCTCTCATACCTCCAGCGTTTGTACTTATATTGCCTCCTATAGTAGCACTTTTTTCACCCGGATCTGGTGGATAAAACAAATCCTGTTTCTCCACGTATTCGCTTATTTCCATCAACAAAACTCCTGGCTCTACAGTAAGTGTTAGGTTTTCTTCATCAAGTTCTAATATCTTATTCATTTTATTTAAGTTAAGCAATATTCCTCCATACAGCGGAACACAGGCTCCAACTAGTCCTGTACCTTGTCCTCTAGGGGTAACTGGTATATTATTTTCATATGCATAACTCATTATCTTTGATACCTCTAAAGTTGATGTTACCTCTACCATAACTTCTGGTTTACTACTAACATCTCCAAGCTCATCATGTGAAAAATCCTCGTTAATATCATCTCCAATAAACACTCTATCTTTTGTACAAACTGATATTAAATAATCTATATCTCTTACATCTATCTTTTTATAATTCATGACATACCTCCAACTCACACGCTATTTTATCTGCTAATTTAGGTAGTACATCGTACATATCTCCTATTACGGCATAGTGCGCTACTTGAAAGATCGGTGCTTTTTCATCATTGTTAATAGCTATTATACAATCCGAATTATTCATTCCAGCAGTAAACTGTATAGCACCTGATATTCCACAAGTTATTATTAATCTTGGCTTAACTGTACGCCCACTTAACCCTATTTGTTTTTTAGCATCTAGCCAATTTGATTCTATTAACGGTCTTGTACATGCAACCTCGGCATTTAATTTTTCTGCTATTTTGTATATCATATCTAAATCTTCTTTTCTTTTTAAAGCCCTACCAACAGCTATTATGACATCTGCATCTTCTATATTTTTCTTTTTTTCTTTTTCAAATGTCTTTAATACACTTATTTTTGACATTAATTTTTCCCCGGAAATATCACACATAGTTATTTTCCCTTTTGTGTTTTTAATTTTCTCAGGTGCTGAAAAAATCTTGTACCTAACTGTCGCAAATTGAGGTCTATGATTTGGAGTAAAAATATGCGCCATGATGTTTCCTCCAAAAGCAGGTCTTATCTGATCTAAATCAGTATTTTCTTGAACATCAAGTATAGTACAATCTGCTGTAAGTCCTGTTTTGAATCTAGCTGCTACTCTCGGTGCTAATGATCTACCTACAATAGTACCTCCCACTAAAACTATACTAGGTTTTATATTCTCTATACACTCACTGAAAACTGATGTATATGGTTCTATTCTGAAATCTTTTAGCTCTTTTTTATTATATACAAATACTTCATTTACTCCGTAATTCAAAATATCTTCCGCTTTATCTGATATATTATCTCCCATGAACAAGCAATATACTGGATGATTTATTTTTGATGCTAACTCTAATGCTTTGCCTATTAATTCATACGTAACAGGATGTATTTCTCCATTTGTATGATCAACATATACAAGTATACCTCTATAATCATCTTTATTTACTCTATGCTTTACTTTATCTATTAACTCAAATACTCCTTTTGGGCCTTTTTTTATGCATAACTTACACATTTTACAGCCAGCATTTATACTCAAAGTATTATCTTTATACTCTATTGCATTAAAAGGACATAGCTTTATTAGCTCCTTATAGTCAGCTATTTTGTCTTGATTAATCACTATTTTAGCCATTTTATCTCTCCTTAGCCTAAATAAATTTAAGTTCTTTTAGCTTATAATAAATCTTGTTAGCAAGTTCATCACTTGTACCATTCCAAGCTTCATGACTTGTATTTGATTCTGGTGGAAATATTCTTTTTACCTGTGTAGGTGAACCATTAATCCCATAGTGTTCTTCTTCTTTATCATCAAAATCATCCAGCGTATATTGGGTTATCTCTGTATCCTTTGTTACTAGTTTCCTTTTAAATGAAGGTAATCTTGGCGTGAATATATCTTTTTCCACTGTTATTAAGCAAGGAAATTCTA
This sequence comes from Abyssisolibacter sp. ZYX002, assembly GCF_056892235.1. Classification (NCBI taxonomy): domain Bacteria; kingdom Bacillati; phylum Bacillota; class Clostridia; order Eubacteriales; family Clostridiaceae; genus Abyssisolibacter; species Abyssisolibacter sp. ZYX002. The sequence continues at coordinate 180,605 of NZ_JARMXH010000006.1, forward strand.
TTTCAGATACTTCTATTGAATCTGAGTTATCTACCTCAACAATAATGCTGTCTTCTTTAACTTCTACTAGCTTAGTAACATTAGTTATATGTGGTATATCTAAAAATTCAGCTATCTCTGGTCCAACTTGTGCTGTATCTCCATCAGTAGTTTGCTTTCCACATATTATAAGGTCTATATTATTATCATTGATCTTTCTAATACCTTGAGATATAGTATAAGCAGTTGCTAGCACGTCTGCACCTGCGAATCTTCTATCTGTTAACAATACTCCTTTATCTGCTCCCATCATGTATGATTCTCTTATTACTTGCTTAGCTTGAGGAGGTCCCATAGTTACAACGTTGATACATGCATTAGAACTTTCCTTTATCCTAATTGCTGTCTCCAAAGCGTATAAATCATATGGATTCATTTTAGAATCTATACCCTCTCTTTTTAAAACTCCTGTTATCTCATCTACTTCTACCTCTGATGTACCTGGCACTTGCTTTATACAAACAACAATCTGCATTGTTTTTCCTCCTTTGTTATAGGTCGGGTGGTATGACCAATTTAATATTTATTATAGCACAATCTTGGCTATTGAGCTACATTTATTTTAATACATTATAAACTTATTAATCTCATCTAGATGTTTTCTCATTGCTAGTGATGCTTTCCTTGGATTTTTCTCTATCAGTGCATCACATATTTCTTGGTGTTGATCTATTAACAAATCTCTTTCTTTTGCATTTTTTAATATAGCTTCTCTAGCATTTTCAATAAAAGACTCCATAATGAACGTTATTGAGTTCAAAAGATTAAATGCAAATGAATTTCCTGCTATCTGTGTTATTTTATAATGCAATTCTTTATCTAAATTAGCACTTTCTTTTTCATCTCTAGCGTTCTTTAATTTAACCATCAAATCTTTTAAAACATTAATGTCCTCCTCAGAAATTTTTGTTGCTGCCATTGCAGCTGTCTCTACCTCAATCATTTTTCGTAGCTCTAATATTTCTTCTTTTTTTCCTTCGTTAAGCATAAACATAACTGATAACGGCTCGAAGAAACTATTGCCTATATTGTCACTAATAAAGTTCCCCTCTCCTTGCCTACTTTCTATAAGTCCCAATATTTCTAATGCTCTTAAAGCTTCTCTTATTGAAGATCTACTAACATCTAGCTTAGAAGAAAGCTCTCTCTCTGCTGGAAGCTTATCTCCTTTTTTTAACTCACCAGATAATATCATATTTTGTATCTGCTCTATGACATGTTGATATACTTTTTTTTGTTTTATTGGTTTAAACATCTACTTATCTCCCTAAACTTTATCTTACCTCTTTTATATTATATCAGCATACACAGTTGATGTAAAACACACACTTAAAAGGGCTATATAAAATGTAGTCCTCAATAACTAAATTATAAGTACAAATTTTTAAAGACATCTATCCAAAAAATTTGCTTCTTGTGTTATTATTTATAATTATTAGTTTAATTTTTTATTGTTTTCTAGTTTAGCAATATCAATGGTTATATTAATTATAATAAATAATTTATCTAAGGACGCCAACATTATTTTAATAAAAAATCAAAAGACTTTTGTCAACTTTTCAAGCCTGACCCCAATTAGTTTTCAAAAAAGGGCTATTTTTTCAATAGCCCTTAATTTCCATGTTCATCTTTATATCCATTACTTATTTGTCTTATTAATTTTCTCTCTTCTACTAAATAAATCTACATCATATGAATACATGTTTTGTTGTTTTTCTTGATGTACTGTTATTGCAATATCTATCATTTCACTTATTAGCTCTTTAAAGCTAACTCCAGCTGGCTCCCACAAGTAAAATGCCCATGAACCCGGAGCAGTATTTATTTCATTGACATAAATCTCCCCAGTATCATCCATTAAGAAATCTATTCTAGCTACTCCCTTTGCATCTATAAGTCTAAAAGCATCTTTCGCCATAGCTTCTATTGTTTTTGTATCTTCTTCGCTTATATCTGCAGGTATTTTTCTTTTGCTATCGCTATTTTTTGAACCATTAGTACCTTTTGAGCCATTTATGTACTTATCTTCGTATGTCAGCAAATCTTTCCATCCAAGTGGTTCTTCACATAATGATACTTTTAGTTTGTCATCATATCCCATAACCCCACAATTAATCTCTCTTGGGTTAGCCACTGCTTTCTCTATAAGTATCTTCCTGTCATACCTTATCGCAATCTCTATAGCATTTATCAACTCATCCTTATCACTTGCTTTATTGATACCTACACTTGAGCCAAGATTAGATGGTTTTACTATCACTGGATACGATAGCTTGCTTTCTATTTCCTTTATAATATTCTCTTTATCTACAAGCCAAGCACTTCTATAAAACCATGTATAATCTACTACTTTAAGCTTATGAGCTTTATAAACATCCTTCATTATTATTTTATCCATACCTACTGCAGCCGATGTTACATCACAACCAGTATAAGGGATATTTATAAGTTCTAGCAATCCTTGAAGTGTTCCATCTTCTCCATTTGTTCCATGAACAGATGGGAAAAATATATCTATTTCATCAAATACCTTTTTAGCAAACAATCCTTTTTTCTCTGGATGTGAATACATTTTGCTATCTTTATCATAAGGTGTAAATATTATTTCTTTAGCATCGTTAAATGACTTGTTTTTAAATGTATCATACTTCTTTAAACTATCTCCTGTAAGCCATTTACCTTCTTTTGTTATATATATCGCTATAGGATCAAACTTACTTTTATCCATATTTTCTATAACCTGAAGTCCAGTTATAACTGACACTTCATGTTCTACACTCTTTCCTCCAAATATAACACCAACTTTTTTCATAAAAAACCTCCATATTAATTCTCGTTAAATGTATCTGGCAGATCGTTTTCAAACAATACTACATCTTTAGGTCTTACAATGTCAGCTAATTTTTGTTGCGACTCAGCTAGTGAATTAACAACAAATACGTTTGACATATTAAATCCATTTTCTTTTAAACCTTCGAATATAGGTTTTGTCTTCTTTTCTCCTACTAAAATTACATAATCACAGACATCTGCCATATTTTTACCAAATAGTTTATTAGCCTCGTCTTCTCTTGCTCCTAATTCAACCATACCAGGTGTAACTACTATTTTATGACCTTCTTTAAAATGGCTAATTACTTCTAATGCAGCTTGGCATCCAATCGGGTTGGAATTAAACGCATCGTCTATTACTATTACACCTGTTCCTGGGTCTATAAGCTGCAATCTATGTGGTACTGGCTCGACTGTTCTTATTCCTCTACTGATCTCTTCAAAAGACATTCCTAGTGCTTTAGCTACTGCGGCACCTGCAAGTAAATTAGATATATTGTGTCTACCTAGTAGTTTTGTTTGACACTCTACTGAATTTCCATCTCTATCTTTGAGTATAAATTTAGAGCCTTTTTCAAATACTTCTATATCTTCTGCATACAAGTCAAGATTTTCTGTATCTTCTAATCCATATAAAATCTTTTCCTTGAATGTCTTATCTGCTAATTTTTTGACGTAATTATTATCATAATTAAATATAGCTATTCCGTCTGTTGGTAGTTCTTCAATTAACTCATATTTTGTCTTTGATATATTTTCTAAGTTTATAAATGTATCTAAATGCGTTGGCCCTATTGATGTAAGTACACCTATTTTAGGATTAGCAAGTTTCGCAACTTCCTCTATTTCTCCTATCTTCCTTGCTCCCATTTCTACTACAAATGCTTCATACTCACTATTAAGCGTATTGTTTATTACTTTACTTATGCCCATAGGTGTATTAAAACTATTAGGCGTCATTAATGTGTTGTATTTCTGTTTTAGTATTTCTGCTGTTATAAATTTGGTAGTAGTTTTACCGAAACTACCTGTTATACCTACTATTTTTAGTTCTTCAAATTCTCTAACTTTATTATACGCCATATCATAATAGTATTTATTTATTCTGACTTCTATTGGCTTTACTATCTTATTAGCATATAACATAATCTGTGGTATCAATAGGCAATACATATACATAAAAATCAATATAATAAGTATATTTTCTTCTTTCATACCTATTAGTACTATTATACATAACGTAATAAAAAGTATAACATAATTGCATGTTAATAACCTTTTTGCTCTTTTGGTATATACTAATGGCTTTTTTGCCTCTTTATTTTTCATCTCAAAGCTATATAGCAAACCAACTAGCCAAATTATTGATGATATATACATTAAAGTATCATTTGCTCTAATTGTATATATACATAACGCAAAAAATATTATGATAACAACTATTATCTGTTTTAATGTTATAACTTTTGGCTTATTAAGTTTCATCCACTTCTTATAATTATTTGATTCATACTCTTCTAATTGTATCATGTGTAAAAAATATTTTGTTCTAAAATAAATTGGCACTAGCCAAACTAATATGCTTAATCCTAATATAATCTTACTATACATCTGTTACACACCCCTCTAAGAACTTATCAACTACAACTTTAAAGCTGTATAATTGATCTACATATGAAAAATGTCCTGCATTATCAAAAACCACTAATCCACTATCTTCTATTTCTTTTTCCATAATCTCTCCCATATATAATGGTGTTGCATCATCATCTCTACCCCATATCAGTAGTGTAGATGTCTTTATCTTACTTAGATATGGTCTAAGATTTTCATTTACTACTTTAACCATTATATTTCTCATTACACCTTGTGCATTTCGATAGTCATCTGATCCAAACTTCTTATAGAATTTTTCCATAGCTTCTTTTTTATCTTTCCAAAAAAATATCCCTCTATAGATAACCTTTAGTGTTTTAAATGTATATACCTTCGCATAGTACTTTGGTTTTCGCTTTGGTATAAGACCGGCACTGTCTATCAGTATCATTTTATTTATAAGCTCCTGATATTCACTTGAAAGCATTATTGATATCCGTCCTCCATGTGAATGTCCTATTAATATTATTTTTTCCAAACCCATTTTGTCTATAAATTTTTTTACTATATCTTTGTATTCATTAGTTCCCCATACATCTTTTGGCTCATCACTTTCTCCAAAGCCTGGTAAATCTACTGCATATACTTTGAATCTGTTCTTTAAATGATTAACTATTGGCATAACTGTTTGTATATTAGCTCCCCAACCATGTAGTATTAGAACTGGATTTCCTTCTCCTTCACATATGTAATTAATATTCAGTTTGTCAATACTGACATTCATTAAATCATCCTCACTAATTCTATTTCTATTTTAAATATATGTTCTATTAGATTATATCAGAAGTTCGATTTAAATTCTACAAATAGTTACCTTGAAAGGTCACTTTATAATTATTAACAAATCATATGAATTACATAACTATAATGGTTATTTATATTTATCTACTAAAAAAGAGACACCCTTATAATTACAGGTAATCTCTGATATTAAATTTCTTTATAAACGTTACTAATATAAATAATACTAATAATGTTAACTTTATTCTATACATTAGATCAAATAGAAATAATATAAATAATGTGTTTACTATTCCCACTCAATTTTTATTTCTTTTCATATAGTGCAATCTGTGTTTAAATGTGTATTTTATCTCAATATTATTTTCTATTTCTTTAAACATTAAACGGCATCATTTTCTTTTAGTATCATTTTAGTATCACCGCATATGATTGAGTATGATTTATCGTCTCTTATATATCCAACAATGTACCACTTTATATTTTTAGTATTTTCAAGTCTATTAATTTCTATCTCTAAGTTTTTGGATAATATGTATTTATATTCATTCAATATATTGTGATACCTTTCACTATCAAAAAATCTCCCTTTTTAAATACGAATCCGTCTTTCTTTATTTCATAAATAAAATAGCTACCTTTATTCAATTCGCATAAATCTTCAAATATGTATTCTTTTTCTTTTGCTCCGTTTCATCCTACCACCTCTGCCCCAAAATTTATTTTTTGCGAACACCAGTTCGGCATATTTTCATTATACACCTCTCTTCCCAGTTATGCAAATATTTTTCCGACATGTCTTAAATAGATTATACGCCCACTTGAAAACGTTGAATTTGTTATTTATTTTAGTTAGTTTACACCAATTACTTGGCAGACTCTAGAACATACATAGAATCCTCCTGGACAATGTATTTTAACATTTGTAGATCCAGCACCTCCAAATGGTTTTTTAGAACTTCTAGCATGAAATTTGATATATAATGTTTTAGGTATATAGCGCCCATCTCTTTCTTCATAATCGGTAGCGTATATAGTAACTGTGTTTTCTGATCCATAAGATGATAATACCTCAATCCATAGGGAAGATACTTTTTTAGGCATTCCATATTTCCTAGTATATTCATCATTAAGATCATAAGTTATATTTTTTTCAATTTTCTCCCTTTTTGCCCAATAAAAAACCAAAAATCCTCGCTATTGATCTTAATCTCATAATCTTTAGAATATCTTGCTTGTCTTTACCGAAATAGTTTTTGACTTAACCCGTTGGTTATACCTAGTATTAAACTCTAATGGCTCACATAAATTGTTAAAAAAGTAAATAAAATAATTGGACTAGCTTTGGCTAGTTCTTTTATTTTTACACAAAACAAAAGGGGCTCTATTATTTAAAATATAGAAGCCCTTTTGTCAACAATCTGATATACCTACTTTAAGTAGGTATATCACTAATTAGTTCTTTTTTTATTACCTATATATAATTTTTATAAAAAAATAATACAGTGACATAACGGGGTAAAAGAATAGTGGTAAAATACGATATGTAGAAATAAATGAAAAAGGAGGAGTTTTATGATAAAAATGTAAAATATTTTATTGTGTTATGTTTTATGCTAGAGTTTAGCAGTGTGAGCTTTGGAATCATCTAGAAATTAGTATAATATTGTAATATATTTAAAATTTGAGGAGGTTTTTTTTATGTTTAAAAAGTTTATTTCTTTATTTCTTATATTATGTATGGTATTAGGATTTAGTAGCATGGCACTGGCAGATTCATATCAGCACTCTAAAGAAATGCACGCAAAGACAAGAAAAACTAGATGGGATGGAAAAAGATATTCGAATACTACAGATTGGTTCGTAGCTAGCACTAATAATACTACTGTTTACGAAGCTTTTGCTCTAACATATAAGCCAACTAGCCCAATAACAATGCGTTATGATCTCAATGACTGGAAGAGTAGAAAATCTATTCCAATAAAAACAAAAAATTTCTGGATTGAAATAGTATCATCTTACGGGTCAGAAAATTTATTTACTATAGAGGCTTCCAATTATATTCCAGTAAACGATTATTTGTATTTTCCAACTACATTACGATTTAAAGTTCATGCTAGAAGTTCAAAGAAACCTTTTAGATCCGGGTCAACAAAGATGAGATTTCATTATAATGAAGTACCTATAAGTAAATATAGTTTTTAATAATTAAAACCTAAGGCTAGTTGATTTAACTAGCCTTTA
>NZ_JARMXH010000007.1:0-181153 GCF_056892235.1 Abyssisolibacter sp. ZYX002
AACATCTCTCAGCTTTTTTATATTTTTCATTTAATTTATTTAGCTTCAAACAACCTAATTAAAATAACGGCTAATTTTAATTATATTGTTCTATAATTTCATGCTTCTCATCTAAATTTATAATCTTGTTACATATTGATAATATTTCTGGTCTATGCGATATTGTTATTAGTGTTTTGTTATTTGCTGATAAATAGTTATTTAGTTTATCAATTATTTCTTTTTCTAGTCCGTAGTCTAAAGCTGATGTTGCTTCATCAAGAATTAGCAAATCAAAATCTTTTGCTAAAGCCCTGCTTATGCAAACCCTTTGTTTTTGTCCTCCCGATAAGTTATTTCCAAATTCAACTACTTTATGTGCTAACTTATTTTCACATTTATCTACAAATCTGTTTGTCCCTGAAATCTCTAAAGACTTTGCTAGTTGTTCTGTGTTCTCTTTGTCATCATCAAATATAATGTTATCTAGAACATCCCCTTCAAACACAAAAGATTCTTGTTCTACTACTGCTACCATGTCATATATAGATTTTTTAGATATATTTTTTAAATCTATATCATTTATTGTTATTTTACCACTATAATTTTCATATATTTTCATCAACAAGCTACCAATAGTTGTTTTACCACATCCGCTTGCTCCTGTTATTGCAATCTTATCGCCTTTTTCAATATAGAGACTAAGGTTAGTTATAACTTCATCTTCTTCCCCGTAGGAAAAAGATACATTTTTAAATCTTATTGAATTAATCTCTGATATATTATCTTTATCTATACATTCTTGCCCGATATCATTCTTTAGAAAATCTAAAATACGATTACTCATTCCTAATGTAGTTTGTAACCCCATATAATAATCTGATAAATTGTTTATAGGCTCATATACATATGATAAATATGAATAAAATGCGACCAAACTACCTACTGTCAATTCATCTTTCCATACAAGATTACTCCCAACTAATAGAACAACAACTGGTAATAATGACGTTATCAAAGTTGTAACTCCATTAACTAGGCTAGTTAAAAACAGATTTTTCTTGATATATTTAAAGTGTTCATCTAAAGTGTTCTTAAATCTCTCTCTAAAATAATTTTCCTTTCTAAATATCTTTATTGTTGTTATCCCTAGTATTTTTTCTTGGGCTTGATTTGTCAGATTAGAAAACCTAATTCTTTCTTGATTACTAATGCATCTTAGTCGTTTATTTAAAGCATTGAACAAAATATAATATATAGGAATGATCACTAAAGTTATTATTGTAAGTGTAACATTCAAATACACCATGATCGCAAATATTAACAATAATCTAATAGTATTTGATACCACCATAGGTATACCAATAGAAATACATTGAGCTACTATTACAACATCTTGCATTATCTTAGCAAGTATTTCACCTGATTGTACTTTTTTAAAGTAACTAATTTCTTTTCTTAGCATTGTATCAAACATCTTTTTTCTCAAGTGCTTCACTGATTTTTGTCTTAATTTATGCCAGTTATAATTCTGTATTGCATTTAACAACACCGTAATTATTGTAACTATTAATATAATTATCGCTGTCCTTAAAACATACTGATACTTATCCCCTTGTAGTATCCCATCTATTAGTAATTTGATAAGATAAGGGATTCCTACACTTAATGCTGTCGTTACTAAGAGTAATATTGTTATTAATATTTGTTCCTTTCTATAGTTGTTAAGCAATCTGCTTAATTCTTTGAATTTATTCATCTACTTCAACCCATATAAATTTCTGCTCTTCTAAAAAGTTAATAAATTCTTTTAAGTTACTTTCTGTTATATTCATATCATTACTTATTGACAAAAGTCTTTTGATTGTGCATTTATCTTCTGTACGAATTATATTAAATAGTTTCATTGAGAACTTATCTAGATATATAGTTTCAAATGTTTTTGTGTTAAATAATATAAATCTATCTTCTTTTTTAGCGGTTCTTATTGGGTATATAGGTAATGAGATACTCATCATGACACCTCAACTTTCTTTAACATTTCAAAATATTTTATACACTGTGAGACTTTTACTTCTTCATCTTTTTGATGAGGTATAAAACAAGGGTAACATTTATTGCCTAGATATTTGCATTCATTGCATGGCTTGTATTTTGTATAAAATGAACTTCCCTCTGTTAATTGATATGGTATATTAAATACATTATCATTCCAAACTTCAAAAAATTTCTTATCTTTAATGCTAAACTTATCTTTTTCATCTTCTTTTACATAAGTATAGAAAAATCTATCACAAGGTGATAATTGTCCCAAATTATTAAGAAAAGCAAATGTAGTACCTGCTCCACAACCATGAGTTATTTCGGGAAAATCCACTCCTAGAATTTCTCTGCAATAATCTATTATGATAGGTCTTGCAAATTTAGGAACTATTTTAAGTTTATCCTTTACTTGGTTATACTTAATTGATAAGTTCTTGACTAATTTTAACTCTTGCTCATCTGTTATAGCCATATTATTATCAGCATTACCCATAGGAAGTAATGCTAGTAGATTTAAATCATCTACTCCAAGCTCTATGCAAAAATCAACCATATCTAAAACATAATCATAGTTAGTCTTACTTATAACAGTATTGATTGTAATATAAAAATGATCTAGATTATTTTCTTTTTTAAATTTTACTAATGATTTTACATTCTTTATTACTATGTCGAACACATTTTTCCCACGGATTTTATCGTTAATCATGGCATTAGGTCCTTCTAAGCTAATTACAATATTTTTTAAGCTCTTGTTTAAATAAACATCTCTAAATTTTTCAATCTTTATATTTAATCCATTTGTATTAAACCCAAATCGGATATCCTTATCCCCCATATAGTTTGTAATCTCTATGAAATCTTTTCTAAAAGTAGGTTCTCCTCCTAGTATGTGTATGTAATCTATAGGTACTTCACCACTTATATCATCTATTATATTTTTAATCTCACTTGTGTTAAGTTCCTCAACTTTATTATCTAATAATTTTGAGTTAAGACAGTGTTTACAATATAGATTACATTTGTATGTTATATCCCATTTTAGCATTAGCCCCACAATTTCCCCTCCTTTTTTTAAAGGGTTATTTCTTAAATAACGAAATAACCCTCTCTGTTTAAAATTATCTAAGCGTTGGTTCACTCAAGCAACCATTACAACCATTACAATTGTTACCTAAAGCTCCTACTGGGTTATTAGCCTTTATAATTCCGAATGATAATGTGTTCATTAGTTCACCTCCTTATAAAACCAAAGTATATTTTAGTGCTTTATCATCTCATTTTTCTAATGAGATAAATTATACAGAATAAAAAATACTTATTTATTCTTTTAGATAAGTTTTTCTCATTTATTTGTAATATGTATTATGGGATATTATAAAGAAGTGCGATGTGATTTTTTGCGAGACTAAATAGGATAGCACTTTGAATTTACGATCTTTTATTTCTATGATTATTATCTAGCGTTATTTGTTCCCTATTTTTTGTATTATTTAAATAATTATTATATTTTTTATATATTATGGTAAATTAAATCTTATATTAAAAAACACCTAAAATAATTAACGTACAAACATACGTTAACATTCTCGGTGTTTTGTGAATTCTACTCTATCTTTATAGAAATTTATTTAGTCCCAAACAACCTATCTCCAGCATCACCTAGTCCTGGAACTATATATGCATGGTCGTTTAGCTTTTCATCTATGCTTGCTACGTATATATCAACATCTGGATGGTCTTCGTTTACTACCTTGATTCCTTCTGGTGAAGCTATAAGACACATTAACTTTATGTTTGTTGCTCCTCTGTCTTTTAAGAATCCTATTGCAGCACTTGCAGAACCTCCTGTTGCAAGCATTGGATCCAGTACTATTAAATCCCTTTCTTTAACATCTGTTGGTAGTTTGCAATAGTATTCTACTGGTTTTAATGTCTCAGGGTCTCTATAAAGTCCTACGTGTCCAACCTTAGCTGCTGGCAGTAAGTTAAGCATACCATCTACCATACCAAGCCCTGCTCTAAGTATAGGTACTATTCCTAGCTTTTTACCTGCTATAACCTGTGATTTTGTCTTTGATACGGGTGTTTCTATTTCTATTTCCTTTAGAGGTAATGAACGTGTTACTTCATATGCCATTAACATTGATACTTCTTTTACTAGCTCTCTAAATTCTTTTGCCCCTGTGTTTTTGTCTCTTATAAATGTTAATTTATGTTTAATTAGTGGATGATTCATCTCAATAATCTTTGCCATATTAGTCCTCCTTTTTAAAACTATATCTAACCGTGTATTATATCATATTACCTGTCTCTATGTCACTAATTTTATTTACTCTTCTTGCATGCCTTCCGCCTTCAAATTCTGTATTAGCAAAGATATCTACTATTTCTATAGCCAAATCCTCTCCTACGACTCTACCTCCTAGGGCTAGCATGTTAGCATTGTTATGTTGTCTAGACATTCTTGCCGAATAACAATCTGAACAAACTGCACATCTTATTCCTTTAACCTTATTTGCAGCTATTGATATCCCTATACCTGTTCCACATACTAGTATGCCTCTGTCACACTGGTCAGTTACAATCATTTTTGCAGTTTTGTATCCAAAGTCTGGATAGTCTACTGATTCACTTGTGTTAGTTCCACAATCTACTACCTCAATCCCTTTTTTTTGTAGGTGTTTCTTTATTTTTTCTTTTAACTCAAATCCTCCATGATCACTTCCTAATGCTATTTTCACACTATCCTCTCCCTTTTATCTAATCTCGATGATTATATATCATCAAGTTTCCCACTGTTTATTATTGCTTTTATTGAATCCTTAATTTCATTAGCACTTAATCTATAATCATCTATAGGTAATCCAAATGGATCACATACATCCATAGTTGGCAATTTATTATTTAACCTTGTAATTTTAGCTTTGTCAATTTCAAGCTCTGTCTCTATTTCCTGCTCCCATCTTTTTATAGCTTTATCTATAGATTGAAGCTCAATTTGTAATTTGTCTTTTTTATCTAAAAGTGATTTGATTTCTCCTAGTCTTTCTTGTTTTAAAAGAGTCCTTCTTTTATTTAACTGTGTGTATAAGCTATTCGTCTCGTCTAGTATACTATCAAAGTCAATATCTTTTAATGAATATTCTTTTAATGTAAAAACTTTATCTTTTGCCTGATTATACATCTTCAAAATAGCTTCTTTATGATGCTTTGTCATTGTCAATATTAAATCAGCTTCTTTAATTATATCCTCGTTTAATCTTCTAGCTTTGTGACTACTTATATCTATCCCTTGCTCTTTCATTACAAATATAGCTTGAGTAGTTGCTAGGCCATTATCTACTGCACATATTCCTGCTGATTCCACTTTAATATCATTATATTTATCAGATAGCTTTTCTAATGCATCTCTCAGTATAGCTTCTGCCATACTACTTCTACATGTATTACCTGTGCAAACAAATAATATCTTTTTCAACACTAATCCTCCTTTGCAATAATAGTTCTCCCTCCTGCTGATTTACTTAGCCTATTCATTATTGCTACTCCAATTCCTGATTTATCTATTGATTCGGCCAATATTATGTCTGCATTTCTTTTATCAAATTCTCTTAAAACTCTAAATAAATTACTTGCTATAGTAGCTGGATTTGATCTATTTCCTACATTTATAGTGAATTTACCTTGATAATACTTTTCAGTCTGTTTTGTGGACATTATACCAACTTTATATCCCTCAGCCTCATATTCTTCATATAGTTTTATTATTACTTTTGGTATATCTTCTAAAATACCTTCTATTACGTATACTTCTGCCTTTGGAGAATAATGTTTGTATTTTTGTCCCGGTGATTTAGGTATTGTTTTTGCTCCTATTAGAACTGGATCAATATTAACCTTGGGAAATATCTCTAGCAAATCATCTCTTGTTACACCACCTGGTCTAAGTATCGTAGGTATATCTGTAGTCAAATCTAGTACTGTAGATTCTAGACCAATACCAGAGTCTCCACCATTGACTATAACATCTACTTTTCCGTATAAATCTTCCTTTACATGATCATATGTTGTTGGGCTTGGCTTACCTGAAATGTTTGCACTTGGTGCAGCTATTGGCACTCCACTTTTTTTGATAATCTCGAGGGCTATATTATGCTCTGGCATTCTTATTGCCACTGTATCTAAGCCGGCTGTTGTAATTTCTGGTACTATGTCACTCTTTTTTAAAATTAACGTTAATGGTCCTGGCCAAAATTCCTCTATGGCTTTGTAAGCGTCTTTTGTGATATTTGTTGTTATCTCCTTTAATTGCTGTATACATGCTATATGAAGTATCAAAGGATTATCTGATGGTCTTCCTTTTGCTTTAAATATACCTGAAACTGCCTTTTCATCTAATGCATTTGCTCCAATTCCATACACTGTCTCTGTAGGAAAAGCAACTAATCCACCATTTCTTATTGTAACGCCTGCTTCTATCAGTTTTTCCTCTTGCGGGTTCTCTTTATTTATCTCTAGTATCCTTGTGTTCATCTTATTACCTCACTTACATATAGATTATTGGGCATAAGTACATATAACCCAAAACTATTCGTAAAATATTAGCAATCATATTTCTACTATTAATGAATATTTCAGGATAACTATATCTATTCCCTAATTCCAAATATATTATATATTATTATAACTTAAATTCATATACAACTTTTATTTATTTTGTTTAATATATCTACACATCAAAATAGGTCATTTCAAAATAAATCATCTTTGAAACAACCCATTCATTGCTCTTAAGCTATATTATCTGAACCGAGCTTCTTTTCTTTGTAAGCCATCTTTAATAATATCGGAGTTATTATTGTTGATACTAACACAAGCAATATTATTGATGTAAATATGTCATGTCCTATGACTTTAAGCTTTAGTCCCAAACTTGTAACTATTAATGCCACCTCAGCCCTTGGAATCATTCCTATACTTATTTGTAATGACTCTCTAAAATTAAATTTAGATATTTTAGCTCCCAATAAACATCCAATAATTTTTCCAAATATAGCAGCTAGTATTACGGCTATGCTCAGCATAATTGAATCTCCAATGCCCTCAAACGTAACCTTAAGTCCTATATTCACAAAAAATATTGGCGTGAATAATGAATAAGCTATTTTTTGTATCTCATGTGACACTCTATTTCTATGAGGGGTAGTTGAAAATATTACTCCAGTTATATACGCACCAATAATCGCTGCAACTCCCATCTCTTCTGCTATAAATGCCATAAAAAAACAAAAAATCAAAGCTGATGTCAATAGTCTTCCTTCTCTTCTCATTACATCTGAATATTTTGTGATAACTCTTGAAAATCCAAACCCAAATAGCAATGCAATAGCAAAAAACGAAATAATTTTAAGTATTACTAAGAATATACTCGTGCCTTCTGATGGATTTACTGTACTAACTACTAGAGTCAATAAAATTATACCTACTACATCATCTATTATGGCTGCTCCTAGTATCGCCATACCTTGTTTGCTTCTTAACTTCTTTAATTCCCTTAGTGCTTGTACTGTTATACTTACACTGGTAGCAGTTAGAATAACTCCTACAAATAGCTGTTCCTGAAAAGTCGATCCGCTCTTGGCTAAGAATACTGCTAATATACCAAATGCAGCTGGAAACAACACTCCTCCTACAGCTATTATCAAAGAAGATTGACCTGATGCCTTTAGATCTTCTAAATCTGTTTCTAGCCCAGCTATAAACATCAACAATATTACTCCTATCTCTGCCATATGGTTGATAAATACTGTTGCTTTTATAACGTTAAATACTGCAGGTCCTATTATAAGCCCTACAATTATCTGACCTAAAACAGCCGGCTGGTCAAATTTCTTGCTAATGTAGCCACCAATGTTTGCAAATAAAAGTATTAGACCAATTTCTAATAAAAATATTGCACCTTTATCCAAGTTAATCATCTCCCATTTGTGCTTAAATTGCATCTAAGCTGTTCTTTACACACTCATGCAATATAGGTAGAAGAATTATATCACCGAGCATGCTCTTTATTTATTTAAACTAGGATTTCGAGTATATATGTAGTTTTAGTATTTTACTGAGTAATTACCCTTTTAAAGACTGCCTACAGGGGTGCCATATTCGACACCCCTCTTTCATACTCTTTATTTAGTATAATACTTTAGAAAGTATTTTTCAAATGAAATTACAAATATTTAATATTTATCCTTCGACATTTTTCAACTTTTCTGCTTGATCAGTTGTAATTAGAGCATCTACCATTTCTTCAATATCACCATCTAAAAATGCGTCAAGTTTGTATATCGTCATACCTATTCTATGATCGCTTATTCTACCTTGTGGGAAATTATAAGTTCTTATTTTAGCACTTCTATCTCCTGTACCTACTTGACTTTTTCTCTCCTGAGCTATTTCTGCATCTTGCTCTGATTGATATTTCTCGTATAGCCTAGCTTTTAATACTTTAAATGCTTTGTCTTTATTCTTAAGCTGAGACTTTTCGTCCTGCATAGCTACTACTATCCCTGTAGGTATATGTGTCAATCTAACTGCTGAGTCTGTAGTATTTACACTCTGTCCACCATTACCTGAAGATCTATATACATCAACTCTTACATCGTTAGGATTAATATCGATTTCTACATCATCCACTTCTGGCAAAACAGCTACTGTTGAAGTAGAAGTGTGTATTCTTCCTCCTGATTCTGTTGCTGGAATTCTTTGAACTCTATGAACTCCACTTTCGAATTTAAGCTTACTGTAAGCTCCTTTACCTTTTATCATAGCTATTACTTCTTTAAATCCTCCAACGCCTTGATCATTAGCACTCATTATTTCAACTTTCCATCTATTTCTCTCTGCATATCTACTATACATTCGAAATAAATCTCCTGCAAAGATACCAGCTTCATCTCCTCCAGCTCCAGCTCTAATCTCAAGTATAACATTTTTCTCGTCATTTGGATCTTTTGGTATTAATAGCATTTTTATCTCTTGCACTAATGTTTCAAGCTTATTCTCTAACTCTGAAGCCTCAAGCTTAACCATTTCTTTAAAATCTTCTTCTAATTTATCCTTAAGCATTTCTTTTGCATCTTCTAGTTGACTCTCTGCTTCTTTGTATTCTTTGTATTTTCCAACTATTGGCTCTAGTTCTGCATGTTCTTTTACGTATTTTTGCCATATTTTTGTATTGCTTATTACCTCGGGGTCGCTGATTTTATTGCTCAAATCTTGATATTTTTCGGATAAAAATTTAAGCTTTTCTAACATGTTTATCACCTCAAAATTTCACATAATTATTTATTTTCATTTAAGCATGTATAGCAGTAACTACTCTATCTAATCCTGCTAAATCTTTCACTATTCTTACATCTTTGAAACTTTTTGATTTCTCTATTATTTTTATAATATCTTCACCTTGATTATACCCTATCTCTAACGCTAACATTCCATTTTTTTTAAGCAATTTAGGAGCATTAATAACTATTTCTCTATAAAACGTCAATCCATCTTTTCCTCCATCAAGAGCAAGCCTAGGTTCATATTTTGAAACCTCTATTTGCAGGCCCTCTATATCTTTTGACGGTATATAAGGTGGATTTGAAACTATTATATCCAACTGTATTTTTTCTCTTAGTAAAGGGCTTAGCATGTTTCCTTTATACAGCTTTATTCTATCTATAACAGATAATCTCTTGATATTTATTCTTGTTATCTCTAAAGCTATATCACTTATGTCTACGCTGTGCATAGAAGCTCTTTTTTCATGTTTTGCTATGCTTATTCCAATAGCACCGCTACCTGAACCTATATCTGCTATATCAATCTTATTCTTATCTTTTAACTCATTTTTGCAAAAGTTTAATACCTCTTCTACTAGTATTTCTGTATCTGGTCTTGGTACTAACACACCCTCTCCTATATAAAACTCAAGTCCCATAAATTCTTGTTTATTTGTTATATACTGTAGTGGATATCCTTTGCATCTTTCTTCAATGAGATTATTAAAAACTGAAAGCTGTTCATCACTTATACCATCATTTATATGACAATATAGATACGCTCTATCTTTGTTTAAAATATGACAAAGTATCAACTGTGTATCAAGTACTGGATTAGATATCCCAGCATTTTCTAATTTCTTGATACTTTCACTAAGTGCCTCTTTAATCTTTATCAACTGTATCTTCCTCTTCCCCTAATCCTAAAGCTCCTTTTAATGCCACTATAGCTACTTCTAGCTGAGAATCATCTGGTTCATTTGTAGTTATTTTTTGCAATAATAGACCAGGATAAGACACTATAAACGCTAGCATAGATTGACTTTTACCCGTAAATCTATTTATTTCATATGATATACCAGCTATTACTGGAAGCATTACTATACGTGATAAAAACCTCAATAATAAATTTTGCCATCCTAACAATGAAAATACTAATATACTTATAAACATAACCATAAATAAAAAACTTGTTCCACATCTTGGATGCAGTGTTGTATATTTTCTGGCATTCTCTACTGTCAAATCCTCATTGTTTTCATAGCAATGTATTGATTTATGCTCAGCCCCATGGTATTCAAAAACTCTTTTGATATCGTTTAGCCTAGAAACTAATAGTATATACGCCAAAAAAATAGACAATCTTATTAGTCCCTCTATTAGGTTCAACCCTATAGCACTTTTAATTTTACTTTGGAAAAAATTCGTTACAACCGTGGGCCCTAACATAAAAATACTTACGGATAATAGTAGTGATATAAATACTGAAATATAAATTACTACGTCATCTGCTTTATCCTTAAATACTCTTTCCATAAAAGAATCAAATTTACTTTCTTTTGTATTTTCCTCTTCTTCGTAGAATTTAGCCGAATACATTAACGCTTTAGTTCCTATTATCATCGCCTCTATCAATGCCACTGTACCTCTAAAAAAAGGCCAACTTAGAAATTTTAGCTTTTCACTTACAGGTGTTATTTTCTTCTTGTCAAGCTCTATATCACCATCTGGCTTCCTTACTGCTATCGCCACATCATTTTTGCTTTTCATCATAACGCCTTCGATAATAGCTTGACCGCCAACGTTTTTGGGCTCTACTTTATGATATATCTGTTTTCTATCAACACTTAATTTTCCCATAAATTTCACCTTTCTCAATAGACAATCATCTAGTTTGTAATCGTACTATTATATTATATAGCATTATCCTATTTATTACAATTATTATACTCTAACATATTCTTATAGTAACAGTCAGCGCACAATGACTGGTATTCAATTAAATCATTGTCGTCTATTGCAACTTGTTCTCCTTCAAATACGAATTTGCCATTTACCTTTCTACCATTAAATATAGCTTTTTTGCCACATGTACAGATTGTCTTTAATTCTTCAATGCTATGTGCTAATTCTAATAATCTTGTACTGCCTGTAAATCCATTTCTCATAAAATCCGTTCTTAAGCCATAACAAATTGTAGGTATGTTTAGTTTTACTGCTACATCAAAAAGCTGCTCAATGTGATCTCTTGAAAAAAATTGTGCCTCATCTACTAATACACAATCTACTTTGTTGTTACTATTTTGTGAGGATACATACTCAAAAATATTACTTCCTTTTGGTGCTAAAAAATCTACTACTCTTTTAACTCCAAGCCTTGATATTATTGCACTATCTCCTTTTGTATCTATCTTTGATTTTATCAATAATACTCTCATGCCTCTTTCTTCATAGTTGTGGGCAACTTGAAGTAAATTGGTAGATTTACCGCAGTTCATTGCTCCGTATCTAAAATATAGTTTGCTCATAAGAAAAAATGCCTCCCCATTTAACAATACTAAAATAGGGGTATCTCAGAAAAGTATCTAAAAGCACCCCTATCATAAACTAATTTATTTAATTTATTACATACCATATTTCTTCTTAAATTTATCAACACGTCCGCCCTTATCTACAAACTTTTGACGTCCTGTATAGAAAGGATGGCACTCTGAACAGATTTCTACTTTTAAACTATCGTTAACTGAACCTGTTTCAAACTCGTTTCCACATGCACAATGTACTTTAACTTTTTTATAGTCTGGATGAATTCCTTTTTTCATCAAAATCACCTCTTTTCTCACTTACTATATCTATATATGAGTAATTACTTTTCAACTTATATAGTATATCATAATAACAGATGCTATGCAATATACTAAAAAAATATTATTTAAATTTATTTAGAACTCTTACAAAATCTTTATTGTTAGGTGTAGCTATCAATCTATCAATTACCATCTCTGTAACTTCCATTGTTGAAGAATTGCTCATTGATTTTCTTATACCCCATATAGCTTTAAGTTCTTGTGGTTCTAACAATAAATCTTCTCTTCTTGTTCCTGATTTATTTATATCTATAGCAGGGAATACTCTCTTCTCTGATAGCTTTCTATCTAGATGTACTTCCATATTTCCTGTACCTTTGAATTCTTCAAATATGACATCATCCATTCTGCTTCCTGTTTCTATCAAAGCAGTTGCAAGTATTGTCAAGCTTCCTCCAAATTCAATATTCCTTGCTGCTCCAAAAAACCTCTTTGGCTTGTGCAACGCTCCAGGATCTAATCCTCCAGAAAGTGTCCTTCCTGTTGGTGGTATTGTTAGGTTGTACGCCCTAGCCAGCCTCGTAATACTATCTAGTAGTATTACAACATCCTTGCCATGCTCAACAAGGCGTTTTGCTCTTTCTAGTACCATCTCAGCTACCTTTGTATGGTGCTTTGGTAATTCATCAAAGGTAGAATATACTACATCAGCTTTAACAGACCTTTGCATATCTGTTACTTCTTCTGGCCTTTCATCTATTAGCAATATTATTATTTCAATATCTGGATGATTTTTTGCTATGCTATTAGCTATTTTTTTAAGTAATATAGTTTTACCTGCTTTAGGTGGTGCTACTATCATACCTCTTTGACCTTTACCTATAGGAGCTATTAAATCTATGATTCTAGTAGATAATTCTCTACTTGTAGTTTCTAGTGACATTCTCTCGTCTGGATATATCGGTGTTAATGTCTCAAAATCTTTTCTTTTATTACATAACTCTGGATCTAAACCATTAACCCCTTTTACATATAATAGTGCCTTATATTTCTCGTTGGATTTTGGTGGTCTTGTAACTCCATATATTTTATCTCCTGTTTTCAATCTAAATCTTCTTATTTGTGAAGGAGATACATATATATCATCTTCGCTAGATAAGTAGTTTTGACATCTCAAAAATCCATAGCCATCTGTATGCAGTTCAAGTATACCTTCTGCTGTGTTTACTTCTCCACCTGTCTTGCTAACTTCTTCACTTAATCTTTCTGGCATACTCGTTTTTATATCAACTTTGCGTTTATCTTTGTGTGTTTCTTTCGGTCTATTATCTACGCAAAATTCCTTTGTTTTATTCTTTGCATCTAAGTTTTCCACTGTTTTATTATCAACTTTTTTTATTTCCTGATTATCAGTATCTTTATTTGATTCTTGATTCCCACTCTGAATGATAAATTCCAGTAATTCGTTCTTTTTTAGCTTTGTATACCCTTTTAGTCCCATAGCTTTAGCTATATCTCTTAATTCATTCAGTTTCTTACGAACCAATTCTTCATTGTTATTCAAACTTTCTTTCACCTCCAAAAAACACAAAACAAATCACAAATATATATGGTGTATATACACAAATAAATGGATTTTTAATAGAAAAGCTTTATAGACAGGTCATTTTCATAATAGCATTTTATTTAATATTAGTCAACTCTTACGTAAACTATATGTTTCTATTGTTCCTAAAAAATAATATTATAAACATTTATTGTAAAAAAATAAGCTAGGACGTATCTTTCTACCCCCTAGCTTTTATATCTATTTATTATTTATGCTTACTCATAAGCCTTGTTAATAAATCATTCTTATCTAACTTATGGTACGCTTTAACAAATCTCAGTGTACCAGTTTTTGATCTCATAACTATTGACTCTGTGATAGCCATATTATTTTCTTGATAAATAACACCTTTTAGTAGCTCTCCATCACTTATACCAGTTGCACTAAAGAATATATCATTTCCTCTAGCCAAGTCATCTAGTTTAAGAACTTTATTTATATCTTCGTCTGTAAGATTTAAATCTCTGCATCTTTCTAGCTCTTCATCTGATCTAACGTTTAGTTTTCCTTGAATCTCTCCTCCCATACATTTCAGTGCTGCTGCTGCTAGAACTCCTTCAGGAGCGCCTCCTATGCCCATAAGCATATCTACCCCTGTGTTTTCAAAGGCAGTTGCTATACAAGCCGCTACATCCCCTTCAGAGAAGAGTTTAATTCTTGCTCCTACTCGTCTTATTTCTTGTATCAACTCGTAGTGCCTTGGTCTATCCTGAACTATAATTGTCAAATCACTTATGTTTTTGTTGAGTGCTTTGGCCACTGCTTTTATATTATCTTCTACTGATGCCTCTAAATCAATGCATCCAGTAGCTTTTGGCCCTACAGCTATTTTTTTCATATATGTATCTGGTGCATGTAACAAACATCCTTTTGGAGCCATAGCTATAACAGCTATTGCATTAGGTAAACCCTTTGCAACTAAAGTTGTCCCATCTAATGGATCTACTGCAATATCAACTTCGTAAGAATCTTCATTTGATGCACCTATCTTTTCACCAATATAAAGCATCGGTGCTTTATCTTTCTCCCCTTCTCCAATTACAACAGTTCCTTTTACATTAACCATCTCAAATGCCGCTCTCATACCATCAACAGCTGCTTGATCTGCTGATATTTTATCTCCTCTTCCCATGTATTTTGCAGAGGCTAATGCAGCAGTTTCTGTAACTCTGACTAACGATATGGCTAAATTTCTATCCAAAACTAATCCCTCCCAAGTTGTAGCATTATTAAGGAACTGCCAAATCACTTTTTGGCAGTTCCAGTTTTTAATACATTTTAGGTAAAATACTAATCATAATATTTGATATTGTTAAAGTATGAGCTTGCTTGCTTATTTGAATGCATCTTCCCAATCCTTAACAAACCTCTTTATGCCGTCATCCGTCATAGGATGTCTTACCATTGCTTTCAATATTTTATATGGCACCGTTGCTATATGTGCACCTTCTTTGGCTGAATCTAAAACATGCATAGGTGTTCTTATACTTGCTGCTATTATCTCTGTATTTATACCATGTATATCAAAGATATCTACTATGTCTCTAATTATAGCAGTTCCCTCGTTGCCTATATCATCCATTCTGCCTACAAATGGACTAACATAACTAGCACCTGCCCTTGCCGCTAATAGTGCTTGAGATGCTGAAAATACTAAAGTTACGTTTGTTTTTATACCTTTACTAGATAGTACTTTTACTGCTTTTAATCCTTCTACTGTCATTGGTATCTTTATTACAACGTTTGGGTGTATTTTTGCAAGGCTCTCTGCTTCTTTTATCATTAAGCTAGATTCTAAGCTCAAAACTTCTGCACTTATCGGACCATCTACTATATCAATTATTTCTTTTAGCACTTCTTTAAAGTCTCTTCCTTCTTTGGCTATTAGAGATGGATTTGTAGTAACTCCACAGATAACTCCCCAATCATTGATTTCTTTTATTTCATCAACATTAGCAGTATCTATAAAAAGCTTCATATTGATCCTCCTTTATTTCCAAGCTTTCCCTGTTGATCCGAACATTCTCATTTTGTCTGCTATTACTTTTTTCATATCTTCTCTTGCACATCCCACTATCTTACGTGGATCATATGCATCTGGATTTTCGTTAACAAATTTTCTAACTGCATTGCTGAATGCCATTCTTATATCTGTATCTATGTTTATTTTGTTAATACCTAAACTAACGGCCTTTTTTATGCTCTCCTCTGGTACTCCTGATGATCCATGTAATACAAGTGGTATATTTAATTTGTCTTTTATCACCTTTATTCTGTCGAAATCTAACTTTGGCTCTCCTTTGTAAGGTCCGTGGGCTGTACCTACTGCTATAGCTAAGAAATCTACTCCTGTCTCATTTACAAATCTAGCAGCCTCATCTGGGTCTGTAAATGTAGCGTCTTTATCATCTACTGTTATATCATCTTCTGTTCCACCAATTTTACCAAGCTCTGCTTCTACTGATACTCCAACTGCATGTGCAATTTCTGCTATGTTTTTTGTTATCTCAATATTTTTATCAAGATCATGCTTAGATGCATCTATCATAACTGATGTAAATCCATTTCTAATACATTGCATTATTTGTACAAAATCTGTACCATGATCAAGATGTATCGCTACTGGAACAGATGCATTTTTAGCTGCAATTTTTGCCATTTCAGCTATATATTCTACCCCTGCATACTTTAATCCACCTTGACTAGCTTGCATTATAACTGGTGATTGGGTTTCCTCTGCTGCCTCGATTATTGCTTGAACTATTTCCATGTTGTTTACGTTAAAAGCTCCTACTGCATAGTTGTTTTCGTGTGCATGTTTCATTAAATCCTTACCTGATACTAACATTATTTATCCTCCCTCTTGTTTAAACTACATTAAACAAATATATATTTAAACGTTATTTTTTAGTTTATCTCTGTCACATATATTATAATATATTTTTTTTTAAAAGCAAGTATTATAATCAGAACAATTGTTATGTAATAAAAGCTCGATTTCATTGGTTTATTATTACAATATAATCATTTGATTATAACCTGACTGAAATCGAGCTCCATGATGCTATTATTTTTTTATTCCTAGTATCTCTCTAGCTTCATCAGGAGTTGCTACTTCTCTACCAAGTTCTTTAGCTAATCTAACAATTCTCTCTACTAGCTGAGCATTTGAAGTTGCTATTTCTCCCTTTTTATAATAAATATTATCTTCAAAACCTACTCTTACATGTCCTCCTAACATTATAGCAGCTGTTGCTAGAGGTAATTCGTATCTGCCTATACCTGCAACTGTCCATGTACTTCCTGATGGTATACTATCTACAAGATATAGTAAATCTCTTAATTCTCCTGTTATTGCTCCTGGAACTCCCATTACAAAATCGAAGTGTATAGGTGTATCTACTAGCCCTTTTTTGGCTAATGCTAATGCATTGTTAATCATACCTTTTTCAAAAACTTCGATTTCAGGTTTGACCCCTAGTTCTTTCATCTTTTGTGCAAATTTTTCCATATACTCTTGAGAGTTCATAAATACGTCAGCCCCAAAATTACAAGTACCTGCGCTAAGTGTAGCCATCTCAGGCTTAAGCTCTACTGGCTGTAATCTCTCCTCTGGAGTATGCCATGTCGCACCACCAGTTGAAGGTTGAAATATAACAGGACAACGTTTTTCTATCTCTTCTTTTATCTGTTTATACACTTCGTAGTCTTGTACTGGATTGCCGTCTTTATCCCTAGCGTGTACATGAACTATACTTGCTCCTGCCTTATAAGCTTCGTATGCAGCCTCTCCTATCTCCTCTGGAGTAATTGGTAAATTAGGTTGCCTCTCTCTTGTAACTTCTGCTCCTGTTAACGCAGCTGTTATTATAAGCTTTTGCAAATCTCTCCCCCCTTAGTCATTTGATATTTATTTTCTTTGCTTATCTTTCGGTACTACGCATGTCCCTATTGCTTTACATACTATTATTGGCTCATCTAAAGCATCACATGCAGAATCATTGATATCTGGTCTAGGTACTATAACTTTTCTTGCTTCAAACTCCATCTTTCTTGATGAGTTACCAGTTTTGATTATTCTTCCTACTGCTTCTATATAATCTCCTGCGTAAACTGGTGCAAGGAACTGTATATCTTCATATCCTGCAAATAAACCTTCATCTCCATCATTTCTAATAAGTAACTCTGTTGCAACATCTCCAAATAATTGAAGCATCTTAGCTCCATCTACTAAGTTTCCTCCATAATGAGCATCATGCATACTCATCCTTAATCTAATCATAGCTTCATGCATAATCTCTTCCCCCTTAATTCATTTATCTTCTCTATCAAGCTTATATCTTTTAAGGCAAAATGTAAACCCCTAACACAGTCCTTTATCTTTATATTATTTTAATATATTAATTAGTCCTATTTTTCACAAATATAATCAAATCGTCAAATATAGTATACTCCACTATTGTTGTTAATAATACAAAAAATATGGCTAAAAATTTATAAAGAAAAGTTATAGATTTATTATTACCAAAATAAAACATTGACATTAAAACATATTTAAAATCTTAAAAATAGACCTACAAAAAAACACAATCTACTATCTTTTTCAATTACCGCCTTCTTTTATTGATATTAATCTAGTTTTTTTAACAATTTAAACCTATAGTGACATAAAGGGGTAAAAATATAATGTTAATATTATTATAGTCATAGTAATTATTCTACATTTTTACTAAAATTTCATCTACCTACTAATATAAAGTCGCAAAATAATTGCCAATCTATATTAATTAAATGACGATGAATCTATATACTCTTCATGTATTTAAAATAATGAATTTTTAAAATTATATTAAACAAAACAGTTAATAAATTCACTCGTATGGATTTATTATACATTGTTTTCATAGAATTTCTCCTCTTGGGTAGTTTGTTATCATGTCATGAAGATACGTTATATAATATTATTTATCTCAATTGAAATCTTTATGAAAACATACTTAATTAATGTATTTTTAGTTGTTGTAGAATTATGCAACCAACTAAACTTATAAAACAAAGGAGGTGTATATATGGGATACATAGGTAATGCTTATGCTCAAGATGCAAGTGTTATGTGGTGTGGTATAAAGGCTTGTGGTGCAGATGCTTGTCTTGTAGAATGTTGTCCACTTGATTTATGTCCAATAGACGGTTGTCTCGTAGATTTTGTAGTAATACAAAGATAATAGGTGCTATGACTATAGTTTGTTAAACTTAATAAATCTTTAGTAAAAGAGGTGAATTTAATGTACATTGATAATCTTTACGATATTGAATTAGCTTCAATGAAAGGTTGTTTTATAAAAGGTTGCGGAGCTAAAGCTTGTGGTATAAATGAAATAGATTTAGAAACGAGATAACTTTGTTGTTAATTTAAATGAAAATTTAGAAAGAGGTGAAAAGTATGTATATTGACAATCTTTATAATGAAGAAAACCTAGGTGAGAGTATAAGATGTTGGATAGATGCATGTGGAGCTCATGCATGTGGTATAAAAGATATATCATTAGAAACAAGATAACTCTGTTGTTAATGTTACTTAAAAATTTATTAATCTTTTTATATAATCTAAAGATTAAATTATTGTTTTTTTAGAAAGAGGTGAAAAGTATGTATATTGACAATCTTTATAATGACGAAAATCTAGAAGCTCTTTTAAAAAACCTAGAAAATGGTATAAAATGTTGGATAGACTTATGTCCAGCTGATCAAATAGATTAACCTTGTTGTTATTGCCTAGAGATAGAAAAAATGAAAATATGCATTATTAAGAGTTTTTATAACAAAAAGACCTAGGTGAAGTAAATTTAAAAGCTGGATATGTTCACATATGTGGTGTAGCAGTTGACAATCCAGAAATAAGATGCAATTAATATAAGGACTTCCATAATAAAATTTCCTTATTAGGAAGTCCTTATATATACTCTATAGATGAAGGGGATGTTATATATGAAATTATCAAAATTCAATCTGTTTTTGGAATTCAATAAAGAAAAAGATCAATTTATACTGTTTAATACACTTAATGGAAATAGCTTCTTAATTAATTCAGATGTAGTAGATAAAATGAAAAACAATCAAATAGAAAGCTTGCCAAATGAATTAAGAAATGAACTCACCCAAAAAAAAATCATTCTATATGATTATATAGATGAAAATAAATACTTCGATTATTATCATAACAAAACTAAATATGGTAAAAACAATTTGTCTTTTACGATACTTCTAACTTGGGCATGTAATTTAAAATGTGTTTATTGCTATGAAGGAGCCGGAGAAAAGAAAAGTTATTCTATGTCAACTGAAACAGCAGATTTAGTTATAGAATTTATAAAGAGCGAGATCTTAAAGAAATCGTCTAAAGTTGTGAGTATTCTACTATTTGGAGGAGAGCCCTTAGTAAATTATAGTACCGGCGAATACATATTGGAAAAAGTCAATGAATATTGCAAAGAAAAGGGAATAATTCTTACAACTTCTATAGTGACCAATGGTGTATTACTAGATGAAAAAATCATTGAATCATTAATTGAATATAATTGCAAATATGTACAAGTGACATTAGATGGTCCAAAAGAAATCCACAACAAACGAAGAATGAAAAAAGATGGCTCAGGTACATTTGATGATATAATTGAATCATTAGAACTTTTATTACAGTATAAAGATAGACTTCATACTGTAATAAGGGTTAATGTTGATAAAAGCAATATTGAATATATGGATGATTTATTAGCTCTTTTAGAAGAGAAAGGACTAGATCAACTTAATATAGATTTTGGAGTAGTTCATGGTGGCACGGAAGCATGTGTTTCATATGAAGATAATTGTTATAGAGAAGAAGAACTAGGAGAAATGCTTAGTAGTTTATGGGATAGAGCATCTAAAACTGGATTTGATATAACAAGAAGACCTTTAAGAAAATGGGCTTACTGTGGTTTGAACTGTGACAATAGTTTTACAATAGAGCCAAAAGGCGAACTTTATAAGTGCTGGGAGCATGTAGGCGAACAGGCACACAAAATAGGTGATATAGGTAAAAATGGACAACCTTCAGAAATGACTTATAGATATTTTGAATGGATGACTAGAAATCCACTGAATGTTGAAATGTGTAGTAATTGTGTATATTTACCTGCCTGTGGTGGTGGCTGTGGAGCTATTAGCTATAATAATGATGGTGTCTATGAATCTGCCGGATGCTTTAAGATTAAAGGGGTAATAGAAGATCAAGTAAGAAATTATTTTACTGAAAAATTAAATAAACGAGTATAAAGAAAGTTAAAAAATAACAGTGCGCTGTTCAAATTATTTTATAATTGTAATATTAATTAATCGAAACAATATTAAGTAATAATTCTAAAAATAAGACTATAATCCCCAAAATTAATAAGTTAAGTTTAATTTTAAAAAAGTGACAACATAGCCAAAGAAACTAGTTAGCTAATAGTCACTTTTTTTGCGTATTCAAAATAAAGTTAAACTTTTCTATACTCTTTTAATTTTTCTCTTAATATATAAACTTAAATCATCAAATATTGTATAAACTACTGGTATGAATACCAGTATTAAAAATGTAGAAAGTAGCATACCACCTATAACTACCGCTCCTAATGGAGCTAATGCCTCTGAGCCTTCTCCAATACCTATGGCTATAGGAACTAAGCCTAAAACAGTTGTAAATGTAGTCATTAATATAGGTCTTAGTCTTATAGGTCCTGCGTTTAATATGGCGTTTCTTCTATTCTCGCCATCATTTCTCCTAGTGTTTATATAACTAATAAGTACGATAGAATCATTAACTACTATACCTGTCAATATGATAAAACCAATTATAGAAGGTACGCTCAGTGATCTTCTAGTTATAAACAACCCAAGCGCTCCCCCTGCATATGCCAATGGAACTGACAGCATTATAACAAAAGGATGTAATAGTGATTCAAACTGCGAGGCTAGTATCATGTATACTAGTAGTACTGCCATAACGAGCGCTAATCCAAGGTCTTCAAACGCTTCTACTAATTCCTTGTTTTGACCTTCTATCTCGTAATCATATCCATCTGGCATTTTATAACTTTGCAATTTCTTTCGTATATCTTCTCCTACACTTCCAACATCTCTACCTACAACAGAGCCAGTTACTTTTACTACTCTTGCTTGCCCCTCTCTTCTAATTGATACAGGGCCTCTTTCTTCCTTTATCTTTGCAACCAGTCCAAGTGGTATATTCATTCCTACTTGTGTTTGTATGTTTAAATATTTTAGCTGCGATGTACTTCTAGTATAGTCATCACTACCTTTTACTATAACATCTATTTCATCCCCTTCATGCTTATACCTTGTAGCTATCTTACCATTTGTAGCTGATTTAATAGCATTGGCTATCTGTGCAGAAGAAAGTCCATAGCTTGATGCACTTAATTTATCTATCACTATTTGAATCTCAGGTACTCCTTCTGCCATATCACTTGTTACCTCTACTGCTCCTTCTATATTGTTTATAATATCTTTAATATCATCTCCTATGTTTTTTAGAGTGTCTATATCATCACCTTTTATACTTAGGCTTATTGGAGTTTGACTAAAAGGACCACTCGCTCCACCTGACATCACCATAGATGATACTTTTACTTCTATATCTACTCCTGCTATATCTTTTACTCGATTTCTAACTTCATTAGCTATATCACTTGTAGCTCTATCTCTATCATCTAAATCTTTCGCTAAAACTGTTATTGTAGCTATATTTTCTGACTGTGTTCCAAAACCCACATTACTATTTGAACCAACTGTTGAATATACAACTTCTAAATCTTCGACATTAGAAAGTATTTTTTCAATTTTGGTTACAATTTCGGTAGTTTCTTCTAATTGGGAACCAGTTGGCATTGTAACCTGAATATTAAATTGCCCTTCATCAAATTCGGGAAAAAACTCCCTTCCAACTGTCAGTAAAGAAGACATAGATACAACAAATAATATTAATGTCAGTGCTATAGATGCTTTTCTATGATCTAAACAATATTTTAATATTCTTTTGTACCTAACAACCACGAATTCATAAATTCTATCAAATCCTCTATAAATCATGGCATTAAATTTGAAATACTCACTGTAGTCATGATCTTCTTTTTTGCTTACTTTCAATATTTTTGATGACAGCATAGGTATTAATGTCAATGAAACACCTAATGATGCTACTAATGATAATGTTATGGTAAGAGCCAATTCTTTAAATATCGTAGAAGTTATCCCTTCAACATACACTATAGGTAAAAATACTGCTATCGTTGTAAGTGTTGATGCAGTTACAGCCATACCCACTTCCTTTGCTCCCTTTATTGCTGACTCTACTCTTGAAAAGCCCTCCTGCCTAAATCTATAGATATTCTCTAATACAACTATGGCATTATCTACTAACATTCCAACACCTAATGCCAGACCTCCCAATGTCATAAGGTTCAGGGTTATATCACTTGCATACAACAAAACAAACGTAACTATTATTGATATAGGTATAGATGTACCTATAATAAATGTCGTTCTTAGATTTTTCAAAAAAATGTACAATATGATTATTGCTAATAGTGCTCCAAATATAGCATCTTTTACTACTTCATTTATGGATTTTTTTATGTATTTAGATTGGTCTATTACTGCCTCTAATTTTATATTTTTGTATTCACTTTTAATATTTGATAACTCATCATTAATTTCATTTGCTACACTTACTGTATTTGTGCCTGACTGCTTCTGCAAAAATAGATTTATACTCCTAGTAGAGTTCATTCTACTTATAGTTGATATGTGTTTATTTGCAAAATCAACATCTGCAAGCTCTTTAAGATTGACAACTCCACCCGTTTTTAATGGCACAGGTAAGTCTCTAATATCATTTATATCTGTGAATTCTCCTATAGTTCTAACTATTAGCTTTTTGCTTCCTTTTTTAACCTCTCCTCCAGGCAAATTAAAGTTTGAAGCAGATATAATGCCTGCTATATAATCTTGCGATAACCCATACCCTTCTATTTTAGATTTATCTAGTACTACCTCTACTTGTTTAGTATTTCCTCCTGTAATATTTACTGATGCAACGCCCTCTATCCTTTCAAGTCTTGGTTTTATTACTTCATGAGCAAATCGCTGTAAATATGTAAGATCTTTGCTCCCATATAGTGAAACCTGCATGATTGCCATTGCATTCGGGTCTATTTTCATGACCATCGGTTCGTCAGAATCCTCTGGCAAGAAACTTTTAATTTGATCTATTTTTTCCCTCATTTCTAGCGTTAGAAAATCCATGTCAACTCCAAAGTCGAGCTCTGCTATTACTATAGACATCCCTTCGTTAGATATAGATGTGACCTGTTTTATGTTGTTCATCGTCATTAGTGATTCTTCTATTGGTTTTGTTATAAGTTTTTCTATTTCTTGTGGTCCTACTCCCGTATAATTAGTAACAACTACAGTAATAGGTACCTGTATCTCTGGTAACAAATCAATCGGCAATTTTGTTAGTGATACTACACCCAAAAGCACAGCTATTAATATAATCATTACCACTGTAACAGGTCTTTTTACAGCGAATTTGTATATATTCATCACTCATCACCTCTTACAACCTTTATGATAGAACCATCTTGCACAAAGTTTTGACCTTTTACTATTATTTGCTCATCAATTTTTAGTCCTGATTTGATTTCTACATTAACTCCATTGTCTAACCCTAGCTCTACTTCATTTAACTTTGCTTTGTTATCTACTACCGTATAAACAACATCTCTGTCAGATTCTTTTACTACTACTTCACTAGGAACAGCTATAACGCCTTCTTTTACATCTATATTAAGCATTACTGATACAAACATTCCTACTCTCATTTTAGATTCTTTATTGTCTAATTGTATCTTGACTGGGTAAAGTTGTGTACGTTTATCTGGAGCAGGGCTTATTGAAAATATCTTTGCCTTAAAATTTTTTATTGAAGCTGCTTTTATAGTTAACAGTGTTTCTTTATCTTTATACATCTGATTAACTATATCCTCGGTTACATCTATTTGAACAAATACAGATTTATCATCTACTATAGTCATGGCTGGTTGAGCAGTTGTAGCATACTCACCTACCTCTACATTTATACCTGCAATTTTTCCATCTATAGGTGCTTTCACTGTTACATTTTTAAGAGTATCAAGCGCTTGTTCATAAACTACTCTTGCTTGATCTACTGATGCCTGAACTGTCTTTATATTATTATCTGAAGCTAATAGTTCTGTTTGCTCGTATTGTGACTTTGATAATGCTCCTTCTTCATATAATTCTTTTGATCTCTTGAGTGTTTGTTTTGCATTTTCTACCTGTTCAGTAGCTTTGCTTAGGTTTGTCGAAGCAGTGTTTAGAGCTGTCTTTGCCTTAGTGACCTGTTTCTTGATATCTGATTTATCTTGTTCAAACAATATATCTCCCTTTTTAATATTATCTCCTACTCTTACGTTGATTTTTACTACCTTACCAACAGTTTTAGGCAATATCATGACCTCTTTGCAAGGATATACTTTACCGTTAACTGTTATTTGATTTGATATTGTAATTTTTTTAGAAAAACTAGTTTCTACGGGTATATACTTTTTCTCTAAAACTTCTTTATTCTCTTTATGACTACAGCTTGTAATAAATATTACTGATAGTATCATCAATATTATTTTAATGTGTTTAAACATTGTCTTCCTCCTCAGATTCAAACTTATTATCTTTATACTTTGCCTCTATCTTATATCTTTTTCAAGAAATCATTTCTAATACTATAGGATTATATCCATTTTTTTTATTGCTTATAATCCCACGATACTATATAATATATACGGTAAAGGAGGGAATGCTATGAAAAAAATTAAATTATTAAGTATTCTATGTGTTTTATTTATAGTTCTATGTGGCTGTAGCTCTGGAACTAAGACAGATTCACCTAAAGGAACTGTTACTTCTTTCTTTGATTTAGTTAAAGAAGGTAAATACAACGACTTAGACAAAGTTGTTGACAATGCTAAAGATTATAACCTCGGTGGTGAAGATAACTTAGGACTTGGTAAAGATGATCAAAACAAAGCTACTGCTGATTTATTAATTAAAGCTATGGGAAATGTTAAAGTTGACATCAAAGATGAGAAAATCGATGGTGATAAAGCAACTGTAAACGTAGGTGTTGATTATCCAAACGTTGGTAAGGCATTTCAAGAAGCTATGCAAGAATTATTATTAAAGAGCATGGGTAAAGAGGCTCCAGATGAAGAAGCAATGGCTAAAGAATTTTTAGACGCTATGAAAAAGAAATTAGAGGATGACATCGAAACATTACATAATGATGTAACAATCAACTTAATTAAAAAAGATGGAAAATGGTTAATAACTCTTGATAATGATATTGCTAATGTTATTACTGGTAACATATATTCAATTGTACAACAATTAATGAATATGGCAAAGTAAATTAAAAAACAAGTTAGCTAATAAATCTAACTTGTTTTTTTAATTTTAGTCTTCTTTTTTATCTTTTATATTTTTGAATACTTCCATTGATTCTTCTAAGTAATCAGATATTACATTTTGTATATTTGAATCCTTTAATATTATTGAAATCTCTATTCTTCTATTTTTTGCATGATCTGATTTACTTGAACCATTTTTTATCGGTCTAAACTCCGAGTAAGCACTTGCAACGAAGTATTTTCCATATCTCTGCTCTAAAGCTTTATTTGAACCCATCATATAGTTTAGCACTGATGTTGCCCTCTTAGCTGATAAATCCATGTTATACTGAGCTGTACCTTCCGTATCTGTATGCCCTTGTATACTTATAGCATCTATGTTTCCTCTAGTATCAGCGTCTTTAAGTACGTTTTCAAATGCTTTTGCAAGATTATCTAGAAGCTCTTTTCCTTCTTTTTTTACTTTTGAAGAATTATAATCAAATACTAATCCTTCGTTTATTACTATGTTACCATTATCAGCTATACTAACTAATCTTTCTCCCTTATCATTTGTAGTTCCAAGCTCTTTTTCAACTGATGTTTTTACCTTTTTTAGTACTCCTACTCTTAAGAATGCAATACCTTGAAGTTTTGACCTTAAATTACCTAGCTCCTTGTTGCTCTCTGCTATTATCTCTTTTTGTTCTTCAACTTCATCTTCTGATAGCTTTAGTGCAATTTCACCTTCTCTAACTTCTGCTCTTGCTTTATCTATTTTATCTTCTAGAAGCCTTAATTGTTTTTGATTTTTGCTAATCTCTGCATTAGAAGCCTCTAACTGCTTACCTGATATGATGTTTTGTATGTACGCTAAAATCATAAGAAAAAACAGTATTAAAGCAATCGTCGATATCATATCTGTAAAAGACGGCCAAAAGTTTTGTTCCTCATCATGCTTTAAAAATCTTCTATTTCTAGCTTTCACATAACAGCCTCCTTCCTCTTCATCATTGTTGTTGTTCTATTTCTTTTCTATTTTATCTAATGAAACTGCTATTTGCTTATATACATCTTTGCACTGCGAAAGGTTTGTTATGCTTACTCTAACATCCTCTGTAAAATTCGCAAAAGCTACATTCATTCTCTCTATGTTAGTCCTTAAATTATAGTTGAATTCTCCAAAGTCTCTAGTATTCTCTACAAATTTACCTAATGCTTGGTCAAATTTTTCTGTTGTTTTATAAAGAGACAGTGATGCATTTTCGATAGACTTTGTTGTGTTTGCTGAATTTTCACTGTATGTTTTTAACATGTGTTCGAAGCTGTTTTCTATATTTTTGCTTAAATCTATAAAAGTCTTTGTAAGATTATCTGATATTATGCTAAGCCTACTCTCTTTTGTCTCAAGGTAGTCTTTAGCTACTACGTTGTCTAGATATTCTTCTACATCTACCATCATTGCAACCTTTTCGCCTTCTACATCAAATCCAATTTTAAGTATAGTCATTATTATAGCTGATCCAATACCAAATAATGAAGTAACAAATGCTACAGACATACCTTTCACTGAATTAAGTAGCCCTGATACTACTGAATCTGTTGAGCTTAGCATGTCAATGTTTGAACCATCTGTAAGAAGTTCTACTAATCTTCCTATTGATAACGTAAGTCCGTAAAATGTACCTAATAAACCTAAAATTATCATTAATGATATTGAAGTTTTTACAAATCTCTCTGCAAAATATGTCTTCGCAAGACTAGCAGAAAAATTCTTTTCAATTATAGCTTGTGTATTCACTTGTTCAATATTTCTACTAGCTGATTGTTTATAATCATTAATTATTCTATTTAGCAAAACATCACTTGATTCATTACCTTCTTTTATCTTCTTTAATTCTTTACCTATCTTTCTATACTTACCTTTAATTCTTATACTCGCTACTACTGCAATAATCAAAATTATCATAATAATTGCAATAATACTTATTGCAAATGGATTTAACTTTGCAAATAAATGTGTCATATTTCTTCCTCCTTGCTTATATTATTTTAGAGTTATTATATCATAGGTAATACTACTATCATATATCTGCCATTAATTTGTAAATAAAATGATATAAGTCTTTCATATTTATAATTTGTTTGTAATATATGATTTGATCAAAAAAATTGGTTTAAAAGTAGAAAAAAATTGAACTCTATTAAAAAAGGTTGTTCTCAACGAACAACCCTTTACTCAATCTATCTCTCTATTATAACTGTCTTAGCCTTGAATATTCCTCCGTTTGCTTCTCCTATTACTAAAATCTTATCATTTTCTTGTAGATATCTTAATGATGTTGAACTTCCTGATTCATTGATATATCTTGTTCTGTTTGTTACATCTATTCTCACAGATTTAGTTTCTTTCTTTACAACATCATATACAGAAATTATTATAACATCTGCATCATCATCAACATATGTTATAGTTCCTTCATGCCTTGTATTTGCACTAGTTGATCTAGCATCAATTTCGGTTATTTCATCACTCTCTATCTCAATCTCCATAAAGTAACCTAATCTCAAATCGTATATTGTCTTATCGTCTTTATTATCTATCTCAATATCAACATTATTAGCAAGCTGATATTGAACTTTTTCATTCTTATTGTTTATAATCGTTATCTTATTGTTCTTACCTATAATAATCTCTTCTATTCTTCCCTCTGTATCTGTCTTTACAGATGTAGCATGTATATCTTCTACAACATTGTATTCTATATCAAGTTCTACATCATCACCCACTTTTAAATCGGTAATTTCCGCTGATTTTTTATTTCTCTTAATATAAACATTGTTTGCAACATCATATGTTAGTTTTACACCGTTCTTTGTCTCTATTGTAAGAACTGGCTTAGGACTAAACTCAAGATTTTTTATTGTACCTGTCACTGTTCTGTTTTTACTTTCAGCTTTTACACCTACTACCATGTTATTTCTGACATCAAGTGTTGCGATGTCTCCGTTGTCAACTTGATATATAAATGCATCATTGCCATCTAGTACTACTTTAGCATTCTCTGATACCTTAAATACTTCACTATGCTTCCTGCTTCCTTCTTTCCATTCTAACTTAATCGAAACAGGATTTGTAAGTAATCTACTTACTATAGTACCTTTATATTCTTTAGAAGTTGAGGCTCCTTTTATTTCAATTATTTTCTTATCCTTTGTTACTTTGGCTACAACATCTAACCCTTCCTTTATATCCGAAAACTCACTTATTTTATTGTCTATATAAATATCTGTATCATCGTTTCCTATATAAACAACTTTATCATTATCTAACCCATCTATTGTTATGTATGCTTCATTGCTACCCATCATCATATTTGTAACACGACCATTTATAGTAACTGTCTTTACATCTTTATTTGGTGTAGTTGGCTTAACATTGTTTGAATTAATATAATCATAGGCTATCGATGACATCTTAGCCATTACAGCTCTTGTAACTGTAGACTTAGGATTGAATTTTCCTTTGGCATCTCCAGTCTTACTAACTATACCCTTCTCTATCATAACTTGTACATATGCTTGCGTCTTTAACGGCATAAGCTCTGAATCTATAAATGGTAAGTTTATTAGTGCCTTACTCTTTGCTTCGTCTTCTAACCCCATAGCTCTAGTTATATAAATACATAACTCATCTCTTTGTGCTAGCTGTGGCACTTTGTTTGTATAAAACTTACTTCTTAGTACATCCTGAGTAACTATACCTGAGTTCAGACAAACCGCTACTCCTTTTCTTGCCCATGTTGCCACTCCTATTTCATTCATAAATGCTTCATATTGTTTAGCTAATTCAGATTTCTTTTGGCTATCTATTTTAAGCATTCTGCCTATCATTACCATAGCTTGCTCTCTTGTCACTTCTCCATTTGGTTTGAAAATACCACCATCATATCCTTTAATAATACCTGCCTTGTTCATTTTCTCTACATATGTTTTTGCCCAATCTGGAACATCTGTAAATGTCTCAGCAAAAGCTGTTGTTTGTATTGCTAAAACTGCTACTACTAATAAAATTAAACACTTGCTTCTTCTCATCTTCATCAGTATAAAACCTCCTTCTTTTAATCACTACTTAACTATATTCTTTATAACTATGTTATCTCCTGCATTGTAATAGATTTTTAACATAGATTCAACTGTGTTTCTATTATATACCTGTCACTAATTGAACTTTTCCTAAACCTAAGCAATATTTGAAATCTAATATTGCTATATTGTAATTGTACATCTCTTTTGATAGATTCAGTTTTGCTTGTTCTAATTCAATACTTGCTACTTTCACCTCACTTAATTTTCCTTGTCCTATTTCATAGCTGAGCTTTGCCAGTTTATATGCTAACTCTGCTTTTTTTAACAGCTAGCTTACAAACTGGTGTTTGTTTTTCAGCTGTTAGCATTCTTATATACGTGACCTAACTGACATTTCTACATTTTTTGTTGCTGCCTCTAACTTTTTTTCTGCTCTTTTCACATGTACAAGCTGTTCTTTATATCTTAATGAAATTTCTGGGTACTTTATATTAATAGCATCTAGTGTCAATATCTCTATCTCATACCCTTTTTTCAGCATGTATATCAAAGCATTGTTTTTTAGTGCTAAGTTTATAACTTTATTAAGTTCATATTTTACTTTAGTTATATCAATACTAATGTCTAACATGATATTATCTTCAAAATCTAGCCCTATTAATATCTCTAAATCTTAGCAACTGTATATCATGTACCATTTTGGCACTAGCATATGCAGACTCTGAGTTCGACAAATTCATCTCCATATCTAACAATTGTTGTTTTGAAATCATCCCTAACTCGTACATTCTTTGACTTTGTTCATGCTGTTCTTTTGCAAGCTTCCTACTATCATCTGCTATTTCTAGCTGCTTCTTTGTATTCATTACATCATAGTATGCTTTACTTGCGTTATAAGTAATCTCGTCAATTCTTATTTGCTTATTCATTTTAGTAGCCTTGAGCCTTACATCATCTTGTAATTTAGTTACTCCTTTGCTCATTAAGAAAACCTGCATGTTATTGTATCTAATATGCTCCTCATTTTCTTTGAACTCTCTAACTCTTTTTTTTGTTTCTCTATGTAATACCTCTGCTTTTTCAATGCTGAGATTTGCTATCTCTATATCTTTACTATGTTCCAAAGCAAATCTCACAGCTTCATCCAGTGACATGTAAATACTTTTTGCAAATGTTAGACTAAGCATCATAACTACTACAAATACTATTATAATAGATTTACAAAGTTTTTTCACGTAAATTCCTCCTATTTTTTTAATTTGATTCTCATTGACTAAAACTTATGCACAATTCTATTAGTATTGGTGGCTATTTATCCACAATATATTAACATTTTGATTATTTTTTTAATCTTTAATCGTCTTTAATAACTCTCTTTTTATTTTTAATATATAATAACTGCTTATGTTTTTCAATTCTGAATACCTTTAAACCAAATTAATATAAAGTCTCATTGTAATTCATAAGTAACAGTACTCTTTTTACCAAACTTAAGCCATTTAGCCCAAATATCACCACTTGCATATAGCCAAAATATAGTATATTATGAAAATGTAATAATTTGTCGAATTCGATATAGGACTTAAAATTAAATAGGAGGTACTTTTTGCATATGACAACGTTTTCAAAATTTAGAAAAATCATCTTAGCTTTAATTATACTAATCTTTTTTGCAATTCAACCTATTCAAACATTTGCTCAGCCCTCTGCTGACTATACTATTAATAGTATTGATCAGGGTATAGGTTCTCTCAATTACAATAAATATGAAATTTTAGAGAATCAAGGAGACCGTATTGAAAGTATTGTCCCAAAGGAAGCCTATGAATCTGACGGAAAGTTCATAGTATTAGAACATAAAAAAAGATCTCTAGGAACTTCTCCTGTAGATGTATCTGTAGTAGATTCTATAATCGACCGTGTCTATCCAGGATCTATTTTATTGGCAGATGAAGCTTATATAAAAAATAGACCTACACCACTATTAGTAAAAAGAAAGCCTATGACATTATCTATTGATTTGCCAGGACTAGGTACTGACAGCAAAATCATTGTAGATAACCCTACCTATACTGATGTTAATTCAGCTCTCAATGAAATTATTGATAAATGGAGTGATGAAAATTCTGAAACTCATACTGTGCCAGCAAGAACTCAATATAACGAAACGATGGTTTATAGTAAAAACCAGTTAAA
This sequence comes from Abyssisolibacter sp. ZYX002, assembly GCF_056892235.1. Classification (NCBI taxonomy): domain Bacteria; kingdom Bacillati; phylum Bacillota; class Clostridia; order Eubacteriales; family Clostridiaceae; genus Abyssisolibacter; species Abyssisolibacter sp. ZYX002. The sequence goes on from NZ_JARMXH010000007.1 coordinate 32,555, forward strand.
AATGGGTTTAAACGTTGACATAAATATAGTAGATCAACTGCTAGGAATTGATTTTGAAGCTATATCCAAATGTGAGCAAAAATATATGGTAGCATCATATAAACAAATTTTCTACACTGTTAGTGCTGAATTACCAACTAAGCCATCAGATTTGTTTGATGACAATGTAACTTTTGATGAGCTAACTTATAAAGGTGTAAGTAATGATACTCCACCCGTACTAGTAAGTAATGTAGCTTATGGAAGAACGATTTACGTAGTACTAAAAACAAACTCACAAAGTGATAAGGTAGAAACAGCTTTCAAAGCACTTATCAAAGGTCAAAAGATAGAAGCAGGAACTGAACTAGAAGATATAATAGAAAACAGTTCATTTTCAGTAGTTGTTTTAGGAGGAGACGCTCAAGAGCATAACAATATAATCACAACTGATTTTCAAGAAATTAGAAGAGTTATAAAAGATAATGCTTGCTTCAGCTTGAAAAATCCAGGTTATCCTATATCATATACTACTAGCTTTTTAAAAGATAACTCACTTGCTGCAGTTCATAGCTCTACTGATTATATCGAAACTAAAGTAACTGAATATGAAACTGGTAAGATAACACTTGACCATAGTGGTGCATATGTAGCTGAGTTTTACGTATCTTGGGATGAGGCATCATATGACGATAAAGGAAACGAACTATTAACGCATAAAGAATGGGATGGTAATGGTAAAAATAGAACGGCGCACTATTCAACAGTTATTAACTTACCCCCTAATGCAAAAAATATAAAAGTTAAGGCGAGAGAATGCACTGGTCTCGCTTGGGAATGGTGGAGAACTGTAGTAGATGAGGTTAATATACCTCTTACAAAAGAAATAAAAGTTGCTATATGGGGAACCACTCTTCATCCACGCATTAATGTTAGTCATTAAATAACTTATACAGCTACATATTAACTACACTGAAACTATCTATAGACAATATTACAAATCATACATTATATCGAATATCATATTATTACTAAATATTTCAAATGTAGTATATTGTAGCTTCAAAGAAACATTATAAATTTAAAACAGTACTCCAAGGGAACTAATTAATCCAGAGTACTGTTTTTTTTAGTTAAACTTATTCACAATTATTTAAATGTCTTCAACAACATTTCTAACAAATCTTCTACTAACCTCCATCAATTGTGCTATCTTTCTTTGTGAGAGTTTAGTATGCTTCAAAAGTTTAACTATTATATCTCTTTTCATATCATCAGTGATCTTATCAGTATTATGTTGTTCTATATAATTATTTATAATACTCCAACCGTTATTTTCTGAGCATTTCCTATCATCTTCATCCTCTAGATATTCATTATCATCTGAGATATCATGATATTTAGTGTATTCATCAACTAGAAAAACACCCTCATTGATTGAAAACATGCTTTTAATCAGTTCTGTATCAACTAAGTCAATAGATTCCTTTATATAATCTTTATAGCTACTCCATTTATATTCCTTTACCTACCATTTTAGCCTTTACAGGATTGTTGTGGATATATCTAATTAAATTCAATAAATACTCACTTTTATATCTATTTTGAAATACATATCCTACCCTATTAAATTTAGAATTATAATACATAGTGTTTATTTTTTTTATTACTACACTAATATCATCTACTTTTATTAACAAATGTACATGATTATCTATTATGCTATTAACTCTAATACAACATTTTATTATTATCTTTATTTTTTTCCTTACTATTATATAATAATATTCTATCTAACTAAGGCGCCTCGCTACTCTAAGTATACCCACCACTCCACTTAACTTTAAATATATCAATATTGTGTTCAGTTTTCAATCGGTTTTTTTCTTATATGATTCGGTAGGCTTGTTAGTAGTTGTTTAGAATAAAAAATTAATCACAAGACCAGTAGCGGTATCTATTAATCAAAAGGGACCGTCCCTTAAGAATACAGTAAACCAATCAGACCTGCCTCAGATGGGGCTAAAAAAAGAACCCCTTTGGAATTATCCACTTGGGGTTCTTTAACTATCAAGAAGTATTAGTTCTCAATTTTGTTTTATTAACTCTCAAGAGTTACATTGATATTTTTATTCGATGCTACAGAACCAGCTTTTGAAATTAACTTAACATTATAAGTGTCATCTCCAACCTTTGTTACAGTTATTGTAACTTTATTTAAGTCTACTGATCCTTCTACTGCCGCTTTAACTAAAGCACTATTGTCTCCAGTCATGTCTGTTCCTGCTGGTAACTTAATACCTGCTGGTACTTTTTCTAGTTCCGCTGCTGTTACTGCTTTTGGTACTACAACAGATACTGTTACAGTTTGGCTTATTCCACCTACAGTTAATTCGAATACAACATCTCCTGTTACAGAAGCTGAACCATACGTAACAACTCCAGTTGTTGCTGTTATTGCGGAATTACCAGTAACATCGTTAACGGATACTGTTACATTAGTATCGCTTATTGCTGCAACAACCATATCCTTTACATTTGCATCTGTACCTTCAACTGGATTTAAAGTTGCTGGTACTTTAGCTTTAGCTGCTTCTAGTGTTTCGGTATGTTGATTTGTTGCAATAATTTCTTTATTAACTGTTTTAGATGTTGCTTTTGAATTTAATGTTACTTTCCACTTACCATTAGCTTCTGCTGCTGCTGGCACTGTAACTGTAACCTTGTTAAGGTCAACTTTAGCTTCTATTGCTGTTTTAATCGCTGCTGTTGCTACTGTTGTACCATTAGCTAATACTAATTTGGCTGGAACTTTAGCTAATTCTGCTGCTAACATTGTATTACCAGCTTCTAAAGCTGCTGTTGCTGCTTTTAAATTATCTGTTGCTGTTTTAATATTAGCTATTACATCTGATGCTACTGCGTTATTTACTGCTACATATACTGCATCAGTTTCTGCTCCACCTGCTGCTTTATAAGCAGTTTGTGCCACTGCTGCTGCAGCTTTAGCTTCTGCAAGCTTTTTAGCTGTTTCAGCTAAATCTTTTTCTACTTTAGTAAGTGTTATTGTGTATACATTACCTTCTACTTTAACATCATCACCTTTTGATATTACCGCAAAGTTAAATCCTATAGTATTTCCGGCTTTGTCTTTCACAACTGTATTTTCGTTTACTCTGTAAATCGTACTACTACCTTTAAGCACCATTTGAGTATCACTTTTAAATGTTACTTCACCAACCCCTGCTGTTGGAGGGTTAACTGTTCCATCATTCTTATAAGTTCTTACAAGGTAAAGTGCAAATCTAGAATTCTTCTCTGGTCTTAAATAAATATCAACTCTATCTCCATTGTTTAAGTCAGAGAAATTGATTGCTTGATTATTTTCGTAAACTACAGCTTCTCTACTATCCATTTCGTAAGTAGCTCCGCCATTGTTCTTGAATAATCTACGAGAAGTATTTAAGTCACTCACTGTAGCATTTGATACAAGTCTAGTTGTACCCACAAATTTGTTAACATTCATAATAACATCTGTATCTTTTCTAACTTCAAGTTCAACTATAGTATTTTTTACTAAGTCAGTATCTGTTGTTATTTTATTCTTATCAGTTACAAATGTCTTCTTGTTTCCATTAATTTCTAATGTTACATCCCATTTAGCTTCATTTCTATATTGCTCAACTGATGTTATTAAACCAGTGTAGATATCTTTATTTTCACTTTGGTCTGTTTTGTTAATGATAACTACAGCTACCCTTCCTGATGCCTCATAGATAGCTCCTGTTTTAACTTTGTCAAAGTCATCATTAGCTTCTCCCCAAGTAGATGATTTGTATTTACTTGAGTCAGTTGTATCAAATACAACTGAAGAATCTTTTAATCTTGATCCTGCAGCATAAGTTGCATCGTGTTTTAAATCTGTTACAGGACTTGTAGCTAAGAATTCAATCTTAGTTAAGTCACCATCTTCATCTTTTGTTAACTTAACTAATTGGTAATTAGCTTTTTTACACTTATTCTTAAACTCTTCGATACGAGCTTTTTTTGCATCATCTGTAGTTCCTTTTTCTGTAAGGCCTACTACACGATCATATTCATTATTTGAGTTCAGGTGGTTTATGAAATTGTAAGAAACTTCATCATTTACTTTTTTACCATCTGCGTTAATTACGTCAAATGAATATTCGTCTCCATCTCTTCCTTTTCCAAGATCAACTGAATTAGCTTTTACTAAAGCATAATTCTTAACTGTTGTATCTTCACCTAAATCTCCATCAACGAATACTACTCTTCCACCTGGAGTTAAATAAACTTTTACATCCTTTTTTTCTGCTTTCATAGAAGCTAAAGCACTATTATCTAAATCATTCATTGATGTGTCACTGTCTTTGTATTGACCAGTTATATTATAAGTCTTTCCATCTACAGTAAACTTATCAGTGTATACTCTAGTTACTTCACCAGTTACAGAGTTGTTATAAACCATAGCAAACTTATCGCTCTTGTTGTATAGTAAGATATCTCCATCTTCAATATCTTCTATATCAATTTTCTTATTGTCTTTAACTATAGAATAATCTTCTAATTTAAGCTCATCACCATAGCTATAAGCAATCTCTTTATCTTCGTTAACTTTTTCTACTACTAAGCTATTGAAGTTATGACCATCGAAGAATATTACTTCGTCATCGTCGTTTAATACAATCTTAGCGTAATCAACTGTAGCAACTTTTCCATCTTTGTCTACGCCATCAATATAAACATCTGCATCTTTATTTACTTTATATTTTGAACCATCATTTACAAGCTTAATACGTCCATCAGATAATTTTGTAATAGCATCGTACATAGGCTCATCTATTAAAGAATATGCTAAAATTTTGTTGTTATTATCTACCCAAACTTTTATGTTTAAGCCTTGAACTTCTTCAAAATCGAAGCCAGCAGCTACATAAACTTTTTCTTTTCCTACTTGCATTCTCTTCTTGCTAGTGTTGATATTTGTTACTTTACCTTTGAAGCTCTTAGCATTCATTTTATCAAGCATTGAAGTGTTTTCCTTCTCTGCATATAAGCCATTAGAACCCATTTGAACTGAATTCTTTTCTAAAGCAGCGTTTAATAACATGAACACATTACCTCTTGTTGCTTTAAGTTTAGTGTCAGTTATTTTGATATTCTTAGTAATTCCTAAGTGGCTTGCTTTGAAAAGGTAATTGTTTGGCCATGTTCCGCCTAAACCTTTATCAGTATATCCTAATGCTCTAACTATAAGTGTTATAGCTTCTGCATAAGAAATATTCTTTCCGTAACCAAAAGTTCCGTCTCCGTAACCATTGATTAACATACCTGATCCAATATTGATATATCCAGTTGCCCAACTTGTAGCTGGAACGTCTGTGAATTTAGTTTGACCTGCTTGCATCTTAGCAAGTCCCTCCATCCCCATTGCTCTAACTACCATCGCAGCGAACTGCTCTCTTGTAATTTCTTCTTCAGGTTTAATTGTTCCATCTTTAAAACCTGTAACAACGCCGAATGCCATCAATCTTTCGATAGCGCTCTGATATTCAGTACCAACTATGTCACTTGGAGTTGCAGCAAATGCCATGCTGAACAATCCTAATACTAGTGATAAAGCAAGTACTAATGATAATACTTTCTTCATTTAGAAATCTCCTCCTTATAATTGTATTCATTTTTTTGAAAGAGTTAGCTATATGTAACTAAGCCGTAACTCCCTCATAACCAGCTTAGCTTTTTTAAGCTAGGAATGCAAAATCGTACAATCTTACATTCTAAACTTAATTATAGCATCGTGTTTTTTAACAGTCAATAATATAACAACCCTTGTAATGCAAATGTAATATAAGAGCTGTCTAATAACTGTCCCTAATAAATTATATACTAGAGTATCAATTAAATCCATTACAAAACTATTACATATGGTTTACATTTTATAGTATAATGACTTTATATATGGATGTATAGGTTAGATGCTTGTATTTATCTCATCAATATACGTCCAAATCTTTGTTTTATATCATGATTTCTATTTCTATATATAATGAAGCTTTTTTATGCTATCAATTTATCTTAAAAATATCCATATATTAATAAATCAAAAAAGACAACCTCTTTATCTCACTGAGGTTGCCCCTTATCTCTATTTATTTTTACTAATTATCTCTATAGCTTTATTCAGCTGTCTATCCATTGCTTCGCTGTTTAGATACTCTATAAGAGCCTCTTTTAACGCTTCTTGTGTCTTATCACTTAGTTTACCATCTGGTGTTAATTTATTTGCTTTTTGGAACTTCTTCAGTGCTGTTTGTGTTCTTTCATCAAATACCCCATCTGGTGTACTAACTCTATATTTCATGTAATCTAGGATTTCTTCTGCTACTAATATTTCTAATCCTACTTGTCCTACCTTGTATTCTTTGCCTTTGTTTAATCTATCAAGTAATGCTGTGTCTATTTCACTTTCTAAGTGATCAAATACGTCTTCTATTACTATATCTGGAGTAATCCCTACTTTGTCAACCTTGTTCTTATTTGGCGTAAAATACTCTGCTATTGTCACCTTAAAACCTGCTTCATTTTTTAACGGTATCACATCTTGTACTGAGCCTTTTCCATATGTTTTTGTTCCTATTATTGTTCCTACTTTTGAATCTTGAATAGCCCCTGCAAATATCTCAGATGCACTTGCACTACCTCCGTTTACTAACACTACTATATCGTATTTTGTCTTGCTTAAGTATGACTCTTTTGTATTTGTTGTTCCATCTGCATATTTGATATGAACTAAAGGACCTTTTGGTACAAAGTTCTGTAGTACTTTTAGTACTTGGTCTAGATAACCACCACCGTTATTTCTTAGGTCTACTATAAGTTTTGTGATATTCTTATTATTGAAATCTTTTAGTACCTTTGTCATTTCTTCGTTTGTGTTAGCATTAAATCGTTTTAGTTTTATATAGCCTATATTGTTCTTTAGTGTTTTCACTGATATTGGATTGCTTTTTATTAACTTTCTCTTTATTTCATAGTGCTTTATACCACTTTGTCCTTCTCTTACTATTCCTAATTTTACTGTTGTTCCAACCTTTCCTCTTATAAGTACTATAGCATCATATAGATTATAGTCTTTGATATCTGTACCATCTACCGTTACTATCTTATCTTTAGCTTTTATACCAAGCCTTTTACTTGGACCATCTTCTAATACACTTAATACTGTCACATATCCATCCCTTGTTGCTACTACTACACCTATTCCTCCAAAATTTCCTGATGTATCTTGGTTTAATCTCTTAAACTCTTCAGCTGTAAAATACTCGCTGTGGTCGTCTAGTTGGTCAAATACTCCTTTTATTGCACCTTCTATAAGCTTATCACTATCTATTTCTCCTGCGTAGCGAGATTCTACGTAATTCATTAGTTTTCCAAGAAATACTAAACCATCTTCATATTTGTCTTTTTCTTTCTCTTCTTTGGCTATCACAGAACCAGCTGTAATTGTTAGTACTAATGATAGTACTATTATAAGTCCTATAATGCGAAATTTCTTGTTATTCTTCATGTTATCCTCCTTTTGTCTGAGTATTCATATAAGCTTGTTATTGTCTTCTAAGAGCCTCAACTGGCGGTACTGAAGATGCTGATACTGCTGGATATACTCCAAATAATAATCCTGAACCTAATGCCACTACTATCGCTATCTTTATTGATTGTATGTTTATCGCTGTATTAAATCCTTGACTATCAAATACTTTCATTCCCCATATTCCTGCTACTATCCCTGTTATCGCTCCTATTATACTTACAAATAATGCTTCTAGTAAAAACTGTACTAATAAGTCTATCTTCTTTGCTCCTAATGCTCTTCTTACTCCTATTTCTTCTGTTCTCTCTGTTACTGCTACTAGCATGATGTTCATGATTCCTAGTCCTCCTACTAATAGCGACACTGCTGCTATCCCTCCTAGTAAGAGTGTCATTACTTTTTTGGCATTGTCTGCTTCTTCTATTAGCTGGTTTAGGTTTGTTATTGATATTACTTCTTCTCCTGCCCCTGGTATTTCTGTTTCTACTGCTTTCTCTTCCTTTTCTTCTTTCTCTTTATCTACTGCTTCTGTTTTTTCTTCTCCTTCTGCACTGTTACTTGCTGTCATTTTTGGTGCGCTCGCATCCATTCCTAGCTTTCTTTTTATTATTCTACTTAGCTGTACTACTGCTAAGTCTGCTTCTACTGGTGATCCTGCTTTTCCCCATATCTCTTCTATGGTTGTCTTTTCTGCTATTTTTAGTGCTGATGTGTATGGTATTACTATTCTATTGTCTACATCGTTTGCGTTTCCTGAGCCTTTTTCTTCTAATACTCCTATTATCCTGTAGCTCATCCCATTTAACGTTATGCTTCTTCCTACTGGACTTCGTCCTCCGTTTAATTTTGTTCCTATATTATATCCTAATATCGCTACGTTTGATCTCTGTTTTACATGCCATTTTGTGAAAAATTGCCCTGTCAATATTTTGTGGTCTCTTATATCTGGGTATTTTTCGTTTACTCCTATTAGCTTCATGCTTCCTTTGGCTCTTTTCCATCTCATTTCTGCTTTTGTGTTTACTACTGGCGATGCTATATCCATTCCTTGCACTCTTTCTACTAGGTCATCCACATCTTCTTCATTAAATTCGTACTCTGGTTTGTGTATGTTTATTGATATTACGTTTGCTCCTAGACTTTCAAACTGCTCTATTACTGCTTGTCTTGCTCCTTCTCCTATTCCCATTAAACATACTACTGATGCTACTCCTATTGCTACTCCTAGTATTGTCAGCGCTGACCTTAGTGGATTCGATAGTATCCCATGTGATGCCATCTTTGCTGTGAACCACCATCTTGCTAAGAAGGAATGTATTCTCTTTTTCTGAGTCATCTTTATTCCTCCTTATTTATTCGCCTTTTTTATCACCTTTGTTGTCACTTTTATCTTTTTTATCTTTCCCTGGCAATAATGAATCATCTGATTTAATATGTTGACTTGGAAGTACATCCTCACTACTTCCTGTTATTACTTTGTCGCCTTCTTTTAGTCCTTCTAAAATCTCTACCATTTTATCATTCATCAAACCAACTTTTACCTGCACTACTTCCACTGTATTATCTTTTCTTAATACCTCTACTACCATCTTACCATCTTCTTCTAATAATCCTTCTCTAGGTATTAATAAAGTATCCTTTGAGGTACCAGCATCTATGTGTGCTTTTGCCTGGAAGTTTGGCTTTAATTTATCATTTCCTTCTACATTTATTCTTACCTGATATCTTGTCGTGCCTTTGTCGTCTCCCCTACTGTTTTCTACTCCTTTAACTACTCCCTTAAATACCTCACCTGGCATTGCATCTACTTTAACTTCTACTGGTGCTTCTTCTTTGATATGTAACACTTCTGTATCATCTACGTACGCCGTCATATACATATCATTTGTATTGTATATACCAGCTAAATATTGCCCAACACGCACTGTTTTTCCTTTTTTTGCATCGCTATCTATATATTCTATTACTCCATTCATTGCAGCTTTTATATTAAAGTTACTATATGCATTTTGGTACTCTGCAATTTCTTTCCTTATATCTCTAATTGATTCTATCTTATACTGTATCGATCTTTGCATTTCTTCTCCTGCCATGGATATTATGTTGTCGCCTTTTTTTACTACATCCATGTTATGAACAAATACTTTTGTTACTATACCTTTAGCTCTGTTTAATACTCTCTTTTCTTCTTTAAATCCCTCTATTGTCGCGTCATGAACAAAATAAGTTATACTATCTTCTTTTCTTAAACCTATTCTAGCAGTCATTTTTGGTTGAATTAAACCTGGGTTCTCTCCTTCTATAGAAACCCAATGAATAAACCCACTTGCGTTTCCATCTTTATCTACGTCTGGCACTTTATTTTTATCTATTTCTACTATTGTAGCTTTATAAGTTCCTTCGTAATTATTTATTCTGAGCTCTACTTCTTGTCCTTTTGTTATAGTCTTATACTCTTGTGGTGTTACTTTTGCTCTAATTTTGTATTTTGAATCGTTTACTATATTAGTTACTAGATCACCTTGCTTTAACTCTTTACCTTCTTTTGTTTCTAGCATTGTTATTCTACCATCTATAGGTGCTTTTATTGTTATACCTTGGGCTGGGTTTATTTTTTCTAGATTGTTTTCTGATACACCTGTCATTGCTGATAATTCATCTACTTGTTTTCTCAATTTATCTTTTGCTTCTTTTAGTTTTGCATCTAAATCTGGTGATTTTAGCTTAATTAAAACTTCATCTTTTTTTACTGCTTGTCCTTCTTTTATTAGCACCTCATCTACTATATAGTTCACGGAAATCCTGCCGTATCTTTGTCCAGGCACTTCTATTCCTCCACCCCATGAACCCATGATTCTTCCTGCTGTGTCTACTCCTACATTTATATCACCTTTTTCAACTGGCACGGTTGCATATTGTATTACTTTTTCTCCTGACACTTCTTGGCTCGGCATTAGCTCATTGTACGCATAAAACCCTCCAAAAACTAACACTACTATAATCAACACTATCATTACTATCTTCTGTAACATTTTTATACCTCCTATTTAGATAACTCTGTCACTTCTTCTATATTTTCTATTAATCCATCTCTAAGATGATATATTCTATGTCCGTATAATGCAATCTCTCTCTCGTGGGTTACTTGAACTATAGTTATTCCTGTTTTCTCATTTAGCTCTGTAAATATTTCCATTATATTCTTTCCTGATGCTGAATCTAATGCTCCTGTTGGCTCGTCTGCCAAAATAAGTGCTGGTTTACTTGCAAGTGCTCTTGCTATTGCAACTCTTTGTTGTTGTCCTCCTGATAGTTGTGATGGTAAATGGTGCATTCTATCATCAAGTCCTACTGCTGCAAGTGCTTCTTTTGCTCTTATCTTTCTTTCTTTTCCATATAGTCCTTGATATATTAATGGTAACTCTACATTTTCTAATGCATTTAAATTGCTCAATAAGTGGAATCTTTGAAATACAAATCCTATAAATTGATTTCTTATCTCCGATAACCTACTATCTCGCATCTTTTCTACTTGAACTCCATTTATTTTATATGTACCTTCGGTTGGTAAATCTAAGCAACCTATTAAATTAAGCATTGTTGATTTACCTGAACCTGATGGTCCCATAATGGATACAAATTCACCTTTCTCTATTGTCAAATCTACGCCAGCTAATGCTTGCACTTTGATTTGTCCTGTTTTGTAGCTACGTGTTATACCTTTTAATTCTAGTATAGCTGTCACTATTGTACCTCCTTCGCTATATATCTTTATCTATATATTTATTAAAGTTGTTATTGTCTTCTAAGAGCCTCAACTGGCGGTACTGAGGATGCCGATACTGCTGGATATACTCCAAATAATAATCCTGAACCTAATGCCACTACTATCGCTATCTTTATTGATTGTATGTTTATCGCTGTATTAAATCCTTGACTATCAAATACTTTCATTCCCCATATTCCTGCTACTATCCCTGTTATTGCTCCTATTATACTTACAAATAATGCTTCTAGTAAAAACTGTACTAATAAGTCTATCTTCTTTGCTCCTAATGCTCTTCTTACTCCTATTTCTTCTGTTCTCTCTGTTACTGCTACTAGCATGATGTTCATGATTCCTAATCCTCCTACTAATAGCGACACTGCTGCTATCCCTCCTAGTAAGAGTGTCATTACTTTTTTGGCATTGTCTGCTTCTTCTATTAGCTGGTTTAGGTTTGTTATTGATATTACTTCTTCTCCTGCCCCTGGTATTTCTGTTTCTACTGCTTTCTCTTCTTTTTCTTCTTTTTCTTTATCTACTGCTTCTGTTTTTTCTTCTCCTTCTGCACTGTTACTTGCTGTCATTTTTGGTGCGCTCGCATCCATTCCTAGCTTTCTTTTTATTATTCTACTTAGCTGTACTACTGCTAAGTCTGCTTCTACTGGTGATCCTGCTTTTCCCCATATCTCTTCTATGGTTGTCTTTTCTGCTATTTTTAGTGCTGATGTGTATGGTATTACTATTCTATTGTCTACATCGTTTGCGTTTCCTGAGCCTTTTTCTTCTAATACTCCTATTATCCTGTAGCTCATCCCATTTAACGTTATGCTTCTTCCTACTGGACTTCGTCCTCCGTTTAATTTTGTTCCTATATTATATCCTAATATCGCTACGTTTGATCTCTGTTTTACATGCCATTTTGTGAAAAATTGCCCTGTCAATATTTTGTGGTCTCTTATATCTGGGTATTTTTCGTTTACTCCTATTAGCTTCATGCTTCCTTTGGCTCTTTTCCATCTCATTTCTGCTTTTGTGTTTACTACTGGCGATGCTATATCCATTCCTTGCACTCTTTCTACTAGGTCATCCACATCTTCTTCATTAAATTCGTACTCTGGTTTGTGTATGTTTATTGATATTACGTTTGCTCCTAGACTTTCAAACTGCTCTATTACTGCTTGTCTTGCTCCTTCTCCTATTCCCATTAAACATACTACTGATGCTACTCCTATTGCTACTCCTAGTATTGTCAGTGCTGACCTTAGTGGATTCGATAGTATCCCATGTGATGCCATCTTTGCTGTGAACCACCATCTTGCTAAGAAGGAATGTATTCTCTTTTTCTGAGTCATCTTTATTCCTCCTTATTTATTCGCCTTTTTTATTGTTATCTGGTTTTGTCTCTAATACCTTTACATTATTGTTATCACCATTTAATATTTTTGTCTCTGTTCCTGTTATTATTTTATCTCCTTCTTTTAATCCTTCAACAATCTCTACCATTCTATCATTCATTACTCCTATTTTTACAGGAACTACTTTTACTGATTTGTCATCTTGTAATATTTTCACAACCATTTTACCCTCTTCTTCCAGTAAACCTTCTAATGGTATCAATAGTGTGTCTTTAGAACTGCCTGATTCTATAAATGCTTTGGCTGCAAAGTTTGGTTTTGTTTTTTCGTTACCTTTCAAGTTTATAGTTACTCTAAATTTAGTTATCCCATCTTTGCTATTTCCTCGAGTCTGTATATCTTTTACTCTTCCTTCAAAGATTTCTCCTGGTATTGCATCTAGTGTTATAGTTACTGGAGCATCCATTTTTACTTTTAATACGTCTTGATCATCTACGTAAGTTTCCATATACATTTCATCCATATTATACAATGATCCTAAGTAACCAAATCTCTCTAGTTCTTTGCCTTCTGTAGCACGCATATAACTTACTATTCCGTTCATACGTGATTTTATTTCAAGATACTTATAAGACTCTTTATAGCTATTTATGTTTTTCTTTAACTCATCTATTTCTCTTATCTTCCCTTCTATTGCTCTTTGCATGTCCTCCCCAGCTAGTACTGCGATTTTATCTCCTTTTTTTACTACATCATTACTATGTGCATACATCTTTGTAATGATTCCTTTAGCACTAGCTAGTATTGTAGCCTCATTTGCAAAGCCTTCTATTGACGCTTTATTTGCAAAATAGAATATATTGCCGCCTCTCTTTATTCCTACTTCTACTTCCATTTTTGGTTGTGCTAATCCTGGATTTTTTCCTTCTATTGTTATCCAATGAATAAATCCTATAGCTTTTCCATCTTTGTCCAGATCTGGTGATTGGTTTTTATCTATACTTGTTATTGTAGCTACATTTGTTCCATCGTAACTACCTATTTTTAATGCAACTTCTTGTCCCTCTTTTAATAATTTATATTCGCCTGGAGTCACTTTTGCTCTTACTATGTATTTTGAATCATTTACTATTTTGGCAACTGAGATTCCCTGCTCTAGTTCATCTCCTTCTTTAACTGTAAGCTCAGTCACTCTCCCCTCCATAGTTGCTCTTACTATTATTCCTTGTGATGGACTGATTTTATTTATATTATCTACTCCTGCCATTAAAAGTAGATCATCTGTTTTTTCTCTTAATTTAAGCTCCGCTTCTTTTAACTTTAAATCTAAATCTGGTGATTGTAACTTGATTAAAGTGTCTCCCTCTTTTACAGGGTCTCCTCTCTCAACTAGTACCTTCTCTATTATGTATTTCGCCTCTTGTCCGCCATCAAATAGTATATCTGGTACATCTATACCTCCGCCCCAGGATCCTTCTATTTGTCCAGATGTTTTTACTCCTGCTACTATATCTCCTTTTTCTACTTCTTTGGTAATATACTCTACTACTTCCTTTGAGGATACTTCTTGCTTTCTTACTGATTCGTTATACGCATAAAATCCTCCAAAAAGTAATACTACTATAACTAATGTTATTTTTAATATTCTCTCAACCATTATTAATTTTACCTCCTATTATAATAGTATATATTTTGTCTATATGATCTGTCGTAACAGCAATGCTATATATTATTTACTAACTTAATTTACTGTTTGATTTACATTTGCTAGATATAAGACTTAATACTCCGCTTCTATTTTAATTTTATTTTCTCTTCTTTTTTATATAAAATTAACTGCTCGGTGATTTGCCTCCTCTCATTTACAGAGTCTCCTTATTATTAGACGCCATTTGTAACTAAAAAGTTTCTAATTTTTAATGTTTTTTTGTTGTTATGTCATTTTTATTAAAGATTGTATAAAATATAATTTTGACCCTCATTATATTTTAGTCTATTATCCTATATTATTCAATACTGCAGATTTTGTCATATACCTGTAACACTCTATTTCATTGGTTTTTCAGTTATATTAAAATTGTTTTACATTTCTAAAGAATTTCGCATATAGCAAATGTTATATTTACAAAAAAAAGGTACCTCGCTTTGGAGCTACCTTTTGAAATGTTGTAGAAGTTTAAAATGTTCTTGTTACTATGTTAAATTATAACTCTATAATGTGAAATCCATGTGAAATTAATAAAAATAAATGTAATTAAATCAATTTTTTAACGTTAGTTGTAATTGATTATACTATCTCTATATTCATCTTTAAGCTCTACTTGTAAATAGTTTATAAATCTATTTAAAAACGCTGCGGCTTCTTCTCTACTCATATAATCATTAGGATATACATAACCATTATTTCCACTCAAGAGATTAATCTGTTTTGCTACGTAAATAGATTTTTTAGCCCACTGTGGTATACTACTATCGTCTTTAAATGATGTTTTAAATGGTGGATTTGGTGCAAGCCTTTCTAGTCCTATCGATCGTATAACTATTGTTATTGCTTGCGCCCTTGTCAATTTACCCTTAGGCATAAATGACCCTTTTCCTACACCTGACATTATTCCTCTTTCCTTGATTATTTTTATGTATTCATAATCAGGATTTTCTCTTGTTACATCTACAAAAACAGGTGCATTTGCATCTTTTTTTGTAAATGATCTCTTTGGTTTATTATCTTCTTTGACTAGATTCATAGTCTTTCCAAGCCACCTTGCAAATTCTCCTCTCTCTGCTGGTAGCTTAGGCCCAAAGAATTTCTTTGAACTATCAAATACTCCAAGACCTGCTAGTCTTTTTATATCCCACTGAGACCATATTCCCTTTATATCTTCATATTTTGGTATATAGAGCTTTTTTTGTGTTGGCAATGTGTCATATCTCTCCACTCCTGTTCCTTTGTTTCTAACATTTGATGTACTCGTACTCCCTAGATAAGGCATGTCATAACTGTACTTCATCACTGTTTCCTTTTTTTCAGTTAATGTATATCCATCGGAAAAACTAGCTTGGTACGGCAGATTATCAAAATACTCCATTTCTTTTGTTCTATTGAATGAAATATTCATCTCTGAGCTACCTGTCCATTCTATTTTGTCGGTTTTAGTATTTACTTTTTTCAAATACTGCTTGATTTTCTGAGTTTCTGTTGCGCCCCAATAGTGGTCATATCCATATATTCCACCTGTAGTTTCTGCTATTATTTTTCGCTCACCATCGTTTATCGTATATGTTTTGGTTCCAAGCCAATTTCCTGAGTAGTAATTAATCATAGGTTGATTATCATCTATAGTTGAGTTATGAAACTGATAGTCTTCTAATACATAAGTATCTCCATTACTATCACTTATTTCTTCTTTGTATCTGACTATGTTGTTTTCTTCTCTTACTTGTTTAATACTCTCATTGTCTTCTATGATTCTCTCTAGCTCTATCTTTTTTTTCATTGTTACTGTTCCATCTTTACTCTTCATATCTACATAGTCATATGTCAGTTTTTTATCTTTGACAAGCATTTTTACCTTACCATATAGCACTACTGGCTTTCCTGTTATAAATATAACTTCTTTATACTGTTTTTCTCTTTTGTAGTCTTGTTCGTCTTTGTTTATACCACCTTCAAAGCCTGCATTGTTTATCTGTGCAAATGATGATGTTGAAAGTGATATTATTAATGTTATAATACATAGTATTTTTTTCATACTTACACTCCTTATGTCCTATTTTATTAACACTATATCTCCTCGTCCATTTTTCCTGAGTATATATAATTTATCACCTTTCTTAACATGATCAAATCCAACTATCTTACCATCTTTTATGAATATAGCTTTTTGTGCCATTAGATAAAGTGAAGCGTTGTTTAGATTCCATTTGTTTGTAAAGAAGCTATAATCCTTTACATCTTTCAACTCTAATGTTATGTTTGCTTTATCTATATCATCTACTGTAGCTATGGTTACTACTTGAGACTTTGTAGAATTATCTATGATATTCATTGCCAGCACCATGCCATTGTACTCCACCGCATAGGCATATTTCTTATAGTAATTGTTAGGATCAGAGGATTTCAAATGCCTACTATTTAGAAAAGCATCTACTGTTACATCTACCGCTTGCGCCTTTCTAGTATCTATAATCTTTGTATCATTACTTATATTGAATGTTGTCTGCTTTTTCTCTTTCTGCCACTTGTTGTCCTCTAGATAATATATCTTATCTAAATCTATGTTGTATTTGTTGATTTCGTCTATTCTACCTCTATATACTACTAGTCCATTTGCATCCTCTTCTAATACTGATATGAATGCTGCATGAGGGTTGTTAACTCCATATGAATATACTAATATGTCGTCTCCTTTTGATAGATTGTATGGGTGTATTAATCTGTTATTCTTGACTATAATCGTACTATCATAGTCAAAACCTATATTTCTATACTCGACCCTTAGAGTATTTGAGCCATACTCTATCTTTTGTATTGAGTTATCATATTTTGTCTCATAATTATTCTTAACTATTAGTTTAATAGCTTCGTCTTGCCCAAAGTTCTTTTGAACTGCTATATAAGCTTCTTTGCCCTTATAGTTCTTTAACTCTTCTAATGATAAGCTTACATTGCCAACATATATCTTACAACCTTGATTTATTTGAAGGTCTTTTTTCCCTTCTTCATTCATCCAACTACCGTGGTTGTAGCGTTTAATATCTCCTAATATAAGCTGTTTACGCATTGTATCTACATCTTGCAATTCTACTTTATATAATGCAGAAATTTGTATATCTGCTGATGATATCGTGACCTTTGATGGCCTATTCGTATTGTAATCATCAAATTCTAGTCTTAGTAAATCTCCATCTTGTATTTTTTGAAAGTCTACGTTGTTACCATCTTTAATTATATTTGCATATCCATCTATAATGAAATTTTTAACTTCATTAGGTGTAGCTAATGTTACCTGCCCACTATATTTATCTTTTGATAATACTTTTCCTGTTATTATTTTATCTCCCTTTTCTATATATCCTTCTTCTCCTATTTCTAGGTTACTTGATATACGAGATATTTTGTTGTTTGTAACTTCTACTGATACTTCTTGTCCATATAATAAATCTTTTGCTAAAATACTATCCCCGTTTACTATTATATTTGCTCCTTTAGCTAATTCATATTTATACAGAACATCGTTAAAATCTTTAAATGATATATATCCTCCCTCTACCTTTTCTATAAATCCAGTGAGATTTTGTACTGAGTTTGCAAGTCTTTCTACTAAAACTGCCCTATTATCGTTATCTATATAGTATCTAACTGTATCGCCTATTTTTAATCTATTCATGCTCGAAAGTCTGTTGCCATCTATTACTATAAAGCCTTTAGAAGTATTGCTACTTCCAGCTTCCTGCACATGTATGTTTTTAATACTTACATCATCAGCTATTGTAAATACTTTCACCTTAGCTGTGTATGTCCTGCCAGTTAATCCATCTGTTTGTTTAGATATGGCTTCTTCTATATTTTGAATAGTTGCCGTATTAATTTGATAACCGTTTTTCACCATTATCGGCCTTGCTATTTTGTACAATATCTTTGTCATCTCCGCTCTGTTGATTGAGTCTTTTGGTCTAAATTGATTCGTATTATTTCCTGATATTATTCCATTTTGAAGTACTGCTTCTATCAACGGAAGATAACTTGGCGTTATTTTAGAGTAATCTTTTAATGTGTATATTTTTTGCCTTTTACTTCCAACTATTGGCTTTAGGCCTATTGTTCTTGCAGCAAATACTGCCACTTGTTCTCTTGTAACTGATTTTTGATATGTATATTTTCTAGTTATTTTTTCTTTCAGTTTAGCTCTAATATTTGCTAGCTGTATTTGTGTAATTTGCAAATTAGCATCATACCTAGCCATCTGGGTGTCTATTTCATCTTCTATTTTATCGGAGGTGCTTTGGTTTGTTTTTGTAATCGCGTTTATTTCTTCTTGTGTTATAATACCTTTGTTTTTTGCTACATCTACATAGCCTTTTACGTAGTAATCATGAGCTGATAATATGTTATAACCTGCTGTATCTGTATTATTGTTCATATCTTGGCCTCTTTTTTGTGCCTCTTCTTCGAGTCCAAGAAGTCTAACTAATAGTATCAGTGACTGTTCATATGTTAATTTACCACTTGGATTAAAACGAGAACTTCCTGCACCCTTTATTATTGACAATGCACTCATTGTATTGATATACTTTTCAGCCCAATGCCCCTTTATATCACTAAAACTAATATTTTTCTTTAAGCTATCATAGGATGTAATACCATCTATAGCTTGTCCAACCTGTGCATATACTGTATTAATTGCTAGTACTGTTATTAATACTATTATTACTAGCTTACTACTTTTAACCATGCTAACACCTCTTCTGTTTATTATCTAATATTTTACATCAAAAGGGGCTGTCTCAAATTTATTTGTTGAGTTGCCCCTTTTGTTGTAACAAGATAAATACGATTTATATACTGAACACCGAATATATTTTGTTACAACTCTCTCTTTATCTATTATATATAACTATTAATTTTTTGTCTTCTTTTATTGCTATATTTATTACATATTTTGCAGTATCATTGATATGTTCCATCACGCTTGATACTTCATATGACTCTGCTTTTAGCTTGTTTGTAGGTTCATCATAGCTCATTATACTAATCTTATTTTGTTTTACTTTATTTGTATCAACTAGCATACTAAACGTAAAACCTTCTAACATTTTGAGTGTACCTTTATTTTTGCCTTCTTGTAATACTACATTTACATCATATAGCTCTGACACTGATTTCTGTTTTCTTGATAGTCCTTTTGTCACTCTTGCCTTTTCTCTAGAATCTACTTTATCTATATTGATTATTACATTTGTATCCTTTTCTTTATATAGATGTTTGTAAGCATTTACTTTCATATTGACTAATGGAACGTGAAGTTTAAAATCATCTTTTTGAACATAAATATACCCTTTTCCTGCTAGTATTGCTTTCATAGGTATGGTTATAGACAATTTGTCGCTCTTCCTATATACATCTCCTCTCAAATCAAGGATGTACTGCCCTTGAGAGAATGTTTCTGGTAGTTTAACTGATATACTGTCTTGATTTATTACTGTTTTAGTATTTTCTTCTACTACTTCCTCATATTTGTCGTTTCCTTCATCTTTATTTTCATTAAATGTTCTACAATTAGCATATGCATATTTAGCTGATTCATCATATTTATTTACTGACCATAACTTGAAGTAATATCTAGTGTTTGGCTCCAAATCTCTTAAAAAATATTCACAGTCTTTAGTTTCTCCTATATACGAATACTCTCTATCTCCTTTTGTTTTTCCAAAAATCTTATAGGTCTGTGCTCCCTCAACCTTGTCCCATTTTAAAACTACTGATCTTTCATGACCTGGTTTTGCTATGAAACCTGTTGGGTCAGTTGGCTTTGGAACTACGTATTTTATCCCATTTTTTACTGTTGCTACTCCACCATCTTTATTAGTTATTGTGACATCTTTGAAACCTAAATCCTTCATAGTTGCAACTGGTGATTCTACAACTATTGTATTGGTATCTATTACTTCAACTTTAGGACAAACTAGATTGCCAAATTTCACTTCTAATCCTTGTATGAACTGTGTTCCTTTTATTGTTACTTTTTGACCACCTGTTATAAAAATCTCATTTGGTGTTATACTGTTTGCATCTATTGTGGGAGTTGAAATATATTCAAAAGCCTTTTGTTTTACGCTACTTGTATTGTAGTCTATATTTTCAACATAAACATCAACTAATCCTACTATATTACTTGCTGGAACTCTAACTACTAGTTTGTTTATGCTTTTTTCTAGTATTTGCGCTCCACTTCCACTTGCACTATACCCAAATATAACTTTTATATTGCTTGCAAAATTTTTACCTTTAATTATAACTGTATATCCACCAGTTGCACTACCCTTTGCTGGTTCTATTGTATCTATTATCGGTTCATCACCACTGATGACTATATATCTATAATATACTTTTATATTCTCTGTTGTTGCTCTAGCTCCATCTTCGTTTTGTACCTCTATCAAATACTCTCTGCCTGTCTGTAGGTTTGTGTTCATTTTATGAGGTTTAACTAGTATTTTATTTTCATTTAAGTATTGGAAATCGTCCGCCTTTAGTGGATAACCTCCTATTCTAACTGTTATACCCTCCTGGATAAATTGTGTTCCCTCAATATAAAATGGCTGTCCACCTGTTGTTGGCGCTTGTATTATAAGTTTACCACTCTCGATTTTAAATGGAACTCCTGTTACTGCTGTAATCGTTGGATTACTTATTGGGTTTTTGTATATATATTCCATAGCGTTAGAGGCATTATCAGGATTTTCCATAACTACATCTACTGTTCCTACTGTATGATAGTTTGGAGTTTTTGCTAATAGCTGTGATGCATATTTTAATGTTACATCTTTTGAATACCCTCTTGTAACTATGAGCCTTCCATCTTTAACTTCATATTTAATATACTCATATCCAACATAGTTTGGCTTTGTTGTGTCAATATTTTTAAGCTCTACTACATCAAGATATTTGGTTTCATCATTATAGACATATTTTTTCCTGTATGTTTGATCTCCTTCTTTTATGGTTGTAGTAAGGTCTATATTTCCTGTGCTAGAATCTAATACATAATCTACTGTCAATCCACCGTTTAGTTCTATATGCGTCCTGCCATTTATTATTCTTCCAGAATTAGCATGGTCTTTTGGTAACTTTGCATTAGATATACTGCCAAATCTCACTAAATATAAGTTTTTTGTAGTCGTTACTGCTGGATTATCATCAAATATATCTATCAAACTCTTTTTAAACCCACTCCCCATAATATCTACAGCTTCATTTCCTTCTTTTTTACCCATTTTAGGTGTTATCAAGGAAATAACTGGGTTGGATTTTTTATATTTATAAGGCACCGAATTCGATTTTCCTGAATCGTTATTTATCACACATAAATCAACTGTTTCTGCTTTCGTATGTTTTGGTGCAATTACTTGTATATATCCTGTTGCTGAGTTAAATGCAACTATTTTTGCTCTGACATTACCAAAGTACACTTTTGGGAGAACTGGTGAATCATAATAATGTGTATATTTATCATGCACAAAAGGTAATTTGTATCTAGCATCTACATCGTCTTTATTGTTCATATTGTCCCATTTTAAGTCTTCATCTAAATCATCATATTCAAAATTTGCTTCACCTATATCTCCTGTATATGGTTCATGGAATCTAAAATCATATCCGAAGATATCGACTATCTCTCCACCTGCTGCACTACCTTCTTTTGGATATATTTCTTTTATTCTTGGTACACTGTTAGCTATTATATATGTGAAACCATCATCTTTTACTGCTTTTCCACCATCTTCGTTTACTATAACTACTGGTACAGTTTTTCTATCTGTCGTAAAATCTTCACTTACATCTCCTGGATACTTTGGTACTATTACTGTCAACTCTCTCATATTGTTGCTTAGAGTTACATCTTTATCAGCTATTCTTACCCCTGCTATATATACTGTACTTGTATCTTGGAATTCTTCTCCAGATATCACTATTGGTGTACCGCCCTTTGTAGTTCCTTGCTTTGGTACTATGTTTATTATCCTTGGGTTTGTTGTAGGGCTTTTATAGTACATGAATCCATCTTCGCCTGTTTTTGTATCACTTTTTGTGTCTGGGTTTTTAACGGTTACATCGTACCACTTTTGTATCCCCAATGGTGGCACTAAAAATCTTATTTCTTTTTTATTCACTACTTTAGTTCTATGCCCTGTTATAAAATTGTTTGCATCAAAGTAATACAGTGTTTCTATTTCTAGTACTAGTTCGTTTGCATTTCCTCTGTCTATAAATATCTGTTTCCTATTTGCATCTATTTCAAAGCTATATTTAGTGCCATTTTTTATTGCTACTAAATTCCCACCATCTATACCAATACTGTACTCTGTATCGTTACTATTACTTATCTTTACTTTTCCTTTTTGATCAACAAATATTTTAAAATATTTGTTTGCGCTATTTCGTAAATACAAACTATCAAAATAGTCTGATACAATGATTTTTTTTGTTCCATTTTCAAGTTTTTTTATTGATATTACATCATAGTTAAATGTTGCTTTTAGATTTACTCCATCTATTGTTATGTTATTGTCTGTAACTGTTACTGCTACATTTGTCCCATTTTTTTGACATGTATAATTACCTGCGCTATCAACTTTTATCACATAACTATTTCCACCTCTTGTTAATACAGCACTTCCCTGTGAATCTACTCTAAAGGTATATATATTATCAGGTGAACCGATTTCAGCTATTGTGGCATATTCCTTATATTTAGATATTCTTAGCTTATAGTCTTTTACTTTAATCAACTTTTCTGTGTTTAATTCAGGCAATGTATATGATATTGGCTTTTCTGGTATGTCTGGATTACCACTGTATGTATTCACATCTTTACCATCTAATAATATTCTTGTTCCTATTAAATTGTATATTCCCATACCAGCTACATCGTCTACTGTTAAATCCGCTTTAAAAAAGTTATTTCCTTTGACTACTACTAGCGTCCCTTTAGATCCTTTATTTGGGCCTATTGAGTTTATTTTCGGGTCTTGATTTGCAGATTTTACATATACAAATTGCTCACTATCAGAACCTCCATCTGGATTTATAACCTGCAACACCGTGATTCCTTCTCTTCCTTTTGGTGCTGTGAATGTCAATGTACCTTCTGTTGTTGCTGGATCTGTATCTCTTACTACTCCGCCTACTTCTTTACCATCTATATATACTTTTATACCATCTAAAAAGTTAGTACCTCTAACTACTATTTTTTCTCCACCTTTTATAGTAACTATATTTGGACTAATCTTGTTTATTTCTGGACTATTTATCGCTTTTATAAATTCGATACCTGTATCAGCGTCATTTTTTGAAACCAATGGTCCATTAGTATTTCCACCTTTTATTGGGTTTGCTATTGCAACTGCCGACTGTACTCCTATTAATCCTTGCTTTATCTGTCTACCCGCTGGAATTTTAACTATTATTATCGTCCCTGTTTCGTTGCCTGCAACTCCATCCACCTTGTTTCCTGTCTTATCTAAAATCTCGTATGTTGCACCAGGTATTGGATTGTTATCTGCATCTACAACTTCTGTTTCTGCGCCTACTCTTTTTAGTGATATCTCTCCATCACCAGGAGTTGTACCGTTAGTTCCTAGAACTACTATTGGGTAATTAACTTTAACTGTACCACCTGCATCTGTATAACTATATACTTTAAAATTCTTACCTTGCAAAGCTATGACTGTATCTTCTTTGACTGTGTATGGTCCTGTTCCCTCTACCTGTACTTTATTTGGTGATGTCTTTGTTATCTCTGGTGCTACAAAGCTAGGTACAAATTCGTAAGCATCCTCCTTTACTGCTGTTTCTGTAAAAACTACTGTTCCCCCACCATTTAAATGTATCGTTGTTTTTATCTCTATTATTACATCTTTTATTGGATCTGCAAGCTCACTATCTGATATTGGTTTTGTTTTTACCAATAGCTTATCAAAATCTCCACCACCATCATCAAACTTAATTGCATTTATATCTGGAAAATTTGTTGTTCTACCTATTGTAACTAACAATTCTCTCTCAATATTGTCAACGTCTCTTGTGTTGTATTTTATTCCTGTAGCATCATAAGTTAGTTTTAGCTTTTCACCATCTATCACTTTATTGTCATATTCTAAATTACCTCCACCTGTTACCTGCAAGCCTTCTATGTTTAATTCATCCATATACTTACCTATTATATTTACATTTGACCCTGAATCTGGTCCTGATGAAGGTTGTACAAATTGAATTTGTGGAGATATGTCTGCATCTATAACTACAAACTCGCCTATTATTTTCTGTTTTATTACATACCCTGTCAGATCATCCGTATCGTTTGTTCCTTGCGATATACTATTAGTCAAAACTACTTTATAAGTTTCTCCTGTAGCTAGCGAATCTGGAACTTTTACTTTTATATTTTTGTTATCCACACTTTTAAAATAATCCCTTCCTTTGTTACCATGCTTAAATGCATCTGTTATATCCTTCATAAAAAATACTGAATAGTCCTCGTTAAATGTATCTGTAGTACTTACAGATATTTTTGTTCCTGGTTTACCTTTGTTCGGAAAAATCGTTATGTTAGTCGGGTTAACTGTTATATCGTCATATATACGAAATGCATCTATGTATCTGTATGACAAACTCACATTTACACCTGATGATGTATATTGTTTGTCAACTCTTATATCTTGCAAACCTAATCCTAAATCTACTGGTACTAAAGCTTCTCCAGTAGCTCCAGCTGCTTTTAATATTGCTGACAAATCCTTATGTGTTAGTGTATTTGTATACTTAACTGTAATTTTGGGATTTCCAGAAGTAGGTGTCTGGTCAATCTTACTAAAGTTTTCTCCTGTTATCTTTATGTTGTTATTTTTCTTTACTAGTTTAGGATCTACAGCTTTAATTTCTGGCATATCTGTTTCAAATATATCATACGCTACTCCATTTACAAAAAATCTAGATCCCATTTCTGCTGGATTTATTTTATATTGTACTGAAAATGAACCTGTCGAAGTAGGAGTCAAATCCACTATAGCTCCTAAGTTATTTTGTATCTTTGTATTCAATGTATTTAAATCAGTTCCTAATATCGTCAAGTAGAACACACTTGGTGAGGCAAATCCACCCTCATATGTTTTTACTATCTCAATATTATTTATTACTGGCGTAGCAGCATATACCTTTATTGCACTCTGAGGAATCAAACCTATTAACATCAATATTATCAATAATATACTAAAACCTCTTTTTAGACACTTATTCATTGTTACCTCCTCTTTATCGAAAGTTTACATTTATATCAAACAATTAAATTACACTTGTATTACTTGATTTATTTTATTACGCTTTCATTACATTGTTATCTTTACCTCTAAAAAAACAGTCTACCTATTGCATCGGCATATTTATTCCATATCTTTATTACTATATTGTTACACTTTGTGTTTCCTTTTTGTTACGTATTTTGATAATTTCTATAGCTATTTTATACTAAATTATGGCTTTATCCTTAAATATTTCGCTATATAATACAATTTCCCTCCTATTTACCTATGATTTTATGTTTGTGTTTCTTGCAATTATGAGCTTTTAACTGTAATCAAAATGAAACATACTTCTCCTTTATCTTTTGATATAATAATAACTAGTTGGAGGTGAAACCGTTTGAATAAAAATAGAATAATAATTGTTGCCCTATTGATGCTAATAATTTGTTGCAATTTTATATATGCAAGTGATGTTAGCAATGTAATCGAAGCAGGAAATAAGCTAAAAACCTTGGGATTATACAAAGGTTATAAAGACGGTAGCCTAAAGTTAGACAATAACATAACTAGAGCTGAATTTGCCACTCTCGCTATGAGATTAATATGTGGAAAAACCAATGGAGATTCTAGTAAGACATTTACTGATATTGATTCTCATTGGGCTAAATCCAGTATTAAAGCTGCTACAAGCGCAGGTTTGTTAAAAGGATATCCAGATGGGACCTTTAAACCAAATAGTAAAATTTCTAATGGTGAAGTTTTAACTGTTCTTGTAAGACTTCTCGGATATGATAGTAGCCTTGATACTAATAAAAAATGGCCTGAAAACTATATGTCTAAATCTCAGGCATTAAATATTTCTAATAGCTCTACTAATGCAAGTGTTATGTCTACTAGAGGTAATGTAGCTGTTTTTATTGATAAATGTTTATCTATAAAAATGAAAAAGGCTTATTAATTTTCCGACTACATATAATTTAGATCTCAGCAGAAGGAGTAAATTTATATACTCACTGTTGATATAACTCCTTAATAGTTTTTCAATAATTTATAATTTGCGAAGAATTATATAATAATCTCCTTCCTAAAATTATATAAATATTACAGTAAGTCTTGTATTCCGGTATAGGCTTGCTGTTTTTTTGTTTATTTTACAACTATCTTATACATGAAAAGAGGGTGTATCTAAGATACACCCTCTTTAAGCTGAAACAATCTATTCCTCATAATATTTAAAACTATTTTAAATTAAATCTCTGTTTACTATCTCTGTCACTACAAATGTTGCCACATCATCAGCATAGCTTCCCGTTGTGAATCCTGCGTCATATCCAAGCTCTTTTGCTAATTCATGTGATAATCTTGGTCCTCCGCAACATAGTACTATTTTATCTCTTATCCCTTCTGCCTCCATTAACTCAACCAGCTCTGTAAGATTTGGTATATGGACATTTTTTTGTGTTACTATTTGAGAAACTAATATAGCATCTGCATTTACTTCTATTGCTTTTGCAACAAGTTCTTCGTTTGGAACTTGACTACCCATATTAACTGCGTTAACCATTTTATATCTCTCAAGTCCATAGTGCCCTGCATAACCTTTCATGTTCATAATAGCATCTATGCCAACTGTATGCGCGTCTGTACCTGTACATGCACCTACTATTGTAATATCTCTTTTTATGTTTTTCTTGATATAATCTTCTACCGCGTATTTGTCCATTGTTTTAACATCTACTTTTGGTACTTCTATTTTAGTGTAGTCCACTGTATGAATACAGTGACCGTAAACTACAAAAAAAGTGTATCCTCTTCCGAGTTCTTCGTAATGAACTACTTCCGGTTCATTAAGACCCATTTTCTTTGCTAATATTTTGGCTGCTTCTTTTGCTTCATCTCCATACTCTACTGGTAATGTAAATGAAGTCTGCACCATACCATCATTTAATGTATCTCCATATGGTTTTATTTTTGTCAAATCAACTTTTTGCACTTCTGACATTACCTAGCACCTCCAACCATCAGCTTTATAAATGGATTGTAGTATTTGATATCCTTTTCTACTACTCCATCTAATCCTTTTCCACCATCTCTTGGTCTTTTTACTGATGCGAATTTACCCTTTTCTATTGTTGGGAATAAACCTTCACTCTCTATTTCTTTCAATAGCTCTTCTGCTTTTTTGAGTACGTGCTGAGCTCTTGATTGTATCAATCCATCATTTTTGAACTCTATTTCATCACCTATGCTTCTTGCATTATTAAATATATACTGAGCATTTTCTATAGCTAGTTTTCTATCATGTAAGTGAGGTGTGTGAATAGCTTCTGTCATCATACCTAATAGTTGAATTCCTTGATTTGTCCAAATTGATATCAGATTAAATAAAGCATCTTGTACATGCCCTTTAAATATATTACCTGTCATGAATTTTGTTGGAGGCATATATTTTAATGGTGCTTTAGGAAATATCTCTCTTGCCATTTGAGCTTGTGCTAGCTCTAAAAGAAATCCATTCTCTATATTTGGATTCATCTCAAATGCATGACCTAACCCCATTTGCTCTTCTGGTATTCCTGCTTTAAGCGCAAACTGCTCATTCATAAACTGTGATGCTAATACCGTATGTGCTTCTTCTACTGCATCAGCAGTTGTTAGGTAGTTGTCTTCTCCTGTATTTATTATAACACCTGCAAAGCCATTTATTATCCTTGAAAAATACTGATCTACTAATGTTCTCTGCATATTTATATCTCTAAATAATATTCCATATAATGCATCATTGAGCATAACATCTAATCTCTCTAATGCTCCCATAGCTGCTATTTCTGGCATACAAAGCCCTGAGCAATAATTACATAGTCTTATATATCTACCTACTTCTTCTCCTACTTCGTCTAGAGCCTCTCTCATCAATTTGAAGTTTTCTTGTGTTGCATACGTTCCTCCGAACCCTTCTGTTGTTGCACCATATGGAACATAATCAAGTAAACTCTGTGCTGTTGTTCTTATAACCGCAATTACATCTGCACCCTGCCTAGCTGCTGCCTTTGCCTGAACTATATCTTCATATATATTACCTGTTGCTACTATTACATAAAGATATGGTTTACTGCCTTCTCCTACATTTTTTATAAAATCTTCTCTTACTTTTCTCTTACTTCTTATATTATCTGTTGTAATTTTTGCTATGTCATATATCGCTTCTTTTATGTCTTCATCTGAGACTATCGGTAATTTGGTAAGCTCTATTTCTCCTTCACTGACCTTTACCGCTATCTCTTGAGGAGATAGACCAGTGTTTACAATAGCGTTACCAATCCAATATGCTACCCCTAATGATAGCACTCCTGCATCTTTTATGTTATCCACTACTACGTTTGATAACGGTTTTTCTATTTCATCGACTCCATCTATGCCTAGTAATCTTGCTATTGTTCTTTCTACTGAGACTGTTGTATGCATATCTATAAATTCCTGCATATCTTCTGCAATATTTTTTGCTGCATTTCTAGCACTTTCTATAATGTTTTTGTCTAAATTCAGCTTGCTCATGTTTCACTCCCCTTTATTGCTTTTCTTTGATACTATATCTCTAGCATGTAAAATAATACTTTCTTTTAATCCCATCAGCTTCGCTATGTTGATTGCATCTTTAGGTACTTCACTTACATTTGTAACTTCTATTAATCTATAATCCATTAAATCTCTTATATTATTTATATCTTTTGTTGATTCTACTAAATATTCTAGTTTTTTATAGTCTACATTTTTGAGTCCTACAACTTGAAGATGCTTAACCCCACTACTATTTGCTATATTGTCAAAATGTGTTGTGATTATACTAATGCTATTTTGGTCTATCAGGTACTTAACTATAGCTTTTGATATCGCATAACCCTCGTTTGGATTAGTCCCACTTGCTAGCTCATCTATCAATATTAGTCCTCTATCTGTAGCTTTATCTATAGCCTCATTAATCCTATGGATTTCTCCCCCAAAAGTGCTGAGTCCCATATCTGTTGACTGCAAATCTCCTGTTGATATAAATATAAAGTCATGAAGTGATGTCTGCATACTTTTGCAAGGAACAAACAATCCATATTGAACCATCATGCAAAGCAGTCCTATAAGCTTCAGTGATACTGTTTTCCCTCCCATGTTTGCCCCAGTTATACACGTCACTCTATCTTTTATATCAACACTTATCGGAATATATTTTCCACCTTTTTTGTTCATGTCTTCAGCGATTTTTAGATAAGTTCCATCTTCTATTCTTATACTATGACCAGTGATTAGTGTTGGTCTTACACTATTTGTGTCTATAGCTAGCATAGCCTTTGCTATCGTCAAATCAAGCTTCGCTAAATGCTCAAAATTAGTTTTGAAGACATCTTTATGATAAGCTATCTTATTTGATAAATACGTCCTAATTTTTAATTCTTCTTGCTCTTCTTTACATTTTAGTACATCTAACCGTTCTAATTTATCTTTAATCCCCTTTGTCAGTTTCATCTTATATCTATAGCTAACCGGTGTTTCTGATAAATACTCAAAATAATCACTATTTGCTATTTTCTCATATAGCTTTACATCTTCTTTGAGTATTGTTATCTCTCCAGTGATGTTTATTCTTATTTTTAATTCGCTGTTTATTTTATCTCGTTGTTTTTTGTTTTCCTTTTTTATTAATTCTGCTAATCTTCTTTTTTCTGTCCTGATGTCTGTTAGTTCTATTGAGTATTCATCATATATAAAGAATGTTTTTATACCATTTTTCTTTGGATCTAATAGATTATTAATATCTTTTATTACGTGAACTTTTACACTTTCATCAATATCTGCTTTTAGATCTTCAATTTTTTCGTTTAACTGGGTTATTAAAAACATAAAGCACTTAATCTCGAATAACTCCACTATTGTCAGAGGTAAAGAGTTAGCAGCTCTATCTATTGATCCTCTTATATCTTTGATGTGATATAATATTGACTTGATTTTTCTATACTCTTTGGAATTTATATTTATTAGATTTATCATATCCTTCAATATATCGAATTCTTTTTTAAGCTCGTGTTCTTCTCCTCTTAGGTATGGCTTTATAGAATTTTTCATATCCCGCCCATACGGAGTCGCTACTTCTAGTTTATCTAATATATAATCAAAACCCAATAAGTCTTTGGTCATATTATCTGCTAATTTCAATTTATATCACCACCATAGTTCTGCTGTATTGCCTCTTCTAATATTACATCTACAACAGGTATATCTTTAATACTTGCTCTCATTCTTGTTAAAAACTCTTTTGGATTGAAATAGTATCCTTTTGGCGAATACGGATTTAATGTTACTGCTCTAACATTTATTTTATTTAATACTTTAACATTAAGATTTCTACTTATAACCTGAGTCCACTGCTTATGATTTATAAATACTCTAGTGCCATCTTTTACAACTAATGTAAATCCTCTATGTTTTGTACTGTTTATCATGTCTTTTGCCATTGCACTAGTTAAACTCCCTGGCAATATTACATGTGTTGTATCCTCTTTAACCTTTGATGCTATCACTTTACCACTTGAAAGCGCCGTTTTAAGCTTTAGATTATCTACCTTTAGCTGTTTGTTTATTATTATTACATCATCATCTTGCTTTATGAGTTCCTTTATCTTTTGCTCTACTTCACCCATTTGCATTAACCTAATCTTATGCGCTGTTTCAGTTATGACTTTATTTATGTCTCTATCAAGTACTGCCCCACACGAAATAACTGTCCCATCAGATATTGATGATGCTGCTGATGATATTCTGTCTATGGATCCATCTATCAGTACTAAATCCACTCCAAATTTAAGCATTATATCAGAAACTACTCTAATATCATTATTAGTCTGTGGCCCAGCTATTTGAACATTTCCTTCTTCTATTATTCTAGCCAACACTACATATCCCATCGGTGTTGTAAAGTTAGTCGTATATACAATCTCTAACTTTGCGTCACCGTTTTCAAACAGCCTATCTGTCGTTGTGATAATTGTTCCCTTTGGAACAAATACTAGGGGTTTATGTGTATTGGTCAGCACATCCTTTTCCTCTCCATCTCGTCCTGTGGATGTCACCCCTAGCGTTATGGTTTCTTTTAAGCTATCCTGTATTAGCTTATTTAATGTCACTGTTTTACCTGCATTTTTGGACATACCAACTATCGATATAGTTTTACTATCTTTTCTTACCATGCTTAGTAGTGACATTTAATCGTTTGTTCCCCTTGCTAATAATTGTTTTTTCGCTCTGTCATTTCTAAGTAGCTTTGAAGGCTCTAATGATATGTCTTTGTTATGCATCAATCCTGCTACTCCTGTGTATATATGATCAGCTTCATTCTCTATTGTATCTAGGTTTTCTGGTCCTTCTATATACTCTGGCTCTGAATACGTTGTTATAACTCCCTCAAAGTTTCTGAGTATAACCTTATTTCTTGACATTGACACTATATAGTTAGGCATAACTGGTATCTTTCCGCCACCACCAGGAGCATCTACCACAAATGTTGGCACTGCGTAGCCTGATGTGTGTCCTCTAAGTCCTTCCATAATCTCTAATCCTTTTGATACAGATGTTCTAAAATGTGATATTCCCATTGACAAATCACACTGATATATATAGTATGGTCTAACTCTTATTTTTACTAAATCTTGCATAAGTCTTCTCATAACATTAACGCTATCGTTTATACCTCTTAGTAGTACTGATTGATTTCCTAATGGTATCCCTGCGTCTGCTAACTTTCTACATGCCTCTATACTCTCTTTTGTTATCTCTTTTGAGTGATTGAAGTGGGTATTTAACCATATCGGATGATATTTTTTAAGCATGTTAACTAAATCGTCTGTAACCCTTTGTGGTAATACTACTGGTGTACGAGTTCCTAATCTTATTATCTCTACATGAGGTATCTCTCTTAGTTTCTTTATAATGTATTCTAATCTCTCGTCTGATACAAGTAAGCAATCTCCTCCTGATAATAAAACGTCTCTAACTTCTGGCGTATTTCTTATATATTCAATCAATCTATCAATTCTATCAACTGGTAACGCTACATCATTTTGTCCTGCAAATCTTCTTCTAGTACAGTGTCTGCAGTACATTGAACATTGATCTGTTATTAATAGTAATACTCTATCTGGGTATCTATGAGTAAGTCCTGGCACTGGAGAATCTGTATCTTCGTGCAATGGGTCTAACATATCTGAAGATCCTACATGAACCTCGTCTATTATCGGCACTGCTTGCATTCTTACTGGACAGTTTCTATTATCCTTATCCATTAACAATGCATAGTATGGCGTTATACCCATTCTAAATTTATTAAGAACTTCTTCTATGTTTTTTTCTTCTTCCTCAGTTATATTTATAATCTGCTTTAAATCTTCTACTGTATCTATTCTATTTCTAACCTGCCATCTCCAGTCATCCCATTGCTCCTCTGTAACGTTTTCCCATAGTTTTACATCTTTGAATGTTCTCAAAATATAACCTCCTATATTGACCTAAATTATCTTTCTAATTACATAATCCCTCCAAACTTACTTGTAACTTAGAAAACTACACC
This sequence comes from Abyssisolibacter sp. ZYX002, assembly GCF_056892235.1. NCBI lineage: Bacteria > Bacillati > Bacillota > Clostridia > Eubacteriales > Clostridiaceae > Abyssisolibacter > Abyssisolibacter sp. ZYX002. The sequence goes on from NZ_JARMXH010000007.1 coordinate 65,899, forward strand.
GCATTCATTATCGTTTCTAATAATTCAGGTTTATGCATACAATTCTTCATATATTTTTCTTAGAGTCATACTTTCTCTCATTATTTGTAATGCTATTTCAGCGTGCCCTTTTGTATATCCATTACCAACAATCATAGTTGTATCTCTTCCTACTCCTTCTGCTCCTAGGGCAGCTTTTGTAAAGCTTGTTGCCATACTAAAGAAATATATTAATCCATCATCTTTTGTTGCTAATATGCTCGACATTTCTGTGTTTGGTATGTTTACGTTATTTATTGTTATATCTGCCATTTGACCATTTGTAGCTTCACTAATTTTATTAAGTACGTCTACTGCATCTGTTGCATCTGCCTTTATATATACATCTGCTAAGTTTGCTTTTTTAACTCTCTCTAAACTCTTTTCGTTATGACCTAAGCATATAACTTTTCCTGTTACTCCTACTCTCTTTTTAGCTTCATAAAGACATAACATTCCCGATTTTCCTGCTCCACCTATTACCAATACTGTATCTCCTGGTTTAACTAATTTTGCTGTTTGTGCTGGTGCTCCTGCTACATCTAATACTGATAGAGCTAAATTCTCTGGTATATCGCTTGGTATAACCGCATATATCCCACTTTCAAATAATATAGCTTTTCCTGTTATATCTACTTGATCTATATCTTTTCTAACTTCGTGTATCTCATCTATTCTAAGTGGAGTTAATGACAACGATACTAATGTTGCTATCTTGTCACCAACCTTTAAATCTATTTTTCCTTCTAAAGCAGAACCGATCTTTTCTACTGTTCCTATAAGCATTCCACCCGAACCTGTTACAGGATTTTGATGCTTACCTCTTTCTGCTACTATCCCTAACATAATTTCTTTTATCTTTTCTATGTCTCCATTTGCTTGGTCTTTAATTTGCGTAAAGCTTGCTGAATCAATGTTCAGTGTTTGCACATCTATTAGTATTTCGTTATCGTATAATTCCATTTTGTTATCAATTTTAGTTGCTGGTTGTGGTAATTTACCCGCTGGCTCAATTACTCTATGTGTTCCATAAGGACATCCTTTTTTCATTTTTTTTCCCCCTCATTATACTTAAATAAATAATATCCTTTAATAATATGTGCAATTTCTATGCCAACTTTGCAATATAGTAATATACACATTTTTAAGGTAAACATAAAAAAACATGCCTAATTTTCGGCACGTCTTCTTTTTATATTATATTTAGATATTTTGTATTGCAGTGTCTGTCTGGGCACATTTATAAGTTTTGCCGCTTTTGAGGTATTCCAGTTTGTCTTTTCTAAAGCACTAATTATCATATTTTCTTCTAGCTTACTCACAGCTTCATTAAGCGAACAATTATCATACTTATTAACTGATGCACTTATACGCTTGAATTTTTGTGGCAAATGACTTTCTTTTATTTCTTCTATATCATTTAACGAAATTACTGCTTCTATCGTATGTTCTAGTTCTCTTACATTCCCTGGCCAATCATAATTTGTAAATATACTCATTACTTCTTTTGTAGCGCGCTTGGTTGATTTGTTATATTTATAGTTGCTTTTATTGATAAAGTGCTTTACTAGTAAAGGAATATCTTCTTTTCTCTCTGACAATGATGGTATGTCTAGATTAATTACACTTAGTCTATAATACAGATCATTTCTGAGCTTCTTTGTATTTATGGCGTCAATTGGTGGCACGTTTACTGCACTTATTATTCGTACATCAACTTTTATTGTCTTTAACGACCCTAGTCTTCTTATTGTCTTATTCTGTATGACTCGTAGAAGCTTTGCTTGCAGTTCTAATGGCATTGAATTCACTTCGTCTAAAAATATCGTTCCTGTATTTGCAAGTTCAAAAAGTCCAGGTCTATCAACTGCTCCTGTAAAACTACCTTTTACTGTACCAAATAATATTCCTTCTAGCAAATTGCTTGGCAAAGCAGCACAGTTTTGTGCTATAAACGGCTTATCTTTTCTCTTTCCTGTATTATGAATAGCCCTAACAAAAAGCTCTTTTCCTGTCCCTGTTTCTCCATAAATCAGCACTGGCACATCTGTCTCTGCAGCTTTTAATGCCACCTGTTTTAATTCTTTTATTGTTTGATTTTGTCCTATTATATCCATAAAAGTACAAATAGTTTCATCTTCTATTAAACCATCACTAATATCATTTTTTAAAAGCTCACTTTGTAGATCTATTATTTTTTCTGATAATTCTCTTACTTGTGTTATGTCTTTTGATATTTCTATCGCACCTTTAAGCTTATTACCTGCAACTATTGGTATGGAGGAATTAATTGTAGTTATTTTATCTCCTTTGTAATTTATAAAGGTTTGTTCTACATTGAAAACAGGTTTTCTTGTATTGATTACTTTTAATAATGTACTAGTTTCATCAGATAATGATGGGTATATATCTAATAAATGCTTATTCATTACATCGTTCTTATTAATTCTATCTAGCCTTTGTGCAGCTTTGTTGTAATATACACTATTTCCACGATTATCTATTATATGTACTCCTTCATCTATGTAATCCAATATCTCAAAAATATTTTCTCTAAAGAAAAGATCTTTCATTCAAATCCTCCTTTGCTCAATTTTCGGCACTTTGCCGATTTTTAGGCACGTTATACAATCATTAATAGCTTAACAATATCAAAATATATCTTATCAAATACCTTTAATACAAATAAAACTATCTCTATTTCTTCTTTATTTAAATCTCTGATTAAAAGTTTACTATTGTAGCTATAAAATATATCACATAGCTGTTTTAATACTGCAAATACTTTGTATGGTTCGTAGTTTTTGATTGCTTCGTTTATTGAAGTATCTATTGATAAACAAGCCTTAAATATTTCTCTTACTTCACTTTTTTCAAACAAATACTTAGATATTATGTTGCCCCAATCATATCCTTCTTTTGATAACCTATCTATAATATTATTCACTCTTGTTCCTATATAGGTCATATATTTGTATGGATTGCTAAGGTCATTTTTACAAATTTTTTTTATTTTTACATGTGTGCTTCTATTTCTGCAACATGCATAAAAAAACAACTGTGATGTTTCTATTTTATCAAGTCGTATTTCATCTACTACAAATGACTTTACATCGTATTTTTTAACTTCTACTTTTTTGTCTATCCCTTTTAACTGCATTATATTGTCCATTTGCCTTTTTATTATATATGCTCTATCAGTCAGTCGTTTGTTTTCAACTTTTAAATTACTATTTTCATTTATTAAGCCATTATCAATTATATAGTAACCATATTCCTTAAACCATTCATTTGTAAATACAAAGTTAATAAATCCCGGTTCTTTGAACTCCATTTTGTCTATATTGAACTCATCATAACATATGTTTGATTTGATTTTGTTATAAACTTCTATTGGCTCTATATTGTTTGCAGTTGAATATTTTAGCGCTATATTACTCATCATATGTCCATGCTCAAATAATTTTGGTACATTTATTTTGGCACTGATATCTGTATTTAGAATTTCTTTAATTCTATTAAGTAATTCTGTTGATATGCTATACATAGTCATTCCTACATTATCTCTATTGATAATGCATTATTACTTTCGGCTACTTCTGCTATGTTTAATCTATAAAATACAGATATATTTCCTACTCCACTATCTGATATATTTGCATTTAGCTTACTAGTCAATACCTGCAATGTCATTTCTCCGTATGCTGTGGCATACTCTGATTCGTGTCTTTTTCCCTCTTCAAATATAAGTTTTGATTTATTACTTCCATATCTTTTCATTTGTATTTTTTCATCTTGTATTTTTAAGGTCGTTGTTGAGCCATCCATTCCAGAGATTTCTGATTCATTATATACTAAGTAATATGCTCCTTTTTTTTTGTAGAATTTTCCCTCTGTAACGAATTCTATTACATTTTCTTCTCCCTCTAAATCTGTTTGCTTCCCTATTATTTTTAGTCTTACGTCTTTCACTTTGTATCTCCTTTCGATTGTAGCATAAATCTATTTTAAAGTAAGTTCATAAATTATTTTTAATTATCCTATCTACATTATATATGTATAGTTTTTACTTGTATAGATTTATCTATTATGATTTTTTGGATTCTTAATTAATGTGTATAAGTTTTACTTATTAATAATATCTCCGAATTTTCACATGATAGCCATACTTATTTTACAACATTTTGCATTTTGTGATATTTTTCTTGATGTAATTTTATTTTTTAATATTTATAAATATTAATTATAATTATACGCTATTTCATCAATAAGATATGGAGCCTGTTTATTTTCCAATGTTTCAGATAAAATGTATATTTATGTTTTGTTTTTTTATGCATGTTTTTTATATTTATAATGTTTCTAACAATTTGACATAGTATAAAACTGGGTTTATAATGATGTTAAAGGATTTGTTCTACTATGTTTTATACATGTTTTATTCACAATACTACACATGGACATGGTGTCTATACTAGAGTGTAATAGGATAATCCTTATAAATTTAGGCAATTTCATTTCAAATTTTTATTTATATATATACATTTTTATTCATAGAGGGAGGATATTATGTTTAGCAAGAAAGCATTGAATGTTACATCCGAAATAGGAAAGTTAAAAACCGTACTACTTCATAGACCTGGTAAGGAAATCGAAAATTTAACTCCTGATTTAATGGAAAGGTTACTTTTTGATGACATCCCTTTTTTAGAGGTTGCTCGTCAAGAACATGATGCATTTGCTGATGTACTAAGAGACAATGGTGTTGAAGTATTGTATCTTGAAAAACTAGCTGCTGAAGCTATTAGTGATCCTGCTGTCAGAGAAAAGTTTGTATCTCAATTTCTTGATGAAGGAAACATCAGAGGTATTGGTTTAAAAGCTACTTTAAAGGAGTATTTATCAAAATTTGATAATCAAGAATTAATTGATGTATCAATGGCTGGTATTAGAGTTACTGAGCTACATGACTTTAAACCTGTTTCTCTAGAAGAATTTACTTCTACTAATTATCCATTTGTTTTAGATCCTATGCCAAATCTATACTTTACTAGAGATCCTTTTGCAACTATTGGATCCGGTATTACCTTAAATCATATGAGGACTGTAACAAGAAATAGAGAAACTATTTATGCAAAGTACATCTTTGATTACCACCCAAGGTTTAAAGATTGTGATGTGCCACTCTGGTATGACAGAAATGAAGAACTAGCAATTGAAGGTGGCGATGAGCTGATTTTAAGTAATAAAGTTTTAGCAATTGGTATATCTGAAAGAACTGATGCTGGTGCTATTGAAAAATTTGCTACAAAAATATTTTCAAGTGATGAAGGTTTTGAAACTGTACTAGCATTTGATATCCCTAAGAAAAGAGCCTTTATGCATTTAGATACTGTTTTCACTATGGTAGACTACGACAAATTCACTATTCATCCAGAGATAGAAGGACCTCTGACTGTATTTTCTATTACAAAAGATGCTTCTGCTCCTTCTGGATTAAAAATAATTAAAGAAGAAGCTACTCTAGAGGAAACATTAAAAAATCATCTTAACCTTGAAGATGTTACTTTAATCAGATGTGCTGGTGGAGATCCTATTGATTCTGCTAGAGAGCAGTGGAATGATGGTTCTAATACGCTTGCAATTGCACCTGGTGAAGTTGTTGTTTACGCAAGAAACCACGTGACCAATAGGTTACTTGAGGAAAACGGTATTAAGATACATGTTATACCTAGTTCAGAGCTTTCAAGAGGTAGAGGTGGCCCTAGATGTATGAGTATGCCTTTGTTTAGAGAAAATTTATAATAAATTATTTATAAATACAATTCATTACAAATGTTATTTTGAGGAGGAATTTAAAAATGCCAGTTAATTTAAGAGGAAAAAGTTTTTTAACATTATTGGATTTTACGCCAAAGGAAATAAAATTTTTATTAGATTTATCTAGAGATTTAAAAAGAGCAAAATACACAGGAACTGAACAAAAAACTATGGAAGGCAAAAATGTTGCCTTAATTTTTGAAAAAGCTTCTACGAGAACAAGATGTGCTTTTGAAGTTGGAGCTATGGATCAAGGTGCCGGAGTGACTTATTTAGGACCAACAGGTAGCCAAATGGGGAAAAAAGAATCTATTGCTGATACTGCAAGAGTACTTGGGAGAATGTACGATGGTATAGAATATAGAGGATTTTCACAAGAAAAAGTTCAAGCTCTAGCTAAATACTCAGGAGTACCAGTATGGAATGGATTAACTGATGAATTCCATCCAACTCAAATATTAGCTGACTTCTTAACTATAATTGAGCACAAAGGACACTTAAAAGGCATCAAATTTGCATATGTTGGAGATGGAAGAAACAACATGGGTAACTCTCTAATGATTGGTGCAGCTAAGATGGGAATGGACTTTAGAATAGTAGCTCCTAAGGAATTGTTCCCAGAAGAAAAATTAGTAGCTCAAGCAAAAGAAATAGCAAAAGATACTGGCGCTACTATTACTTTAACAGATTCAGTAGAAGAAGGAACAAAAGGAGTAGATGTAATTTACACTGATGTTTGGGTATCTATGGGTGAGCCAGAAGAAGTTTGGGCTAAGAGAATAGAAATGTTATTACCTTATCAAGTAAATATGTCTATGATAAAAAACGCTGACGAAGAAGTATTGTTCATGCATTGTTTACCAGCATTCCATGATTTAAATACTACTGTTGGAAAAGAAATATATGATAAATTCGATATTGACGCAATGGAAGTAACTGATGACGTGTTTGAAAGTAAGCACTCTGTAGTATTCGACGAAGCTGAAAACAGAATGCATACTATAAAAGCTGTTATGGTTGCTACTTTAGGTAATTAGATTTAACAGGAGGGATTTCAATGAAAAAAGTTGTTGTTGCTTTAGGTGGAAATGCATTACAAGAAAGTGGCAAACCTGCTACTTCCCAGTCTCAACTGGAAGTTATAAAAAGTACTGTTGTTTATTTAGCTGACATGATTGATGAAGGTTATGAATTAATTATAGCCCATGGTAATGGCCCACAGGTAGGTAGAATCGTTCTGCAAAATGAAGCTGCAAACGATATTACTCCTGCTATGCCTTTTGATGTATGCGGATCTATGAGTCAAGGTATGATAGGCTACCATTTACAACAATGTTTAGGTGATGAATTAAAGAGAAGAGGAAATAATACCCCTGTAGTTTCTTTAGTTACACAAGTAGTTGTATCTAAAGACGATGAAGCTTTTAAAAATCCTACTAAACCTATTGGCCCTTTTTACACTAAGGAAGAAGCTGATAAGTTAGTTAGCGAAAAAGGATATGATGTTGTTGAAGATTCTGGCAGAGGTTATAGACGTGTAGTCGCTTCTCCTATGCCTGAAAAGATAGTAGAACTGAACTCTGTGAAAGCGCTTATTGATGCAGGTCATATAGTGATAACTGTTGGCGGTGGAGGTATCCCTGTTGTTCAAGATAAAAATGGCTTAACAGGTGTTGCAGCTGTTATTGATAAAGATTTAGCTTCTGAGAAATTAGCTGAAGATTTAGATGCTGATATGCTTGTAATCTTAACAGCAGTTGATAAAGTTGCTATCAACTTTGGAAAACCTGATCAAAAGGATTTAGCTGATATCACTGTCAAAGAAGCTTATGAATATATTGAAGAAGGACACTTTGCTCCAGGAAGTATGCTTCCTAAGGTTAAAGCAGCTATTAAATTTGCAGAGTCAAAGCCTAACAGAAAAGCACTTATTGCTTCATTAGGGAAAGCCAAAGAAGCTTTAAAAGGTAATAGCGGTACAACTATACATCTATAGGTAATTGATTTTTAAATCAACAAAATTCATAGGAAATCACTGGTATAATACTAGTGATTTCTATGGTTTTTTGACAATTATATATTTTAACGCTTTAAATCGTTGCATTATATTAATATATTTTTCAAAAAATATATAATTATTTTATTTTGACAAATAATAATATTACAAAGTAATTCTCATTTTTATCTGTTAGTATAAAACAATCATTGTATTTATAATATTGTAAAATAAATAATTTTTATTTTTATACTGTTTTTTACTTTATTAAATATTATTTTTATACTTCAGATTAGTGAAAATTTTATCAAACAGGAGGATTTCCATGAAAAAATTTAAAATGCCTAGTGCATTTACTATTTTATTTCTTATTATAATTATTGTTGCTATATCAACTTGGATTATTCCAGCTGGTGAATACAATATGAATGATGATAACGCCCCTATTCCGGGTACGTATCATACTGTTGATTCTAATCCTCAAAGTTACCAAGTTGTAAGTGCGCCTATTAATGGTTTCTTTGATGCTAAGGATGTTTGTTTGTTTATCTTAGTTATTGGTGGTTTTTTGGGTATTGTTATGAAGACAGGTGCTATTGATGCTGGTATATCTAACGTCGTACATCGAATGAAAGGCAGAGAAAAATTGATGATCCCTATTCTGATGGGGTTATTTGCTTTAGGTGGTACATCATATGGAATGGCTGAAGAGACTATAGCTTTTTATCCGTTGGTTTTACCTATTTTCATAGCTGCTGGCTACGATGCTGTTACAGCAGTTTCTGTTATATTGGTTGGAGCAGGCGTTGGTTGTTTAGGATCAACAGCAAATCCATTTGCTACTGGTATTGCTTCTGGTTTTGCTGGTATCAATCTTAGTGATGGATTATTACTTAGGGTAATTATACTTATAGTATCATATATTGTTGCTGTAGTTTATGTTATGAAGTATGCCGCTAAAGTAAAAGCAGACCCTTCTAAGTCTTTAGTTGCAGATATGAGAGAAAGCAATATTAAGCATTTTACGTCTCATCAAAATGAAACTGAAATGCCTAAATTAAATTTCAGAAGAAAGGTTGCATTATTTTTATTTGCTATAACCTTTATTATAATGATTTATTCTGTTATTCCTTTTGATAAACTAGATTTAGGTTATATTAATTTGACCTCTTTACCTGCTCTTGGTTGGTGGTTCCCTGAATTATCTGCTTTATTCTTAGTATCTGGTATCATATTAGGTATAATTTGTGGGTTGAAGGAAAAAGAAATAGTTGATTCTTTCATTGATGGGGCAAAAGATCTTTTATCTGTTGCTTTAATCATTGGTGTTTCTAGAGGTATAACCTATATAATGAATAATGGTAATATCACTGCTACTATTTTGAATTACGGAGAAAACTCTCTCTCTAAAGCTGGTGCTGCAGGATTTACTGTACTGACATATATATTCTATTTCCCATTGTCATTATTGGTACCATCTACTTCTGGTCTTGCCACTTTATCTATGCCTATTATGGCTCCACTTGGGGACTTTTCAGGTGTTGCAAGAGACATAGTAGTAACTGCCTTCCAATCAGCTTCAGGTATTATAAATCTGTTGACACCTACAAGCGGAGTTGTAATGGGTGCACTTGCAATTGGTAGAGTTCCTTATGGTAAGTGGATAAAATATGTTATTAAGTTAGTTATTATTCTTACTGTAGTTACTGGTGCTCTTTTAGTAGGCTGGTCATTTGTTTAGATAAAATTATTTGTAAATACTAGATTTTAAATCTAAAAAAGAGAGTAGGAATTATTGATTACAATTTCTCTCTCTTTTTCTTATATTATTTTGCTTTTTTATTGGTTATTTTAGATTCTCTATGGGTCTTGTGGTTATTCGTATCTTTATTGGTTCAGCGATTGTTTTTCTTATTAGTGTATTATGTTATTACATCATTAGCACACCATTATCTGTGATTATTACCTTAAGTATCTTTTCCTCTCTTCCTGTATTTGCGTTTATATATACAATATAGTCAAATCCTTTATACTCTCCCTTAAATTCATAACAGAGTACATCTTTTGCTCCTCTATCGGGTATAATGGTCAGTCTTGACTTTGATATATCAAAGCTATATCTAACTTTTTCTCTTGCTTGTTCTTTTGACAGTTTTGGCTTTTCGATATCCCTTTTGTGATGACTCTTTAGATAATTTGATGCATCCATGCCTATTATCTCTCCATTATCAAGCGCTACTTTAACTTTTATCAAGTCAGAATAAACTGTAATGTCACCTTGCTTATATGCATAATTTATTAGTACATAATCTTGATATTCTTGCATATAATTAGCTTCCATACTCTCATAGCCTTTTTCCTTTAAAAACTGTCTTCCTATTTGTTTAGCATCTTCTGCTGCTATAGCATGTTTCTCAGCTTTTCTACTGTGTTCCATCCATATTACTTTGCCACCTACTCTACTTATACCTATATATGTTTTGGATTCATCTTTTAATGTGATATCAAAGGTATATGCAGGAATACTAACTGATTTTAGTTCATCACCCATTTCTAAAGGTTCTATTTTACTAATATTTTTGTATTTCAGAAAAGTTTTTGCTATCTCTTCTGCCTTCTTTATATCTATAGCTCCACTCCCTAAACCACGAGGCTTCATGTTTAATATCTGGTCAGAAAATGGTCCATCGTATATGAGCTCTGGGTATTCTGTCATTTGTTCTTCTTCGTATTTAGACATTCCTGAGTGCAACATTACTTTGTTTGCCTTTTTTATTTCTTTATCATTATACTGTACTGTACTAAAATCTATGTCTCCGTTAGCTATTTTAATAAATGTATCTTCTAATTCTCTAGTGAATGTGCTCAAATAATCTTGTAGTTTAAATAGTGTCTGCCTTTGTTTGTCATCTAACTCTTTTTCATTGATATGATCTTGTATTAATGAATAACTGTAATCAGCTACATGATTTAAGAATTTCTCTGTATTTTTTAATTCACCATGTCTTAATGGAAGTTGTGTTAATTTATCATGCGCAAATGAAGCCTGATGGTATATCTGTGATAATAATAGTATATTTCTCTCTTTTGATTCTGAAAGCAAAGACTTTTCTAATGATGTTTGCACTGTTTCTATATTATCTTTCATATCATAAAAGTATCTTTGATATTGGCTATTCAGACCTCTTTTGAATTTCAATTTCTCTCTATATTGTATATATCCCCATCCTATTGATATTACTAATAGTAAACTAAGTACTATCGTTATTGCTCCATATCTTTTAAACTTCACTATATCACCTCTCTAGTTTCCAAACCAATGTTTCCCTATTTTTACTATCACTTCTCTTGACCATATCCATTTACTTGTTGCTGTTGCTGGGTTCCAATAATATCTGCATCCATAAGTTGGATCCCAACCATTCATAGCATCTTTTGCTGCTTTTATTGATTCTTGGTCTGGCGATAAATTTATTTGACCATCACTCACTGCTGTAAATGCTCCAGGTTGGTATATAACACTTGCTATGGAATTTGGAAAAGATGGATGCTCTACTCTATTGAGTATTACCGCTGCTACTGCAACTTTACCAATATAAACTTCTCCTCTTGCTTCTCCATGTATTGCTCTTGCTAGCATGTATATATTGTCATTGTTATTTACACTCTTTGAAGGTTCTGCTTTTGTGACATTTATGCCTAAAGCTGCATATGTTCTTGGTCCAACTATACCGTCAGCGACTAAACCATTTTTGTTTTGAAAATTAATTATAGCCCTGTATGTATTTTCTCCATAAATACTGTCTACTGAACCTTTAAGATACCCCCATCTTTTTAGTTTCGTTTGTACTTCTTTAACATCATTTCCTCTTGCTCCCCAATATAGATTTCTCGAAGACATAGCTCTTGCTAGATGAATCTTCGAAGTATCTATTGTTGTTTGCCTGTAAGTATACACTAATGTAGCAGATAATATTGTTAGTACTACTAGTGAGAATACTAGTAATTTCTTTTTCAATTTTATGACCTCCTTGTATAGCGTATTTTATAATGGTTATTTTTTGTAAATACTTCATTATTTATACTAAGTTAATTGAATTATTAAGCAAAATAAAACAACTCCGTATGGAGTTGTTTAAATTGATGACAAAGTCATCATGGTAACAAATTTAATTTAATCTTGATCCAATAAATACATTAGCTAACTTTATCTTGGTCTCTTCTAATATCTCTGCTACTTTAGACTTTAATTTTATATCTGAATTTACACCTTCTGTTTTCACTATTTTATTGTATTCTTCTTGTGTTAATACGCTTTTTAGTTCTGCATGTGATCTTCTGTCCGTTAATCCATTACTTACGTCTATATAGCATAGTGGAGGAAACATCACACACCACCAATTCTTTCCTTTTCCGCTTCCTAGAACTATTCTAACCGCTTGATATTCTCCTGCTGGAAGTACTATATCACCATAACTTTTTGTTGGAAAATAACAATTTTCTAGACTTGATTTCGCAGTATATTCTTTCCCATTTTCTTTTATTACTTCATTCGCTATTTGATTAATATATGATAAGTTTTTATTTATAATTTGCTTAGATTCTTCTATGTCTGTTATATTTTCTATTTTAGGTCCTATTTTCTCCAATACTTTATCTCTAACCTTTAGCTTTAAGTTCTGGTCAAATTCTGAATCACTATTTGCTATTACATGAAATCTTACTAGTTTTTCCTTATACGAATCTTCTGCTGCTGATACATGTGCTAAATCACTATCTTTAAAAAATATTGCTATTAAAAACGTTAAACAAATTATTATTGCAGTTATTCTTGTTATAAATATCAGTTTTTTAGATTTTTTCATATTATCACCTCAAATTATTCCATTATTATGTATCTAAAGCTAAAAATTAGCTTCAATTTAAGTATTAGCAGTTTTGAGAATTTTTAAACACTATAATGAAATATTTCCAAGGTAATATTTGCTATATTTTTGCTTAATTTTTATTTCTGAGTATTTATGCAATTGTAAAAGAATTATTTCAGCAAAATTAAAGAGCCCTATATTAGGACTCCTATAATTTTTCTATAATAATAATACCTGACTTAATGTCTTATCGTCACTTACTAATGTATCTATATGTCCACCTTTTAGTACTGCATGTATTGCTTTTGACTTTCTCATGCCTCCTGCTACCAGGAATATTTTGTTCTTCATTATACTATCTGTTTTTATTCCTATTATATTTTGGTTTATATCTAAATCTAGAAATTTTCCATTTTCGTTAATAAAGTGAGCACACAAAAAACCTACTCCGCCACTCTTTTTTATTCTGTCTTTTGTTTCTTTTTCTATATATAAATCCCATATTGTCTGAGGCATGTTTTCTTCGATTACTCCCAAGCCACTAAATATTATATCACAGTTTTCTATCATGTTTAAGGAACCTTTTATTACTGGATTGTTAATTAATACTTCTCTTGTATTTTTATCTTCTATATATATCGGTGCTGGTAATGGATATAGTTTTCCTCCTATTTTAGAGGATAGTTTCGTACCTATACTTAGCATATCAGCTTCACCCATGTCATACCCTATTGCTCCAAAAAGCTCAACTATTTTGACATCTTTTATATGCTTTTTTTTCATTTGCGATACTGTACTTCTCATCGTATTTCCCCAAGATATGCCTATCGTCATTCCTTCTTTAATTTCTTCTAGGAGCACTTTACCTGCTGCTTTTCCTATTTCTTCAACTGTATCTTCATAGTTTTTTAGCGTTTTTACAATTACTACATTGTTTACATTAAATTTCGCTTTTATCTTATTTTCTAACCTTCTAAGCGTATCACTCTCGTAATTTATGTTTATGTCTACTATGTTTTCTTCTCTTGCTTTTTTCAGTAATCTGGACACTTTAGGTCTTGATAAATACACTTCTTTGGCTATTTGGTTTTGGGTCATACCTTCTAAATAGTACATTGCTGATATATCTATTAATAGCTGTCTTTCATCTCTTTCCATTTCATCACCATTCTATTTTATTTTTGACCGTAATAAGCGCTTTTACCATGTTTTCTTAGATAATGTTTGTCTAATAATACTTTATCCACTCTATTTACTGAGTTGTTTATCTGCTCTGTTTTTAATGCCATTTTTGCAACTTCTTCTAATACTTTTGCGTTGTGTACTGCATCATGAGGATTCTTTCCCCATGAGAATGGTCCGTGATTGCATACTATTATGCCTGGCATTTCCAACGGCTTAACATTTCTACTTATTATTGTCTCTATTATAACATTTCCTGTTTCAATTTCATATTCTTTATTAATTTCTTTTTCTGTCAGCTTTCTTGTACATGGTATATCTCCATAAAAATAATCTGCGTGTGTTGTCCCATAACTTGGTATATCTCTACCTGCCTGAGCCCATGCTGTTGCGTTTTCCGAATGCGTATGCACTACTGCATTAATATTTTTAAACGTTTTGTAAAGCACTAAGTGAGTAGGTGTATCTGATGATGGTCTAAGCTTTCCTTCTACGACATTTCCATCTAAATCAACTACTACCATATCTTCTACTTTCATCGTAGCATAATCAACACCACTAGGCTTTATGACAACTAACCCACTTTCTCTATCAATACCACTTACATTACCCCAAGTGTATATTACTAGATTTTGTTTAACTAGTTCTAAGTTAGCATCAAATACTTGCTGCTTTAATTTTTCTAACATGTCAATCCTTCTTCCATTCTTTTTTGTAACCAAAGTCTTGCTGTTTTTATTTGATTTACTATCTCGTCTTCTGATTGCATCTTGTCATTGTCTGCCCACATTTCTACTAAAAACGGACCGGTGTATTTTAAAATTCTCAATTTGTTAAGTAGCCCAGAAAAATCAACTGTCCCTTCTCCAAATGGTACACATTTGAATACCCCCGGTTTTGTGTCTTTTAGGTGTACTGCTACTATATGGCTAATTCCAAGTTCTAGTTCTTTTGATGGGTCTTCTGCCCATTGTGTTAAGTTGCCTAAATCTGGGTATATATTTAGCCAAGGTGATTTAACTGTATTTATATATTTTAGGCATCTAGTTATTGTTCCTATAAACTCTGTGTCCATGATCTCTATAGATAGCATTATATTTTCTCTTGATGCTTTCTCTGTTGCGTAGATAAGCCCTTTTATGAATAAATCTTCTGTTTCTTTATCACCAGTTTCATAATACACATCATATCCAGCTAGTTGGATATTCCTTATCCCTAAATCCACAGCTAATCTTATAGCATTGTCCATTATTTCGTATGCTTTATTCCTGACTTTCTCATCTTTACTTCCAAACGGAAACTTTCTATGCCCACTTAAGCACATAGATTTAATGTGAAAATCGTTTTGATTGAGTAGTTCTTTTAATTCTACTCTTTCTTTTTTGCTCCAGTTAAGTCTACTTAGCCTTTCATCACTTTCGTCTATAGATATTTCTATAAAGTCATACCCTGCTTTTTTTGCGACTTCTATTTTTTGCTTCCAATCAAAGCTATTTGGCATTGCTTTTTCATATATCCCTATAGGGTTATATTTTAAATTATTCATTGCTATCAGCACCCCAGTATTTATCTATCTCTGTTTTAAATGATTTTGCTGCCATTTCAGGATTATCTGCATTTCTTATACTTCTACCTGCTATAAAACAATATATTGGAAAATCTTTGAATAGCTTGATATCATCTATTGTAAGTCCACCTGTAACTGTTACTTTAAAGCCCATATCGCAAAGCTTTCCTATTTTGTTAAGATCTTCTTCTCCCCAGTTTTTACCCGCTGCTTGAGCATCTCTTGACCTGTGGTATACAACTTGGCTTAATCCTGCTTTTTTCCAATTCTCTGCGTGTTCCCATGTCCAATCTCCATAAAGTTCTATTTGAACATCTCTATCTTTTCCTGTTTCTTTTGCTACATCTAGCATACCTTTCATTGTAGGTATCTCTGCACAGCATATTACTGTCATCCAAGTTGCTCCTGCACCATAACACTGTTTTGCTAATAAACTACCAGCATCTGCGCCCTTTATATCTGCTAGAATTATCTTATCTGGATACAATGCTCTAAGGCACCTAACTGGTTCTAATCCTTCTGCAACATGTAAAATTGTTCCTACTTCTATTACATCTATTACATGACCTATCTGTCTAATTGATTCTAATGCCTGACTCAAAGATGTGTTGTCTAATGCTACCTGTAATTTTGGTTTCATGTTATACCTCCGTTTATGTTTTAATTTTGATTAAAAAAGAGGTGCTCTATTCTCCGAACACCTCCTCTTGTCCTATAAACCTAGAGCCTTTGTAACCTTTTCTCTAATTTCATCTTCTGAAAGTAAGTTCACTAATCCTACTACTTTTGTATCTCCAGTTGGTTTAAATTCTCCAACAAATGTTTGTGCTACTAATACTAAATCAAAATTATTAACTTCACTCTTAGCTTGACCTACACTTGCATGATGAACTGTAAATTCTAAATTCATCGATTTTAATACTTGCTCTATTTTCATCTTGATTATTAAACTTGATCCCATTCCATTTCCACATGCTGCTAATACTTTTAACATCTTCTTCACTCCTTATAATAATGATTTAAATGGCAAATCTGGCTCTATTTCAAATGCATCATCAAAACCTCTTGGGTAGTGATACTCCATACCATCTTTGTCATCTGGGTAAGTGAATTTACCACCTACTTGCCAGATATATGGTTTAAATTTATACTTTAATCGATCCTTTTTCATCTTCCATAATACTAGTATTTCATTTGGATCTGCTTGAAAGTTAGTCCAAATATCATGGTGTATTGGTATTATTACCTTTGTATTTAGACATTCTGCCATTTTTAACATATCCACTGATGTAAGCTTATCTGTCATTCCTCTTGGATTTTCTCCATATGATCCTAGCGCAACATCTATTTTGTATTCATTACCATGTTTTGCAAAATAATTTGAGTAATGAGAATCTCCACTGTGATATAGATTTCCACCTGGTGTTTTGATTAGATAATTTACTGCAAGTCTATCCATATCTTGAGGCATTTTATCTTTTAATATTACTCCTTTTGGTGCTGTTACCAGTTCTGTTCTGTCAAATGAGTCTAATGCAACTATCTCTGTATCTTTTATTTTAACCGTATCTCCTGGCTTTACTACTATACATCTTTCTTTTGGCACTCCCCAGCTCATCCATAAATCTACACAAGCCTGTGGCCCTATAAAAGGTACATCGTCAAAGTTTTGAACTATAGCTGCTGCTACATTTTCGTCTATGTGATCTCCATGATCATGCGTTGCTAATATAGCATCTACTTTCTTTATTTTAAACGGGTCTAGTACTACTGGTACATTTCTTAGATTAGGTTGTAATTTTACGCAACCT
This sequence comes from Abyssisolibacter sp. ZYX002, assembly GCF_056892235.1. NCBI lineage: Bacteria > Bacillati > Bacillota > Clostridia > Eubacteriales > Clostridiaceae > Abyssisolibacter > Abyssisolibacter sp. ZYX002. Next base: position 83,161 of record NZ_JARMXH010000007.1, read on the forward strand.
ATCATTCTTTGATGTTGATGTTGCTCTCTCATTAGAGGATTTGATTTTGTTCTCTTACCAGATTTTACCCATAGGTCTATACATATATTTGCATCTCCTTCTGATTTCGCCCAAATACCTGTACAACCTAACCACCACATAGAAAATGTCCCCGGCTTAACTTCTTCTTGCTCTATTTCTTCGTTTAACCATGTTCCCCATTCAGGGAATGTATTTAATATCCATTTTTCTCTTGTTATTTCATTTACTTTACTCATATATCCTCCTCCATTGCTACCATAATTAGCTAAGCAAATATGCTTAACATCTCTTCTGCTGTTTGCGCATTAAATATTGCGTCATATTTTTTCTGATCCGATAGTACTGCTACTAATGCTTGTAGCATCTCAATATGTGTTGAAGAGTCAGAACATGATAATGTTATCAATAGTTTTGCTTTATGATCTTCTTCACTAGAAAATGCTACCGATTCTTTTAGCTTTAATATACTAAACCCAACTTTCTTTGCACCTGCCTCAGGTCTTGCATGTGGTAAAGCTATATTTGGTGCTATAACTATATATGGTCCATGTTCTATTACTGAATCTATCATAGCCTTTATATATGATTCTTCTATTAATCCATTATCTAGCAATGGCTTTGCTGATAATTTAATTGCTTCTTGCCAGTCGCTTACGCTATCAGCAAATTGTATGAAGTCTTTATTTAATTTAAATCCTTCTATCATAATTATTCCTCCATTTAACTTTATAGTTATATGATATATCACAAACTGAACACATGTCAATATTGTATGTGTTTTTGAACATATGTTCATTGCGTTATTGTCAATTTTATATATTAATGGGCTGTCTCATTCGAGCCGAAGCTTGAGACAGCCCTCGTGTGTTATATGAGTTTTATATACTCTGTATAACTTAGTTCTCACATAATCACACTTTTATATTTATTATTTCTCTTCTCTCATTGTTGTAAAGTAATTCTTTGAATTACGCTTGTATTGTATTTGTGGTATTATAAGTAATAATCCTATTAATGCTATCGGCACTACTATACCTAATGATTTCGTAAGCAATGTTGTTCCTGCCCAAAGCGTTGCCCAGTCAAACATTCCCATCCAACCTATTACGTTTTCATTTCCTTTTAGAACTGTCAATACTAACGCTGAACCAAACACTTGTATCATACCTGCTAGAAACGGAATTATTGCTGCTGCTCTACGTCCACCTGATTTGTTTGCAAATACTGCTATAGTCCCATTATCAAAGAATAAGCAGATAAACCCTGCTATTATTAATATTGGTGATTTTAATATTATTAATATACCTATCGCAATCATTTGACCAAAGAACCCAAATATAAATCCATACGTTGGTGCATTTGGAGCAAATCCAAACGTAACAGCACAGTCAACCGCTGGTACTGAACCTTTTAATATTTTATTTGATATACCTTGGAATGATTCCGTTAACTCTGCAACAAACATTCTTACACCAGTTAATATAATAGTTATATATACAGCAAAGTACGCTGTTGTTTCAAAAATATATGTTCCAAATAAATATTTACTCTTATTATACTCAAAGCCTTCTGGCCCTATTATTACCATAATTGTTCCTACAAACACTGTCATAAGTACAACGTTTGAAACTATGTTGTCGTTAAATATTGATAGCCACCCTGGTAGATTCACGTTGTCAACTGATTTTTCTTTGTTTCCTATAACTTTACCAAATTTATACGCAAGCCATGAACCAAACATCTGTTGATGTCCTATTGTAAAACCTGCTCCATTTGTCACTTCTTGTGTTGGCTCTATAATAAGATTAGACATAACTGACCAGTATGTTCCTATTAAAAAACCTGAAACTACTATTATTGGAGTTGTCACTACTGTATTTGTTCCTCTTAATACCCAATATAATGCCCATAACAATACAGCTGATTGCTGATACATAATGTGTCCTGTTATAAACAATGTCCTGATTTTTGTTCTCTTTCTAAATGCAACCAACAAGATGTTCCAAGCAAATGCTATTAGCATTACGTAACCGATATACTGCAAGGAATTTGCTGAATCTAGAACTTCTTGAGCTGATGTTTGCCCAAAATATGGATCAATTACAAATGCTTTTATTCCAAATTTAGATGTCAATGAGTTTATTATTGGTGCAAATGTTTTAACTAGTCCTCCTGTACCAACTTGTAAGATTTTAAATCCTACAAATGCTTTTATAAATCCCGATAATGCTTGATAAAATTTCTTACCTAATAATAAATAACCTATAAATACAACTGTTCCTAATAATAATGGTGCTTGACCTAAGAATTTGTTAACAAACTGTTGAAAAAACGATACTACACTATCCATCTAATAATTCTCCTTTCTTTTGTATAAAACGTTTAATGAAAACGTTTGTAATTGGTCTTATTATACCATTGCTTAGAACATATGTCTACGTTGAGCATTTTTTTGAACAATTGTTCAATTATTTAATCATCCCTATTCTTCGGATTTTTGCATTTACTTCTATTCTAACTGGTATATTTTGAAATTTTTTGTTCCAATCATCTTCATATCTATCCCATGTGCTTGGCTTATATTTTTTCAAATATTCACCTACTCCAAATATATCTACATTATAATTAACTTGTATTTTTTTTATTAATGCCTGTAGTTGTTTTTTTATTCTTGCCTCTATTTCTTTTTCCATTACTTTTATTAGATTATCTTCCATTATCTTTTGATCTGTCTCTAACTTATATTGCTCTATATATCCTTCTAAATTGATGTTAAAAGTTACTATCAATTCTTCTTTTTTATCTTCTACTTTTTTTACAGCTTTAGAGTCTGTTATTATGTATGGGATTGTTGTCCCATTATGTCTAAAGCTTATTTCATCTGACTTAAGCATGTTTAGTAAAATCATAATACTTTCATTTTCAACGCCATTTAAGTATCCTGCAAGCTCGTAATTTTTAACTATCCCTGACCCATTAATCCTTAATCTATTGCCATATGAACTAATCACAGGCATTAATGCAGTTCCTTGGTTATGTAGTTTTTGTAGTAAATCGCCCAATGTAATTGGTAAAAATCTACCTCCTCTTTCTTTTGCTTTTAAGAGCTCTGAAATGTATACTCCTAACATTGGCTCTACATCTGCTTTGATTGTTAATAGCTCTTTTACTTTTCCTTTTGCTATTAAGACGTTGGCTTTTCTACCTATTGAAGGGTCTCTTGATAATCCGTCTAGTACTTTATGTAATATGTTTTGATTCCTGAGCAATTCTTCACCCAATATTATAGCTTTTGTATGTGCTAGGAATATTGTCTTGTTTGATGTAGTTGTAAGCTTTTTTGATACTTCAAATAAATTATTTCCCACATCACTTATAGAAAATATAGGGGTGCCTTTTGCATTTTTACCTATAGCCATAAGATTTGGATATACGTATGTCACCTCAAACCTTTCCAAGTCTAATGGAATTTTATTGCCTTCTTGTATATATTTGTCTATTCCTATTATTGATACAAATGCCCTTTCGTTTATTTCTACTTTGTCCCAGCAACCCGTTAGGAGCACTATTAATATAAGCTGATATAATATCACTCTAATCTTTTTATCACTCATTTGCTGTCCCCCTTTTTTTCTTTTTTAACAGTGATACTATGTAGTACACTACTGGAACGACTATAATCAAAAATGATGATAAGTATTTATTTAACATATAAATGTAGTTATATACTGACACTATATTATCTGGCAATAAGGCTACAAAGTATATAAATAAAATCATTGGTAATACAAAGAAATCAAACTCTTTTGATCCCGTAACCCTTGAAAGCACTTGAGCTCCACAATAAAACTGCACTACTAGTGTTCCTAACACCATAAGTACCCATAGAGCCATTACTACCCCTTCTACGTTTTCTATAAATGCTCCGGGTAGATTTATAGTTTTCATCAATGATAGTGTGGGCCATATCAAATGCACTGTCTCTTCTTTCCCAAATCTAAATATACACACTATAAATGCCATTATATATATGCCAACTATACTCGCCAGTGCTATCATATTAAATTTAATACTTTTTTTGGGATTTTTAACGTATATTGTAGTAAAATAAATTATTTCTATACCTGTAAAGCTGAAAAATGCTACTGGGATGCCTTTAGCCATAGATATAAAATTTGTCCTAAATGCGGGTAATATGTTACTTATATCTAGGTTTGGAAATAGTGAAAGCCATAGTATAATTATAGGTATTATTACTAATGGGATAGTCACCTGTATGATTCTTGCTATACATTCTATTCCTTTTCTTGTTAGATGAGCAGTTGTTAGTAGCATTGTAATTATTATAATTTCTATTGGTGTATTAATTAGCAAAAACATCTTTGCCACTTCTGCAAATATTCTCACTATTAACCCAATATATATTATTGCATAAATCAAATACACTAATGACACTATATCTCCTATTGGTCTTCCTACTAACTCTCTTCCTATCTCAATTAGTGTATAGTCTTTATATGAAAGCATCAGCTTTGTTATTACATAAAGTGCTGCCATTGATAGTAGTCCTGTTATTATCAATATTATCCATCCGTCTGTTCCCACTACTTCTGCCAAATCACTGGGAAGTGATAATATCCCTACCCCTATTACTGAAGATATCATCATGGTTACATTTTGCGCTTTTGTTATTTTTCTATTGTTAGCAATCATCATGCTCACCTCATTGTTTTTCATTTTTTTCTTTGTTTTTTCCTTTGTTAATACTATTGTCTCTCATCCTGACTTTATTTTTTACTGATAAAAACATCGGTCTCCTTTTCATAAGCTTAAATGGAAATCTAACTATGCTGTCCTCTATATCTTGGCTTTGATTTACAAAGCTAGAATATGGTGCTAGATAAGGTGAGCCAAAGCTTTTTAAATCTGCTAGATGTGTGCCTAGTATTATCAATGCGAGCATCATTCCGTATAATCCCAATACTGCTGCTGCTGCCATCATAAAAAATCTTGTCAATCGTATGCCAGATGCAAAGCTGTAATTTGGTAATACAAATGAAGATATAGTTGTAAGAGCTACTATTATTACCATTAGTGGACTAACAATTCCTGCTTCTACTGCTGCTTGCCCTATAACTAAACCTCCTACTATCCCTATTGTTGTACCTATTGGACCTGCTATTCTAGTTCCAGACTCTCTTAGTAATTCTAATGTCATTTCCATCATAAATGCCTCTATGAATGCTGGAAAAGGAACACCCATCCTTGTTGCTGCAACATACAACGCAAGTCCTGTTGGTAACATTCCAGGATGATATGATGTTATTGCTATATATAAAGCCGGAAGTGTTAATGTCATGATAAGTGCTAAATATCTTATAATTCTAACAAATGATGCTATTGTCCATCTGTCATAGTAATCCTCTGATGATTGAAGCATTATATCAAGTGTTGCTGGAACTAATAATGCAAATGGAGTATTATCGGCTATAATAGCTACTCTACCCTCATATAATGCTGCTGCAACGGCATCGGGTCTTTCTGTATTCTCTACTTGTGGAAATGGAGATATAGAATTGTCTTGTATAAGTTGCTCTATATATGAACTGTCTATGATTGCATCTATATCTATGTCCTTTAATCTATTGTTTACTTCTTTTAGAAGTTTATCGTTACATATGTCCTCTATATACATTATTGCTATATCTGTTTTTGATCGCTTACCTATTTGTATATATTTCAATTTTAGCTTTGGGTCTCGTATTCTTCTTCTGATTAGTGTTGTATTTACTTTTCCGGTTTCAACGAAACCATCTCTGGGTCCTCTTATTACTGTCTCTGTCTCAGGTTCTGATAATCCTCTTATTGGCCATCCTCTTGTCCCAACTACCACTGCCTTTTGATATCCATCTATTAATAATACTGTTTCTCCAATCAGTATGTTATCGATTGCTTCTTTGAGATCTTCTATCTGATTAGTTTCTGTCATAGCTACGCTTCCTTTAACAATTAAATCATAAAGATCGTAACTCTGATCATCTATTTGTGGTTTTGTCATTCTAGCTTGCTGCATTAATGACTCCAAAACAAAATTACTCACTTGATCTTTGTTTGCAAGTCCATCCGTAAATATGACTGCCATTTTATGATTTTGCCTTTGCCCTACTAAAAATTCTCTATAGATTATGTCATCACAGTCTTTTAGAGTCTCTCTTATAGTTGATATGTTTTTTTCGATTTCTTTGTCAAATGGTATCGCTATATCTTTTTTATTTTTATCATCATCTTTTCTATTTAATAGCCTCATACCAACCCTCTTTTCTTGTTTATTTGATTAGTTTTGATAAACCAAACAACACTGGTCCTATTATCATATAAATAACGCCTATTACTTTTGCAATTTTTGTTTCTTTATCAAGTCCTAAATTTTTAAATCTTTTTGCATCTCCAAAATATGTAAAAACACCTATGAAAACTAATAAAAATACAAAATATATATTAGCTATGTTATTGATTTGCTTTACAAATGTTTTTAAAATGTGTATCACCACTCTTCTATTCTTAAAATAATACCTATAAACATAGATTTATTATTTGCTATTGATGTTTTGTTATGCATTTTTGTATTGGAATAAAAAAAAGAAATGTCTCTATATTATTTTCATATAGAAACATTTCTAATATTTCAGTATTATTATTCCATCATTTTACGTATACTCATAATTCCAGATTTCATTGCCAGCTTTCTTAGGGTTGGCTGGTACATTGCAGGGCTTTTTATCATTTTTAATAATATATTTGTTTTTAAGATATTAGAACTCTTTTTGTATTGATTATATACGTTATAATATTTGTTGATTGCTTCTGCAAGCAATATAGCACTTCTAAATGCATAGCTCACCCCTTCTGCCGAGCTTGGACTAATGAAGCCTGCTGCTTCTCCTATTAACCATATCTTATCGTTACCTATATATATATGCTTCTTTCTACGAGGTCTAATTATAAATGCACCATTCCTCTTGACTTTTTCGCCAAATTTAAAATACTCTCTAGACTCTAACCTTTGTTTTAACCTATCAAATTTCTCTAAAACCTTAGCATCATTATTAAGTGCTGACCCTAATAATAAATATTCTCCTTTTGGAATAACCCAAGAATAAAAATCGGTTATCGTTTTATCAAATATTGCTCCAAAATAGGAGTGATGCCTATCTGTTTTGTACCATTCTTGTATAGATATATAGTTTTCTCTGACATTTCTAGTATCGGACATTTGATTTCGTACTATTGAATTTGCTCCGTCTGCTCCTATAAGATGCTTTGTTTTAACAATATGCAATTTCCCTTTATATGTAAAGTATACTTCTATTTGATTATTTTCTTGTTTATATTTTTTATATATACACCCTTTTTTAATTTCCACGTTTTCAGCTAGTAATGATAATAGCCATTCATCAAACTTTTGCCTATCAATATTTATATAGTGCCTTTGGTAGTACTTTTCTATTGATGTATTCAAATCAATAGTTCTTACTGCAAATATCTGCGGGCTCTGTAAAACTTCTTTTGGTAATCCTAAACTCATTTGTGCAAGCACCTTTTGTGCATCTGGAGCTAACAATCCTCCACAGCATTTGTAACTAGATGCAGAAAATTCATCTTTAAAGGTTCTTCTTTCTATAATAAGTATTTTGTACTTTTTATCTATCAATCTACTTAATGTGGCACCTGCTGGTCCTCCTCCAACAATTACAAAGTCATACATACAGCTATCCTCCTCAATGCTATAGACTGTTGTATTATATCCCTAGCTTATTTTTTGATTGCTGTAATATATTCTCTTTTAATGACTCAATATGTGCTCTTGCGCATTCTTTTGCCACGTTGCCATCTTTATTAACTATTGCACTTAATAGTTTTTCATGCTCCACTCCTGCTTTATGCGCTAAATCAAAACTGTTCATATATGTTTTTCTATATCTTCCAATTTGCTCTCTTAATCCATCCAACATACTTATCAATCTATTATTCCTTGTAGCTTTATATATTATGTCATGAAATTCTATGTCTTTTTGTAATTTTAAATCGTTATCATCTTTGTAAAAACAGGCTTCAAACTCTGCATGTTTGGCTTGAAGCAACATCAGTTCTTGATCACTTATACGCTCCGTTGCTAACTGAGCCGCTAGCTCTTCTAATGCCCCTCTGATTTCAAATATATTTATTATATCATTGAGTGATACATCGGCTACATACGCACCTTTTCTTGCTACCATTATTACTAATCCTTCTAGCTCTAATTTTCTTATTGCTTCTCTTACTGGAGTTCTACTTACTCCTAATTTTTCTGCTAGCTGTATCTCCATCAATCTTTCCCCTGGTTTTAATACACCCTTTATTATAGCTTCTCTAAGATGATTAAACACTATTTCTCTTAACGGTTTATAATTGTTTAAATTTAATCCTTGAAGCTCATTCATCTTTTCCCCTCCAATCAGATTTTTATATAGTTACTGTTTTTGCGACGTACTTCACTGTATTTTTCAGCTTATGATAACAATTGTCTAAATCCTTTTCATTATCAAATAGTCCAAAAACTGTCGGTCCACTACCACTCATTAAGCTTCCCAAGGCTCCGTACTCTACCATCTTTTGTTTTATAGCATTTATTTCTGGATATTTGCAAATGGTTACTGATTCTAGTGTATTTCCCATATGCTTAGATAAGGACTTTATGTCATTTACTCTTATATATTCTTTTATTTTTTCTATGTTAGGATGGTTGCTTTGTGCTTTGTCAAGATCTAAGTTTCCGTATACATATGCTGTAGATACATCAATATCTGGCTTAGCTATTAATACTAATTTGCCTTTATATGAATCTAGTTTAGTCAATTTTTCGCCTATTCCTTCTGCCTGCATAGTTCCTCCACTTATACAGTATGGAACATCCGCTCCTATTTCTATCCCTATATTCATTAATTCTTGATCACTTATTCCTAATTGCCATAGCTTATTAAGCCCTTTTAATACTGCTGCTGCATCTGAACTTCCTCCTGCTAATCCTGCCGCTACTGGTATGTTTTTGTTGATTATTATACGTACTCCTTTTTCTAAGCTATATTTTTTAGTTATAGCTTTCCAAGCTTTGTAAACTAGGTTTCTAGAATCTGTTGGTATTTTTATGTTATCACATTCTACTATTATGTCATTACTTTCTATTAACGTAAGTTCATCATATATGTCAATTTGTTGCATAATCATATTTAGATTATGGTACCCATCTTCTCTTTTTGATATGACATCTAATGATAGATTAATCTTTGCATAGGCTTTTATGTGCAAATCTTTCATATCATCACTCCATTTATTATCCTATCTTTAGTTTTATGTAAAAAATCAGGTTATTACTCTCAATCGATATTGTGCTCATTATATAATTATATAACTCTTATTAGTATAAATCAAAAATATTTTTTATTGTTAAAAATACGGAGTACTTTACTTTAATTTTTTGTTATATTCTATATAATAAAAAATGTCGCTAGAGATGCTATCTTACATCTCTTAGCGACTTATCAGGTGTATTATTTACACTATATTAATTTTTTTCTGTATGATAATCTTTTCTCCTGGCATAATATTGTCTAATGATATTATGTCATTTGTTGATACTAAATCATCTATTGTTGTATTAAATTTCTTAGCTATATCCCAAATAGTTTCATTAGGCTGAACCATATAAACTGTTAAGCTAGGTTGCTTTGATATATCTATTTCACTATCTAACTCTTCCATATTTGTTACTAAGCTTATATTTCTGATGCGATTGATTTTTATGTTATTCTTTAATGATACTTCTACTTCTACTTCTTTAGAGCTTAATTTGCTATATTTTACGTTATCTAAATTAACTTTGACCTCTGCACCCGTACTCTCCTCAGCTCCATCTATATCTACAAATGTCTTAAATGGCATATCTATTGTTGAATTTTTTATTTCCTCTCCTTCTTCTTCTAAGTAAAGCATCCCTAATTCTATTATACCTTCTATAAACATCTTGTTGTCGAGTATTCTATGCTCTGTTAAGATCGGCTTAGCCTCTACTGTATATATATCTTTTATTATATCAGTATTATCTATTACTTTTATACTTCCTTTGAATGTCTCTTTTGTTGCTATATTAGCTAAACATTCTAATACATCAACTTCTTGTCTTTCTAAATTATACTCTTTGCTAACTGAATATGTGTCTATTGCTATTTCTTTTTCTTTTTGCTCGTAAACTTCGCATCCTATGTTTATATATCCTTCAAAGTCAATTATTCTATTCTTGCCTTCTATGTCTTCGTTAATTTTAACAGTCGGCTCCTGTAAGTTTAAGTTTATACTTGAATTCATGTCTTTTAATGCACCTTCTAGTTCTGTAAAATGTGTAAATGGTATTTCTTTTTTCATATTGTTTATATTCTTATCTTCTCCACTATAGAGTACTGATAACTCCACTATTCCACCTATAATAACTTTATTGTCTACTACTTTCGTCTCTCTCTCGAATGCTTTTGCATTTATTCTCAATACATCTATTATATCTGGCATATAATCTTTAATTTCAAATGCTTCTTTTATTAATATTTTGTTAGCACTATTTCCTATTATGTGATTGTATTTAATATTTTCTCTTTTGACTTGCAAACCTTCAGAACCTCTTATGTCTTTTATTATGTCTATTGTATTTTTTGATTTTATTCTTCCATCTATCGATAAAACAGCTTTCACGTCTACTTTACTTTCACTACTTTTATCGTATTCTAAATGTTCTATTTCTATATTAACTTCTGGTACCATGTTATCTTGTGCTCCTATTAAATCTATTTCTTCGTTAAAATCTGTTCTGGCTTTTATTGTATTGACTGGACTTTCTTCTTCTAATGATTTGTATAATAGATCAAACTTTATCTCTCCACTAATCAATAGTCTATCCTTTATTACTTTAATTTTTGTTATCTCTGCTTTCCCATCTAAGTTTAATATTTTTTCGATTTTTGGTCTTGATTCTGGACATAAAATCTCACCCTCTACTAATGCTTGGGTTTGCTCTTTTCCAACTGTTTGTTCTATTTTTAGTAAATCTCTTATCAATTCTACAGACATATTCACCCTCCTTATTAATTATTCCACTATTTATGTGGCAATAGTTTATCGCTTTCTTATACAGACCTATATCTATTAATATATATGCATGTTTTTATTTTTTAATGTCCACTTTTTTCATTTTTAACACTTCTTTTTATTCATTACATATCTCTATCAAATAATATTACATTCATACTTTATATTTATTGAGTTTAAGGAGAGTGCCGTTTTTGAAAAAAGAAAGATTTATTCTAATATCACCTGTGCCAGGATACGAAGATAGTAGTTTTAGTGTACCAGCTAGGTATTTTGTTGGAAATGAAACGGTAATTGATATGGTCTATAAAAAAAGTCTCTAATGAGGGTTACTATAACCCAGCTGACGTTAAAGGGCAATCATTTATACACAATTATCTGCCGATTTTTTTACACTCTGAAGTATGGTGATATTATAAACAATAAATCAGAAATATGATATGTTAAAAAGGTTAATTTAAATGAAATACCCGAGAACACCATTATTTAAAAAAGCAGCATAGGTACTGTGAAAATACAACTTTTGATTGTTTTGGATAGGAGCATTAAAAGGGGGCTGTCCAAATGGACAGCCCTTAATATTTCTAATTTTAAATCAATAAATCTTCTTAATACTTAGTAAATACTCAAATACCTCGTATAGATGATATATACTTATAAGACAATTTTGTTTCATGTTTTCTTACCTGTCTTTATTTGATACTAAAAATCTTTATGTTAATCAATTTTTATTCAAACAATATACTACTTTCCCCTTATTAATTCTAGTGATTATCATATCTTTATCTATCATCTTTTTAAGCAACTCTTTTTTCAAAGTGTTTACATTTGTTACTTTAATCTGACTCTTACTCCAAAATAATGAAGCTTTAATGTTTTTTAAAATAACCTCTATTTGTTTATCTGACAAAGAATCATTGATTTTTAAAGCTTTGATGATTTTTTTTGAGGCTTTATTATATAACTTATCTATAAGTTCTTGTTCTTTTCTCTGTTGTTTTATAATTCCCCATGAACCTAAGAAAGCTACTGTTACTGCAATAATTAAAACTTTATAAATAAAAGAAAACATCTAATTAGTCTCCAGTGTTATAAATTTGTTATTTCTTAAAATATTGATATAAGTACCCAGTCGTTCGTACAATGGTTCTGCTTTATCTCCAAATTTCTTTTTTACTATTTTCCCTATTTCTTCAATTGTCTTTTTTCCATCTATAGCTATCCAAACTGTTGTTCCAAGTTCATCTAAATCTATTTTCATGACCTTAGGTGTTTTAAAAAACACTCTAACCGCTTTATCCAATACTCCATTCCTAGGTATTATTATTTGAACTAACTCTTGATCATTGAAAATCCATTCTTGTGATTCCTTCCTAACTGGGATTAACTCTAAAAAATTATCTGTCTTCTTTATTTTTTTTCTCATAATCGCACCTCGTTAATCATCATAGTTTATACTAAATGTAAAATTTAAATCATTATAATTAAGTCTTATTTATTACTCACCTTTTTGAGTAATGACGCTTTTATTAGCGTATATGTTAATAATCCAAAGCATATTAACGCTCCTATTCTTCCAATATTGATACCTAATCCAAAGTCAATATCTAATACTGCAAATACAGCTAATACTATCCCTAACAATCCTTCTCCTGCTATTAGCCCTGATGAATAAAGTATTCCTGAATCAATTTTTGATTTAATCTCTTCACGTCTTTCATCATTATTTTCGTGGATTTTGTTAAGAATGCCTCTAATAACTCCTCCAACCATTATCGGAGTACTTAGATGTATCGGTAAATATAACCCTATCGCTATAGGAAGTACTGGCAACCCTAATAGCTCTATAGTCACACCTACTCCTATTCCTGTAAATACTAATGCCCAAGGTAAACTTCCTCCCATAACACCTTCTATTACCAACCTCATCAATGTTGCTTGCGGTGCTGGTAACTCTGTTGAGCCTAGTTGATATGCACCATCTAATAATGTCAATACTCCTCCTATTGCTAAAGCTGCTGCTACTGCACCTATTAATTCACCATATTGTTGTTTTGCTGGAGTTGCTCCAACTAAAAATCCTGTTTTTAAATCCTGAGATGTATCTCCAGCCATTGCTGCTATAATACATATAACAGCTCCAACTGATAACGTTGCTATCATACCTTCATGACCGTTATTACCAGCTGCTTTAAATATAATTGCTGTTATTATTAAAGTTGCTATTGTCATCCCTGATACTGGGTTTGATGAACTACCTACCAATCCAACAATTCTTGATGATACAGTTGCAAAAAAGAATCCAAATATAGCTATCAACAATGCCCCTCCAAAACCTACTGGTATTATTGGTAACATCATCATTGCTAATACAACTGTCAAACTGCCTATAATAACTATTTTGATAGGCATATCTCTATCTGTTCTGGTTTCTGAATTTCCACTTATATTGGATTTATAATCTTTAATAGTATCTTTAAATGTTTGCACAATTAATGGCAAAGATTTTATTAAACTAAATATACCACCAAATGCAACTGCACCTGCACCAATGTATCTTATATAATAATTCCAAATATCTCCATGCGAAAGTATCCCTATTGGATCAGTCGCTGGATACATTATGATCTCTCCAAATTGACCTATGTTTGCTATCAATGGTATAAATCCAAACCATCCAAGTACTGCTCCTGCAAGCATATAAGCTGATATTCTAGGTCCAATAATAAATCCAACTCCTAATAATGCTGGCAATACATTTGCTCCTATAGCTGCCCCTTTATAGCCAGGTATAGTTGTCTCTATTTCACTAGGAAATAATTTTAATCCATCAGCTATAAATTTGTATAATGCTCCAATTCCGAGTCCTGTGAAACATGCTTTTGCTTTTGATCCACCTTTTTCTCCTGCCAATAATACCTCTGCACAAGCAGTTCCTTCTGGATAAGGTAATACACCATGTTCTTTAACTATGAGTGCTTTTCTAAGTGGTACCATGAATAATACTCCTAATATTCCTCCACATAAAGCTATAGCTGTTATTGTGAAAAAGCTTGTTACATTCATGTTCCACTCTCTGCTCCATATGTATAAAGCAGGTAAAGTAAACACTGCACCAGCAGCCAATGACTCACCTGCTGATCCTATTGTTTGCACCATATTGTTTTCTAGTATTGATTCTCTTCTTAATAAACCTCTAACAATACCCATAGATATAACTGCTGCTGGTATTGATGCGCTTATTGTCATCCCTACCTTCAATCCTAAATATGCATTTGCTCCACCAAATATAACAGCTAACAATACACCCATAAATATTGATAATCCTGTGAATTCAGGCAATATTTTATCTGCCGTTATAAAAGGCCTAGCTTGTGACTTCTTATTCATTTTCAAAGCCTCCTAAGTAAATATTTTTTTCTTCCGGAAGTATATTCTACAGATAGTCTTTACTATTCTGTTAGAAACTATTTTATATTTTTAATCTTGCAGATAATTATTATTTTTTTAAATTGTCTGAATATTTCCCATGTGTCATAGTCATTTCCCGATACATCCACATTATAAAAGCTTATTTTTCCCATGTCAACAACAAAAAAGCACTTCACTTTACTCTAATTTTATAATATAATCTACCTAACGGTCGGTAAAGGAGGAGTTATGTTGACTACGAAAGATAAGATAATTACTGCATCTATTAAAAATTTTTTGATTTGGGGATATGAAAAAACGTCCCTTTCGATGATTGCTGAGGATATTGGTATTAAAAAACCATCTATTTACTATTATTTCCGAAGCAAAGAAGACCTATTTACAACCTGTATAAATTACATAATGGATTCTCTAGAAAAAAGTCTGACGGATTCTATAAAAAATATTAAATCATCTAGACAAATGCTTGAGTCAATTTTTACTACGCTTTTTGAGTTTAATAGTAATTTATCTTTACTTGTCGGCAATAGCTATGATAAACCAGTTAATATGCTGAACTTATTACATCTAGGCATAAATCGTTTTTGTGCGGTAAAAGAAAGGATAGATCGTTATTATGATACTTTAAAAAATGTGTTTATTAAAATGATTGAGATAGGTAAAAAAGACAATAAAATAAGAAAAGATTTGGATACCAATGCTTTAGCTCTAGAGTTAATAGCATGGATAGAGGGTCTCTTTGCATTATCTACTGTTTATTCTTCTTTCAATATAAATACTATGAGAAATAGCTTGTACAACAATATGTGGAAAACAATCGCTATGCCTGAAAGTCAAAAAAATGGTTTCTTTAAGAAAAAACCCTTTTCTAAAACTATTTCCTTGGGAACTAAATGGTAAGAGATGTTGTTTTAATCCTTATTAGAGTAATATGTCTCTTTTGTTGTTGTTTTGGGTCAATTGACTAGTGATTTTTTTATACATCAAGGATATTTTATTTTACATAGCTAAGGTTCTTCTAACTTTTAAGTATTATGAATCAAAAAAATAATAGGTATCTGTAAAGATACCTATTAGGTTGATGACAAAGTCATCTAAATAGCAGACTGTAGTAAGAGTTCAATTTCAAGGCGTGTTAAAATTGAGTAGCAGAGCTTACTTAGAGGTAAGTGAGCAACGGAAATTTTAACAACAACGCAGAAATTGGGCTTTTGTCTACAGTCTGATAGGTATCTGTAAAGATACCTATTTCTTCTAAACTAATATATCAAAACTTTTGAACCTTCTGGTACATTTTCGTATATATATTTTGCAATCTCTACCGGTAATCTTATACAACCATGACTTGCCGGCTCACCAAGTTTTTTCTCTTCTTCTACTAAAAGCTCTTGTTTTTTATTGTATGGAACTGAGTGGAATAAATATATACCTTTAAATCCTACCCAATATTTAAATCCCATATTGAATCTGTCTATATATGCCCATTTTCCTCTTCTTTTCTTTTCTAACTCAAATACACCCTTTGGTGTAAAGTAATCCCATAATCCACTTGACCCTAAACACTCCTTAACTAACTGCCCATCTTTATATATTTTTAGTTTTTGGTCACTATGTGTAAATACTAAGTTGTATCCATCTGCTTTTTCACTATATTTATGTGGTGGAATTTCTTCGGCTCTAACTCTTCTTGCGTCCATATAGCCAATTTTGTTGTCATCTACTTCTACTTTGAACCATCCATATGGTACTGTTTCTAGAAGTTTAACCATCTCTAAATCTTTGATTGAGCAAATAGCTTTGCTTTTGTTATCTGGCTTTTCGTAAACCTTCACTGAGCCATTCTTCCTAGATGAGCTAAGTGCTTGACCATAGTATTCCTTTGGTTTCTCTTGCTCTTTTTCAGTTTTATTATCATCTTGCTTATCTGGCTGTTTTTCTTCGTTTTGCTTCTCTGCTACTTTATTTATAACATTGGTTACTAAAGCTTTTTTTTCTTTGCAACCAACCGAAACTAACATAATAAGTGCTAATAATATACAGATCTTCTTCTTCATAGTCATCTCCCTCTTAACTGTCTAGTTTATCATTTGTTTGAATTTTTTATTTTAATTAAGGTGATATATTTTATTATAACAGATTTAACTTTATATTCAACTAAATTAATACTTATCTTAATATAAACAGTAAAAAACCGCCTAACTACGACGGCCCACCACTAACATATCTGAATTTTTTTTTCTTCTTTACAAATTACTACTTCCACTGTCTCGGTCAAAATATCTGAATAACTATATGATACTCTTCTTACAGAGTTGTATCCGCCCTTTATTTTAACAACAAATATACTTGGATATGCATTTTCTAATACGCCTTCTCTAACTGTGGTCCTTTTTCTGCCTTTATTAGCTTTTAGTCTAACTTTCTCGCCAATGTAACCTTTTACGTTTTCTCTGATCTCTTCTAAATTGCTTCTTCTTGCTAAGTTCTCTCTATTAGCCAAACAATCACCTTCTTTCAGTTCAACATACATAATCCATTATATTTATGATACCATACTTACTAATGATTGTCAACTATAAATAATTATTATACTATTATATAGCATGTATTGTCAAATATTTTTTTTTAGATATACGCTGATTTTAATAAAATATTTGCTTTATCCTCTTAATCTCTCATATTCTTATTATTGTCTAATTTCTCGTTTTAATACAAAAAATATTCTACTAATGACTCCGCAATGACCTTAACGTATTTGTTAATATAGTCTTGTTTTGTAAATTTAATCGTCTCCTCTTCGTTTGAAAGATACCCTGCCTCTAAATGAAGCGCACTAACTCCTATTTCTCTCAGCATATAAAAATCCGCACTTTTAACACCTCTGTTGGTCACATTAAGCTCTTCGTTTAATTTTTTCAATACTATTTTACCCAATTTTTTACTCTCTTCATCATCTCTGTAATGATAAGCTTCACTACCTTTAACACTCTTATTCTTTATGCTATTTAAATGAATGCTAATAAAAAAATGAGGCCTTATTTGGTTACTAAAATTTACTCTTTGTTTTAATGATACAAATTCATCTTTATCTCTAGTTAAATATATTTTTACTCCCAAATCCTCTAATATTGATTTTAGGCTTTTAACCATATTCAGTGCTATATCTTTTTCCCTAATACCATTGAACCCATAAGCATCCTCTGAATCCTCTCCTCCATGCCCAGCGTCTAGTACTATAATTTTGCTTTGGAGTGGTTTTTCTTTGCTAGGTTTATTTATTTTGATTAAATCTACTCCTGTATAGTAGTAACGCAATACTTCTTCTATAGAGAATCCTCTGCTCAGCATCTCTTTAGCGCCCCATTGACATAAACCTAACCCATCACCTTTACCACGTACCAAGAACTTTATTGTTGAGGGTGCTACGGTAAATCTCGTGGATTCTAAGCCCAATTGCCTCGCTACCTCTAGTCCGTCAAAATATTTGCCACCGATTTTTAAATTTGCTACCCTACCTGTTTCATCTCTATTTATTTCGTCTATATACCCTTCCATTATAGAGCTATCTTTTATGGTTTTCCCTTTCACAAATAGTACTCCAAGCTTTTTTTCTATTTCTGTGATTTCTAGTTCTTTTATTTTCATCCAATGTGGCGAATCTTTACAATAATCACATAAGACTCTTCTTAAATAACTAACTTTATTATTTATTACATTCTCCGAATTTTCTGTTCCTCCACCACATGTATAATTAAACCTTGCGTCTATAGGCTTGCCCTCATATGTTACTATATAGCCATCTGTTGCTTTTATTGCTTCTTTTAGTATGGCTATGTTTTTCTCATAGTCTTTTTTCCACAACTTTTTCATTGAATCATGCGTCATATAATCTATACAGTGACCGCTGTTACATATATCACAGTTACTATATTTATGGCACCTCTTCCCTCCATATAACTGCATTTTACGAAGCAAGTTGGTCCTAACTATTATTGACTGTAATTTTATAAAATCTAAACCAAAATTTAAATCAACCTGTAATGCTAGAACTGATTCCATGACTATATTCAATTTTTTTGTTACTACTTCATTTCTATATATATCAAAAACTCTTAAATAAATATCATTATCAAAATACAAGCTATTTCCCCCTTACATGTAAAATCAAGTGAGATAATCCGAAATAGGCTCTTATTATATTTTTGTAGCTATAATTCTATAGGGGCTGTCTTAAGATATTATCATCCTTAAGCAGTCCCTTAATTATTCCAGATTACTTACACACCTTTTTAATAGTGTATAAACTACATATAATATAGTATGTTGCACATTGCTTTTCGTGAAAGTTAAATGATTTGATAATATAAAAAAAAGGATGCATTTTAGACATCCTCTTAGGTTGACGACAAAGTCATCGTCTTATGTTAAAACATATTCTTCTTTAATAAAAACACAAATGCTATAGCTGAAAACAGCACTGACATGGTAGCTATAACAGCAAAAGCATATGGTGAATTTTGCATTGGCAGAGTCACATTCATTCCATAGAAACTTGCAAACATCGTCGGTATTGCCATTATTATAGTTATAGATGTTAACACTTTCATCACAATATTAAGGTTGTTTGATATAACTGATGCAAAAGCATCCATCATACCACTTAGTATATTGCTGTATATTGTAGCCATCTCTATTGCCTGCTTATTTTCTATTATAACGTCCTCTAGTAAATCCTGATCCTCTGGATATAGTTTTACTACTTCAAGCTTAAGAATCTTTTCTAATACTATTTCATTAGCTTTAAGTGATGTAGAAAAATACACTAAGCTTTTTTCTAAGTCTAGGAGCTGTATTAATTCTTTATTTTTCATAGATTTGTGTAACTGTTTTTCTATATTACTACTCATTTTATCAATTTGCTTAAGATAAATTAGATATATTGAAGATATTCTAAACAGTAACTGTAATAGAAATCTATTTCTTTTAAATGTATAAAAGTTTTTAACTCTATTTTTAACAAATTGATTAATTACATAGTTTTCTTTTAAACATATTGTAATAATCTTCTTCTCTAATAGTATAATACCTAATGGAAGTGTGTAATAGACATAAGAATCGTCTTCTTTTTCCACTACAGGGACATCGACTAAAATAAATATTTGGTTATTTTCAATTTCAATCCTTGAACTTTCCTCATCATCAAGTGGTGCCTTTAAAAAATCAATATCAACCTCAAGTTCAGTTGCTACTTTGTCTATTTCTTCTGGTGTTGGGTTTATTAAATTAATCCAACACTTTTCATCAAACGAATCCATCTTAATTAGATTATTGTCTATAGTTTTATATATATCTAGCATTGTTATCACCTCTAATATAGATTTTTACCTATAGACAAATCTAGTTAGATGATCAGGAATCATGAAAATAAATTTGCCTACAGATCTTTTTATTAAGTTTTTGTTAAAGCAATATAATCCAGGCCCTTCATCCATTTCCATCACTCCTTTGTTAACTAATCTATTGAATTTCTAATATTATTTATTATGAGCAAAATTATATATAACATTCCAAAAATTATTATATAACTTATAAAAAACCCTTCACGTAATAAAGAAGGGCTTTTATTTGCTTGTTTATATTTTATTCTATTACTTACTGATTTTCAAGTAATTTAGTTTGCTAAATTATTCTTGTTCTATCTTCTAAGTTTATATTTTTTTAATCTCAGAGAATTAGACACCACTGACACTGAGCTAAAAGCCATTGCTCCACCAGCTATCATCGGGTTAAGAAATCCAAGAGCTGCTAGCGGTATCCCTGCTACATTGTATATAAATGCCCAAAAAAGATTTTGCCTGATTGTTCTCATAGTTCTTTTGCTTAAATTTATCGCTAACAAAACATCATTCAGGTCGCCTCTCATGAGCGTAATATCAGCAGCTTCTACTGCTACATCTGCTCCGGCTGCTATTGCAAACCCTACATCTGCTATAGCAAGTGCTGGCGCATCATTTATCCCATCTCCTACCATACCAACCGTTTTGCCTTCTTGTTTTAACTTTTCTACTATGTTTGATTTATCTTGTGGTAATACATCTGCAATGATATTATCTATTCCTACTTGCTTAGCTATTGTTTTAGCTGTTAATTCATTATCGCCTGTTAGCATGTATACTTCAATATCCATATTTTTCATATCCTCTATTGCTTGTTTCGAACTTTTCTTTATAACATCCGCTATACCCAAAGTCCCTATTACCTGACCTTCTTTTGCCACTATAATCGCTGTTTTGCCTTGATTTTGTAACTCTGTTATATCCTTAGAAACAGCATCTATATTTATATCTTTCATCTCCATAAGCTTCCTATTGCCTATCACTATGTTAACACCATCTACTATACTCTCTATTCCTTTACCAGGTATAGCTTTAAACTCTTCTGGTTCTTCTAACTCTATATTCATATCCTTTGCTTTTTCTATAACTGCCTTGCTCAGTGGATGCTCTGACAATAACTCAGCTCTAGCTGATATCAATAGAAGTTCATCCTCTTGAGAGCCTATTGGTTTTATATCTGTTAACTCTGGTTTGCCTTTTGTTATTGTTCCTGTCTTATCTAACACTATGGCTTCTAATTTATGAGCCTTTTCTAAATATTCGCCACCCTTTATCAACACACCATTCTCTGCTCCTTTACCTGTGCCCACCATTATGGCAGTTGGTGTTGCCAACCCAAGTGAACAAGGACAAGCTATTACTAATACTGCTACTGCATGTATTAATGACCTCGAAAACACTCCTGTGTATATATAAGTTGCTATAAATGTTATTATTGCTATTGTTACAACTGTAGGGACAAATACTCCAGCAATTTTATCTGCAAGTCTTTGTACAGGAGCTTTTGATACTTGCGCATCTTCTACTAGCTTAATTATTTTGGCTAATGCTGTATCTTTACCTATCTTCGTTGCTTCATATTTAAAGCTTCCATATTTGTTTATGGTTGCACCTATTACTATGTCTCCTGCTTCTTTGTCAACAGGCACACTTTCTCCCGTTAGCATTGACTCATCAATTGAAGAGTTTCCCTGCTTAATGATTCCGTCTACTGGTATTTTTTCGCCGGGTCTAACTACTATAATATCTCCTTTTGTTACTTCTTCTATTGGTATTTCAACTTCAATATTATCTCTTATTACTCTTGCTGTTTTTGCTTTCAAATCCATTAGTTTCTTAATTGCTTCTGATGTCTTTCCTTTTGCTACTGTTTCTAAGTATTTACCGAGTAATACTAGCGTGATTATAACGGCACTAGCCTCAAAATAATACTCATTCAAGCCTTTAAATACGCTATAAACACTATATAAATAAGCCGATAGAGTTCCAGTGATTACTAACACATCCATGTTTGCTCCTCCACCCTTTAGAGAATGGTATGCACCTAAAAAGAACCTCCTGCCTACATAAAATTGAACAACAGTAGCTAGTGCTAATTGAAAATATCCGTTAGATAATATAGTATTTATACCTGCCATATTAAAAAACATAGCTGAGAACAGTGGCAAACTAAATACGATTGCTATTATTAATTGAATTTTTAAATTTTTTATTTCTTTGTTTCTGTTTTCATCTATGCTATCTATTTCTAAATCTGAGTACTCAGTTGCTGAGAATCCAACTGCATTGATTTCATCTATGATTTGTGATCTGTCAATTAAACTCTGGTTATAGTAAACCACCGCTCTATTTAGTGGTAAGTTAACGCTAGCCTGTGTTATCCCCTGCTTTGTTTTTAATACTTGTTCTATTCTAGCTGCACACGCTGAGCAACTCATTCCTTTTATGTTAAGTACTATCTTGTCATCCTCGACTTTATATCCTGTTTTTTTAATAGTATCTATTATTTCAGCAACATTTATGGTATCTTCATCATATGTTATGGAAGCATTACCTGACAAAAGATTTACTTCTGCTTTTAATATCCCATTTTTCTTTGATAGAGCATCCTCTATCCTCTTTGCACATGATGCTCATGTCATATTGGTGATTCTTATTACAATAGTTTTTTTACTCATAGTTTTCTACTCCTTTTTAGGGCTATCAAATGATAGCCCTTGAATATGTGGATGTATCTTACTTTGATAATCATTATCACTACTGCATATATTATACTCTATTTCTTTATCCTCTACAACTATTATTATTTCCTGCTACTATATGAAATCCTTTTTTAAGCCAGTTATTAACATAATCAATATTAAATGCTGGATAATTCTTTAGCATTTCATTGTCAGCGATAAATTTAATACCTTCATTTTCACAGCTATCATCATTTTCTTTTTGCTCATCCAAAGCAATCCCAAATTTTGGGCCACCTCATCCAATACCAGCTATATATATTCTGATCTCTTCATTACTTGCTTTATTACTTAACTGCTCTTTTAACATCTCTGTTGCTTTATCAGTAATTTGAACTTTCACATTAATACCTCCAATATTTAATCAATAATTTTATGGATTTTCTTGTTTTTTATATACCCACTTTTTTATCTTTTAAATTATTTTTGTTTAATCTATTTTATTTTTGACCGATTTGATGATAATATGTAATATACAGGAATATATTTTTGTATGATTGTTTGAGAGGTGAAAAAATGCATTCTACAAGATATGAACAAGGACAAAGAGTTATGTGGATAACTGTTTTTCTAAATATTATTTTAGGAGCATTCAAGGTTATCGTTGGTTTTGTTTACAATTCTAATGCTTTAATTGCTGATGGTATACATACTATATCCGATGTTTTTAGCTCTATTGGTCTTATTATAGGTCTGATTATTGCAAAAAAACCTAGAGACATTGACCATCAATATGGTCATGAAAAAGCTGAATCTATTTCTGCTTTAATACTATCATTGATTTTGATTGCTGTAGGTATTAATATCTGTTATTCTTCTATTAAATTGATAATTAATCCCTCTGATATAAAGCCAGGTAATCTAGCTATTGTAGCTGCTGTTTTATCCATTATAATTAAAGAAGTACAATTTAGAATAGCTATAAATACTGGTAAAAAAATTCAAAGTACTGCTTTGATTGCAGATGCTTGGCATCACAGATCAGATGCACTATCATCTATTGGAGCATTAATCGGCATAATTGGCTCTAGATTAGGTTTTAGTATTCTAGATCCTATAGCTGGTGTTATTGTAAGCATTATTGTTATAAAAGCTGGATTTGATATTTTCAAAAGCAGTTATGAAGAATTGATGGATACATCTCTTGATACTGAAATACTATCTTCTCTTATAGACAAGATTATTGCTCATGAAGGTGTGCGCACTATTAATGATATAAAAGCTAGGAAACATGGAAGCCAATATTTTGTAGACGTAATTATAGCTGTAAACCCCAATATCACTGTTGCAATGGGACATAAAATAGCTGAGGATGTTGAGAATATTGTATATAACAATATAAATGCAAAAGATGTAATGGTACATGTTAATCCATGCTGCAACGTTGATATTACAGATTGTGCTGACTGCAGTCAAATATTAAATGATTTAATTAAAAGAAAACTTAAAAAATAACACTATATAAATTTGAATAAATTTAATTTAATTTGTAATAATAAAATTTTAGATATATTTGTTCAATATAGTGTTTAAATATGTTATTATTATATTGAATATCTAACAAAGGAGGTATTACTTTGGCTATTACTAAGGATATGTTAATTGGTGAAATATTAAGCAAAAAGCCAGATGCGATTCCAATTCTTATGAGATTTGGTATGGGTTGTGTTGGTTGTCCTTCTGCTCAAATGGAGACTTTAGAACAAGCTGCGATTGTACATGGTTTAGAATTAGAACCTATACTTAAAGCTCTTAATGAGTAATATAGACTTTAACGAATTAAATAAGTTTTATAAAAAAATAAGGCGTCCTATTACTTAATAGGCCACCTTATTTTTTAATGCTAGTTTATTTCTTATTTATAATAATTCGTCTAGCTTTTCCTTATCAAATCCAGTTATTGTTTGATCTCCAACAATAATCACTGGAACTCCCATAAATCCTTTTTTAATTAGCTCTTTTTTAGCTGCAGGATCAGTTGAAACATTTTTTTCTATATAGCTAATCCCTCTCTCTGCCAAATACTCCTTTGCAGTTGTGCAATGAGGACACGTATTGCTTGAATATACTATTACTTCTTTAGCCATTTTATTACCTCCTAAATATATAAAATCCTTGGTAATTCTATAATACCCTCATTCTATGGTTTTAATCAAGAATTTTATAAATGTTGCATATTTATCTTGGAGGTGTAGGTTTTAGAGGTCTAGCATTTCTTCCAGTCAAGCAATCTATATGCAATAGCCAGTATCCTAATTTTTCACGATTTAAGCCTTTTCTAGGACACCAAGTACAAAAACCGGTCATACCGCCATATGGTTGTTCTGTTTTTGTAAATCTTCCCGGTATACCATAAACATAGTATTTCAAATCTTTATTTACTCTCATAATGCCAAAGATATAATGTTTATATTTTTTAATAAGCTTATAGGTTGGAGTAACATTGAACATTGATGGATATGGTACACTGTTATTAAGTATATAATTGTGGAACGGCAAAAATGTTCTATAGTAATTATCTTTACTACTATATTCTATTTTCCACCATTTATAGCCTTCTAATCTAGTCTTTAATACATCTGCATTTTCAAAAAATTTAAGTATATTTTTTGTATATGAATAAACTTGATCTTTGTAATTAAGAGCATTTTGCATATAGTTATATGTTTTATTTACTGAATACCCATAAAAATTCTCTATATTTTGCTTATGTTCTTCATCAAATGCTTTATAATCTAGTTCCTTCTCATCACCACTAGGTAATTCATTACCAATATTATTTATAGCTTGCTCAGCAGTTATAGTCTCATCTGAGCTTTCTCCTTCTTTAACCATATCTTCTTCTGTTAGATATTTAACTTCTGTTTCATGATTATCTGTCTCTGTTGTCTCTTTACTCTCATTTGGATGAACCATGCCTTCTTCTGTCAGATGTGTTGCCTCCGTTTGCTGATTCTCTAACGTTTCGTCTTTATCAGCAAATTGTATCTTGTCATACCCATTTTCTGGGTCAGCATACTTTATGTCGTCTTTATTCTCTAAAGCAATATCATCAGCATGCTGTATCTGGTTATTTTCAATAATTTGTTGTTGCTCACTTTCATTGTTAATATTATCTTGTTGTTTGAATGAGTCAGCTTTTTCAACTGTATCTGGCTTATTATAATCTACAGTATTATATGTCGTATCAGTTTTTACAGCTTCCTCTTCAATATTTTTTTCCTCAAAATTCATTGATTTTTTTAGACTGCTAAATTGATTTACTAATCCTGTTAAATCATCATCTGTTTCTTTGAGCTCACCAGTTAGTTTAACATCTGCTAGTCTGTGGTTCTTTTTACCTGATTCTATAAGTATTACATCAAAATCTTCTACTGCTAAGCCTGTATCATCTACTGATTTAGGGTTAAATTCCCACTTCAAGTTTCCTTTACCATTTTGTCTGATATCAATTGCTCCTATTTTTGCCATAACTACTTCTTCTTGTTTTTTTGCCATTAAGTACGCATTAAGTACGTCTTCTTCTTTAATATTTTTAAACCCATCTACATTTATTTCAGTTTTTCCTATACCATTTCTAACTTCTA
This sequence comes from Abyssisolibacter sp. ZYX002, assembly GCF_056892235.1. Classification (NCBI taxonomy): domain Bacteria; kingdom Bacillati; phylum Bacillota; class Clostridia; order Eubacteriales; family Clostridiaceae; genus Abyssisolibacter; species Abyssisolibacter sp. ZYX002. The sequence continues at coordinate 109,510 of NZ_JARMXH010000007.1, forward strand.
ATTTGAGATATCCTTTTAAATTTTGTCCTGCTGTATATGGTTTGAGCATAATAAATTTTCTTAAATAAGCTGCATCTGTCAATTTATCCATCCTCCTTTACATACTTATTACTAATATATGTGTAAATTTTTAAATGTTTTACTATTTTTATGATTTTATATAGCTTCAACATCTTATATGCTAGATATTATTATCTGTTTGAAATATATATGCTTATAAGCTTGAATATATTCCTGTGATTTAATTTCATAATGTTCCAAATAAAAAAACGTGGCAACTATTCCATATCCACGTTTGTTATTAATATTATTTTGTTTGTTGCTTCTTAACTATTGCATTTGTGATATCTGCATAGTCCTGTATGGACAATACTTCACCTCTAAGCCCTGGGTTTATATCACACTTTGTGAGTACTTCTTTAACCTCATCTTTATTTAATGATATAAATCCCGAACTCAATGAATTTAACAGTGTTTTTCTCCGTTTTGCAAATGCTGACTTTATAACTCTAAAAAACAATTCTTCGTCTTCTACTTTTACTTTAGGTTTGTCATATACATCTAACACTACTACTGCAGAATCAACATTAGGCTTTGGCATAAATACATTTCTTGGTACTATTAGAGCTATATCTGCCTTTGCGTAATATCCTGTCGCTATAGATATAGAACCATAATCCTTACTTCCTGGGGTTGCTTTTAGTCTTTGTGCTACTTCTTTCTGTACCATAATAACTATCTTTTTTATGTTTACTCTACTTTCTAGTATTTTCATTACTATCGGTGTCGTTATATAGTATGGCAAATTTGCTACTACTTTCACACTATCTCCTGTAAAGTTCTCTTCTAATACACTATGTAAATCTAGTTTTAGCACATCATTGTTAATCACTTTAAAGTTGTCATACTTACCTAACGTTTCTTCTAGTATAGGTAATAATCTATTGTCTATTTCAATTGCTAGTACTTTTTTCGCCTTCTTACACATTTCTGTTGTAAGAGTTCCTATTCCAGGCCCTATTTCTATGACTTCATCATTTTCTGTAATATCCGCTACATCTACAATGTTTGATATAACATTACCGTCTATCAAGAAATTTTGCCCTAATCCCTTTGAAAATCTGAATCCATATTTTTGTATAATGTCTTTTAGTACTTTTGGAGAATAAAGCTTATCTTCCTCCATATTATAACCTCCTAATTGCTTCTTCTAGTTCTTCTCTTGTAATCAAGTAATTATTTATTCTTTTTAGAAACTGTTTGGAATTGCATTTACCAATTTTTAATATTTTACCTAGCTCAGTTCTTCTTTTGGAAGCATTATCATTACCTACTAGATTATAATATACCATATCATCAATTGTAAATTCTTTTCTCTCATATTCTACTTCTGCCTTTGCGTTTTTTAAAGCATCCAATATATCCTTTGGACTAGCGTTCTCTATACCTATATTCCCCTCTTTTGTAGCTTTTTCTCTTGGCAAAAATGCGTGCTTACAATTTTTTATTTCTCTTGATATAATCTTTCTTATTTTCTCTCCTGCAAAATCAGGATCTGTAAAAACTATTATACCTTTCTTTTTGTGAGCTTCTTTTATTCTATCCAAAAGATCCTCAGGAAATCCAAAACCATTTGTGACTATCATCTCAGCATCTACTGCTCTTTTTACAGCAGCTACGTCATCTCTTCCCTCAACTACTATTATTTCCTTTATCAATTTTTCACCTCTTTAAATAAGTATAGTGCTATTTTATATATACCTTCACTTTCCTTACACCAAATTTTTTAACAAAGTTGGGGTCATCATAGAATAAATCTATCCTATTTCCTTTTATAGCACTCCCTGTATCTCCAGCTATAGCATATCCATAATTTTTACTTCCATCTAACGATTCTATATATAGCTTTGTACCTAGTGGAATTACTTTAGGGTCAACTGCAACTACTCCTCTTCTTGCTTTCATCCCAGAAGCAGTTATCCCATAATGTTTATCTCCTGGTCTTTTTCCAGTACTTGCATAAGTCAGATCATATGCTGTAGCTTTCATTATTATTGATCTTTTAAAGTTTACACCACTTCTGGATACTACCAATTTTGGTTTTGAACCTTTTTCTATGACCTCGTTTATAGGTTCCTTTGTATTTACTTTGCTTATCAATGCCTCACACTGTAATAAACCATTAACATATCTTTGCTTCTTTTTTATTTCTGTCAATCCATTACTGCCTTTTTGCAGAATGTTTTTCTGACCTATATATATTTTTTTGTTATATTTTATTTCTGATCCAAATGGTATCTCGTCATATGTTGTAACAATTTTCTCTTTTACTTTATCTACTTTTACCACCATATCTTCTGTTATTTTATTATTTAATTGTGGCTTTATAATATCGTCCGTATCATATTTTATATTACGTTCTTTCAACAATTCTTCTACTGTATCTGCATAAGTTATATAGTTATATTCTTTTCCCTCTACAATGATTTTTATTTCAGTTGCTGTTTTTATTATAATTATACTTTGATCTTCAACTGGCCTAAGCTTGTCTACATTTATATAATCATTCTCTCTTAATTTTATGTTTTTACTTCTAAGTACTTCGTTTAAATCACTCTTATATGTGCTTATATTTTGCTCCACACCATCTACTATTATTTTTATATTATTGACCTTATAATCTCCAAAATACAATACTACTGCTGTAAGTATTGCCATACTCGCTATTGATATGTATTTTTTTAACATATAATACCTCCCGTCGTTAAACTGTAGTTTATGACAAAAAGTATATATTGTCAAATCGGATACATTTTTTGCTAATAGATACTAATATAGCTAAGCATTTTATTGCCTAGCCATATTAGAATTTATCTTGTTTTATGATATGGTCCGTATGCTGGTCTTCTCATCTTAGGTATTCTAAATCTTGGCCTGCATATTGGACCCATTTCCATTCTCTTTTCTGGACCACAAACTGGACCCATTTCCATCTCAGGCATCATTGGTGGCATCATCGGCATTGGACAAACCATTACCATCATCATACAATACATTGGATTCATTGGCATCATCATAGGCATTGGCATCATCATAGGCATCTGTTTCATTGGCTTAGATGGATAAACTGGTTTAGGCGGCATCATAATTGGTTTTGCCGGATAAACTGGTTTCATTGGCATTGCCGGTTTTGCTGGATATATCTCTCTCATTGGCATTCTACTAGGCATCTGGATTGGTTCTTTACTCATCTAATCACTCCTATAGGCTACAGCCTTTACTTTCTACTTATTACATTATATGTCCCAAGTAGTTTTAAGTGATTTTAGATGCTAAATAACCTTCTGACATTCTCATTTGTAACCTTCGCCACTTCTTCAAAAGAAATATCCTTTAACTGTGCAATTTCTCTAGCTACATAGCTTACGTAAAGTGGCTCATTTCTCTTTCCTCTATGCGGATGTGGCGTTAAATATGGCGAATCCGTCTCTATCAATATTCTATCTAATGGAATTTCTTTTACTACAAGCTTTGCTGTCTTTGCATTTTTAAAGGTTACTGGTCCTGCAAATGAGATATAAAATCCTAGCTTAATATACTCTTTGGCTAACTCTACTCCACCAGAATAACAATGTATAACACCTGTTAATTTTCCATTATTGCTATTCTTCTTAATAATATCAAGTGTATCCTGATGCGCATCTCTATCATGAACTATTATGGGTAACCCTACCTCATTTGCAAGTTGTATCTGTCTTTCAAACCATTGTTTTTGTATGTCTCTAGGTGAATTATCATAATAATAATCTAACCCTATTTCGCCGATAGCCACAACTTTATCATTTTCACTAAGGCTTCTTAGTAAATTTATTGTATCCTCATCTACATCTTCTGCTTCATGAGGATGTACTCCTACTGCCGCATAGATATTATCATATTTATTAGCAAGTGATATTCCCTTTACAGATGATGCTATGTTTGAACCTGGATTTATGACTAACTCTATATCATTTTTTTGCAAATCAGCTATTACTTTGTGTCTATCTCTATCAAATCTACTATCACATAGATGTGCATGACTGTCTATAAGCATTTTTTCACTCCTCTCACTAGTTTACTTTCGCTCCACTTTTTATATCTTCTAAAACTGTAGCTAGTGTGAGTTTTTTGCCTTTGCTTGCTGCTAATATCATACCGTGAGATTCTATTCCTCTCAGCTTTATAGGCTTTAGATTTGCAACTAGTATTACTTTTTTACCAATCAAGTCCTCAGGCGTATAGTATTTAGAGATTCCTGATACAACCTGTCTTTTTTCTTCTCCCACACTAAGTTGTAATACTAATAACTTATCTGCTTTAGGGTGTTTCTCTACTTCTATGACTTCTGCTATTTTTAGGTCTATTTTATCGAAATCATCTATTGTAATATAGTCTTCTATTTCTTCTGCTTCTTTAGTTTCTTGTTTTACTCCATTTTTCAATTCAAAGAATTTTTGATTTTCTATGCTTAATCTTTCTAGCTCTTTTTCTATGTCAAGTCTAGGGAAAAGTGGAGCTTCTTTATTCACTTTAATGCCACCATTTAGTCTTCCCCACTGCTTTGTTGACTCCCAATTTGTAATTTCAGCATTATCTATACCAAGCTGTCTTTGTATACTCAATGAAGTTTTTTCCATAATCGGTCTTATGAGCACTGATATTATTCTTAGTGTTTCACATAGATTATAAAGTACGGTATCCAGTCTACCTTTTTGAGCTTCATCTTTTGCTAACACCCAAGGCATAGTCTCATCAATGTATTTGTTTGTTCTTGATATAAGCTTCCAAACATTTTCTAGTGCAACGCTAAAGTTAAATTCATCCATATTTTTTTCTACTATATTAGGTGTAGATACTGCCAAATCTTTAAGCCCATCGTCATATTCACCATTAACAGATGGTTGTGGCATTATACCATCATTGTACTTCTGCACCATTGCAACTGTCCTACTCACTAGATTGCCTAAATCGTTAGCTAAATCAGAGTTAACTCTCTTTAAGAATTTTTCTCTTGCAAATGAACCATCACTTCCAAATGGGAACTCTCTTAGCAAGAAATACTTAAGTGCATCTATGCCATAAAGCTTTATTATCGGCTCTGAATACATAACGTTTCCTTTTGATTTTGACATTTTATCATTCTCAAATAATATCCAGCCATGACCAAATATCTTTTTTGGTAATGGTAAATCTAGCGCCATCAGTATCGCAGGCCATATTATAGCATGGAATCTCACTATTTCTTTTCCTACTAGATGAACATTTGCAGGCCAAAATTTATTATATTCCTCATCGTTTTCTGTCGAATAACCTAGAGCTGTAATATAGTTGCTAAGCGCATCTATCCACACATAAATTACATGCTTATCATCAAAAGGTACTTTTACTCCCCAATCAAATGTCGATCTTGTAACACATAAATCTTCTAATCCTGGTTTTAAGAAATTGTTTAACATCTCGTTTCTTCTTGAAGCAGGTTCTAAAAATTCTGGATTTTCTTCATATAACTTCATTAGTCTATCTTGGTATTTTGATAGTTTAAAGAAATATGCTTCTTCTTTTGCTAATATTACTTCCCTACCACAGTCTGGACATTTACCATCTTCTAGCTGACTTTCTGTCCAAAATGCTTCGCAAGGAGTACAGTAATGCCCTTCATACGTTCCCTTGTATATCTCTCCCTTGTCATAAAGCTTTTGGAATATTGTTTGTACTATTTCTTTATGTTTTTCATCTGTTGTCCTAATATAATAGTCATAGCTAATATCAAGTGTCTTCCATAGCTCTTTAACAGTCTTTATAATACCGTCTAGATACTCTTTTGGCTTTAGCCCCTTTTTCTTAGCAACCTCCTCTATCTTCATACCATGCTCATCCGTTCCTGTTAGGAATTTGACATCATATCCCTGCACTCTTTTGTATCTAGCTATTGCATCCGCTGCTACTGTGCAATACGTATGCCCTAAGTGGAGATTTCCACTAGGATAATATATTGGCGTTGTAACATAATACTTTTTCTTACTCATTTTATATCCTCCTCTTTACTATAAAATAAAAAAACTTCGTCTCTATATGTCAATAGAGACGAAGTATATTCGCGGTACCACTCTAATTTGTTTTATCTCACGATAAAACACTTAATAGGTTACTATCATAACCTTGCTTTTTTAACGGTCGCAACCGATAAAGCCTACTTTTTTTCAGCCTTACAACTCAGGGGCCATCTTCAATTTAACGTCTGCCACCAGCTTTCACCACCTCTGGCTCTCTAAAGACATATTTTAAATCTACTCTTCCCTTCCATGTCATTACATATTCAGTTGTCAGTTTAAGATAAATATACTGCAATGTAAATATAATGTCAAGGGTAATTTCCTATTTTAGTTATAGATATTTACAAATTATCATAACTTAATAATATTAATAACCAATTTATTTAGTTAATATTCTTTATTACTTCCTTTTCTAATCTTGTGTAATTTTCCATTTTTAATTATGTAATATTGTTCTTTACCATCCATATAAGCTATTATTTGAGATTTATCATTTATATAAACTGATGGACTGTAGTTAAAAATGGTTTCATTTAGGCAACTGTATTCTACACTCTCATTTTCAAAATCCCATTTATATATGGTAGTTTGTACACCAGGTGTACCATATTCAGAAATCGTTTCTAATTTTTTATCATTATCAATATCTTTTTCGTAAGTCATACCATCAATTGTCATTACTATATTTGGAATATTATCTTTGATTGTTAAATATGATGTTCTAACATAATTAGCACCTATAATCTCGTTGAATTTGTACAGGTTCGTATTGCTTCTAAAATCAGTCTTGCTTAACAAAAGATAGCTTTTTGATAAATCATTTATTTTACTATATAACGAACTCCCTAAAATATAACTTTCATCACCTACAGTGATATATGAAATAACATAATCAACACCATCTATTCTATCATAACAGAGAGTTTGCTTTATGTCTTTGAGAGTATATTTGTATAAAATATTATTAAATTTATTAGCATCAGTAATCTTTAAATTTTTATCTAAGAATCCCATTTCCTTATAAGACAAATTATAGACATTATTTGTACAACTAGAAAACACAAATAAGCTTATAACACATAGTAAAAATATAAATATCTTTTTAGGACCTATCGCCATTTTATACACTTCTTGACCCCCTAGAAATTACTTGGTATTTTAATTTAGGCACATATATTCATATTTGTTTTCTTATTGTAAATAATTTTATCACACTAGTACTTTAAAAACACTTTTACTTCTCTTGACTCTACAGTAACTGTAAGCCTTATTATTATAGTCATAGAAAACATAGATTTGTCATAATCAATGTATTTCACACTAAATAATGGAGGTCTTGTTATGAATGAATTAGTTAAAAAAGCTGAAAATTATATAATAACCAACGGAACTACTCTGCAAAAAGCATGTCTTAATTTCATTAAATCAGATAGTGGAAAAGAAGATGTAATCAAGGAACTTAGTAAGTATCAAAATGAAGATGGCGGTTGGGCTAATGGTCTCGAATTTGAGTATCAAGGCAATGTTAGCTCTCCTTTTACAACTGCTGTTGCCCTTAATCTTATGTTAAAATTTGGTCTAAAAGATACGATTTTATATCAAGAAACTTATATGTACTTGAAAAATACTCAAAAAGAAAATGGAATGTGGGATGATGTCAAAGGAATGCTTAAGTTTAAAATACCTGGATACATGGGTCCGGGTATTTACACAGAATATAAGACAGGTATGGTCTTAAAAGGATTAATAAAATTAAATGAAAATGATAGAGGAATGATTGATAGTGCTATTAATTATCTTCTAGTGAATTTTGATGAGATTTCTAAACGTAATGATTTTTGGTCTGCTATTGCATATTCTAGTGCTTTTGCAATGTTACCTCATATTGATCAGTCTAAAAAAATAATGGGTTGGGCTTTGGGGATATTGATGCCTAATACAGAGGAATTTTCATTAACTCAAGTTATTGGAATGATTGACGATGATATTCCTTTACCTAATCAAGCTAAAGATATTGCCATAAAGATGCTTGTTTCAGGTCAAGAATCTGATGGTGGATGGCCACATAAATTTGGCACATACAATAGAGTATGGTCTGCGATATATATTTTAAGGTATTTTAAAAATATACAGGTTATATACTAAAACTATGAGATTGTCAGATTTGACAATCTCTTTTTTATGAATTTTAACCGCTCTATTTAAACAACATATTACATATAACCAAGGATGCTACTACTGCTCCCAAATGTGATACCATAGCTGCTTTTAATGTATGTCTAGTATTTTTAATCCCTACTGCTCCAAAATAAACAGCCATTGTATAAAATATAGTCTCTGCTGATCCCATCATTGTTCCTGCTACTCTTGCTATGAAAGAATCTGCGCCGTATGTTTGTGTGATATTTTTTACTAATGCTAATGAGCCACTTCCTGATATGGGCTTCATCACGATTAATGGCAATAATTCTTTGGGCATACCTATAAGCTTAGTTAATGGAGAACACATATTAGTCAGTATATCCATAGCTGAAGATCTTTTAAATATCCCTATTGCGATAAATATGGCTATTAGATACGGCATTATCTTAATAGTCGTTGTTAGCCCTTCTTTTGCTCCTTCTATAAAGCATTCGTATAGGTTTACTTCTTTGATGTAACCATGTATTAGTATTAGAGATATAATAGCTGGTATTATTGATATTGATATTATATTTAATATACTTATAATTTATCTCCCCTCTCTAATATTTTTACACTAATTATTGCAACTATCGTTGATACTGTCGTTGCTACTAATGCAGACCCTATGATATCTGTAGGATCACTAGCTCCTAAATCTGATCTGATTTTTACTACTGTTAATGGTACTAGCTGTATTGATGACATATTTATTACTAAAAACATACACATAGCATTTGTTGCTGTATTTTTTCTGTGATTTAATTTGTCCATCTCTTGCATAGCTTTAATACCTAATGCTGTAGCTGAATTCCCTGCCCCAAACATATTTGTTATCATATTCATTACTATCAAATTCATCGCTGGATGGTTTTGTGGTATCTTAGGAAAAAGTTTCATTGTGATTGGTTTTAGTAACTTACAAAGAAATGTTATTATTCCCGATTTTTTTGCTATGTTCATAATTCCTAGCCATAGAGACATTATTCCTATTAGGCTTATTGTAAATTTCACTGCCTCTTGCGAGTCATTCAATATTGCCTGGTTTACTGCTTCCATATTTCCAGTCAAAATGGCAGTTATGATTCCTATAAATATTAAAAAAAACCATATTTTGTTTATCAAATTGCCACTTCCTTTTGCCAAATTATTTTTATATATTAAATATATTAATAAAAAAAAAGTTTATAACTTTTTAAAATTTTATTTATGTTTTTGTTTCTATATTTTCATAGCAATAACATTTTCAGATAATATTTTCTATATATTGGCGTGTGTATGACGCATCTTTGATTTTTGTAATATTTTTTAAAATAAATTTTAAGCAATAAAATAAATTGCCTATATTGCATTTTAATGTTGACTTTTATTGGTATATCTGCTAATATTTAATGTGAGTGAAATATGTCGATTCTTGACTGAATATGATAGGGAGGTATGTCGTTATGAAATCCACAGGTATAGTTAGAAAAGTAGATGAGCTAGGCAGAGTTGTTATTCCAATCGAACTGAGAAGAACACTGGACATAGCCGTAAAAGACGCGTTAGAAATTTATGTTGATGGAGAGCAAATCATACTTAAAAAGTATGCTCCTGCATGTATTTTCTGTGGACAAGCTAAAGATGTTACGCAGTTCAAAGGCAAAAACATTTGTCCAGCTTGTTTAGAAGAACTTAAATAATTACTTATTTATCGTAAAATACTAGAACATAATTAAAATAGAAGAGTTGCTGTTAAGGCAACTCTTTTGTTTTGTCGAAAATTAAAAAATAATATCACCTTATATGTCTAAACTTTCTTTATAGATTACATTTTTCTGCACATTTCGTTCTTTTGCAACTTTTTTTATAGCATCCTTTTTTGCAAAACCTTTTTCTATGTACAACTCTATATGTTCCCTTATACTCATGTCTTTCCAAAAGCTTTTTTCTAATTCTTCTAGTTCGTCTTTTGATCTTCCTTCTATTATAATCACGAACTCACCTCTTATGTTTTGAGCGCTAAAATACTCTATCGCCTGCTCTATATTCCCTCTAAATACTTCCTGATATTTCTTTGTGAGCTCTCTTGATATTGATATAGCTCTGTTTCCTAATACGGTTAGTATATCTTTTAACAAATTTAACAGTCTATGAGGGGCTTCGTATAAAATTATCGTTCTATGCTCTACTTTTAACTGTTCTAGTTCTTTTTTTCTATTCTTTTTGGATAAGAAACCTTCAAATACAAATTTTTCTGTTGAGAATCCTGAAAGTGTTAATGCTATTATAAATGCACTTGCTCCAGGTAATGCATCAACTTCTATATTACTTTCTATTGCAAGTTTTACTAAATCTTCTCCTGGATCTGATATAGCAGGCATTCCTGCATCAGATACCAATGCTATGTTCTGTCCAGCTTCTAGCTTTTCTATGATTTTAGGCCCCATTTTTACTTTGTTGTGTTCATGATAGCTAATTAATGGTTTTTTTATATCAAAATAATTTAGTAGTTTTAATGTATGTCTAGTATCTTCTGCTGCTATGATATCAACTTCTTTTAGTGTCTCTAGTACTCTAAATGTTATATCTTTGAGGTTACCTATAGGCGTTGCACATATATATAGCTTGCCAAATTTAATCAATCATATCACCTTTTCTATATTATTATAAGCTGCTGTATATATCTTTAATCTCTTCGGTATACGTCCCGTCATCTTTGTATACATATAGTGGGTCTAATAATCTTAACTCTGGTTTTGCGCCTTTTATACTTTTTATTAATAGTAGATTGGGTTTTTTACCAACTTTAGGGTGTACAAATCTAATAATTTTAGGCTCTAGTTTATATTTTCTTAACATCTCTATTATATCAACTAATCTATGAGGTCTATGAACCATGAAGAATGATCCTCCATTTTTAAGTAGATTATTGGCTGATTTTACTACATCTTCTATTGTACATCTTACCTCATGCCTTGAGATACTCTTACTTTCATTTGGATTTATTATTCCTGTTCCTGCAGGCATGTACGGAGGGTTACTTGTAACCACGTCATATTTATGCATACCTAAGCTTGTATAAGCTTGTTTAAGGTCTATGTTGTGAATCTTTATATATTCAGTAAGCTTGTTCATCACAACCGTTCTATGGGCCATTTCAGCGATTTTAGGCTGTAGTTCTACTGCCTGTATACTCTGTGGTTTTCTTTTTCCCCATAATATTAGTGGAATTATCCCAGTTCCAGTGCCCAAATCAACACATTTTGAATTCATTTTAAATGTAGTAAAATTAGCTAATAATACGGCATCCATTCCAAAGCAAAAACCTTCTTTATTTTGTATTATCTTCAAGCCTTTTAGTTGTAGATCATCTATTCTTTCATTTTCATATAACTGCATATTTACACCTCTTTGTTACTTTATATTTATTATATCCATGTTTATAAAAAAGACCCCCTTAGGGTCTTTCAGACTGTAGACAAAAGCCCAATTTCTGCGTTGACTTCAAATTTCCGTTGCTCACTTACCTCTAAGTAAGCTTTGCTACTCAATTTGAACACGCCTTAAAATTGAACTCTTACTAAAGTCTGCTATCTTGATGACTTTGTCATCAAATCTAAAAGACCCTCATAGGGTCTTTTTTGATGTACATAATTATTCTTGAACTGGTGCATCTACTGGACATACATTAGCACAAGCGCCACAATCAATACAGCCATCTGCATCTATTACATATATGCCATCTCCTTCAGAGATAACTCCAACTGGACATTCAGCCTCACAAGCACCACAACTTATACAAGAATCTTCAATTTTATAAGCCATTAAAGACACCTCCTTAGAAATTTCTTAAAATCTTCTTATTTATTTTAACACGTATCTTATATTTATAAAAGCTTTTTATTTATAAATCTATCCTGTATAAAATATTACTTGTGAGTGATTATTTTAATGTCTTTATTCCTCTATTTCTAGGTCTTCTACTTTTATAGTATGAATCTCATCTGAGCCATCTTGCATCTTTACTTTTACCTTTGCCTGTTCTAATAATGGATTAGTATCAAGTACTACTCCTTTACCTAAACAACACTTTACTTTGCAACCATTGCATGGCATTTTCTTCAATGACTGTTCGTAAGTATCATGCTCATATTTTAAGCAACACATAAGTCTTCCACATATGCCTGAGATTTTAGTTGGATTTAATGATAAACTTTGCTCTTTTGCCATTCTTATTGAAACTGGTTCAAAATCTCCTAAAAACAACGAACAACATAGTGGTCTTCCACATGTTCCTAATCCACCTATCATCTTTGCTTCATCTCTAACTCCTATCTGCCTTAGTTCTATTCTGGTTCTAAATATTGCAGCTAAATCTTTAACTAGCTCTCTAAAATCAACTCGTCCATCTGCTGTAAAATAAAATATAACTTTGTTATTATCGAAGGTATATTCTACATCTATAAGCTTCATATTTAATCCATGCTCTTCTATCTTTTTTAAGCAAACTTCTAGAGCTTCTGCTTCTTTCATCTTATTTTCTTTGTGTTTTTGTATATCTTCATCACTTGCAACTCTTATAACATTCTTGAGTGGAGAAACAAGTTCTTCTTTTGCTATTGTCTTTGGTCCTACTACAACTTGACCAAACTCTATACCTCTGACAGTTTCCACTATTACATAATCTTCTTTTTTTGCTTTTGTGTCAACTGGATCAAAGTAATATATTTTACCTGCTTTCTTAAATCTAACACCTACTACGTTCACCATATAATACCTCCTGTAGCTTCAGAAGCATAACATCTATATTGAGTTTAATATTAACATTTGCTTTTATATTATATTTCGCTTCTTCCACTATATCTATAATATCCGTCAATCTATTCTTTGTTAAACGGTATGACTGTTCATATAGTACTTCTAATTTATCTTTATTTATTATTATATTATTTATGCCCTGATTTGATAAGCTTATTATCAACAAATCTCTTAGCCATATCAAAAGCATATCTAATGTTTGTTCTAAATTATCTTTGTTTTCAACGAAAAATTCTGTTGTTTTAAATATGTTATATTCATTATTAGATATTAATCTCTCTACTAGTGAAATAACATTACTTCTTAACTCTTTAAATTTCTCAGTTCTACATTCATTTAGCGCCATTCCCATTATTCCGTTTGAAAATGATGCTATAAACTTGGCTTCTTCTCTTTCTACTTGATATTTGTTAATTAACGCATGTTCTATCTTCTCTCCTTCTAAGGAAAAAAAAGTGAATATCTGCATCCTTGATACTATTGTTTCTAATAAATTATAACTATTTACACAGGTCATTATAATAATAGCATGTTTTGGCGGTTCCTCTAATGTCTTTAAAAAGCAGTTCTGCGCTTCTACTGTCATGTTGTTAGCATCCTTAATTATATAGATTTTTTTATCTCCCTCATTCGGAAGTAAATTAATGCTACTTTGTATTTTATCTATCTGCGCCTTCTTTATGCTTTTGCCTTCTGCTTTTATGACATGGAAATCAGGATGGTTTAAGCTATCAAATTTAATACATGATGGACAACTATTACATGGAGTATCACCTTTTTTGCTACACAGTAGTGTCTTGGCAAAAATCTTTGCTGTTGTAAATTTACCTAGTGATTTTGTCCCTCTAAATAAATATGCATGTACAACTTTACCGCTCTTTATTATATTTTTAAGCTGGGCTATTATTTTTTCATGTCCTATTATATCATCATAGTTCATTTTTATCTCCTATTTGTTAAGTTTACATGTAGATATCTATTATCAAACCTCGTATATCGTCTAGCCTTTTCATTATATCTATTCTATCTTTCTCATTATTAAGAACTTCTTTTGTCAACTCTTCCATCTGTGTATTAACTTTTTTAACTACTGCGTAGACTCTATGTCTCCCTCTTCTATCTAAAAAACTATTCTTTGAAAATTTAACCATAGAGTCAACAGACTCTCTCAAAAACTCTGATACTAATTTTTTGTATGCTATTACTTCTTTGATATCTACATTTTTAACTATTCTTTCTGATTGTATGTCTATTTGTTCTAAAAGAACTCTAAGTTTTTCTTTTACTGACATATCGCCTAGCTTTGAAAACTCATCTTTAAATGTCTTTTGTATATTCTTTGGTTTTTTATTTGATTCGTTTTGTTTTATTTCCAAGGTATTAGCCTTGCTGACAACGTCACTAACCTTCATATCGGTCTTCTCCCCTTATATGATTTTATTATACTTCTTAAAATTTATTAAATTGTTCAACATCAATAACAAAAACCGTTGCTCCTCCAACCTGAACTTCTACTGGATAAGGCACGTAACTCCCCATAGACCAAGCTGTTGTTGCAGGATATGACGTGACTTGTTTTCTGCTTTTACATAGCTTTTTAATTATCTGTAATACTTCATTTACTTTTTCTTTTTCAACTCCTATAATCAATGTTGTATTGCCTGCTCTCAAAAAACCACCAGTTGAAGCTAGTTTTGTAACTCCAAAGTTATTCTTCATTAATTCGTCTAGCAATCTGTGGGCATCATCATCTTGTACTATGGCTATAACTAATTTCATAATAACACCTCTCCTTTTATAATTGACATAATTATAGGTTGTAAATTTTTATGCTATCTTACTTATATTATATCAGCTATTCTTATAAAATATCAAATTTTTGATATTCTTAACGCTCTTTTAATAGTATGTGTTATTGTCTGCTTTCTATGAGCTTTTTTACATAGTAATATATTTCACTATGTAAATCTTCGATACTTCTAATTTGTTCATCTTTTACACATTCTATCCTTTTCCAATTATAATCTTTAGCTATTTCAACAGCGTTATAATATGATGATTCTAGATAAGATTCATTCCTTTCGTGTATATCCTTGCTTTCTACGCTTCCACTAATTTTATTTGCTCTATCTTTTATTAATTTTTTACTGTATTCTACAGGCATATCTAAAAATATAACACAATCTGGTTTTGGCAAACCATATATATCGTATTCTAGATTGTGAAGCCAATCTAAAAATTCTTTCTTATCTTTTTTATCATTTATTTTTGCTGCTTGATGTACCATATTTCCTGTTGTATATCTATCGGTAAGTATTATTCCACCATTATTGTAATAATCACCCCATATAGTTTTATATGAGGCATATCTATCTGCCGCATAAAATGTTGATGCAATATACGGGCTGATTTCATTTGGATTTTCTCCAAATTCTCCGTTGAGATACATCTTAATTAATGATGATGACTCACTTTCGTAATTAGGAAACTGTATCTTCTTTATGTCATAACCATCTTCTAATAATCTCTCATACAGTTTCTTGCTCTGTGTTTCTTTTCCACTACCATCTACCGCATCTATTGCAATTAATATACCTTTCATAATTCCTCCCATGTGCTTTTATTTATCGTTAGTTATTATTTCAACACTTTTACTTGTAATCCTTCTTCATCTACACCGAGTATTTGTATATTATGTCGGTATAGTTTATTCAAATCTTTTACTATTTCTTGATTTATTTTCTCTCCCGGGCAAAGTATAGGTATCCCTGGAGGGTAAGGTACTATAAAATCAGCAGATATTCTCCCCTCTGAATCTTCTATTTTAATACTTTCGCTATCTGTATAAAACGCTTCGTATGGAGTAACACATATCTCACTTTTCTTATTTTGTAAGTATATAGGTTTTAGGTTATTATTGTGCTTTGCTTTATTTTTTGCTATATCTTGTATTGCATTTTTTAAAGCTAATAAATCACAAATATTATCACTTACAGTAACCATAGCAAGTATATAGTTGGTATCCGACATCTCTACCTGCAATGCGTAGTCTTTATTTAGTATAGCTTCTAACTCAGTCCCTGTTATACCTAAATCTATGAGGCTTATCAGCAGCTTTGTATTATCAAAATCATATATTTTATTTGATTTTTTTTTATCGAATATTTCTACTCCTTTTATCTTTTTTATATCTTTTTTTACTTTTTCTATACTTAATAGAAGCTTTTCTAACTTCTCATTCCCATGTTCGTCCATGTATTCTACTGATTCTTCTATTGATGTCATAAGTAAGTATGATGGGCTTGTGGTTTGATATATTTTTAGCATCTTCTTTAATTTATTGATATCTACTCTATCTGAACACACATGCACGAGTGATGTTTGTGTTAAAGCTGGTAGTGTCTTATGTGTACTTTGTACTACTATATCTGCACCTGCATCTATTGAGGATAGCGGTAACTTTTTATGAAACTTTAAATGTGCCCCGTGTGCCTCATCTACAATCAATATTCTGCCATAGTTATGAACTATTTTAACAACTTCTAGTATATCATTACAAACACCATAATATGAAGGATTGGTAATGATTACAGCTTTGATTTCTTTATCTCTCTTTAGTTTACTTGATAAAACTTCTAAGTTTATATTTCCTACTATTTGATTCTCTTCATCCAACTCTGGATATATATATGTTGGCTTTAACTTTCCTAATATCATTGCATTATATACACTTATATGACAATTTCTCTGAACTAGTACTTTGTCATTTGGATTAGTTACTGAAAGTATAGACGCATAAATACCAGCTGTTGACCCATTAATACAGTAAAATGTCTTTTTTGCACCATACACACTACAAACATAATCTTGGCTATCTTTTATTATGTTCTTTGGGTTGTGAAGATTATCTGTTCCTTCTACTTCTGTAACATCTAGTTTATAAATTTCAGATATTTTATACAGTTGTTTCCCTTTATGCCCAGGCATATGGAATCTATTTTTAACATGCTCGTTATATTTCTCTAATCCTCTTTTTAATGGCCTCATAAATGTCCTCCAAAAAACTGTTTGTATTATAAAAAGGACTGTCCCAAATTATTGTGAGGCGCCCCTTAGTTAAATAATCTTATTTAGCTAAACAAATCTAGCCCATATATGCTTTATGCCTGTTATATAATTTATATAATTTGCATCTTTTTCTGTAACCACTTTACAGATTTCTTTCTCACAGTTAACACATATATAAGACTGTAATATTTTTATACAGTTGACATGTTTTCTTCCACATATTGAACATTTATGTATAACCATATATATCCTCCTTTATTATTTTTGGATAATATTATGATTTTAGACTATATACATTATTTTTATTCAATATGCATGTTTATAGTTACAAAATTAACTTGTATAGTTTTATATTTCTGTTAGCTTTTTTTCCTTTTCTGATCTCATTTTCTTTTCTATCGCGCTTATAAAGCTATCTGTGGGCTGAAATATAACTCCACATTTTTTATTATTTTCTGTAAATTGTACATAGTAGATTGTGTTTTTAACTCCTCTAATTATAAATTTATTTAGCACTATATTCTTTGTATCTTTTATTTCTTTGTATGGTTTTATAAAATCAATATCTTGTAATTTTATTTTTAGAAGCGTTTTACTCTTACTTCCTATCTTCTTCTCAAATATTAAACTCCCTTGTAAAAGAACATAAACATAACTAGATAAAAGTTTTGTAATCAACAAGCTACATGTAACAATAGAAGCTGTAAGCACTATTACTGCTGCTAGCGAAGCATACTCAAGCTTATTACATAGTGTTATAAGATAATTTACACAAACTATAGCTACTAATACTATAATAATAATCTCCCATAATGATTTGTTTTTTTTTGTTACTTCTTCCTTTTTAAAATCAATCATATATTCCACCTCTCGCTAAACAATCACCCCATTATCAAAATGGTGCGACTACCTTTGGCACGTTTTTAAATTTTATACAAACACCGCTTATAAAGCTATATTTAACATTATAATATCATATATATATTAGAGTATTCAAATATATATGCATCTTTTATTTAATCATATATTTCGATACCTCGATATCGTATAGGCTATTCCCTTGTGAATCTATAGCAACTATTGCTGGAAATCTTTCTACTTCAAGCTTTCTTATAGCTTCTGTCTTTAAATCTTCATAAGCTATTATTTCTGATGATTTGATACAGTCAGATATTAAAGCTCCTGCTCCTCCTATTGCTGCAAAATATACCGCTTTGTTTTCTATCATTGAATCTATAACTTCCTTAGACCTTTTTCCTTTCCCTATCATCCCTTTTAACCCCAACGATAATAGCTTATTACTATATGCATCCATCCTATAACTAGTTGTCGGTCCAGCCGAGCCTATTACTTGATTTGGCTTTGCTGGACATGGTCCAACATAATATATTATAGAATCCTTCACATCAAAAGGTAGTTCTTTGCCGTTATCTATTGCTTCTACTAGCCTTTTGTGCGCTGCATCTCTTGCTGTATATATTGTTCCACTAATATATACCCTATCACCTGCTTTTAATTCGTCTACCTTAGAAACACCAAAAGGTGTTGTAATTGTTATATTATCCACTTTCTCACTTCCTCATTATAAGCTTATTTCACTATGTCTTGCAACATGGCAGTTTAAGTTTACTGCTACTGGTAGCCCTGCTATATGCGTTGGATACGTTTCTATGTTTACTGCTAGTGCTGTTGTGCTACCTCCTAGCCCCTGCGGCCCTATCCCTAGATTGTTTATATCTTGTAAAAGCTCCTTTTCTAGTTTTTTGATATGTTCTTCTTTATTATGCACTCCTATATCTCTTAAGAGTGATTCTTTTGCAATCAGACATGCTTTTTCCATTGTTCCACCTATTCCTATTCCAACAACTAATGGTGGACATGCATTTGCTCCACGTTCTCTTATTGTATCTATTACAAATTTTTTTACTCCATCTATACCATCTGAAGGTTTTAGCATTTTTAGCGCTCCCATATTTTCGCTTCCAAAACCTTTTGGTGCAAACTTTATTTTTAAAATATCACCTTTAACCATCTTGTAGTGTATTATTGCTGGTGTATTATCATTTGTATTAACCCTAGCAATCGGATCTGCTACTACTGACTTTCTTAGATATCCATCTTCATATCCAAGGCGTACTCCCTCATTTATTGCATATTCTATTCCTTTGCCTGAGACATATACATCTTGTCCTATCTCCACAAAAAAAACTGCCATACCTGTATCTTGGCATATAGGAACTACTTTTTCTTTTGCAATATCAGCATTGGCAAGCATTTTTTCTAGTATATCCTTCCCTATCGGAGATTGTTCTGCATACAAAGCATCCTTTATTGATTTTAATACATCTCTTGATAGTATGCAATTTGACTGTATGCACATATCTCTAACTGTATTTATTATAATTTGTGGCTTTATTTCTCTCATATTTTCTTCGTTACACAAACTAGAATTGTTCATAGAAAATTAATAACTACAAATAATTTAGATTAACGTAACTACTCCTCTCTTGTCATTATGTATTCATTTTATTTTATCAAATTAAAATAATTTGTACAAACTATACTCCATTAAATGATATAATATTTAATAAATGCATAGGAGTTGATTTCATGGATTATGCTATTTTATCTATGATTGTTTTAATAGTTTTGGTTATTGAAGTAAGTATGTTTATTGATATAAGAAAACATTTCAAGAAATCTCTTATTATAAAAGAACCAAAGAAAAAATCTAAATCTAATCTTAGTAAGTTTAAAAATTTTGCAAAGTAAAAGGGCTGTCTATCTAACTAACAACCCTTTCTTTCTGCAACATTATATATCTTTATCATCTTTATTGTCATCTATATTATTCTCTATATCTACTTGTTTACTCTCTTCTATGCCATAATCGTACTCATCGTCTTCTATCTCTTCGTTATTTTTCGCTCTTGTTATTGATGCTATTATTTCTTCTGTATTAGTTAGTATTGTGATATCTTCCCCTAGCTCAACATCCCCTACCTTGTAGCTTTTATTCATTGCCATTTGTGATATATCGACTAATACATTATCTGGCACTTGATTTGGATAACACTCAACTTCTATTTTTTGAAGTTGTTGCTGTAATATATGATCACTATCTAGACTCTTTCTACCTGCTATTAGTATAGGTATACTTGTTGTTATTTTTTCACCTATATCAATTTTTTGCAAATCCAAATGAATAATTTCATTGGTTAATGAATCTCTTTGTACTTCTTTAATTATTGCAGGAAAACTAGTATTTTCTATTGCAACTTCTACTATAGCATTTTCTCCAAAATTTCTTATTACATCTTTTATATCTTTTTTACTAAATTTGAGTGTATGATTTATAAAATTATGCCCATATATTACGCTCGGTATGAATCCTATGTTTCTAATTCTATTGCAAGCATTGGAACCAATTTCATTTCTCATAATAGAATTAATACTCTTATTATTCACCTCGTAACCCTCCTTTTATTATTTATCATAATTATGTCCAAATATTGTGTTTCTATACTTATGACTTTTATAAAAAGAAGGCCTTTCTTACGCTATAATATATAATTTAATACTAACAGTAATATAACCCCCGGTATCCCCAAAAATCCTACTACTAAAGCTGTTATTGGATTAATCCCTATTGTGAAACCTATGAATTTACCTACAAAATTGAGCGCAAGTAACACTACCCCTCCAATAAGTCCGTTAATCAGTAATTTTATGATGTATTTTAAGGGTATTATCAATATCCATCCTACTAGATATAGCAATATTAACCCAAATGCATACGCTAATATTACATTTAGTTCAACTCCCATTCATCAATCACCTCGTGCTTGTATTTGTTTGTGTCCCATGTTTAACTAATTAAGGCTGTCCTATTACTATCTATATTTATAAATACATCAATTTATTACTTATATTTACTTAGGCATATTCTTGTGCTCTTATTCTTTTTAATAGATAAAAATATTTTATCTTTGCTGCTTCCATATTATATATTGCATAGTCTATCAACTCTGGCTCTGTTACGTTGTTGAAATATATCTGTGCTTTTTCCCATTCATCCTTTGCTTTTTGAAGATTCATTTTATCGGTCTCTTTCTTTTCATCTTCAAAAGCTTCTACTATTTTTTTAAAAAATGCGTTGTCTTTTAATTGTTTAACTTTACTTTTTTTGTTATCAATATTAGCTACTATATTATCCACTCTAACCCCTCCTATTATTTATACAATGATTATTTACTATTTCCTAATTAGTTATACGTGGGTTTTATGGATATTATTACTAAGAAATGATTTATTTTTGTAAGAAAAAAATAAAGAGCTGCCATAAGACAATTATCTCTTTGACAGCTCTTTGTTTATTTCTTTTCTATAGGTATCCATATTTCAAAGTACGCTTTTTCTGGTGTTCCTCCGTAGATTTCAAACTCAGGTCCATCTACTCTTTCGTATTCTGACATTGGAAGCCACTCACTATAAAATCTTTTGTTTATTCGTTTAATCTCTTGACTAGTTTTATCCCATGATGTTTCTTGTGATGCAAATACAACATATGTCTGCTGTGGTATTACAACTTTTGTATATCCTGTGGTGTCACTATCCTTTGTAACGATGCCACACAACATATAACAAAATGTATCTTTTCTTGACTTTCTATGATTCATAACTGCATGCACTTTGCACATGTCCTTTGGTAAAACCTCCGGTTGCTCTTTTACTCTCTTTTGAAGTTCTTCATATGACCCATTTCGCTGACACTCGTTCCAAAATTTTCCTACTTCCTCGACTACTTTATCTGCTGAAGTTGTAGTCTCAATACCAAATACCTCAAATGATTCCTTTTTTTCAATGCGATAATCCATTTCAATCTCTCCTTTTACTGATATATGAAAAGATATTTGTGGGAATGCCTTTAGTATTGCACAATTCTTACGCGCCATAGTTGGAGTTATACCATGTAAAGATACAAACGCTCTTGTAAATGATACTGGTGATTCGTAGCCATATTTTAGTGCTATGTCAATAATTTTTGTGCTACTATTTTTAATCTCCAAAGCAGCAAGTGTGAGTTTTCTCCTTCTTATATACTCTCCTAAAGAAATATCTGCTATAAAAGAAAATAATCTCTGAAAATTATATGATGAACAACATGCCTTCTGAGCAACTATATCCATATCAATTTTTTCTGTGATATTTTCTTCTATATAATCTATTGCACGTTTCATTTTGTTAATACAATCCATTGCCACATCTCCTTTCTAAGTAAATTATATCTAGATATCAATTTATAATCGCAACTTTCCTTGCACAATATCGTCTATATATCTATTACATAAAAAAGGACTGATATGCATATATAACAGTCCATCGATGTGCTTAGTACAAATTCTTATAATTCTAAATTATATCTCTCTTCTATTTTGAAGCGCTTTTGATAATGTCACTTCGTCTGCATACTCTAAATCTCCACCTACCGGTATTCCGTATGCTATCCTTGTCATCTTGATACCTGTTTGCTTTAATAGTCTACTGATATACATAGCTGTTGCTTCTCCCTCTATAGTTGGATTGGTAGCTAGTATAACTTCTTTTACCGTACTATCTTGTAATCTTATTAAAAGCTCTTTTATTTTAATCTCTTCTGGTCCTATACCATCCATTGGTGATATACTTCCATGTAATACATGATACATACCATTGAACTCTCTAGTTTTCTCCATAGCCACTACATCCTTCGGTCCTTCTACTACGCATATAATAGACTTATCTCTTTTTGCTCCTTGGCATATATTACACGGGTCTTTTTGTGTGAGGTTATTGCATATACTACAGTATTTTATATTTCTTTTTGCATTTACTATTGCATTTGCTAGACTCATAGCCTCTTTGTTACTCGCATTGAGTATATGGTAAGCTAGCCTTTGAGCTGTCTTCTTACCAATACCAGGAAGCTTAGATAGCTCTTCTATTAATATTGCTATAGGTTCAGCATAATAATCCATTTTTTCACCCTTTTTCTTTGTTCGTTTGGTAAACTAAACTGTTTATATTATAACATATCTAAACTAAAATATATTAATAAATAAAGAGAGCATTTTAAAATGCTCCCTTACTTACTAAAACATCCCTGGAATATTCATACCGCCTGTTACTTTGCCCATTTCTTTATTTACCATTTCATCTGCTGTTCTTATAGCTTCATTTACAGCTGCTAGTACTAAATCTTCTAGCATTTCTACGTCATCTGGATCAACTACATCTTGGTCAATTTTTATTTCTAATATTTCTTTTTTACCATTAGCCTTAACCTTAACAGCTCCACCGCCTGAGCTAGTTTCTACTTCTCTTTCTTCTAGCTCTGCTTGCATTTTAGCCATCTTTTTTTGCATTTGTTGAACTTGTTTCATCATATTACCCATATTTGGCATTCCTCTAAATCCACCTTTAGCCATTTTATCTCCTCCTAATTTATCTATTATTTTACTTCTACAATATCCTCTGTAAATAATTGTTTTGTCTTATCTATTAGGGATTCTTTTCTTTTATTTTCCTCAGTATCATAGCTTTGACCATCAAGTATATATTTAACTGAAACATCTGTGTTTAAGCTATCTGATAAAAATCCCTCTACATACTTTTTGTTATCGTCTGTTTCTAACGCATTTTTAAAGAATTCACTTTCTTTTTTAAACGAGATTATAACATTATTATTCTTTACATCTTCTACCTCTCCATGACTTATGAGTGTAAATACTTTTATCTTCTCTTTTTTCATCTTGTTAATTATATTCTTCCAGTTTTGTTTTATGTCCTTTAATATATCTACATTTTCGTGTGTCTGCTGTTTTATCTGCTCTTTACTCTCATTTTCTTTTGGTAATACCTTTTTAGCTTCTTTTTTTTCTTCATTTCTTTTTTTAGGTAGTGGTTTTTCTACGGCTTGCCTGTTATTATTGGTTGTTATTTTTATATTTCCACTGGCTATTGTTTGTTCTATTTTGTCTATTCTACTTACTATTCCTTCAAACGATTTATCATCTTCTGGATTGAGTATTTTTATCATCGTCACTTCTAGTATTATCCTAGGTTGTGTTGTCTTTTTAACTTTGTTTTCTGCTTCTGACAACAAGTTTATTATTCTTGTTATCGTTGCTATACTTATATTTTGACTTTGTTCTTTAATCTTGATTTGATTATCTGTTGATATATCTATTATATCTTCTGGTTTATCTACTGCTTTACAGATTATCAGATTTCTATAATGTGCTATTAAGTCTTTTATGAATTGACCTATATCTTTACCATCATTTATTATATCATTAATCTGCTTTAGCGTCATATATATATCTTGATCTATTATACTCTGACTTACGCCAAAGACTGCATCATTGTTTACTGCTCCCATGATTGACAACACATAATCATATGTAAGTGTTTTATCTGTCAATGAAATACACTGATCTAGTATGCTAAGTGCATCTCTCATTGCGCCATCACAATTTCTAGCTATTAATCTAAGTGCTTTTTCTTCAACAGAGATACCTATTTTATCACATATCTCTTCCATATTTTTCACTACATCATCGGTACTTATTCTCTTTAAATCATATCTTTGACACCTAGATAGAATAGTTGCTGGCAACTTGTGTGGCTCAGTTGTAGCCAATATGAATATCAAATACTGCGGTGGTTCTTCTAATGTTTTTAGTAATGCATTAAACGCACCTTTGCTTAGCATGTGTACCTCGTCTATTATATAGACTTTGTATTTTCCATTTGTAGGCGGATATTTTACCTTATCTTTTAAATCTCTTATATCATCTACACTGTTATTTGAAGCCGCATCCATTTCTAATACATCTAGGTTTGTACCACCTAGTAAACTAAGACATGTCTGGCATTCATTGCACGGATTACCATCCTTGCTATTAGGACAGTTAACTGCTCTAGCGAAGATTTTAGCCGTCGTTGTTTTACCTGTCCCTCTGGTTCCAGAGAACAAGTAAGCATGTGCTACGCTTTCATTTATTATTTGATTTTTTAATATTGTAACTATATGATCTTGACCATACATCCCCTCGAAATTTAGAGGTCTAAATTGTCTATATAAAGCTTTGTAACTCATAACATCACCCTATTCTAAATGATATGTATATTATCCCAAATTATCTAGAAAAAATCAAACAAATTAGTTTATATTAAAATAAATCCACAACACTCATAGTCATGGATTTATTTTAGCCGTACACCTAATTTCGACACATCACTCCAAGCGTTACTCAAACAGTTAACTCGGACCAGGCACCCCTACGGCACATGAAAGTGTCTACTTACCGCTGCTTCCTTCCGGACCTGACGGGGTTCATAGATTTTCATTGCGTAAGACCCGATCTTCAACGCCACTTATCTAAGGCAGACCTTACAATAAAGCGCCTCCACTAGGAATTCAACCCTGCTATAGCGGATTGCAGGTTACAGGGCACCGCTACCTCCCCATCTAGTACGGCAAACTTTAAATGGCGGAGAGAGAGGGATTTGAACCCTCGAGACGGTATTTGCCGCCTACCCGCTTTCCAGGCGAGCGCCTTCAGCCAGACTCAGCCATCTCTCCATATTTTTATTTAGTCTAACGAATATTAATTATACCTAAATTTAGCCGTTATGTCAACTTAAATCATGTGTAAATTTATGTCAAACGCTTTTTTTGCTAAATATTGTCTTTATCAATTTTGGATTATATGGCATAATATATTATAATCTATTTTTTAATCATTTTAAAAATAAATAGGAGGCTTTTATGTTAAGTACATCCTGTATTATATTTAGATTAGCCTTAGCTTTACTACTAGGTGGATTGATAGGCTTGCAACGAGAAGGGAAAAATAGACCTGCTGGTTTTAGAACTCATATCTTAGTTTGTATGGGATCTACTCTGGTCATGCTATGCGGTATATATTTATTCAATAATAATTATCACCTTAGTAATATAGATCCTACTCGTATGGGTGCTCAAGTTATCAGTGGCATCGGTTTTTTAGGTGCTGGTACCATTATTAAAGAAGGCTCTACTGTTAAGGGGTTAACTACTGCTGCGGGATTATGGACAGTTGCAGGCATAGGTCTAGCTGTTGGAAGTGGATTTTATATAGGCTCTGTGGTAACTACCTTTTTAATATTGGTTACTCTTGTTATATTTTCCAAGTTTGAGCCATTTATCAACCAATCCAAAATCTATTCTTATGTGAATATAACCACTATTAATACTCCTGGACAAATTGGTAAAATAGGTACTATACTAGGTGATTTGAAGATTTCTATTGATAATATAAGCATGGAAGAAACAAATAAGGACACATTGCTTATAGAGCTGACTATTAGTAACCCTTTGAATATACCAAATTACACTATTATAAAAAATCTAACTTTGATAGAAGGAATTGAATGTATTGATATAACTCCTTCTAAGTAATTTTCACATTTTACCTGATTTCATAATTGATATAACTAACCATACTCCCATCAATGCTGCAATTATATATCCTATCATCCCCAAAAACGATATGCCGTATATCTTAGAGCCTGTATTTGCATTTATAACTAATGAAGACCCTATTATCATAGATGCTATTACAAGACTTACTACTATTCTATTGATCATTTTACTAATATAGTTTATACTCTTCTCTAGCCTTAAGTGCTCTAACTTGATTTTTAACTTTCCTGCATTCACTGCATTTAGTACTTCTAGTGTCTTTGAAGGTATTTTTAGCGTTTTCTTGTAAGATGTATATGCATTGTTGAGTTGCTTAAAAAGCTCTTTTTTGATATCCTTTTTTAAAAGCATATTGGACTGCATATACGGTATTGCTATGTCCATAATACTCATGTCAGGAGCTAATGATTCAATTACACCTTCTATTGTCATCATACCTTTTGCATACACTATAATACTCACAGGCATATTGATGTTGTTTTGTTTTGCTGCTCTTGTCACATCGTTTATTATCTGTACTATATTTATATTAACTAGTGATTCTTCTATATATTGAACATATATTTCTTCTATATCTGAATATAGCTTTCGTACATTAATCTTGCCTTTTTTTATACCTATTTTCATTACTGAATGAGTTATTTTTTGGATATCTCTTGTTCCAACTGCAATCAAAAGATTGTCAAATTCTTTTCTCATATTTTTATCTATTTGTCCTACAAGTCCAAAATCTAAAAATACTATTTTTCTATCACAAATTATTATATTTCCTGGATGTGGATCTCCATGAAAAAATCCATCTTCTAACACTTGTTTTAAGTAATTATGCGCTAATTTACGCCCTATTTCTTCTAAATCATATCCCTGATTTTGTAGTTCTTTAATATTCGTTATTTTGATACCCTGAATATATTCCATTACAAGTATATTATAACTACTATACTCCATAAATACTTTTGGGCATTTTACTATTTTTGAGTTTTTATTATTCTCATAAAATGTCTCTAGATTTTTTGCTTCTTGTACCAAATTTAGCTCTTTTTTTATTACTTCTATGAAGAAATCTATAGCTTCTTTTGCATCAATTACCTGCATCTGTGGAGTTATCTTCGCAAACACAGCTAACTTCCTTAGTATTTTCATATCGCTAAGCATAGTCTCTCTAACATCTGGCCTAAGTATTTTAAGCACTACGTTTTTTCCATTTTTAAGTACTGCTCTATGTACTTGTGCTATAGATGCAGAGGCTAGTGGTTGTTTGTCTATTTTTAGAAAAATATCTTCTATTTCATCATTATAATTATCTGTTAATATACCTTGTACTATTTCATATGGAAGTTGTTTAACATTATCTTGAAGTTTTTCAAACTCTTTTATATATATTTGGGGAATAATATCTGGTCTAGTAGATAAGATTTGTCCAAGCTTTATATATGTAGGTCCTAGTTCTTCTAATGCTTTTCTCAAATTTTCTGGATTTATTCTATCTTTTTTTATTCCGTATTTAACAAATATAGATAGAATTTCTTTTATTCGTCTCTTTTCTTTAATACGACTCATTGGTTAATATCAGAAATAAGCTTTATATAAAAGCTTATTTCTTCTCCAATTCATTTATTTTCTTTTTTACTTCATCAATTTCAGTTTTTGTCATGCTCTGAATATTGGATAATACGCCATTTAATTTATCTTCTGCTACATCCATGCTTTTAAAAGTCTTCTTTTTAAGCTCATCGGTTAGATCCTTGCCTTGTTTTACTGTTATCTCACCTTTTTTGACCATTTCCTCTACTAACTCTGCAGCTTTCTCATATGTGTAAGCAACAGACCCAATCCCCGCTAATAATATGTTTTTTAGACTAATCATAAATCCTCCTTAGAAAAATATTTTAACCTGAAATATTCATAAAGCTTTTATTTATAGTATATTGATCTTATGAATACTTCTAGTTTTAATTAATTCAAATTTATTTATTCCTAAGATTGGAATTTTTTATGCATATATGTCTAATTTATTTTTCTATAATAAAAATTACTCCATGGCTATCAGCTTCAGTTTTAAAACACCATCCATTTTCTCTATCTTTTGCATTATATCATCTAGGCTTTCTATTGCACTAGTCCTATCAAAGGTTACACTGACATTAGCTGTACTATTTATAGGTATATCTTGGTTTATCGTTAGTATATTGCATTTTGAATTTGCCATTACATTAAGTATGTTAGATAGTAAACCAGGTCTATGTGTTAATAACAACGCGATGGTTACTTTCTTTCCAATACTTCCCTCTGAAACAGCAAATACATAATCTTTATACTTATAAAAAGTACTTCTACTTATTCCTGCTTTTCTTACGGCTTCTGTTACTTCTTTCTCACTGCCTGTTCTAAGCAGTTCTTTAGCAAGTATTACTTTATCAAAAACTCCAGGTAATATGCTTTTATCTATTACTAAGTATTTATTATACATAATATATCCTCTCCTGTAAGTAATTAGTACGTGTGTGAAGCACACTTGTTCATCCAACTTTATGTTAACATCTAAATTATTTTAATACAAGTCATCAAATATTAAGTTAATGAAATAAATACATAGAGATTATATATGGGTTTATGATGAAAGTAATCTTTTAAAAATGCTAGTATAATATTTGCTCATCTATGGCTTTATCTGGTGGAACTATTGGTAATACAAGCTCTTGTACGTCTATAATACATTCAATAAAGACAGAATTTTTAGTCTTTAATCTTACTTTGTTCAATACTTTTTCTAAGTCATCTAAATTGTCGACTTGATAACTCTCAAAGCTATATGATTTTGCAAGCATAATATAATCAACATCATTGGTCATTTCTGTTTGTGAATATCTACCATCAGCAAAGTGTTTTTGCAATTGTCTTACTAATCCTAAAGAACTGTTATTTAGCATTATTATAATTATTGGCAAATTATATTTGGTAGCTGTACTCATTTCATTGCAGTTCATTCTAAAACTTCCATCCCCAGTAACCAATATTACTTTTTTGTCTGGTTTACCTAGCTTTGCCCCTAGCGCCGCTCCTAAACCATATCCCATAGCTCCAAGTCCTCCGGATGTCAAGAATGTTGCTGGCTCTTTAAATTTCCAGTATTGAGCAACCCACATCTGATGTTGTCCAACATCTGTTGAAATTATTGTGTCCTTATTATAGTATTTCTGTAATCTATTTAATATATTCTTAGGAGTAAAGTTTATACAATTTTGATTGTGTACGCCATCCCACTTTCTAATTAGAGCGATCCACTCTTTTCTATCTTTATACATTGTTTTTTTAATTAATTGACATAGTATATTCTTCACGTTTCCTGCTAGTGATATGTCACATTTCATATTTTTGTTTATTTCGGTATCATCTATATCTATGTGTATTATTTTTGTGTTTAAATAATGGCAATTTGTCCCTATTGCTCTGTCACTAAATCTTACTCCGATTCCTATAAGTAAATCGCTATTTTTTACAGCTAGGTTAGCTTCTCTAAATCCATGCATCCCAACCATTCCTAGTGATAAATTATCATCTCTTGGGTAACATCCTAGACCCATCAATGTATTAGCAACAGGTATTCCCGTCTTTTTTGCTAACTTTTTTAATTCATTTGAACTACCTGATGCTATTACCCCTCCTCCAGCATATATTATTGGTCTTTCTGCATTATCTATCATATCAGCTATTTGCTGAATACGATTTTCTGGTATTTGCTGCTTATTTTTTATTTCTTTATAAGCCTTTATATCTTCATCAATGTCTATATGCTGAATCAGAATATCTTTTGGTATATCTATTAAAACAGGTCCTCTCCTGCCACTATTAGCAATGTCAAATGCCTCTGCCATTATTTGAGGTAGATTAGTTATGTCTTTAACTAAATAGTTATGTTTAGTTAACGTCATAGTAACTCCTGTTATGTCAACTTCTTGAAAAGAATCACTTCCCAATAACTTCGTTGTTACTTGACCTGAAATAACGACTAATGGAATAGAATCCATATACGCTGCTGCAATACCTGTTATTGCATTTGTCACCCCCGGCCCTGATGTAAGAAAACATACACCAACTTTACCAGTTGTTCTAGCATATCCATCTGCTGCATGAACACATCCTTGTTCATGAGCACATCTGACGTGTTTAATCTCGCTCTTCATTTTATATAATTCATTGTATAATGGTACTACTGCTCCACCTGGATAACCAAATACTGTATCTACGTTTTCTTTTCTTAGATAGTGCAACACGATTTCTGCTCCATTAAGTCTCATATATATTCACCTCTTTCGATAATCTTACTAATATAGTAACTTTAATTACCCGATCCAAGACATCATTTCTCTTAGTTTCTTCCCCACATTTACTATAGAATGTGATAATTCTTGTTGTTTTAATGCACTGTACTCAGGCCTATTTATGCTATTTTCTGTAATCCAATCTTTTGCAAATTTTCCTGTCTGTATTTCTTCTAAAACTTTTTTCATTTCTCTTCTTGTATCTTCTGTTATTATTCTGTTTCCTATCTTATAATCTCCATATTCAGCTGTATCACTGATGCTAGCTCGCATCTTTTCAAAGCCTCCTTCATAGAACAAATCTACTATAAGTTTCATTTCGTGCAAGCATTCAAAATATGCTATCTCTTCTTGATACCCAGCTTCTACTAGAGTATCAAAACCTGCCTTTATCAACTCTGTTACTCCTCCACATAGCACAGCTTGCTCTCCAAATAAATCTGTCTCTGTTTCTTCTTTAAAAGTTGTTTCTATAACGCCTGCTCTAGTTGCCCCTATTCCATTAGCATATGCTAACGCTAGTTCTTTTGCTCTTGATGTATAATCTTGGTATATCGCTATTAAAGCCGGTACTCCTTTACCTTCTGTATATACTCTTCTAACTAAATGTCCTGGTCCTTTTGGAGCTACCATAAATACATCTACGTTTTTGGGTGGTACTATTTGATTGAATTGTATATTGAATCCATGAGCAAATACTAATGCTACTCCTTCTTTTAAATATGGTTTTATACTCTCTTCATATACTCCTCTTTGCTTTGTATCTGGCAAAAGTATCATGATGACATCTGCTTGTTTAACTGCATCTGCTACTTCTACAACTTTCAGTCCTTCTGCCTGTGCTTTTGGCCATGACTTACTTCCTTTGTACAAACCTACTACTACTTGAACCCCACTCTCTTTCAGGTTCAATGCATGTGCATGTCCTTGACTTCCATACCCTATAATTGCCACCTTTTTATCTTTTAATATTTCTATATTAGCATCATCGTTATAATACATTTTTGTCATTTAATTAACCTCCTCGATATCGTATACATCATGAATTTTTTTCATTTGATTTATAATTCTTTTAACTCCAGTATCTTCATCTTCATATATAGTCAGTAGTAAATCCACACAATGGCTGTTTTCATATGATGTCATGTGAATATCTTTAATCCTATATTCTTTTTTTCTTAATATATTTGTCAACCTAACCATAGAATCTAAGCCATTGTTTAAAACAGCTTTTATAGATTTAGTCATTATTGCACCTCCTTTAGACATTGACTTAAGTTTTTACTTTTATAATTTATCTCTGCGCTTTATTAAAGAATAGAGATGTATCAATATAGGTTCAATTTAACTGCATATATAAAAAAATCTTTCATTCCTATATACATACTCGATTTATATATGTACATAGGGACGAAAGATTTCTTACGCGTTACCACCCTATTTGTAGTTAAAACTACCTCTCTATTGTTTGTAATAAACATAGCTATTTAACGCTAGCAACCGTCTTAATCTAATTAGTATAACCTTTCAATTAAGCAACTCAAGAGTGAGTATTATACTATCCTTAACACCTGATTCTCACCACCCATCAGCTCTCTGTAATTAAGATATAGTACTTTTTTCTCTGTCATAGTTTTAATATTCATGATTGTTTGGTTCTTTTAATTTTTAAATTATTCGTATTATATAACCCTATTAAAATTTTGTCAATAGAAATTTTGAATTTTCTGAATTTTTTTCACTAAGAATATATCACTTATCCAATTATTTGTTCGCTTATTGCTACTCCTGCTGGAACTATTGGTAATACCATCTCATCTTTGTCTATAGTACACTCTACTAATACAGCTTCATTATCATTTTGGCAATGTATCTCTATAGTAGTCTGTAAACCTTTTAGGTTGTCTACTTTGTAGCCATTGATTCCATACGCTTTTGCTAACTTAATATAATCCACTTCCCCTGTTATGTCTGTTTGTGAATATCTTTGACCGCTAAAAAGGGTCTGCCATTGCCTTACCATCCCTAAAGTGCTGTTATTAAAAAGTACTATTATTACTGGTAATTTGCATTTTGCAACTGTACTTAGTTCGTTGCAATTCATTCTAAAACTGCCATCACCTGTTATCAATACTACTCTCTTATCTTGTTTTCCTATCTTTGCACCTATAGCTGCTCCTAATCCAAATCCCATTGTTCCTAATCCCCCTGATGTTATAAACGTTCTGGGTTTTGTGAATTTCCAGTATTGAGCTGTCCACATCTGATGTTGACCAACATCTGTTACTACGATTGTATCTTGTTTATAACTATCTCCTAATGTTTTTAATATATTCTTTGGTGTAAAATCTTCATTTTTCACATCTTCTTGTTTATAACTTTGGACCTCTCTTAACCACTGATTTCTATCTTGAGGTTTTATATGTTTCATAACTTGATTTAATACTTCTTTGACATCTCCAATTATTGTCAATAAACTGTCTATATTTTTACTTGCTTCTGTGTTGTCTATATCTACATGTATAATCTTAGCTTGTGGTGCAAATTCATCTGCTTTTCCTATTACTCTATCACTAAATCTTGCTCCTAACGCTATGATTAAATCACTATTATTTACTGCTAAATTGGCTTCTTTAAACCCATGCATCCCAACTATACCTAAAGATAATTTATCATATCTATTAAAACATCCTAATCCCATAAGAGTATTTACTACAGGTATGTTTGAAGTCTTGGCTAAATTAGATAGTTCACTGTGTGCTCCTGATGATATTACGCCTCCTCCAGCATATATTATAGGTTTCTTTGAGTCATTAATCATTTGTGCCACTGCTTTAATTTCTTCACTATTTAAACTCATTAATTTACTATTTTCCAAAGGACAAAATCCTGTAAACTCAATCTGTTTTGTAAATATGTCTTTAGGAATATCTATCAATACAGGGCCAGGTCTACCCTCCTTAGCTATAGTAAATGCTTCTTCTAATATTTTAGGTAATTTCATCACGTCTTTAACAATATAATTGTGTTTAGTTATAGACATCGTTATGCCTGTTAAGTCTATTTCTTGAAATGAATCTCGCCCCAATAACTGCATTGGGACTTGTCCTGAAATGATAACTAACGGGACAGAATCCATATAGGCCGTAGCTATACCTGTGACAGCATTTGTAGCTCCTGGCCCAGATGTAACAATGCAAACTCCTACTTTTCCTGTCACTCTAGCGTATCCATCTGCACCATGCACACAACCTTGTTCATGTGCACACCTAATATGATTAAATTTATGTCTTACTTTGTATAATTCATCGTATAAAGGTATCACCGCTCCTCCCGGATATCCAAATATAGTATCTATTTTTTGTGTTTCTAAGAACTTTAATATAACCTCTGCCCCTGTTAACATCATTTTATTCACCTCTTTTTATATCCATGACATCATTTGTCTTAGCCTTTTCCCAACATTAACTATTGAATGTGACAACTCTTTTTGTTTTAACGCACTATATTCTGGTCTATTTATACTATTTTCTTCAATCCAATCTTTTGCGAATCTTCCTGTTTGTATTTCTTTCAAAACTATTTTCATTTCTTTTCTAGTTTCTTGTGTTATTATCCTGTTGCCTACTTTATAATCTCCATACTCTGCTGTATCGCTGATGCTAGCTCGCATCTTTTCAAAGCCTCCTTCATAGAACAAATCTACTATAAGTTTCATCTCATGAAGACATTCGAAGTACGCTATTTCTTCTTGATACCCTGCTTCTACAAGCGTGTCAAATCCCGCCTTTATCAGCTCTGTTACTCCTCCACAAAGCACAGCCTGTTCTCCAAATAAATCTGTCTCTGTCTCTTCTTTGAAGGTTGTCTCAATAACTCCTGCTCTCGTTGCACCTATCCCCTTTGCATATGCTAGCGCTAACTCTTTTGCACATGATGTATAGTCTTGTTGAACTGCTATTAATGCAGGTACTCCTTTACCTTCACTAAACACTCTTCTAACTAAATGTCCTGGTCCTTTTGGCGCTACCATAAACACATCTACATTTTTAGGTGGTACTATTTGATTGAATTGAATGTTA
Organism: Abyssisolibacter sp. ZYX002; assembly: GCF_056892235.1. Lineage (NCBI taxonomy): Bacteria > Bacillati > Bacillota > Clostridia > Eubacteriales > Clostridiaceae > Abyssisolibacter > Abyssisolibacter sp. ZYX002. Next base: position 144,563 of record NZ_JARMXH010000007.1, read on the forward strand.
AAACCATGTGCAAATACAAGCGCATCTCCATCTTTTAGATGTGGTTTTATATTTTCAACATATACTCCTCTTTGCTTTGTATCAGGTAGTAATACCATCACTACATTGCTTTGTTTAACAGCTTCTGCTACCTCCATTACCTTTAAACCCTCTGCTTCTGCCTTGTCCCATGATTTACTTTCCTTGTATAGTCCTACTACAACTTCTAGCCCACTTTCTTTTAAATTTAATGCATGTGCATGTCCTTGGCTTCCATAACCTATAATCGCAACTTTCTTATCCTTTAATAATTCTAGTTTAGCATCTTTGTCATAATACATCTTTGTCATTTTAGTTTACCTCCTTGATATCACATACATCGTGTACTTTTTTCATCTGATTTATAGCTTGTTTTATCCCTAATCTTTCATTTTCGTATATTGTCAATACTAGTTCAGAATGGCAGTCTTCCGTTGAAGATGTCATCTTAATATCTTTTATCTTAAATTCTTTCCTTCTAAGTATGTTTGTTACTCTAACTAATGACTCTAATCCGTTGTCTAATCTAGCACTTATACATTTTGTCATTAATCCACCTCCTTCTATATTGGACTGCTTTATTTGTTTATCTCGCTGTTTTGCTAAAGAACAGAAGTGATAACTATGTCTAATATTATAATAATTTACAAATAAAAAAATCTTCCATCCCTATATACATACCAGATATATGTATATAGGGACGAAAGATTTGTTTCGCGTTACCACCCTATTTGTAACTAAAAAAGCTACCACTCTACTCAGGTCGATCTAGAAATCAACTAAATGAACCCTAGCTTTTTAACGTCAGCACACGGCTTTGCTTAATCGGATGTCCTTTCAACGAAAGCAACTCAAGAGTGATCATTATATATCATTTCTATCACTGGTTTTCACCTTATCACCAGCTCTCTGCAGATATCATTGATATTTTTCTCTCTGTCAAAGTTTTTGAATATTTAATCTTTTTAATTTATTAATGGTTATTATACAGAGATTATTTTGTTTTGTCAATAGGTTTTGAAAAAACAATTCTATTAGTTATCTTTAGTAGTACTATTTGGGCTAACTTGTAGGAAAGATTTCTACTCCCCTACAACCAATACCCTTTTCTCAATTCTTTTATATCTCTGTTAATAATTTGAAATTTTTTTATTCTTGGAGCTATTTTGATTACTATCAATAAAATAATTTAGCTAATAAACGGTCAATTTTTTCATCAATTCATCCATTTACTTCACCCCTGTTTATCTATATACAATCATCCCTACTATAGCTCCCATTGTTATATAAACTATAGGATGTTTTTTATATTTGTAAACTGCTATAAAAAATATAACAGTAAGTATTGCTGATTTTATATCAATTAAAACCAATTTTCCTATGTTACATATAGCAGCTAATATTATACCTATTACTACTATCCTTATACCACTTAACCCATATACAACATACTTATTGTTACTATATGCATTTATAAAATGTGATATTATTACTGCTATTATTGTACCCGGTAATACCACGGCTACAGTTGCAAGTATACCTCCAAGTATCCCAATCTTTGAATATCCTACAAATGTTGCTGTGTTTATGCCTATAGCACCAGGAGTAGATTGTGCTATAGCTATCATGTTGGTAAACTGCTCTGTTGTAAGCCATCCGTACTTTGCCGCTAAATCTTGTATTAATGATAAAACTACTAATCCACCACCTATTGTAAATAATCCAATCTTAAAAAAATTCATTATTATAAGCAAAAACTCCATATTATTATTCTTCCTTTCTATTAAAATACACTATCCCTGCTATAGCTGAAGCAATAATAATATAGATAGTTGATATGTGAAAAAACATCACCAGTGTAAATGCTAAGAGCGAAAGTATTGTTCCAAATGCATTCTTTATATATTTCTCTGACTTTTTAAACAGTCTAATAAATATATTTATCAATATTCCAAGAACTGCTATTTTTATGCCTTTTAATGCACTGCTAACCAATACATTATTTTGAAATTTTATAAGTATATTTGAAACTAGCATTATAATAATTACTGACGGTGTAATAAATCCAAGTATTGATGCTATTGCACCCTTTAAACCATTTATGTTATTTCCTATTATTGCTGATGTATTAGCTCCTATTACACCTGGCGCTGATTGCGCTAATGCATATGCCTGTAACATTTCTTCCTCTGTTATGCATTTCTTATTTTCTATCAATTCTTTTTCTGTCATTGGCAACATTGCATATCCTCCACCAAAGGTAAACATACTTATTTTAAAAAAACTAAAATAACATTGCCAAAAACTCATTTTTTTATCCATGCCTTCACCAACCATTCTTCTGTAACCTACTGTTTTTATCCACAATAAATAGTAAACCATGCGTTTTTTATCCACAGATTCTAGTGAACATGTTTATATTTTTTGGACTTCCTCAATATTAATATTAGCTTTGTACACTTTTCTATTTTCTAATGACCATACTCTTTCGGAGAATTCGCTTTCTCTTGTATTGCCTAAAGCTTTATTCATGTCATACATTCTTGCATCTATTATATCAAGCATATGTAATATCTCACCCTCAGGAATTTGAGGTTTTTTAGGGCTTCCAAACTCTGGTTCATAATGATGAGATAATACCATATGTTGAAGTAACATGGATATTTCGTTATCTATATCTTCCTCTCTTGCAACTCTATCTATGTTCTTTATCCCCATTATTATATGACCTAACAATTGACCTTCTGTTGTATACTCTGAAGCTACACCAAAATCATTAGCATCTATTTCTTGGATTTTAGCCATGTCATGTAAAATGATCCCAGCATACAGTAGATCTTTGTTTAGAAAATCATATATCTTACACACTTGTTCTCCTAAAAGTAACATAGTTTTTGTATGATATAATAATCCTCCTGCTACAGAATGATGATTTTTTGTAGCCGCTGGATAGATTAATAATTTTTGACGATTATCTTGTACTATTCTATTAGTTAATCTTTTAATATCTTCATTGCTCATATTGTTTATATATGTTTCTATACACATAAGCATCTCTTTAGGTTCTTCAGGAGCTACCAACACATAGTCACTAATTTTAATACCATCTTCCTCTTTTAGTAATCTAATTCTATTTATCTTAAGCTGTAATTTCCCTTGATAAACTGATATGATACCTCTAACTTTTATTATTGTGTTGTTTACATATTGTTTTTCATCATTATCTGTTACTTCCCATAGCTTTGCGTTTATTTCTCCAGTCTTATCCATAAGTGTAAAGTCAATGTATTTTTTATTTTTGCTTGATATTTTAACTAGTGATTGTTTTACAAGAAAAAAACTTTCTATCTCATCACCATTATTAAACTCTATAATTGTCTTTGTCAACTCTAATTCCCCCATTTTTAATCTATACACAATTGTGTACTTTGTCTTTATTATTGCACCTATTATAAATATTAACATAATATGATTATATTTTTAAGTCTTATGTTAATTATTTAGTTTCGCTTTAGTGTTCGCTTTAGTACACTAACTTTTTATTGACTTAATTAACCTTCCTAGTTATAATAAAGTAATATCTATTTTTAGACTGATGTATAATATATATCCAATTTATATCTGCCCCCTTGTATACTGTATCCACTCTGGAAACTCTGATAATTTCATAGTTATGTGTACATCATTAATTTTTACAGATAGTTCCTTGTTTTAATTTTAACTTTTCTATATATACTATATTTAACAGTCTAGCAATCATATCATACAAAATACTTTTATGGAGGAATTAATATGGCAAGAGATAGTTTTAAAAGTCGACTGGGAATTTTAGCTGCCGCTGCTGGTTCAGCTATCGGACTAGGTAATATTTGGCGTTTCCCTCATATAACTGGTACAAACGGAGGCGGTGCATTTCTCATTGTTTATTTAGTTTGTATTGTATTAATTGGTTTACCAATTATGATTTCAGAGTTTATAATTGGAAGAAGTACTAAGAAGAATGCTATAGGTGCTTTTAGGGAATTAGCTCCTAAAACACCTTGGTCCATTATAGGATGGATGGGACTATTATGTGCAGTAGTTATACTGTCTTTCTACGGTGTTGTTGCCGGATGGTGCATGCATTATGTATCTAATTCTATTACCAATAGTTTTGCTGGTAAATCAGTAACCGAATTATCTAATATGTTTACTAGCTTAATAAGCAGTAATTGGTTACCTATCATATGGCAACTCTTATTTATGGCTATAACAGGCTATATAGTAGCTGCTGGTATAAAAAATGGTATAGAAAAATACTCTAAGATATTGATGCCTTTAATGTTTTTATTAATTATAATACTAGACATAAGAGCACTAACTTTAGATAATGCAATGGAAGGAATCAACTTTTTATTTAAACCAAAATTTAACGAATTGACTTTAGATGCTGTATTCCTAGCTTTAGGTCATGCTTTCTTTACATTAAGTTTAGGAATGGGAACTATGTTAACATATGGTTCTTATATTAATGATGGTGAGAACTTAAAATCTACTGCTGTCAATGTCAGTATTGCAGATACGGTTATTGCACTGTTAGCAGGTATTGCAATATTTCCTGCTGTATTTTCTTATGGTATAAAGCCTGATACAGGAGCTGGTCTTGCTTTTATTTCATTACCTTTAGTTTTTGAACAAATGCCTTTTGGAAATATATTTGGAATATTGTTCTTCTCATTACTAGCAGTTGCTGCACTTACTTCATCTATATCTATTCTAGAAGTAATTGTTGCCTATTTTACCGAAGAATTTAATATGTCTAGAACTAAGGTTACTGTTTTTAGTACGTTATTTGTATCTATTATAGGAATTTTATGTTCTTTATCTAACGGAATTTTAAAGGAATACACAATTTTCGGCATGACGTTTATGAACTTCATGGAGTACTTATCCGCAAATATATTACTTCCTCTTGGAGGTCTGTTGATTTGTCTCTTTGTAGGTTATTATATGGATAAAAAGATAATAAAAGATCAACTAAGAAATAAAGGTTCTATAAGTTCTACATTTTTGGTGATATTCTTGTTGTTAGTAAAATTTATATCCCCAATTGCTATACTTATAGTCTTTTTGAAAGGTATTAATCTAATATAAATAAATCGGGGATGTCTGCAATGGACACCCCCTTTCTAATTTAAAATATAATTTTAAGCTTTTTCATTAACTTATCAACTTTTATAAATGCTCCTTGTTTTCTAAATAATCCTACTATTGTATTTTTTAGCTCTGGCGTGAGTTTCATGTCTTTATAGGATACACCATCTACTGAAAATACATTCTTTTTATTATTAATTACTATCTCTTTTTCTAATGGTTGCAAGGTACAAAAACCTACTCCATACTTGGTATCTGCTCCTGGTATTCCTAAATCTTTTGTACTCATTTTAAGATTTCTCCAAAGATAATCTTCTGGTATTGATTCACCCAGTGCTATTTGATGCTTACATGCTATTAGTGCTGCTATACCAGCTACTATTGGTGTACTCATACTAGTACCAGACATCTCAGCATATTTATTGTTTGGTGCACATGAAAGTACATTTACTCCTACTTGGCAAACATCTATGTGGTTCCCTTGTGTACTGAATAATGCAGATTTTAAATCTACATCTACAGCACCTACACAGATGATTTCATCAAATACTGCAGGATATCTCACTTCTTCTTTATACGAGTTACCCGCTGAGCATATTACAGCTATATTTGCATTTACTAAATCCTTTATTACTTTATGGAGTTCATCAAGTTTTGCTTTTTCTTCATTTTTTCCATCTGTTGAAATAGACATTGATACTATACTAACTTTTTTACCATCTAATGATCTATAGTTTTTTATCCATTTCATAGCTTCTATAATGTTTTTTATATCTATTTTTCCATTGCTATCGAGGACTTTTATAGGAAGAATTTGCGCTCTTGGTGCTATTCCTACATTAGAGCCTGCTATACTTCCTGCAACATGGGTTCCATGTCCATGTTTATCTGCTGTTATACTTCTGTTTATACTTCTGAGCTGAGTGAAATTTCTACCTTTTAGCACTCTTCCTTTTAACTCTGAATGTTTACTATCTACTCCAGTATCTATTACTGCAACTATTACACCCTGCCCATATATTCCTTGAGAATACATGCATTGTCTACCACTTAAATTCAAAAAGCTAAGGTCTTCTCTTCTTATTCCTCGCCTAATAGCGTTGACTTTAAAATCATCAATTTTAAACATCTTATCCCCTCAAGCTTTCCAATATTATATTATTTATGCTCAAATATTGAGAATAAATTTATGATTTATACTATAAAATATGTAACAAGTACGTATTTTGAAATAGATTTCTCTATATTTTTTAATATAACAGTTAATAAATTGGAAATTACAACTAAAGTATATTAAATAATTTTTTTATGTTTTTAATGTAAATTGTATTATTTTTAATATGTTTAATTTATATATTAATTTTTTTAATTTTTTTATTGATTTTATTGTTTCTATATGCTATTATATATTTATAGAAATCATACGAAAGGATTTGGTGTTATGAGTAAGAAACTATATCGTTCTAGAAAAAACGAGCAAATATGTGGTGTGTGTGCAGGCATCGCAGAGTACTTAGATATAGATGTAACTATTGTAAGAATTATAACTGTCATATCTGCTTTTATGTGGATTGGTTTTATTCCTTATATTATATGTGCGATAGTTATTCCTGTTAATCCGGACGAAGAGTACTCAAATCACACTTATGATGAATTTGACGAAAGAAAATCCAATCCTCACAGAAATAAGAAAATTTTAGGTATTATATTAGTATTTATTGGTGCATCAATTATTCTTGAAAGATTCTTAAGATGGTTCAATTTTAAATTGATCTTTTCAATCATCTTAATATTTGTTGGAATCTCCTTTTTAACTAGTTTAAAAAGAAACAAATAACATAACACCCTGTGTAACGGCATTGTCATTTTGACAGTGCCTTTATTTATAAACTACTAAATTATAGACTTGGTAGCATTGACAATATTTATTTATAGCGTATAATGTATATTATATAAAATATGGGGGTATCGCATGAAAAAATTATCAATAATAATACTTATATTAATTATTACAACATCCTTAATAAGTGGATGTAAAAAATCAGATGACACACTACATATACTTAAAAAGGTAGAAGCCGCTGAAATTTTAAACGCGAGATTTTCTTTTGCACATGATATCAGTTTTGATGATTGCATTAGTCAATTTAAGGAACTGTGTGTAAAGGACTATGATATTTCTGAACTGGAAGCAAGTAGAGAAGATTATGAAAGATATGTTAAAGAAGAAAAAGAATATAAGGAAAAAAATGGGGTGTCAGCTTTTGATTTAGATATGGTAATTGAGTTATCTACTGTTTATCAATCTGATAATAAAGTATATATATTCACTAAATCTGAAGTAAACAAAAATGATAATACTTTGAAACCACAAATTAACATAAAAAAATATATACTTGTTAAGGAAAATGACGATTGGAGAATAATAGGCGTAGATACACATTGGTTTGAAAAAGACGCAAAACATGCTAGTTATCCTACTTACGACAATAAGCCAATTGATTATATAAAAATTATGAAACCTTTTAAAAAATAATTATAACGAGTTTAAATCTCAAGACATTTTAAATGATTGTTCTTGAGTTTTTATTTTTAATTATTCATTAAATCAAATATAGTAATCTGTCTAACTGATGAATCCTCAATGTGAGATACTGTTAATCCGATTAACCTAACTGGTTTCATAAAGTATATGTTATCTATTATATCGCAAGCTATTTGATATATTTCATCTTTGTTCTGTAAGTAATATGGCATTGTTTTGCTTTTTGTATGAGAATTAAAATCAGATGTCTTATATTTTATAGTTACCGTTTTAGCATGAGATTTATCTTTGATAAGGCTTTGTTCTAATTGCAAAGAATAATCCTTTATAATTTTCTTGAATATATCTTTGTTTGTTGTATCTTCAATAAGTGTAGTTTCTCTTCCTATAGACTTTGATGATGTAGTCCTACTTACAATTCTTGTGTCTTTACCTCTTATTCTGTTATATATATCCTCTCCATGTTTACCAAGTACTTCTATAAGGTACTCTTTGGATAATCCATACAAATCTTCTATTGTAAAAACACCAAATTTATTAAACATTTCAACTGATTTTTTGCCAAGTCCATAAACTTTTTTTATTGATAATGGAAATAAAATATTAGGCATATCTTCTTCTTTTATTATTTTTATACCATTTGGTTTATTCCAATCTGATGCAACTTTTGCTAAAAACTTATTGTATGAAATTCCTGCTGATAGAGTTAACCCTGTTTCTCTCAATACTTCTCTTTTTATAGTTTTTACTATATTTATCGGATCATCCTCACTATTACTGACATCTAAATAGGCTTCATCTATTGATAGTGGTTCTATTGATGTCGTTATACTTCTTAGTATTCTAAATACTTTTTTGGACACTTCTTTATATCTACTCATCCTAACTGGCATAAATATGGCATCTGGACATTTTTTCCTTGCTATAAAAGTTGGCATAGCAGAATGTACCCCGTATTTTCTAGCTTCATAGGAGCATGTACTTACAACACCCCTCCCTTTTATACCACCAACTATCACTGCTTTGCCTCTTAGGTTATTATCATGCTGCTCTATCGCTGCATAAAATGCATCCATATCTACATGTATAATTTTTTTCATCAAATAAACCTCCACAAACAAACATTCCCCTTATATTATACCATAGGGGAATGTCTGTTCGCTATATTTATTTCAAATTATATATTTTTTCATACTTGTCTTTTAAATATTCTATGAAGCACTTAGGATTTAATCCTTCTCCAGTTACATCTTTTAATATGTCATTCGGCATTTTTGTACTTCCATATTTGTGTATTTTTTCAGTTAACCAGTCCTTTATTGCTTTAAAATTGCCTTCTTTAAGAGCATTATTAAAATTTATGTCTTTTTTCATAGCATTTACAAACTGCGATGCATATGCATTTCCCAACGCATATGATGGGAAGTAACCTATTAAACCATCTGACCAATGAACATCTTGCAAGACACCATCTGCATCATTATCTGGCGAAACTCCTAGATACTCATTCATTTTTTTATTCCATATTTCAGGTAAATCTTTTACCTCTATCTCTTTATTAATGAGCTTCTTCTCTATTTCGTATCTCACCATGATATGTAATGAGTAGGTAAGCTCATCTGCCTCTATCCTAATTAATGATGGTTTTACTTCATTTACACCTTCGTAAAATTCTTTTAATGTTACATCTTGTAATTTATCTGTGAATAACTCTTTAAGCTTTGGATATATAAAACCACAAAAGTTAATATTTCTACCTATGACATTTTCATATGCTCTTGACTGTGACTCATGTATACCCATAGAAACTCCTGTTGCTACTGATGATCCTACTAAATCTTTATCTATGTCTTGCTCATATAATGCATGTCCACACTCATGTATAGTGCCATAAATACCTGATAATAATATATTCTTAGTAAAATGTGATGTTAGTCTTACATCGTATGGATTGAGATTAAGCGTAAATGGATGTACACTTTCTTTGAACATACCAGCTTCAAAATCAAAGCCTAGTATGTCTAATAAATATTTGCTAAATTCTTTTTGTTTTTCTACATTAAAGCTTCTATTAGTAAAATCTGTTCTTATTTTTTTACCACTTTCTTTTATTCTTTTAACTAAGGGAACTATTTTTTCTCTTAGCGAGTTGAAAAAATCATCTAATATATCTACATTCATGCCTGGTTCATAATCATCTAATAATACATTATAGGGATTACCATCATATCCTCTGTATTCAACAAACTTTCTCTGATATTTAAATATTTTTTCTAAATATGGTTCAAATAATGTAAAATCTGATTTTTCTTTTGCATCCTCCCATACTTGCCCTGCTAAACTTCTGAGTTCACTATACTGAGCAAATTCATCTTTAGGTATTTTAGCCATTTGATCATATTCTCTTTTTATCTTGTTTAATGTTGCATATGTGATTTTGTCTAACTTATCCTTATTTTCATCTAGCAGTTTAAGACACTGCACCATATCATCACAAGTCATTACATTGTGAACCTCTCCCGATAATACACCCAATGTCTTAGCTCTCTCACCAGCCCCTTTTTTTGGTGCTCCTGTAGCCGAATCCCAATAAATAGTTGCACTTGCATATTCTAAAGCTCTTAGTTTTATTAATAACTCTTCAAATCTTTCTTTTGCTATTTTAAAATCCACATAACCACTCCTAGCTTAATGTATATTAGTACAGTAATTCTACATTTAACTTTGATAACCTTTATTTTGAATTGCGAATATTGATTACAATCACCTATAACGTTATTAAAATTAATATCAGCTCAAAGTCTTATTTCACATAACCTTTTTATATAGTCTTCTCAACTATTAACATAAAAACTAAAAAAGACTACCTTATAAGTAAAAAGGTAATCTAAATTATTATTTAATTTTCTTTTAAGTTTAAAACTGCATTTAGTAATACTCCTACTATAGCCGCCAAACTAAGCTCTGTTATTTTAACCGTTTGAGTTATTGGGATACCTATTACATTTCCTGTGTATCTTTTTAATAATGATGTACCTATACCTATAATCAATATTGAACCAATTACAACAATATTTTTTGTATTCATCTTAACTTTATTATTCCTTAGAGTCTTTACTCCTATCAATGCTATCATACTAAATAACATTACACTTATTCCACCCATGACACATTGAGGAATTGTTTTTAGAAAGCCTCCTACTTTTGCTATAAACCCTAATGCTATAGCAAATACAGCTGCTAATCTCAATATTGATGGATCATAATTTTTTGTTATTGCTAAAACTCCTGTATTTTCTCCATATGTTGTATTCGCTGGTCCCCCTATTAAACCTGCAAATAACGTAGCTAATCCATCTCCCAAAAGCGTTCTATTTAACCCTGGATCTTCTACAAAGTTTTTACCAACTACTTGACCATTTGTAGTTATATCTCCTATATGTTCCATGAAAACAGCCAAGATAACTGGTACTATTATCATTATTGCTCCTATTTCAAACTTAGGCAATGTGAAATTAGGAACACTAAAATATGATGCTGTTTTAAAAGCTTCTGCTGCTTCTGCTTCTATTAATCCACTTGCATTTGCTATTATATATCCAACTGTTACTGCAATCAATATAGAAAGTTGTTTTATAAACCCTTTTGCAAATAGTGTTATAGTAAGTGCTATCCCTAATGTTATAAACGCTATGATGTAGTTCGTTGATGCCATACCTATTGCTACTGGAACTAAGTTTAATCCTATTACTATGATCATTGGTCCAACAACTTGAGCTGGTAGATATTTTTTAATCTTGGCTACACCTATTTTTTTAACTAAGAAAGATAATGCTACATATATTAGCCCTGCTATGAATATTCCACCTTGTGCATATGTCAAATCTCCATTGTATGTTTCTTTTACTGTGTTAATAACTGCTATAAATGCAAATGATGAACCTAAAAAAACAGGTACTTTCCTCTTTGTTACTTGATGAAACATCAATGTTCCAACACCAGCAGATACTAATGCTACCGATGCATCAAGTCCTGTTAGAATAGGTACTAATACCGTTGCTCCAAACATTGCTATAAGATGTTGTAAAGCTAGTATTATTTTTTTCACTGGATTTGAATCAAATTCTTTTACACTTGTTATATCTTTTCTGTTTAATATATTTTCTGACATAAAAAAACCTCCTCGTTTTTGTTGTAAAGGAGAATTCTTATCCTCCTTTTTCAGCCTCACGGGACCGATTTAAAAGGCATATTTTATATTTAATCATAAAAAAATCTTGCATTATGGCAAGATGATATAATCATAATTTTGTATCGTCTTGCCAGCCTCACGGGACTGATTTAAAGATTCCTTCATACGATTCTAACATATTTCAGATTAATTTGCAATAAAAAAAGTCAAAGAACCATATATTACAGTTATACAATTCTTTGACTAAGTAATGTGTGGTTTTACCATGATCTCCATATTAGTATTCCTGCATGAAATTTCGTTCGTACATTTCACAACTTTCAAGATTGCATCTCTCTCCCATATTATGAATACAAGTTATTGATCCACATGTTTTAAATTTGAACCTATTTTTCTTATTTGTATCGTTTACTTTCTTTTTTATATTTGCTTTCAAATTCTTCATATTATCAGCCCTTCCATCTTGTTGTGTTTTAATTATAACATTATAAAAATCAAAAAACAATAAAAAACCATCATATTTTGCAAGTTTTTCATTGTTTCTTTCATTTTTAAAAGTTTTCATTCATTTTTGAAACATGATGAAGGATTTGATTTAATTTTAATTGTAATTATTCTGTATTATTTTCCAAGAACATAAAATGATTCTATTTTGACAGAACATTTTCAAAGATTGCATCATTTTTTTATATCTATGTTCATAATTATATCTGTATTTTTGACTACTTTATTTGTAAACTTCTCTATATCTTTTACTATTTCACCATTGGTTATAATAACTGGTGAAACTAATGATTTTGCATTCTTTCTTAGATATTCTACATCCAACTGCATTAGAATATCTCCTGCTTTAACTACATCTCCTTGTTTAACAAAGCTTTCAAATCCTTGTCCCTTCAAATTAACGGTGTCTATTCCTATGTGTATTAGTATTTCTAGTCCATCATTTGATTTAATCCCTACAGCATGTTTAGTAGGGAAAACCTGCAAAATTTCACCATCACATGGAGATACTACTTTATTGTCTAATGGATCTATTGCAACACCATCTCCGAGCATTTTTTGTGAAAAAACTTCATCCTCTACATTTTCTATATCTATTACATTACCCTCAATAGGAGATAATAATTGAACCTTAATATTCTTTTTAAATATACCTAACATTTAATCACCTCTTATAAGTGTTTATAATAATTATTATTTATTAATTACTTCGTTTAGAGCTTTTCTAATATGTCCATTATTTTTATTAACTATTTCTTGTGCAGTCTTTTTATCTAGCTTTGATTTTATCATGAAAATAGACAATTTTACGTCGTAATTAGTTTCTTCTAAATACTCCTTTGCTATACTTTCATCTACTCCTGTTGCCTCTACAACTATATTTTTACTTCTTTGCGTAAGTTTCTCATTTGTGGATTGCACATCAACCATCAAGTTTTCGTATGCCTTACCAATCTTTATCATAGACCCTGTCGTTAGCATATTTAGTACCATTTTTTGAGCTGTACCAGCTTTCAATCTTGTCGAGCCTGTTAATGCTTCTCCTCCTACTACTACAGCAATACCAACGTCTGCAATATTTTGTACTGGTGAATCACTATTATTTGTTACAGCTATAGTCACGGCTCCTATTTTTTTAGCAAAGTTCAATGCCCCTATTACATAAGGAGTTCTACCACTTGCTGTTATCCCTACTAATACATCCTTTTTATCAAAATTAATGTCTTTTAAGTCCTTTTCACCTAAATTAATATCATCCTCTGCTCCTTCTTTTGCTTTAAAAATAGCTTCGTAACCACCTGCTATGATACCATGAACCATCTGAGCCGGTACTCCAAAGGTAGGAGGGCATTCTGATGCATCTAGTATACCTAGTCTACCACTTGTTCCTGCTCCAATATAAATCAATCTGCCTCCATTATTAAAACTCTCTGTTATTAAATCTACTGCCTTTGCAATATGTTTGATCTCTTTTTCTACTGCAAAAGCAACTTTTTTATCTTCTTCATTAATCATACTTATCATTTCCTCTGTTGAGGCTATATCTATTCCAAATGTGTTTGGATTTCTTCCTTCTGTGGTCAAACTTTTTAAATCGATATTCATTTGCTACACCCTTTCTTGAAATATTATTACCAATATAACTATAATATCATGAAATATTATTTCTTTCTATAGTTATTTCTATTTATTTTCTTTTTTATTATAAAACTTTGTTTAATTATAATAAGATAAATGTTTGTTACTATTTTATTAACTTTCTTCTTTATTTTTAACTTTATTTGGTATCATTATAAATCTTTTACTACCTGTGCATACTAATTATTATATTCTTACACTATGAATATTACATTGCTTTTTGTACAAATTATTCGTGTTTTATGATATTATTACTATGTAGTGTTATTTTTAATTCGCTACTTCAAGCTTTAATTTAGGAGGTAAAAATAATGAAATATGACGTGATTATTGTCGGTGCAGGGCCAGCTGGTCTTTTTACCGCTTTAGAACTTGTTAACATAAATAAAGATAAAAAAATACTATTAGTTGAAAAAGGAAAAAAAGTAGAGAATAGAAAGTGTCCTAAAGAAGTAACACGTGAATGTATTGATTGTAAACCTTACTGTAATATAACTTCTGGTGTTTCTGGAGCTGGAGCTTTTTCGGATGGTAAACTTAGCTTAAGTCAAGAGGTTGGTGGTCTCTTGCCTGAATATATTGGTTATGATACTACTAAAGATTTAATAGACTATGTTGATAACATTTATCTTAAATTTGGAGCAGATACAGAGATAAATGGATTAATCGAAAGTAAAATGGTTCAAGATATTAGAAGAAAGGCTATAAGAGCAGGTTTAAAGCTTGTTGATTGTCCAATTAGACATCTTGGAACTGAAAAATCTCAAGAAATTTATAAGAAAATTCAAGATTATATTGTTTCAGAAGGAGTAGAACTAAGAGATAGTACGTATGTCAAAGATTTGATTATTGAAAACAATGAAATCCAAGGCGTTAAACTAATTAAATCACATGATCATATCAAAGGAAAAGATGATTCTATCGTAGATGTATATGGTGAAAAAGTTATATTATGTGTTGGTAGAAAAGGTGCTGATTGGTTAAAACAGATGTGTTTAAAGCATGGAATAAACCACAGTGCTGGAACTGTTGATATCGGTGTTAGAGTTGAAGTTAGAAATGAAATTATGGAACAAATAAATAATGTTCTCTATGAAGGTAAATTAATAGGTTATCCTAATCCTTTTAAAGATAAAGTTCGTACTTTTTGTCAAAACCCCGGGGGCTTTGTATCTGAAGAACGCTATGACAATCAACTATCTATAGTAAACGGTCACTCTTATAAGGAAAAGAAAAGTAAAAACACTAACCTAGCTATTTTAAGCTCTCACAATTTTAGATATCCTTTTAATCAACCTATTGAATATGGCAAAAAAGTAGCTGAGTTATTAAATATGCTTGGTAACAATAAGATTTTAGTTCAAAGATTTGGAGATATATTGGATGGCAAAAGAACTTGGGAAAAGGAATTACTTAGATCAAATGTTAAACCAACATTGATAGATGCTGTTCCTGGAGATCTTACTTCAGCTATTCCTTATAGACCTATGACTAATATAATCAATTTCATAAAGGCAATGGATGTTATTGTTCCAGGATTCGCTAGTACTGAAACACTCCTATATGGGCCAGAAATAAAATTTTATTCAAATAAAGTAACTATAGACAAAGAATTTAAATCAAATATTAAAAACCTACACTTCCTTGGTGATGGCTGTGGTCTAACTAGAGGATTAATGATGGCTTCTTGCTCAGGTGTTCAAATGGCAAGAATTTTGCTTGATGCAATTAAGTAATTATAATATATTTCATTGGAGATGATAAGATGGATTATGATGAAAGACGTCGAGAACTCTATCTAAAGAAAAAACGTAGGAGACAAGCTATGATGAAACGTCGACGTCGATTTTTTGGTACTTTGCTATTTTTAATTATTGTAAGTTGCTTTTTAATTTTTAGAAGTTGTGGAGATGAAAAAGAAGCTACACCTATTAATAAAAATATTACTAATGAAGACAACTCACCTAAAGATAATTTTACTGTATGTATAGATGCTGGTCATGGTGAATATGATTCTGGTGCTACTTCTAAAACATTTGATGTTGCCGAAAAAGACATTGTTTTAAGCGTAGCTCTTTCTACTGGTAAACTATTAAGTGATAAAGGAATAAAAGTAATATACACTAGAGAAAAAGATGAGATACCTTGGAAAGAACAAACAGAATCTCTAGTGGGTAGATCAAAGTTTTCTAATGAAAATAATGCAGATTTATTTGTATCTATTCATTGTAACTACTATAAAAACTCTACTGATGTTAAAGGAACAGAAGTTTATTGTTTTGAAAAAGAAACTAAAGATGAAAAACTCGCTCAAATTATTTCAGATAATTTAGCCAAGCTTAAATTTACTGAAAATAGAGGTATTAAATACAACTCTGATAAAAACCTTTACGTTGTCGAAAACACTAAAGCTACATCTGTATTAGTAGAACTAGGTTATTTAAGCAATACGGATGATACTGTGTTTTTAAAGGATTCTAAAGGACAGGCTAAATGTGCTGATGCAATTTCTAGTGCTATAATTGAATATAAAGATCTAATAACTAAAGAAAAAAAGGAATCTAAGTAGATTCCTTTCTTTTTTTAAACCATTGTTACTTTCAAGACTATATCATCAAAATATACTTTCGTTATTCCTTCATATCCTGAATCAAGTCCTATAACTATATAAGCGTTTCCTTTTGAATCTGTTTTAACTTTACATTTAGTGGAGAAATTTTTATATGCATATGATCTATCTAAAGAACCATTATCTTTTGCTATATTTCCTAGTAGAGGTAATTCACTTCCTCCTACGCTTTGATTGCCTTTGTCTATATTCATTCTGTAGTAGTTGCTATCATCTACTATAGGACATGGTTTTTTGCCAACTACTCCCCCTTTGACAAATACTGATTCTCCAGGTGCGCCTCCCACACCCATCATACTTTCTGCCTCGTTTGTAGCTATTTTAAAGCTAAGTTCTATCTCATACTCTGTATTTGGTTTTAACTCTATATCTTCTGCTATATTTTTAGTAATATACATGAATAAATCATCACTATGGTTATTACCTGCAAGATATGCACCCATACTTTCGTTGTTTGCTACGGGTATTTTTTTGTAATCGTAATCTAATTCATAAAAATCATATACATCTTTTTCTGCTGGCAAATCTGCAAATCCTGCTTGAAACCCTTGTAAATCATTATTAAAGTTGTACTCAATTGTCTGAGTAATTGACTGCTGTAAGTTATATTTAGAAATATTCATTTTTTCTGTTATTGCTGCAAATGACGAACTACTAAGTGCTAATATTCCTGCTAATGATACTGCTAATAACTTCTTTTTCATTTTTATTCTCCTCTCTATTATTCAAATAAAAACTACTACATTGATAACTCTTATGTCCAACCAAGTATAACAGGAACTTTTTATAAAGTAAACGTTAAAATGTTTTCATTTTTTGAAATTAATGGTATTGTAGCAATTAAAAAGAAGCGTCTGCCGTTGATGCAGCGCCCCTTGTATTCATTTTACTAATTAATCTTAGGTAATGCCATATAAATTGTTTTACTATCATAAAAACCTTCATAATATACTAGCTCTTTACTACCATCACTCTTTGTTATAAAATAAGGCATGTCCCATCTGAATGTACTAGGATTTATATTGCCTAGCTTTTCTGAAACCTGACTACCTGGCTTATGACACCATTGACCATCGCTACATTGTAATAAAAAATGATAGTCCCAACGTGTTTTACCACCTAATTTGTGCTTTCCTACACGTAAAGCAATCCTATACTCATCATCATTTACTGGTGACGTACTTGATGTTATAATACGTGCAGTTTTGTACAATCTTTGAAAATCTTTTTTAACATATTCTGCTATCTCATCTACTGATTTTCCAAAGTGATTTAAATCTGTTTCATAATATTGCTCTCCCGGATCTGATGCATTGTTAAATCTTGTTACATACCCATAACAATTCACATTCATGTGATACTCAAACCTATACGGCCAAGCTGCTCCATATGGTGAGCTTGCGATAACTATAGCTCCTAATGCTAGAATTGTTGCAATAACCAATACCAAACAAATCGCCTTTTTAAGATTTCTCATATTCGAACCCCTTTTCACAGTATAATATTTCAAATTATATCATATACTTTATGGTTTATCAAATATTTATGTTATTTCTTTTTATTTCTTAAATCGCTAAAAAATTGTTTTATCACTCTTGAACATTCTTCTTTCAAGACACCTGTTTTAACCTCAACTCTGTGATTTAATCTATAATCTTCTACTATGTTGTATATTGAGCCACATGCTCCGGCCTTCAAATCCATTGCACCTATTACTAATCTATCTATTCTAGCATTTACTATAGCTCCAGCACACATAGGGCAAGGTTCTATTGTCACATACATTGTACAGCCACTAAGCCTCCAACCCCCTAGTATTTTACATGCTTCTTTTATTGCCATAATTTCTGCATGTGTAGTTGCATCCTTAGATGTCTCCCTTAAATTATATCCTGTTGATATAATTTGATTATCTTTTACTATTATTGCACCTATAGGAACTTCTTCTTTTTTATATGCTTTTTTTGCTTCTTCTATTGCTTTTTTCATGTAGTATTCGTCCATATTTCTACCTCTTAGCTATATAACTTTAATCATCACTTGCTACTTTATTGCCATCTCCATCATATAATTGCGCTTCATCTGACTGAGTATCATCCCACATTTCATTTGCTGACCATTGTATATCTCCCATTGAGCTACCTGAAGCAACTATTATTGAACTATTTGCCTTTAGTATATATCCTTTTTGAAAGTGATATACTTGGTTATCTTTTATACTAATTAATTTCCACCCTGTCATATCTATATCAGATTGTGATTTATTTGTTATCCTTACTATATCTTCTTTATCATTAACATCTATTATCACGTCATATTTTATTGTATCATTATTTTTAGGTATTGTATTTTTATCAAAAAATTTCAATCTATAACCATCTATCATGCACACTATATCGCCCTGCTTGTCAGTTCTTAGAACTTTTATATTTCTTTGCTGTAGTTTTTTTAATACTTCTTCACTTGGCAATTTTAAACCACAGGAAATCACTGCATATTTAGGCTTTATAGTCTCTAATAGTTCTTTGCTTGTAGATATTTTATCTCCATTATTTCCAACAGTTATTAATTGTGCACCTTTTACCTTTTGTATAAACTTTTTTTCTCCATCTACTTTTAAATCACTTGTGAACAATAACTTAGTGTCAAATACACTCAGGTATACAACTGTACTTGCATTATTGATATCATTATTTTCTTTATTGCCTAATATTTTTATAGTTATTTTTTCATCTTGTACTATTTCTGGCTGACTACCATCTTTATTAACTGTTAGTACTAAGTCTTCTTCATTTGTTTTGTATATTGCAGCTTCTCCTTTTTTCCCGTTTATACCTGTACTTATGTACTCTTTAAAAGTATCAGTATTTGATAACCAATCACAGTCAACTATATATTGTATATCAAAGTTATTAAATACAGCATCGGCTCCTCCTATTCTTTTATCCTTTGAGTTTGTCAGCACAAATAACTCTATATCATCTACTTGGTGCTTTTTAAGATACTCTATTAATTTTTCTTCATGAGCTGAATCACCTGAGTCTATTAATGCATGAAACTTGCCATACTCTATCATTATTGCATCACTGTCACCTAAATCTATGTAATGAATTTTTACTCTATCTTCAAACGTATTAACTAATATACAATTGCTTTCTTTGTCATACTCTAAGGTAGCTCCAAAAGGCTCAAGAGCATCCCTTATAGGCATAAACAACTTTTCGTTCTTTACCGTTGTCTTTATCTTCTTCTCCACTTTTTCTCCATTTTTTATAATAAAATTTTGTTCAAGCGAAAATTCGACTAACATATTATTTTTACGTACTGTTGTAGATTTTGTATTTTGATTCCATCCAACCTTAGCTCCAAAAAACTCCATAACTGCTCTGAAAGGCACCTGTGCACACCCATTATCATCAATAAACGGATACCCTGTTTTATCATTAAATTCAACTAATTCTCCATTTATATTTACCTTTACTTGCTGTGCATATGTTGTCGCTGGTAAACAGAATAATATAATTACTAAAAAAAACCATATTTTCTTCAACTTATTTACCTCCTGTAATATTAGATTATATGCTAATTATATCATAATTTGTATTAAAATTTTAATACATAAAAAATGTGCTTATTTATTATAAATAAGGATATTTCAATCATTTGTATAAAAATAAACAATGATACACAAAAAACTAGCCTATTAAAAATTCAGTGTATTACATACCGTTAAATTTGGTCGTCGTTATTAATTAAAGTTTATTTAAGATTATTTTTATACAAAATATGCTTCCTCTACTAAGAAAAATTTCTGCAATGGGGGTGATTTATTAAGATTTTATACCTTTGTATAACAGAGTTACTCCTGTTCCTAAAAATAATACAGCTAACATTAGTGGAGTTTTTCCACCTGTTTCTACAACACTAGTACCATATCTACCTATTGATATAGTAATGGTTGTTAATTTATGCATTTCACTTACTGCAATAATATGGACTATCACAAATAATATAAATGCAAAAATACAGAACATACAACCACATATTACTTTTTTCAATACAACATCCCCTTTAAATCTAAGTTAGTGTTTAATGTAATTGTTTTCATATTTTACTATTTTTATAATTTTTATTATATCATAATTTTTAAACCTACATAAAGGATAATTTAGCTAATTGGAATCTACAACAAAATACTATACATTACATTTAATTGAAATTAATGAAATATAATGTATCATATGGTATAATCTAAGTAATTAATAAATTTAAGGAGGACTAAAGTTGAAAACAGATGTAGCAAGCATAAGTGACAACACTGTTTTAAACATACAAGAAGTTTTTAATCTTATTCAAAATTATAAGTATGAAGAAGCATTTTTATTATCATCACAAATAATGAAAAGAGGTATAGATGGAGATCAATTATTTCATGAATGGGTTAAAGCTCTAGCCGAATTTTATTCATGTGATAAAAAAAAGACAGCAATTGATTTGTTAGAAAAAGTAAAGCCTGAAAAAATCGAGAATGAAATTCACTTCAGGATAATTAATTCTTTAATGGTCTTTTACTCAGAAATTGAAGATGAAACAAACTTTTTAAAGTATAAGGAAAAGTTAGTGTCTAATCTTCATTTGCTTTCTAGTAATGATATTATACTTCAAATCTTAGGCAATATTGGCAATGGACATTATTCATTTGATAATTATGCTGAATCATTAGAATACTGTGAAAAAACAATAGCTGTAGCACAAAAACATTTTTTATTTAATTTTAGATTCTTTAAAATCATGATGGTTAAAATAATGAATATTTTTTATTTGGGAAAGGTTGAAAAGGCTAATGAACTTAAAAAAGATTTTGAGTCCTTACTCAAGTTAACCGATAAAATGAATCTTATGAAATATTTAGATAAAGCTATGAATAATTATTATGAGGGGGTGAAAAATAATGAAAAAAATACTAACTAAAATTTACAAGTTTCCATTATTATCAACTGCTCTTATTTTTACTATAGGTGTTAGTAGATTCATATGTATGTTTTCAAGTGAATTTCCTTTTGACCACTAGTACTTAAATGTTTTACTGCAACAGCACAAACAGCACTTAAATAAGTGCTGTTTTCTATTGTAGTTTTATATGTTAAGAGATAATTTGTCCCTAGTTAAAATTAAACGAATTGTGTTACATAAATTCATATAATTCTTATTGATCCACTTAAAGCTCTTTGTATAATTGTATAAGCACATTAATCTTAATATCTTCTAGCAGCTCATGAACTTCATATAAACTTTGTAGTTCTTCATATGGTTTTGTACTCCCACAAAGTAATAGTGTATCATTAATGTTCTTCCGCTACATGAATATAGATATCCAGTGCGACAATATAGCTACGAAACAAGATGCCCTGTATAAAAATTTATCTACCAACTTGAACGAAGATATATAAATTTTATGGGTAGCTGTCACGTAGCTGTCAATTCAAATCTTATAGTCTTGAAAAATGGTGCACCTGAGAGGAGTCGAACCCCCGACACATGCCTTAGGAGGGCACTGCTCTATCCTACTGAGCTACAGATGCACAACTAATAATACCTATATATGATATAATATTTTATTAATTTTGTCAAATATGCTTATTTCCCTTATATACAGTACTCTTTATAATAATCTTCTATAGTTATATTATCTTTCCTAGCCTTCATAAAAAAATAGGGTACCCAATATGTACCCTATAAATATTAGCCTTTACTTTAGAATAAAGCATTTTTTACAGTTCTTGGAAAAGGTATAACATCTCTTATGTTAGACATCCCTGTAAGATACATAAGCATCCTTGCAAATCCTAATCCATAGCCTGAGTGCTTAGTTGTTCCATATTTTCTAAGCTCTAGATACCACCAATAATCTTCTCTGTTAAGCTCTAATTCTTCTAATCTTTTTTCTAAGAAATCAAGCCTTTCCTCTCTTTGGCTACCTCCCATCAACTCTCCTATTCCTGGGACTAATAAATCCATTGCCGCTACTGTCTTACCATCATCGTTCAACCTCATATAGAAAGCTTTTATATCTTTTGGATAGTCAATTACAAATACAGGTCTGTTATATATCTTCTCTGAGATATATCTCTCATGCTCAGTTTGTAAATCTATTCCCCACTTCACAGGGTATTCAAAGTCTACATCTGCTTTCTCTAGTTTTTCTATTGCTTCTGTATAAGTCACTACTCCAAAATCTGAGTTAACAACGTGCGTTAATCTATCTATTAACCCTTTATCTATAAATTTATTAAAGAACTCTAACTCTTCTTTTGCATTGTCCATTACATATTTGATAATGTACTTAACCATATCTTCTGCTACTTTCATATTGCCATTTAAATCTGTAAATGCCATTTCGGGCTCTAGCATCCAGAATTCAGCCGCATGTTTGGTTGTATTTGAATTCTCAGCTCTAAATGTAGGGCCAAATGTATAGACATTTCTAAATGCTTGTGCATAACATTCTGCATTTAACTGTCCACTTACTGTTAAGTTTGATTCTTTTCCAAAGAAATCTTTAGTATCATCAACTTTTCCATTTTCATCTCTTGGTATATTATCTAAATCTAGCGTTGTTACTCTAAACATTTCACCAGCACCTTCACAGTCACTTCCTGTTACAAATGGTGTATTAGTATATACAAAGCCTCTTTCATTAAAGAATTTATGAATCGCATATGACGCCAAAGACCTTACTCTAAAAACTGCCGAAAATGTGTTACTTCTAGGTCTTAAATGCGCTATTGTTCTTAGATACTCAAATGAATGTCTCTTCTTTTGTAATGGATAATCCGCATCAGATTTTCCTTCTATTACAATTTTTTGTGCCTTTATTTCAAATGGTTGTTTTGCTCCTGGAGTAAGTTCAAACTTTCCCTCTACTATGATTGCAGAACTGATAGATAATTTCTTTATTTCCTCAAAGTTTTCTAAATTTTCCTCAAATACTATTTGAATATTCTTAAAAAATGTACCATCATTTAATTCTATAAACCCAAATTTCTTTGATGCTCTAATTGTTCTTATCCAACCAGCTACTTTGACTACTTTGTCATTGTATTCTTGTTGGTTTTGATAAATATCTTTGACTAATATCATTCTTTCTCCTCCTCAATTTAATTTTACATATTTGTAAACACAAAAAAACCTATCATCCCTACTATAGGGACGAAAGGCTATCTTCCGCGGTACCACCCTCATTATTACAAATATAATCTCTTTATCAGCACACTCATGCTGTCCATATTATAACGGTATGGTTCCGTCTAAGCCTACTCTCCAAAGATTTCGGTTAGCAACTCTGAGATGTTCTTCATTAATGGATTTTACATCAGTCTCTCACCATCACTGACTCGCTTGGGTTACCTTCCATAACTACTCTTCTCGTCTTAGTCTTTAATATTAAATACATTATAATATACATATACCATTATGTCAAAATTTATATTTAGTTATATAACCATTTTTTTGTTATGTCTTTCATATATTCATCTGTATATTCTTCACAAATATCAGTAAAATCAGGTGTACTAGCATTTTGGTATTTATATTTATTATAGTAATTTCTTAATATTTTATATAATACTTCTTCTCCATATTTTTTTTCAATTTCATGTAAATACATGGCTCCTTTGTTATATACAATTCCTCCATAGTCTACCCAATCATTGAATTCTTTCAATGGTTTAACAATTCTTTTATCTTTAATTCTATTCTTTACTCTATCATATTGTTTTTTAATACTATTGTTGAAATATTCTTCACCTTTTTTATCACCCATTAACTCATCAAAATACACTACCTCCGAGTAGGTTGTCAATGATTCATCTAACCAAGGTTCATCTACTTGATCATTTCCTACTACAGAATACCACCATTGGTGACCAGTTTCATGAGCTACTACTACTTCTAAAAATTTAACGTTGTTTTCATTGTATAATTCCTGACCTATATAAACTAATGCTGGATATTCCATCCCTGTTGGAAAATAAGTTTCTACTACTGAATATGTTTTGAACGGATACTTTCCAAAAATCTTACCGAATATCTGTATACTATTTTTCGCAAACTTCATAACTTTTTCATTTATACCTTTGTTTTTACTCAAATAATAACTCTTTATTAATACATCATCTACCATTTCTTCTTTAACTGTAAATCTGTCAGATGCAACGAACGCAAAATCTCTTCTTAAACCTGCTTTAAATTGCCAATAAGTATAGTCTCCCTCTTCTATTTTATTTTCCAAATCACCTGATGATGCTACTATTATTTTTTTAGGAGCACATATGGTTACTTCATAATTACTTGTATCACTATAAAAAGGGTCTCCTATATTATAATATGGTTCTAGATTCCAGCCATTTTTGTCAAATACACACGCTATGGGATACCAGTTGCCAAGATTATAAACATCTTTATAATATCCAAATCTGCCCTTTGCACAAGGTATTATTACATCATATTCTATGTTGATAGTAACTCTTTCTGATTGATTAAGAGCCTTTGATAATTTAATTTTAAGGAGTGTTTTATCTGATCCTTCAATTGTATAGCTAGCTTTTTTGTCTTCTATAGTTATACTTTTTATAGTTATATTTCCTGGTGAAAAGCCTGTCGGGTATGAATTTATAGCTGTCTTATATATCATTGGTGCCGTTCTCTTGTTATTAAAAGCATTTGGATAAATATGAAAGTATAGATTTTCTAAAACTACACTTTCATTATTACAATAATTTACAGTTTGTTTTACACTTAATTTATTTTTGTCATCATTAAGCTTCACATCTATTTTGTAGTTATTTACTCGCTTTGTATCTAAGGGAATATCCTTTTGTATAATGGCTTTCTTATCTATTTCACTCTTTTTTTGTTTATTTGTAACCAATGAAATTTTACACTCTTCTTTTATTTTTTCTAGTGTTCCATCATTATTTGCCATGTTATCGAAATAAGCTATAAAAATCATGAATAAACAAAATAAAAATAAAGCCTTTCGCTTTTTAATAAACCTCATGGTTTCACCACCTGCTGTATTTTTAAATACCAATACATCTTTTGTATTTCATCATTTAGTATAACCTCTTTTTCTAGTTTATATTAATTATTTAGTTATAGTGTTTTAGTTTGACTAAAGCAATATAAATACAAATTATTTATATTATTCTTCAAAACTCGATTTTTTTCCTTTTTTATTTCATTTTTTACATATTCTTATTTATGCAATTATTTAAAAGAACCCTTTGACATATAGCCAAAGAGTCCGTCAAATAGTTTATAGCTATTTCTTATCATATAAGTATTCATCTGCTAAGTCTCTAATACTTTTATCTGTATGTTTCTCGCATATATCTAAAAAATCAGTTGTTTTAGCATTTTTAAATCTAAAATTATTATAATACTCTCTTAGTATCTTATCTAAAGTTCCTGTTTCATATTTATTATCTATTTCTAATAAGAAAAAGAATCCTTTTTTATAAACTAATGCTGTGTAATCCTTCCAACTGTCAAAATCTTTTAAAGATTTTATTACTTTTTTATCTTCTAAGCTTTTTTCTTGATTCTCATATTGTTTTCTCTTCTTATCTACATGCATCTTGGCAACTTTTTTACTATATACCTCATTAAAGTATACTATTTCTGAATATACTGTCAATGATTCATCTAGCCAAGCCTCTTCAATTTCATCATTCCCTACTACTGAATACCACCATTGATGTCCTATCTCATGACATATAACTATCTCTAGTCCCATTAAGAATCTATCCTCGTTTTTGTAATAATTCTTGCTTATATATATCAATGATGGAAATTCCATTCCTGAATTATGATTTGTAGCTACTACAGATAAGGTTTTATATGGATACTTGCCAAATTTATTATTGAACACTCTTAAGCTATCTCTAGCATATTTCATTGCTTCTTCAATAACTTCGTTATCTTCCATTAAAAAATAGCTTTTTATTGTAGTGCCTTCTACAACTTCTTCCTTTACTATAAAGTCTTCACTAGCAACAAAGGCAAAATCTCTAATCATATCACCTTTTATATTCCAGTGTCTTTTATCATCTTTGATTTCATCCTTTATTTGTCCTGAGGCCGCTATAATCATGTTTTTAGGCGTCACTATATTAACTTCATAGTTACTAGTATCGCTATAAAAAGGATCTCCCACCATATAATATGGGTCTAGATTCCATCCACTCTCATCATACACAGCTACTATCGGATACCAGTTTCCTAAATTATATATTCCCTCATGATATCCAAATCTACATATTATATTAGGTAAAGTCACTTCATACTGAAATTCAATAGTTATTTTATCATCTTTATTTAATTTTTCTTGTAATGGTATATGTAATAATGTATTATCTTCTCCTTTTATATCGTATTCAACATCATCATTGTCAATCTTAATACTCTTTAGATTTATACCACCTGTCGAAACACCATTAGGATACTTTATAAACGAATTTTTTTTTGTTATTGAATAGTTTTCAAAAACATTTGGATACAAATGGAAATATATCTCTTTTAAATCTACATCTTCATTATTATAGTAATCTACTACTTGTTTCACCTCTAACTTTTTTTCTTCCGTCATCATATTAACATCTATCTTATATCTATTTATTTTTTCGTAATCAACATTATTTGTATCTTTAACTATTAATGCTGGTTCTGTTTGGTCCGTTGTATAGATGAAACTTATTAATACAAATATTGCTATAGTACAAATAACACCAATAAATACTCTTATTTTTTTTGACATCCCTTAACCTCCTAATATATCTTTAGTTTATTTTATATTTAAGTAAATTGTTTAAATTATTCTATTAAATTTAAAATTTTCCTTTTATTTTTTTGTTAAATTTTATTAATATATTAATTTTACATACGAAAAAACTCTTTGCATTTAATCAAAGAGTCCCAATAAAAATTATTTTATAGATATCTTTGTTACTTTTTATCGTACAAATATTTATCAGCTAAATCTCTAATACTTTATCTGTATGTCTTTCACATATTTATTTTTCATTTCTACTAACAAAAATGCTCCTCTTTGATAAACTAATGCACCATAATTTTTCCAACTCTCAAAATCTTTTAAATGGTTTATTACTATCTTGTCTCTTAAACTACTCTCAACATTTTTAATTATAGATAAAAAAAAGAACTCGTATAATGCACCTGAGTTCTTTGATTTGTATAAATTACTTAGTTATTTTATCCATACCTCTAAAGTACGGTCTCAATACTTCTGGTATTGTTACTGTTCCATCTTTTTGTTGATAATTTTCTAATATAGCTGCTGTTGTTCTACCAATAGCTAAACCAGAACCGTTTAATGTATGAACAAATCTTGTCTTGTTAGTCTCTTCATCCCTAAATTTTATATTTGCTCTTCTAGCTTGGAAATCTTCAAAGTTACTACAAGATGAAATCTCCACATATCTATTGTAACTTGGCATCCATACTTCTAGATCGTATGTTTTAGCTGAAGAGAACCCTAAATCTCCTGTACATAACTCAACAATTCTATATGGTAAGTTTAATAATTGTAACACTTTTTCTGCATTAGCTGTCAGCTTTTCAAGCTCATCATATGAATTGTCAGGATTTACTAATTTAACTAACTCAACTTTATTGAATTGATGATTTCTAATTAAACCCCTTGTATCTCTTCCTGCTGAACCTGCTTCTTGTCTAAAACATGGTGTATATGCCGTAAAGTTTATAGGAAGTTCATTCTCGGCAAGAATTTCATTTCTATGAATATTAGTTACTGGAACTTCTGCTGTTGGAACTAAGAAATAATCCTTAGAAGGGATATTAAATGCATCCTCTTCAAATTTAGGTAATTGACCTGTTCCAGTCATAGAATCCCTATTTACCATAAAAGGTGGTAGTATTTCTTTGTATCCATGATCAATAGTATGCAAATCAAGCATAAAATTTATCAATGCTCTTTCTAGTTTTGCTCCAAATCCTTTATACAATGTGAATCTTGCACCTGTAACTTTAGATGCTCTTTTAAAATCTAGTATATCTAAATCTACTCCAATATCCCAATGTGGTTTTGGCTCGAAATCAAACTTAGTTGGCTCTCCATACTTTCTGATTTCCTTATTGTCTTCATCGCTATCTCCTATAGTTACATTTTTATTTGGTATATTAGGTAGTGTATAAAGTAATTTATCTAATTTTTCTTCTATATCTTTCACTTGTATATCAAGTTCTTTTATGTTATGAGATAAAGATTTCATTTTAGCTAAAGTTTCTGTTACATCTTTACCTTCCTTTTTTAATGCTGGTATTTGTTTTGATACACTGTTTTGCTCAGCCTTCTTTACTTCAGTTTCTTGTAATAACTCTCTTCTTTGTTCATCTAACTTTAATATAGCTTCAATATCACAATCTTCGTTTCTGCTTTTTAATCCGTCTATTACTTCTTGAGTATTGTTTCTTATTCTTTTGATATCTAACATTTTACTACCTCCTCACATTTTTTATAAAATAAAATAAACCCCCATCCCTAATAAAACTTAGGGACGAGAGTTTTTCCCGCGTTGCCACCCTACTTAGCAAAATTGCTCACTTAAGTGCACTTTAACCCATGCAAAGGTATACCTTAATTAGGTGGATTCAATAACTAACCATACCAATTCTCACCAACCATTAGCTCTCTTAAAAGATATCATTATCTACTATTCCTATCAGTAATTTATATTAATTTATTGAAGCTGATTATATCATATTGTATCCTGTTTTTCAAGTAAATATTCAAAATAGAATAGATTGCTATGTTTTAATATTTAATATTTATCTTTAATAATAAAATATTTTTAAGTATCACCCATTTATAATTTTATTTTTATATTCTTTCATTATAAATTAAATTACTCATTACTGCATATTTAAATTTAATTAAGTCAATAATAAAAATAACTATGTAAAAGGGAGATTTACTATTATGGATAATAATTTATCATATGAATTAAATAAATTAAAAAAAATAGATTATAGAAATTCTCTTGTTATTGCAAGTATCATCGAAGTACTAATAGATAAAGACATTCTTGCTAGAGAAGATATTTTTCTAAAATCTAAAGAATTAGATAAATTAGCGGTCAATAATATAAATTGCAGTGGACTAAAAAAAGAGACTATATCGAGGTAATATCCTGATATAGTCTTTTTAAACCTATCTATTCTTTACTTGAAAGGTTATTTAATTGATTTATGACTTCTTCTAATCTTTTTATATTTTCACCATATGTCGCCCAATCACCTGCTTGTGAAGCTTCTTTTGATTTAACAAAATAATCATTTGCTAATTTTATCAATGTGTTTACATCACCTGAAATTATTTGTGGTTCGCTAGGCGTTGTTGGTTTTTTAGTGTCTGGTTTAGTTTGTTTATAATCAAATAGCTTAGCTAATGCATCTTTAAGAGTATTTTCCATAACTATTTTATTCTTATATGATACTATAACTTTCTTAACTTGAGGTATACTGTTTTTAGTATCTGCTTGTATATATATAGGCTCAACATATAAAAGTGAATCTTCTATAGGAATTATGACCAAATTTCCTCTTAATACTGTAGACCCTTTCTGTCCCCATAATGTTAACTGCGGAGATATGCTTGCATCTTGGTCTATTCGTGACTCTATCATATTTGGCCCTTGTATAGTCTTTTCCTTAGAGAATTTGTATAGCAATAATTTACCGTAGTTATCCCCATCATTTCTAGCAATAAACAAACCTGTAAGGTTTGGTTTATTACTTGGAGTATAAGGTACAGTTAATAAAAACTCTTTTTGTTTCTCTCCTGGAATTTTAAACATCAAATAATTTGATTCAACTTCTTGTTGTCCTTCCATATATGTTTCTTCAGCTTTATCCCAAACATCTTCTTTATTATAAAATACCATAGGATTATTTACATGATATATCTTGTATACATCTGATTGAATATCAAATAAAAACTGAGGGTATCTAGTATGCATTCTTATGAACTTAGGCATATTATCCTTATTTTCAAATAAATCACTGAATATATCACTATAAGTATTTATAATAGGATCATTTTCATCAAATATATAGAACTTCGTTGTACCATTATAAGCATCTATTACTACCTTAACAGAGTTTCTAATATAGTTAAAATTATGGTTTTTATACTTTTGTGAGTATGGGAACTTATCAGTAGCAGTATACCCATCTATAATCCAATAAAGTTTCCCATCTTCTTCATTAATAACTAGATATGGATCTTTGTCATATCCTATGAATGGAGCTATTTTATTGATTCTTTCTCTTACATTTCTATATAGAATAATCTTACTATCTGAATTCACATTACCAGAAAGTAATATCTTCATACTTCTTTGCTTAATAGCAAACAATATTTTATTCATTGTGTTTAGCTCTATTCCAGCTGAACCTTCATAAATAGTTTCTTTATTGTCCGAACCTTGTGGAAAATCAAATTCCTTTTCATCTGTATTAACTATTACATAGTCATTAGTTAATTCTCCAAAATATATTTCTGGACGTTTTATCTTCAAGTTAGTATTAGTAACTGGAGGTATATTTTTAATCAATAGCTCTGGCTGTCCTTCTGGCGTTATTGAATTAACTGGCGATAATGTAGCGCCATAACCATGAGTATATTTTAGATGTTTGTTTATCCACGTTTTTGCTTGATCATTTAGCTTATTTTGATCTAACTCTCTAGCAGATAAAAATACTTGTGTATATTTCCCGTCTATATTATATCTATCTATATCTATGTTATTAAATTGATAATATGTTCTAATACCTTGTAGTTGATTATATACTTGACCAAGAGGTCTATAATCATTAATTTTTATGTTTTGTATCGTATCTGCATTTCTATCAAGTACTTCTTTAGACAAATTATCTTTTAAGTCAAAATCTTCTTGCTTAACATTTCCAAGTCCAAAAGCTTTTTGTGTAAATTCTATATTATAGTTTAAATACTTTCTTTCCTTAGATATCTCATCTGGTTCAACTATTAGCTTTTGAACAAAACCTTCTCCGATATTACCCAATATTGTTATAGCTATAAACAACACTGGTCCTGCTATTGCCCATCTAGGCTTTCTTTTTACTACTCCTACAATAAACCCTATAGCTGATAGAACAGCTATTACAGCACTTATTCTATATAACCATAGCGTAACATGTACGTCAGTATAACTAGCCCCATAAGCTACTCCTCTAGCTGAATATAATAGGCTATAAGATCTTAGTATAGAATTGATACCTATAACTATAAATATTACAAAACCTATTAACCCTATTTGTAATAAAGCTACATTTAATATTTTTTTACTAAATACACTAGGTGCTCTTCTACCACTTGATAGTTCATAGACATTTGACATGTTTTCCTCTGCTGGTCTTCTAATACTTAAAAGTACCAAATACGTTATAACAGTAATAGCAATTAATATTACTGCTAATAACAATACCATGCCCATGATTTCTTTTATAAGCGGTAACTTGAATACATAAAACGATATATCTTTTTTAAATATTGGATCAGTAACATTAAATGCTTTACCATTCATGAATTGTAAAATAGTAAACCATAGTTTAGATGCAACATTACTTGTTAGAAAAATTGAAACAACACCTGATACTAATACAAAAATCAAATTAAGTCTTTTTTCACTACGTTTATTTGTCATTATATTAGCTTCTTTATAATAATTCTTTTTTATTGATAGTATGTATGTTGTTATAAGAGCAAATATAATAATAAACGTAGGTACGCCTACTTTGATTTGAGTAACAAGCTTAGTCATAAAAGTTTTTTCATATCCTAGCTCACTAAACCACTTATAGTCGGTTATAAAATTTATAAGACTTGTAAAAGAACTACCTAATACAATAAGTAAAGCAACTACTACTATTCCTATTATTTTTGACTTGTTTTTCAAATAATTACCTCCTTTATATATCTATAAGAATGTACAAAAACAATGGGTTGTATACATTCATTTAAATTATACTACCCATTGCGAATTTTTTCAAACTTTTATTTTATAATTCTTAATAGATTTATTATATTTTTAAATATTTTCAATTAATATTTTAAAATTTCATCATTCATCACTTAATTTCATGTCACCAAACTTTATATATCCCTTTTTTCTCATAAACTCTGATATTAT
Organism: Abyssisolibacter sp. ZYX002; assembly: GCF_056892235.1. Lineage (NCBI taxonomy): Bacteria > Bacillati > Bacillota > Clostridia > Eubacteriales > Clostridiaceae > Abyssisolibacter > Abyssisolibacter sp. ZYX002. Next base: position 177,475 of record NZ_JARMXH010000007.1, read on the forward strand.
ATAACAAAAAATAGCAGGCAAAATAAAATGTAATATTATTATTCCCATTAATGCACTTTTCCCCATAGTTTCTATGGTAGCTATTTGTCCTACTAACCCACTAGTTCCCATTCCAGCACCTATTTTGTTGTTTGTCATTTTAAATAAAGTAGTAGCCAATGGACCTAGAATAGCTGATGTTAATATAGGTGGAATCCATATGTAAGGATTCTTTATAATATTGGGTACTTGCAACATAGATGTTCCTAACCCTTGTGATATCAACCCGCTAACTTTATTTTCTCTATAGCTTGCAACTGCAAACCCTATCATCTGTGTAGCACAACCTACTGTAGCAGCACCTGCTGCGAGTCCTCCTAGCTTTAAAGATATTGCTAGAGCAGCGCTACTTATTGGTAGTGTAAGTATAATACCCATAGCGGTAGAAACTATAATACCCATTGGCAAAGGATGTAGCTCTGTAGCTCTCATAATTCCTACTCCTATTAATGTCATAAGTTCTTGCATATATGGTGCTATATATATACCAACTAAGCCACCAACTACAATTGTACAAGCTGGAACTACTACAATATCTACTTTAGTTTTTCCTTGCACTATTTTCGATATTTCTGCTCCTAATAACGACGCTATTAATGCACCAACTGGCTCTCCTATTTTTAGCACGTATATCCCAGCTTCATTAATAGACATTGTACCTGCTCCTATTGCACCTGTAATAATTGATGCAAATATACCAAGTGGTGATGCCCCTACACTATACGCTACGCCTGCTCCTATGCATGGTCCCATAAGATATTGTGCTGTCTGTCCAAACTTTGTTAACATATCTATTCTTAAACTTAGACCAATTTGCTTTAAAATTAATCCAATTATAAGAGATGAAAACAAACCAAGCGCCATGCCATTTAAAAATTTTACACAATAATCTTTTATCCTATTTTTCATGAATAGAACTCCTTCCATAGTTAACATTATCAATATGATAAAAAGTATACACTCACAAAACAATTATATTTATGTATATTCTAGTGTCTTGTCATCTGTATATAAAAAATATAGCATTTTACATGCTATCAATCAAGTATTTTTTGTTTTTTAGTTCATTTTTAATTTCTGAATATACATCTTCATCAGGAACTTCTATAGTGTGTATGTGTATTCCATCAGTTAATGATGACAAAGGCTCTGCATTTGATTCTTTTAGATTGTTCATAAAATTTTTAATATCAAGTCTTGAACTAATCATTAATGGGCTTTCTATTTCGCCATATACAGCATGTTCTACTATTACATTGATCACCTTACCTCCATTGTCTATTATTATATTAAGTTCATCTCTCATTTCATCATAGCCAAAATGTTTAGATACTATTTTCTTCTTTAAAAATCTACTTTCTCCTACTCCGTTAATATATCCTTGAGGAGTAGCTATAATTTGCTCACCTTTAGCTCTTAGTATAGCTATATCCTGAACTATTATTTGCCTACTAACATCAAATTCTTTTGCTAACTGTATTCCTTTAAGAGGTTTATCTGTAGCCCTCAGCTTTTTTATTATTTTACTTCTTCTCTCATTTGATTGCATAGAGTTTTATCCTTTCATAAATAAATTTAAATAGCTATATCTTATTTTATAATTTATTTACACTTTATTCAAGAAAGTTATAATAGGGCTGTTATACACAACCCCAATAATACCATTTATATTACATTTTCTATATATTCCTGTGGCAGATCATCTTTATTGATTCTTAATGTAAGATAGAAATCTATATCAAATTTAGTATTCAATTTTTCTAACTTAGACATTAGTAATTTTAGTTCTTTGTTGTCAAAATCAAATATTTTATAAATCCTATTAATATATATCTCTTTTATATCATAGTTTTCTGATATTATACCACATAAAAAGCCATAGAAGTTTTCAATATTTTCAATATCAAAATCCATGGCATCAATTAATCTAATATTATGTTTTAAATCATGCATACTCTTATTACCTGGCTCTATAAATACAATGTCACCTTTACAACTTTGTTGATTTTCATTAGCTAACTTTATTAACTTTGGTTTCTTACCTGTTCCTTTTAATCCACAAATTAGTTTAATCATCATATCAGCCTCCAATCTTATATATATATTCTTCAACAAAAACATATAAAATCCTCTAAAATATTCTGAATTTTATACGGAAAATATTGTATTCTATAAACAAAAATCACTTTACACATTGTACCTTTCATTATATAATTGTATAAACTTATACGGAAAGGTTGTTAAAAATATGAAAGTTAAACAGCATTATAAACAATATGATGAAAATTCTAGATTAACAAAAGATAATGCTCATAGAGTTGAATTTGATACTAGTATTTACTATCTAAATAAATATATTAAGACCAATTATAGTATTCTAGATGTAGGTGCTGGAACTGGTGCGTACTCTTTTTTCTATGCTAATAAAGGTAATAAAGTTACTGCAATAGATCTATCTCCTGATAATGTAAATATAATGAAAAATAAATTGACAAATTATGATAACATAAATCTCACTATAAACACAGGTGATGCAACTGATTTAAAAGACTACATAGATAAAAGCTATGATATAGTTTTGTGTATGGGACCTATATATCATATAAAAAGCCTAGAGCTTAAAATAAAATGTATTACCCAGTGTCTAAAGGTATTAAAAAAAGGTGGTATACTAGCCATAGCATTCATAAACAAGCATGCTGGTATTGTTAACGAATTTGCTAGAAACAAGAACACTATCAATGACGATAACATTTTTGAAACATTTAATAACCATAATGAAGAGTGTTGCTTTACATTTACACAAGCTGATGATATAAGAAATATAATGAATACCTTTGATGTTACTGAAATAAAATGCGTAGCAACAGATGGTATTGGATATATGATGAAGAATGTTATTAACAGTTACACTGAAGATGAATATCAGAAATGGTTAAGATTCCATATAAGTACCTGTGAAAAAACAGATTTAATCGGTTATAGTCTTCATGGTTTAATGATATATAGGAAAAATAATGAATAAATCTAAAAACATCTATTATACCTCATGTGAAATAATAGATGTTTTTTTCTGTGGATAAATAAATATTTTTTACTTTTTTAATCCACAGAGTTAACAATATTATACCTTTTCATTAATTGTTTATAATTAATTAGTATTTTTATCAATTAAAAACTTGTCTAAGAAGTTATTAATTTTAACTATATTGAACTCTCTTAATACAATATAGTTATCACCGCTATTTTAGCATAAATTAAATAACAAAATAACTACTAGAAGCTTTAAAATGAGTAAAATGCAAAGAATAAAAAAATTCAGTGAATGAGCGTATTTTAGATACATGATTTATTAGATTTGAAAAAATCACTAGACACTGGAAAACGAGTGAAATACAAGGCATCAAAATATTTTAGTGAAAGAGTGTACTCATGTACATGAATGATTTCAAAAATATGAGTAACCAAAAAAACTCTAGACGATGGATGTCGAGTGAAGTACAAGGAACAAAAAAATTCTAGTGAATGAGCGTATTTAGATACGTGATTGAACAATTACTACCGAAAAGTATCAAGGGTTTATAAAAGGAATGAGCATACTTAGTATGACTTAAAAATTTTGATTTACAAAATATAGATA
>NZ_JARMXH010000008.1:0-119739 GCF_056892235.1 Abyssisolibacter sp. ZYX002
TATTAACCCGTGGTCTTTATTTTTTTGAAAGAGAGATGTCTGGGGCATCTCTCTCAGACTGTAGAAAAAAGCCCAATTTCTGCGTTGTTGTTAAAATTTCCGTTGCTCACTTACCTCTAAGTAAGCTCTGCTACTCAATTTTAACAGCTCCCGACTTGAACTTTTACCACAGTCTGCTATCTAGATGACTTTGTCATCATCTATAGATATATGCCTAGGGCATCTATCTTTTTTTTGAAGGAGGTATAAATTATGTTAAAACTAAGAACAGAATCAAAAATTACAAATCTAGAAGAGAATCAATTTACGTGAACTAGAAAAATAACAATCTCACAAAAGAAAAAGGGGCGATTTTAATCATGAGCATAGTAAAAAAGATATTTAAACCATATATAGGATTACCTAGACCAATATATGTAATATTTATTGCAAGAATAGTAAATGCAATGGGTGCATTTATATTTCCATTATTAGCATTGATACTAACAAAGAAAATTGGATTAGTAGAAGATGAGGCAGGATTATATGTATCACTACTTGGATTTGTAGTTATACCTGCAGCGTTAATTGGTGGGAAACTAGCAGATAGCTTTGGAAGGAAAAAAATTATAGTGATATTTGACTTATTAGGTTCAGTTTGTTATTTGTTATGCAGTGCTGTAGAGACTAGTATGGTAACAGTATACCTAATAGGAGGAGCCTCATTCTTATTTGGAATTGCTGGGCCAGCACATGATGCATTACTTGCAGATATAACAACTCCTGAAAATAGAGAGGGGGCATATTCACTTTCATATTTGGGATTTAATATAGGATTTGCATTGGGGCCTGCAATAGGAGGACTATTATTTGAAAACTACTTTAAATGGATATTTATTGGAGATGCAGTGACAGCTGTGCTAGCTACGAGCTTAATTTTAATTTTTGTAAAAGATACCCTATCAAAAGCTAAAGAAGAGAAATTCGATGAAAATAGAGCTATGGAAAAGCATGTTGAAGGATCTGTTTTTAAAGTACTATTAGATAGACCGATATTAGTGTTGTACGCTCTTATAATGTTTGGATATTCATTTGTATACTCTGAGTGGTGGTTTTTAGTGCCATTACACACTGAAGCAAACTATGTTGGTAATGGGGCAAAATTGTATGGTTATTTAGCTAGTTTTAATGGAATTGTAGTTGTGTTACTTACAGCAGTTGTAACAGCTTTATTAACTAAAATGAAAATCCACAATATTAGAAAAATAGCTATAGGTGGAGTGCTTTATGCGCTAGGATTAGGTATGTTGGGATTCTACAGTAACAAGATAGCGTTTTTTGTAGCTATATTCATATTTACAATAGGAGAAATAGTAGTTACTGTTTCTTCATCTCCGTTTATTATGAATCATACACCAGCTTCGCATAGAGGAAGAGTTGGAGCCTTGCTACCTACTATAATTGGTATTGGAAGTGTACTAGGACCACTTGCAACTGGAAAAATACTACAAATAACTACTATAGAAGTTATGTGGAAAATAATACTTGTAATGATGCTTATGTTTTCATATTTTATGGTTTTGTTACAGAAAAACGAAGTGAAATTAGGAGGAAAAGTTGAACAAAGCCAAGATGATTAATTGAATAAATATAAGAAGATTTGAATAAAAGCTAGATTGGAGTGATTGCAATCTTGCTTTTTTTAAGCACTATGCATTTGACATATATATAGCTGTAGAATATAATAAAAATGTTGCACTTACAAAGATGAAGATTGCACGCAATTTATTAGCAATATATGAACATAATATTATATAGTAAGCCCATAAATAAATTACTATAATGTAATAGATATTAAGGAGAACAAAATGAATGAGATATAAAATAAAGCAAATAAAAAGAATATATGGTCATTTTCATAGAGATATTTACATAGTATTTTTCGCTAAACTCATAAATTCCCTAGGAGCCTTTGTGTTTCCATTACTTACATTGATACTTACTAAAAAATTGGGTTTATCAAAAAAAGAGACAGGTATATGGATAGCAGCCGCAGGGATAATATATGCAATGGCAAGTATTTTGGGAGGCAAATTAGCGGACAATTTTGGTAGAAAAAAGATAATAGTGATATTTAATATGCTTGGAGCATCTGTGTACATAATCTGTGGTTTAATGCCCGAGAGCTTTGAGTTGATATATCTGATAATGGCAGCTTGTGTATTAATGATTGTTGCCGATCCCGCACTGAATGCATTAGTAGCAGATATTACTAAGCCCAGTGAAAGAGAAGGTGCTTACTCGCTGATATACTTGGGTTCTAATGTTGGATATGCTATAGGACCAGCTATAGCTGGGATGTTATTTGAAAATCACTTGAATTTGATATTTATTGGAGATGCAGTTACAGCAATAATTTCTACATTATTACTACTTATATTTGTAAAGGAGTCTATAAATAAAACAGAAGATGAACATATAAGTAGAGAAAAAGAAAAACGTGTTGAAGGTTCATTAAAAAGTGTATTACTAGATAGAAAGATACTAATATATTTTTCGTTAGTGTTATTTGGATATTATTTCGTATACTCACAATGGGGATTCTTAGTTCCTTTACATATGGAAAATTTATATCCAGGACATGGAGCGAGTTTCTTTGGGAAATTAACTATAATAAATGGACTTACAGTTATTGTTGCAACACCGTTAATAACATCATATTTCAGAGGAATAAGCAATCTTTTGAAGATATTTTTTGCAGGGTTGCTGTATGTGGTAGGATTTGGAACATTTGCATTTGTTGATTTCAAGCTAGGATTTTTGATACTAGTTGTGATAATAACACTTGGAGAAGTAACCATTACCACTAACTGTATGCCGTTTATAGCTAGTCATTCACCAGCTTCGCATAGAGGTAGAATAAACTCAGTTATACCAATTATAATGGGAGCTGGATATGTAATAGGACCATTTGTAATGGGATGGTTTGTAAAATACAAATCTTTTGCAAGTGCATGGAAATTCATAGGTATATTTATGTTTATATTTGCATCTTTAATGTTGTGGCTTGAAATATTAGAGAGAAAGAAACGTAAGAAAAATAGAAAAACTAGAAAGGATGTCTAAACGATATCCTTTTACTAATTAATTAGCAGTGGTTTAAAAATCATATTTTGGTTATAAATAATAATACAAGGTGGCTATAAATTTCTTGAAATATAGCGAAATATAGAATAACATATAATTACAGATATTCAACTAAAGCAACACTGTGATAACAACATTTTAAGGTATAACAAAAGGAGAATGAGATATGATAAATAGAGTTGTATGGATAGTATTAGATAGTGTAGGGATAGGAGCACTTCCAGATGCAGATAAATATGGCGATGTAGGGAGTAATACATTAGGAAATATATCAAAAGACATGGGTGGATTGAAGCTTTATAATATGCAAAAACTAGGTCTTGGTAATATTGATGATATAGTTGGAGTAGATAGTATAGAAAGACCTATTGGTTGTTATGGAAGATTAATGGAAAAATCAAATGGAAAGGATACAACTACAGGCCATTGGGAAATGTGTGGTATATATATGGAAAATCCATTCCCGACATATCCAGATGGATTTCCAGATGATTTAGTTAAGCAGTATGAGAGATTGATTAACGCTAAAATATTAGGAAATAAACCTGCTTCAGGAACTGCTATTATAGAAGAATTAGGAGAGGAACACATGAAGACAGGGTACCCTATAGTATATACTTCTGCAGATAGTGTATTTCAAATAGCGGCTCATGAAGATGTCATACCTTTAGAAAGATTATATGAAATATGTCAAGTAGCAAGGGATTTACTAAAAGATGAGCACGCGGTTGCTAGAGTGATAGCTAGACCTTTTACAGGAAAAGTAGGGGAGTTTGTAAGAACAGCAAACAGAAGAGATTTTTCATTGAAGCCATTTCATACAATACTACTCGATGAACTTAAGGTTAGTGGCTATGATGTTAAAGCAGTCGGTAAGATAGAAGATATTTTCCTAGGACAAGGAATTACAGATGCAGTTCATACAAAATCAAATATGGATGGTGTAGACAAGACAATAGATTATATTAAACAAGATAGTAAAGGTTTAATTTTTACTAATCTTGTTGATTTTGATATGAAGTGGGGTCATAGAAACGATGTAAAGGGATATGCTAAAGGATTAGAGGATTTTGATATTAGATTAAAAGATATAATGAATAGTTTGAAGGATGATGACATATTATTTATTACTGCTGACCATGGATGTGATCCTACATTCCCTGGTACAAATCACACTAGAGAGTATGTTCCGTTCTTAGCTTATGGCAAGCAGTTAAAAGAAAACGTAAACTTAGGCACTAGAAAGTCATTTGCTGATATAGGTCAAACTGTAGCAGAAATCTTTGGTGTTAATAAAATAAAACACGGAGAAAGCTTTTTGAAACTAATAACTAAATAGAGGTGATTTAGTCATGAGAATGTATGATATTATAATGAAAAAGAGAAATGGAGGAGAACTATCAAAAGAAGAAATAGAGTTTTTTATTAATGAATATACAGTAGGAAATATACCAGATTATCAAGTTTCTGCTTTGATGATGGCAGTTTATTTTCAGAAGATGACCGATAGAGAAACTTCATATTTGACAAGAGCTATGATAAATAGCGGAGAAATTATTGACTTATCACCAATTAACGGTATAAAAGTAGACAAACACAGTACAGGTGGAGTTGGAGATACTACTACTATGGTAGTTGGACCAATAGTAGCATCATTAGGAGTGCCTGTAGCAAAAATGTCTGGAAGAGGACTAGGGCATACAGGAGGTACAATAGACAAATTAGAATCATTCAAAGGTTTCAAAGTAGATATGACTATAGATAAATTTATAAATAATGTCAATACAATTGGTATTGCAGTTGGAGGACAGACTGCTAATCTAGCACCAGCGGACAAAAAACTATATTCACTGAGAGATGTAACAGCTACGGTTGACAATGTATCATTAATAGCTAGTAGTATAATGAGTAAAAAAATAGCCTCAGGTGCTGACGCTATAGTTCTTGATGTAAAAGCAGGTAGTGGGGCATTTATGAAAAATGACGATAGTGCCTTCGAGCTTGGAAAAACTATGGTTGATATAGGCAGTAGATTAGATAGAAATACGATAGCAATAATATCAGATATGGATCAACCATTAGGAAATGCTATAGGTAATATACTTGAGGTCAAAGAGGCAATATTAACACTTAAAGGGCAAGGGCCTGAAGATTTGACTAATTTAAGTAAGAAGATTAGCACATATATGTTATTACTAAGTGGTGTTGCTGATGATGTAGAGGAAGCAGAAAGATTAATAGATAATGCTATAGAGTCAGGAGATGCGATTAGAAAACTCAGAGAGTTTGTAAAAGCTCAAGGTGGAGATGTTAGATGCATAGATGATATAGAATTATTTGATAAATCAAAATATGCTTTAGAAGTTAGAACTGACAGTTGTGGTTATATTGAAAAAATAAAAGCAGACGATATAGGAATAGCAGCATTGATATTAGGAGCAGGAAGAGAAACTAAAGAATCAGTAGTTGATTTAGCTGTAGGAATATACCTAGAAAAGAAAATAGGGGATAAGGTAGAAGCTGGTGATATTATTGCAACTATCCATGCAAATTGTATGGACAAAGCAAAAGAAGCAGAAAAAATGATACTTAATGCGTACACAATATCTGATAATAAAGTAGTGCCAGATAAGCTCATAAAAGGAGTAGTCACAAAAGATGGAATAAGGAAAATGTAAAATAAACAAGAAAATTTAAAATATATGTTGACATTTAGAAACAATATTGTTATAGTGTATTAAACGAATTGAATATTAATGTGTAACGGAGGCCGCAGGAATTATTAGTATTGCATTAGCAAGAAAGGAATTACTGCCGAAACATACTAGATATGTTGGGACTATGTTGAACAAATATAGTACTGTCTATTGTTGGTTACCCAGTCTACAATAGGAGTGCTGTTTCACATTAGGGTAAGAGAAATGATTTATGCGTGCATGAAGTCTAGAGTTCTTTTACTCTGGACTTTTTTTTATACATAAAATAACACTTTATAAAATAATAGTACGATATTTGATTCGTAAAGTTAAAGCGATAAAGCGAGGTGAAGTGTTGAATAGAGTAGTTATGAAATACGGAGGAACGTCCGTAAAAAATATAGACAATATTAAGAAAGTTGCGAAAATAATTGCAAAAAGAAAAGAACAAGGAAAGAATGTTGTAGTAGTAGTATCTGCGATGGGAAATACAACAGATAATCTTATAGATATGGCTAAACAGATTTCAAAAGATAAGATGAACACAAGAGAATTAGATATGCTTATATCTACAGGAGAGCAACAATCAATAGCACTTTTATCTATGGCAATAGAAGCAGAGGGATATAAAGCTATATCACTTACAGGGTTCCAAGCTGATATCAAAACAACAGGAGTGCATACTAAAAATACTATAAAAGATATTAATACTGCGAAACTAGAAAAATATTTAGACCAAGGTTGTATAGTTGTAGTTGCTGGGTTTCAAGGAGTAAACGAATCAGGAGATATTACAACACTAGGAAGAGGAGGTTCAGATACTACTGCTGTAGCTTTAGCAGCTATGCTAGATTGTTCATGTGAGATATATACTGACGTTGATGGTGTATATACAATAGATCCAAGGGTGTATAAAAATGCTAGAAAGCTAGATGTGATATCTTACGAAGAAATGATGCAAATGTCAAGCTTAGGAGCTGGAGTATTAGAGACTAGAGCTGTTCAATTAGGCAAACAATATGGTGTACCAATAATGGTCGCCCTAAATACAGGGATGATAAGAGGAACATATATAAAGGAGTTGAAAAAGATGGAAGAGAGAGGAGTAACAGGTCTATCTATGGCAAAAGGTGTATTGATGATAACAGTAGATAACATAAATTATAGCCCAGTAGATATATCTCATCTATTTAAACTATTAGCAACAGAAAAAGTAAACATAGATATGATAAGTCAAAATTCTCAAAAAGACGGTTTAGTGAGTGTATCATTTACTGCTGATGATGAGGATAAATATATAGTAGAAAAAGTTCTAAATAAATATTGTGCAGAAATTAAAAGTGCTGAATATACTATAGAAGAAGATATAGTCAAAATTTCTTTAGTTGGTATGGGGATGATGAATCAATCAGGTGTAGCCTCAAGAATATTTGGTGTTTATGCAGATAGTAATATTGATTTTAAATTAGTTACAACGTCAGAAATAAGCGTATCGTATGCAATAAATAAAAAAGATACAATGACGATAGTAAGCAATTTAGCTAGAGAATTTAATTTATAAAAAATATTATAGTTTGGAGGAGTTAATATGAAAGTAAATATTGCTATAGTTGGCGCAACAGGAATGGTTGGTAGGACTTTTATAAAAGTTTTAGAGGAAATGAAGTTTCCAATAAAGAATATTTATTTCTTTGCATCTGCAAAGTCAAAGGGTACTAAGGTTACATTTAATTCACAGGAATACGAAGTAGAGGAACTTACAGAGGAATCATTTGATAGAAATATAGATATTGCACTATTTTCAGCTGGAGGAGAAATAAGTAAAAAATTTGCACCTATAGCAAAGAGTAAAGGTGCCATAGTGATAGACAACAGTAGTGCATGGAGAATGAATGAAGAGGTACCACTAATAGTTCCAGAAGTTAATCCACAAGATATAAATTGGAACAATGGAATAATAGCTAATCCAAATTGTTCAACAATACAATGTATGCAACCGCTAAAGTTATTAAAAGATAGATATGGCATTAAAAGAATAGTTTATTCAACATATCAAGCAGTATCAGGTTCAGGAATAGGTGGGCTTAAAGATTTAGAGAATGGTATAAAAGGTGAGAAAAATACAAAGTACCCTCATCAAATAGCTTACAATTGTATACCTCATGTTGATGTATTTCTTGAAAATGGATATACAAAAGAAGAAATGAAAATGATAAACGAAACGAGAAAAATACTAGGAGATCAAGATATAAAAATAACCTCAACAGCAGTTAGAGTTCCAGTAAAATACGGACACTGTGTATCAATAAATGTAGAATTAGAAAAAAGTTTTGATATAGAAGAAGTTAAAGCTATTTATAGAGAGTCGGAAGGTATAATATTGCAAGATGATGTAAGTAATAATGTTTATCCAATGCCACTCACAATCGAAGGGACAGATGAAGTTTATATCGGTAGAATAAGAAGAGATTATAGTGTAGATAATGGATTAAACTTGTGGGTTTGTGCAGATAACGCAAGAAAAGGAGCAGCTACAAATGCAGTACAGATAGCACAGCTCTTATTAGATAAACTATAGGAGGAAGATAAAATGAGTATATTCAGAGGATCAGGGGTAGCTCTAGTTACCCCTTTTAAAAAAGATGGTAGTGTAAACTATGATAAATATAAAGAACTAATAGAGTATCATATTGAGAATAATACAGATGCAATCATAACTGTTGGAACGACAGGAGAAGCTTCTACACTGACAGATGAAGAACACAGAGAAGTCATTAGATTTACAGTAAAAGTTGTAAATAAAAGAATACCTGTCATAGCTGGTACTGGTAGTAATGATACGAGTTATAGTATAGAGTTAAGTAAATACAGTGAGGAAGTTGGTGTTGATGGACTTTTAATAGTTACACCATATTATAATAAAACGACACAAAAAGGTTTAATAAATCATTTCACAGCTATAGCTGATAGTGTAAATATACCTATTATACTTTACAATGTTCCTTCTAGAACAGGTATGAATATATCTATAGACACAGTAGTAGAATTATCAAAGCACAAAAACATACAAGCTATAAAAGAAGCAAGTGGTGATATTAGCTATGTAACAGAGATTGCAAGATTATGTGATGATAACTTTGATATATATTCAGGCAATGATGATATTATAGTTCCTATAATGTCTATAGGCGGAAGTGGAGTAATATCTGTAGTAGCCAATATATTGCCAAACGAAACACATAACTTGGTACATGAATATTTAGATGGAGATACAGTCAAGGCTAGAGAAATACAGTTAAAGCTTAACGGTCTAATAAATTCATTATTCATAGAGACTAATCCAATACCAGTCAAAACGGCGATGAATCTATTAGATATGGAAGTTGGAGAACTTAGAGCTCCACTATATGAAATGCAAGAAGAAAACGTGGAAATATTAGTAAATCAAATGAGAAAACTAAAAATGGAGGTATGATATGATTAGAGTTGCTATAAACGGTTTTGCTGGAAAAATGGGACAAGTTGTATACCAAAAATTAAAAAGTTATAAAGATATTATCATAATAGCTGGCGTAGATAGAAATAATAATCTTATACATCATAACGAAATTCCAGTATATACACAAGTTAACGATATAATAGACGGGATAGATGTAATAATTGATTTCTCAAGTAGAGAGTGCTTAAAAGAACTAATAGCTTACGGAGTAGAAAATAGTGTAGGACTAGTGATAGCAACGACAGGATTAACTAACGAAGATAAGTTAGAAATACATGAAGCTTCAAAGCACATACCTATATTTAAAGCTTCAAATACATCAACAGGAGTAAATATACTGTTAGAGGTTCTAAAAACAACTGTACGTGCACTAAGTGATAGTTTTGATATTGAAATAGTAGAAAAGCATCATAATCAAAAGCTTGATGCCCCTAGTGGAACAGCATTTATGTTAGCTAATCAGATAAATAGCACATTAGATGATACTATGGAATTGGTATATGGAAGAGAGGGCAATAATGCTAAAAGAAATGCTAAAGAAATAGGGATACATGCTGTAAGAGGAGGAACCATAGCAGGTGAGCATACTGTAATATTCGCAGGAGAAGACGAGATATTGGAATTCAAGCATATAGCATTATCAAAGAAGATATTTGCAAGTGGAGCAATAGATGCAGCAAGATTTATAGCTACAAAACAAAACGGACTATACGATATGAGAGATGTATTAAATTACAAAAGGGAAGGTGAAATGTAGTGAGTGAAAAAATGACAGATCCTTACGAGATAGCTAGATTTATAAAGGATGCAAAGAAAACAACACCAGTTAAGGTATATATTAAAGGAGAGCTAGAAAATATAGAGCTTAATAATTATAAATATTTTGGAGATAGCAAGTCAGGTGTTTTGTTTGGTGAATACGAATTAGTAAACGATGTACTAAGCAACAATGAAAAGTATATATCTGATTATCACATTGAGCATGATAGGAGAAATTCAGCAATTCCTATACTAGATACAAAACACATACATGCTCGAATAGAACCAGGTGCAGTAATTAGAGACAGAGTTGAGATAGGCAAAAACGCAGTTATAATGATGGGAGCAGTTATAAACATAGGTGCAGAGATTGGTGAAGGCACTATGATAGATATGAATGCTGTACTTGGAGCTAGGGCAACAGTAGGAAAAAATGCTCATATAGGGGCAGGAGCAGTAATAGCAGGTGTGTTAGAGCCACCTAGTAAGACACCAGTAATAATTGAAGATGAAGTATTAGTTGGTGCTAATGCTGTGGTATTAGAAGGTGTGAAAATCGGAAAAGGTGCAGTAGTTGCAGCTGGTTCAGTAGTTACAGAGGATGTGCCATCAGGAGTAGTGGTTGCAGGTATGCCAGCAAGGATAATTAAAGAAAAGGATGAAAAAACAGCAGATAAAGTAAAGATACTTAGTGATTTAAGAGAGTAAGGGGGAAAGGTAGTGAATCTACTAAAGCAGGACAAAGAGTATATACTTAATCTTTATAATAGATTAGATATAGAAATAGAGCGAGGCCATGGAGTTTACTTATATGACAAAGATGGAAATAAATACTTAGATATGTATAGTGGGATATCTGTTAATAATTTAGGACATTTAGGAGATGAACTGGCGCAGATTATATATGAGCAAGCCAAAAAATATACTCATTTGTCTAACTATTTTGCTAATGAGCCCTCAGTGAATTTAGCAAAATTATTAGTAGAGAATACTTTTGCCTCAAAGGTGTTTTTTACTAACTCAGGCACTGAGGCAAACGAAGCAGCTATAAAGCTTGTTAGAAAATATGGTAAGAACAAAAGTAAAACAAAAAACATCATACTTACTGCAAAAAATTCATTTCATGGTAGGACATGCGGTAGTTTATCGCTTACAGCTAGGGATAGATACAAAACTGATTTTTTGCCTTTACTTCCTAGAGTTGAAAATTTTGAGTATAATAATTTAGAGAGCTTAAAATCATTAGTAAATGAAGATGTATGTGGTCTATTTATTGAAACCATACAGGGAGAAGGCGGAATAATAAAGGCTTCAAATGAATTTATGAAACTTATTATGCAGTTATCACAGGAACATGATTTTCTAGTAGTTATAGATGATATACAAGCAGGTATAGGTAGAACAGGAGAGTTCTTATCTTGTGACGAATACGCAGTAAAACCTCATATTGTTACACTTGCTAAATCAATAGGGGGCGGATTACCACTTGGCGCAATGCTTGTAAGTAGTGAAGTAGAAAATATATTAAAACCCGGAGATCATGGTAGTACATTTGGAGGAAATCCAGTATCATGTACTGCAGGAGAATATATAGTAAGAAATATTGCAGATAAAGAATTTTTAGCTTCAATAAAGATGAAAGGTAATAAAATAATAAATGCATTTAAAGATATGAAGTCTGACTATCCAGACATTATAAAGGATATCAGAGGTAGCGGGTTAATGATAGGAATAGATGTGGGTAAATATGCACATGATATCAAAGAAAGAGCTAAAAAGAAAAATTTACTGATAAATATTACAAATGATACTGTTATAAGGCTTTTACCATCCTTAAAAATAGAAGATAATGATATAAATGTATTCTTGAATATAATAAGAAATATAATGAATGAGATAAAAGATCACTAAATATAGTTTTAGTGATTTTTTATGCAATTAAAAGGTGATTTATCAAATTAATAGAACTATATAATATACACAAAAACTATAATACAGGTGGAAAATATGCAGAATTTTAAAAAGATGATTATGATAGGAGCAATAATCTCCGTAGGGGCACTGTTTTATGTAAACTTTTTTGTAGACGGTTTTATTATCACATTGTCTATAGTTCTTTTACCATTATTATTATATAAATACAAAGATTTAAATCCAATTTTAACCTGCATGGTTACAGCTGTTGCTTCTCCATTATTTAGATCAATAGTTATGTTACTAAATATCCAAAATTTAAATAAGGTAATAATCATGGTATCACCCGATATTGTATTTTACATAGCTTATGGTTTTTTGTTTTATTTCTTTTGTCATAAAAATAGAAAAGATTTGACTAAGTTTGCTATAGGTATTTTTATGAGCGACTTTTTAGCAAATTTATCAGAAGTAAGTGTTAGAACCAAAATAATAGGGCTAGAAGGAAAAGTAGTAAAAGGCTTAATCTTAATAGCAACAGTTAGGTGTGTATTAGTTTTAATTATCATAGTTTTACTAAAAAGATATAAATCATTTCTAATTAAACAAGAACATGAAGAAAGATACAAAAAACTGATGTTATTAATATCAAATTTCAAGAGTGAAATATATTTTATGAGAAAAAATATGGACAATATTGAAAATGTTACTAAAAAAACATTCAAGTCTTATAAGTATGCATGTGAAAATAGTTCAAAAGTCAAGTTACAAGCAATGTTACTAGACATTTCCAAGGATATACATGAAATAAAAAAAGATTATATTAGAGTGATTAGTGGCTTAGAATTGTTGTTTGGAGATAAGTTTGAAAAACAGAAGATATATTTAAAAGATATGATTAATATATTAGTAATAAATACAAAAGAATTTTTAGAAGCAGAAAATTTGAATGTAGATTTAAATGTGAGCATAAAATGTGATATCTATATAGAAGACCATTACTACTTAATGTCTATATTTAGAAATCTAATAAACAATGCTATAGAGTCATCAATAGAAGATGAACATCCTAGGATTAATTTAGATATTAGCGAGATTGATGATACAGTATTGTTTAATGTTTACAATAATGGTAAATATATAAAAGAAGATGATATGAACTATATCTTTAATCCGGGGTATTCTACTAAATTTAATGAGAAGACTGGCGATATAAATAGAGGTATAGGGTTAGCTATAGTTAGGGATTTAGTATATGAACATTTTAAAGGTGATATAAAAGTTGAGTCAAGTCTTTATAATGGGACAAAGTTTACAGTTACTATTAGAAAAGAGATTCTAGAGGGGGATACTAATGAAGATATATATAGTTGATGATGATATTAATATTGTAAAAATACTAGAGAATATAATAATAGATAAAAAACTTGGTACAATTATTGGACATTCGTATGACGGAGCTATAGCTTATAATGAGATATTAGAAAAAAAACCAGATATAGTGCTAGTGGATTATCTAATGCCAAACATAGACGGAGCAACATTAACTAAAAATATACGAAAAATAAACCAAGATATATACTTTATAATTATATCAAAGATATCAGATAAAGAAATGATAGCACAGTCATATGAATCTGGAGTAGAGTTCTATATTAATAAGCCAATAAATATGATTGAAGTTCAAAAAGTAGTCAGATCTGTATCCGAAAAAATAGATATGAGTAGAACAATATCTTCGATAAAAGGTATGATAAATATTGACAATAAGCCCTTAGAATACAATAAAAGAGATAAGAAAGTCATGCAAATAGATAATATAAAATATATTCTAGGTAACATAGGTATATTTGGAGAGAAAGGTTCAAATGACATAGTTAAGATTTGTAGCTATATAATACAAAACGAAAATAACTCGTTAAAGGTAGATAGCGTCTACTCAAAGCTTTGGAGTAATAAGAAAGTTGTTAAGCAGAGAATGCGTAGAGCGATAATTAAAGGACTAAGAAATATAGCAAATGCAGGCATAGAAGATTATATGAACGACACATTCCAAAGGTATTCTAATACATTATATGATTTTGAGAATGTAAAATTAGAGATGGATTATATAAGAGGCAAAAAAAGTACTGGAGGGAAAGTAAGTGTAAGTAAATTTATAGAAAATCTATTAATACAAAGTACGAGAGTGTAAATACGACCAAATATTCTAAAAATTTCGATAAATTAAGCGAACTTTTTTGAAGCTATATGAAGCGTCTTGAAATATATGTGTATAATATAGAAAAAGGAGGGTTTATATGGATGAAGCAATTTTGCACTATGGTTTATGGTCATTGTTACCACCAATAATAGCAATTATATTAGCTTTTACCACCAAACAAGTTTTACCTTCAATATTTATAGCAATAATTGTAGGAGCAACTATTATGAGTAAAGGTAACGTTTTCACAGGATTCACACAGACAATCCACAAGTACATAGCTGGTTCCGTTGCAGATGAAGGGCATGCTGGTATCATAGTATTTGATATAGCTTTAGGAGGTATGATTGGAATTGTCGCCAAATCTGGAGGGGCAAAAGCAATAGCCTTGTGGCTAGGTAAGAAAGCTAGGAACGCAAGAAGAGCAATGATTGCTACTTGGGCTATGGGACTTGCAATATTCTTTGATGATTACTCAAATACTCTACTCGTTGGAACTACAATGAGACCACTGACAGATGAACGAAGAATCTCAAGAGAAAAACTTGCATTTTTAACAGATGCAACAGCTGCACCAGTAGCTAGTATGGCTTTTATATCAACATGGATAGCTTATGAGATAGGACTTTTAAAAGATGCTTTTGATTCTATAGGAGTTCAAGTTAACACGTATTCAGCATTTATGCAGTCTATACCGTTTAGATTTTATAGTATCTTAATGCTGGTATTTGTTCTATTTATAGCAGTAACAGGTAGAGATTATGGGCCGATGTTAAAGGCTGAGAGAAGAGCTAGAAAAACTGGAAAATTAGTAGCAGATGGAGCTGTTCCTCTTGCATCAAAAGAGTTAACAGAGATGGAAATAAAAGAGGATATACCATTAAGAGCTATTAATGCAATTATTCCAGTATTAACAGTTATAGTGATGGTTATAGTTGGTTTATATATTAATGGACGAAATAATATATTGGCAGGAGACGACGCGAGCATGATACAATTAGTAAAATCGTCACCTTTTTCAGCAGATGCTATACGTGAAATATTAGGAGCTGCGAAAGCTGCGGTAGCTATGATGTATGCTTCTTTCTGTGGAACTATAGTAGCGTTTATATTGGTATTATCACAACGCATACTTAACTTTAAAGAGACCATAGAAGCATGGGTAGATGGAGCTAAGTCACTTGTAATAGCAATCATGGTTTTAGTTCTAGCATGGGGAATAGGTGGAGTATGTAAAGAATTAGGGACAGCTAAATTCCTAGTTGAAATATTTAAACAGATGGGAGTTTCAGCAAGTGTTATTCCAGCAGGAGTATTCATAATGGGTAGTATTATAGCATTTGCAACAGGTACTTCTTGGGGAACTACGGCTATATTGATGCCTATAGCAGTTCCACTTGTGTTTGAATTAAGTGGTGGAGATACAGGTGTAATACTCTATGCAACAATAGGAGCAGTATTTACAGGTGCAGTGTTCGGTGATCATTGTTCACCTATATCAGATACAACGATAATGAGTTCAATGGCTTCAGCTTCAGATCATTTAGATCATGTCAAGACACAAATGCCATATGCACTCACATGTTCAGCGATAGCAATATTAGTCGGGTATTTACCAGCAGCAGTATTAGGTATAAATCCGTACATTTCATTAGCAGTAGGTGCAATACTAGCATTCTTAGTAGTTAGATTTATTGGAAAAAAAGTAGATGCTGATTAAATAATTAATGTATAAAAAAGGGCTTTGCCCTTTTTTTGTTACATAATTTTTCATGATTTATAGTATGGTCTAGCTATTTTATAGTTACAAATGGGAAAGAAAAACAATGATTATTATAGTGAAGCTACTTGAAATAATATTAGAAGGAAAATACGGAGGAAAAGGCAATTTGATAATATTTTAGAAAATTAATATGGTAAAAGGTTAGGCTTTCCTAATTTCATAACTTGATATATCATATAAGAATAAAGTTATAAAAAAGATGTTAATTAACCATCTTAAAAAGCTGAATCATTGAAGTTGTGAGCAATCACATGACCTACAGAGAAAAACTAATAAATAGTTAATATATACACATATAGTACATATGTTAAAAGCCTTGATAATGTCAATATATATAGATATAATGATAATAACTAAAAAAGTTACTACAGTAAAATAATAATATATGCTACACAAAGGAGAGATAAAATGAGTATTCATATTAGCGCAAAAAAAGGTGATATAGCAGAAACTATATTATTACCAGGAGACCCGTTAAGAGCTAAATATATAGCAGAAAATTTTCTTGAAAATGTGACTTGTTACAACGAAGTTAGAGCTATGTATGGTTACACTGGAGAGTATAAAGGGAAAAAAATATCAGTTCAAGGTACAGGTATGGGTATACCATCTATATCTATATATGCGCATGAACTTATAAATGAATATGGAGTTAAGAATCTAATAAGAATTGGTACATGTGGCTCTTTAAGAGAAGACATTAAAGTTAGAGACGTAGTTTTAGCTATGAGTGCATCAACTAACTCTCATATAAATAAATTAAGATTTAGTGGGATGGATTATGCGCCAACAGCAAACTTTGACCTTTTATATAAAGCATATAATATAGCAAAAGAAAAGAAGCTAGATGTAAAGTGTGGAAATATATTGACAAGTGATTCTTTCTATGGTGACAATCCTGACGAGTGGAAGCATTGGGCTAAATTTGGAGTAATGGCTGTAGAAATGGAAACAGCAGCACTATATACACTAGCAGCTAAATTTGGAGTTAATGCATTGTCTATACTTACAATAAGTGATAGCCTTGTAACTGGTGAAGAGACTACATCAATGGAAAGACAAACAACTTTAAATGAAATGAT
This sequence comes from Abyssisolibacter sp. ZYX002, assembly GCF_056892235.1. NCBI lineage: Bacteria > Bacillati > Bacillota > Clostridia > Eubacteriales > Clostridiaceae > Abyssisolibacter > Abyssisolibacter sp. ZYX002. Next base: position 17,063 of record NZ_JARMXH010000008.1, read on the forward strand.
AGAAATTGCATTAGAATTATAAATTATAAATAAAAGGTATGTTTTTAAGAGATATCTTCAGGGCTGTTATAGAGTGAGCTAAACATTCTAAGACAGCCTTTTACACTAAAAGAGGGGGATTTAATTTATGAAAGCATATATAAATGGTAATATTATTACTATGAATAGTAGCAGTGAAATATCTGATTATTTCATTGAGGAAAATGGTGTATTTAAAGAAGTTGGAACTAAATTTAAGCCAGATGATTTTACAGGAGAAATAATTGATTTAAATGGGAAAACAGTTACACCCGGATTTACAGATGGACATATGCACATATTGTCGTATGCTACTAAGAAAGAAAGACAAGTGGATTTAACTGGGGTAAGGTCACTTAAAGAGTTAGTAGATATAACTAAAAAATTCATACAAGATAAGAATATAAAAAAAGGACAGTGGGTAGTTGGAGTTGGCTGGAATCATACATATTTTGAAAATAGTCAGATGCCAGATAGAATTGTTTTAGATGAGATATCAAAAGAACATCCTATCATACTAATCAGAGCATGTTATCACATAGGTGTTGTAAATACTAAAGCACTTGAGCTAGCCAATATCACAATGCATACTAAAGATGTAGAAGGTGGGCATATAGATAGAGAAGAGAGTGGATATCCTACAGGTGTTTTAAGAGAAAATGCCATAACACTAGTAGAGGATTTAGTTCCAACTGTAAATGATATAGATACCATAAAAAAACTCTTATTAGTAGGATTACATGATTCAGCTAAACTTGGACTTACTACTGTGTGTATTGATGATTTTTCATATGTAGAAGATAGAGATATGTTATTAAAAGCATACAGAGATTTGAATAAAGAAGGTAAGTTACCAATAAATATAGTATTGCAACTAAGAGCAGAGCGTGTAGAAGATGTACATAGATATAGAGATATGGGACTTAAATCTCACCAAAAAGATAACAGGATAACCATAGGGCCTATAAAAATAATCGGCGATGGTTCCTTAGGCTCATGTACAGCGGCAATGATAGAGCCGTATGAAAATGAGGGTGATAACAGAGGTATCTTAATAGAAACGCAGGAGCATTTAGATAAATTAGTATACGAAAGTTTTACAAATGATTTTGATGTAGCTATACATGCAATTGGAGATAGAACAATGCAAACTATATTGAATAGCTATAGAAAATATAAGGATATTTACACTCAGAAAGGTTTGACACCATCTATAATACATTGCCAAATAAATAATCAAAAAATCATAGATGATATGAAAAAATTAAATGTGGTGGCAAATATTCAACCTATTTTTGTATGTACAGATTGGAGAATAGTAAAAGAAAGAGTTGGTGAAACTAGAGAAAAATATTCGTATTGCTGGAATACTTTTGTAAAAAATGGAATACTATGTGTTGGGGGTTCAGATGCACCGATAGAAACCTTTAATCCGCTGTATGGAATATATGCAGCTATTACTAGAAGAGATATGGAAGGATTACCTAAAGGAGGGTGGCTACCAGAAGAAAAAGTATCTATCTTTGAAGCTATCAAGATGTTTACAATCAATTCAGCATATTACACGCATCAAGAAAGTGAAAGAGGAAGTATTGAGATAGGGAAAAAAGCTGATTTTGTAGTGCTAGATAATGAGATATCTATGCTGTATGAAGACTATAACGGCTCAAAAGTAGAGCAAACTTATGTTGAAGGGAAAATAGCAAGTATATAATAACATCTTTGGCTTTAATGTTTATCAAAAAGGAGTGATTTTATGTATAAAGAGAGATACAATAAATGGCTCAATAATAAATGTCTAGATGAAGATATTAGAAAAGAACTTGAAAGTATAAGGGATGATGATGAAGAGATAAAAGACAGATTTTATAAAAACTTAGAGTTTGGGACAGCAGGTCTAAGAGGTATAATTGGTGCTGGAACTAACCGGATGAATAAGTACATGATATCATTGGCAACAGAGGCTCTAGCACATACTATCATTAAAATAGGTGGTGAAAAAGCTAAAGCTAGAGGTGTAGTGATAGGTTATGATACTAGACATTATTCAGATGTATTTGCCAAAACTGCCGCCTTGATTATGGCGAACAATGGTATAAAGGTATATTTATACAAAGGTATCAGGCCAACACCTATGGTTTCTTATGCTATTAGAAAATTGAACTGTTACTCAGGTATTATGATTACAGCAAGTCACAATCCTAGAGAATATAACGGCTATAAAGCGTATTGGAAAGAAGGCTCACAAATACTAGGAGATATTGCACAGGAAATATCGAGTGAAATGGAAAAAATACAGGATGTAACCAGCATAGCATCTTTAAATGAAAATAAAGCACTAGAAAGTGGATTGCTTAATATATTAGGAAAACAAATGGATAAGGATTATACAAATGATGTATTAAAACTACATTTGAGAGACAATGTTGATAAAAGTATATCTATAGTATATACTCCATTGAATGGAACAGGTAATATACCAGTAAGAAGAGTTTTAGATATTAGAGGTTTTAAAAATGTATATGTTGTTGAAGAACAAGAGTTACCTGATCCTAACTTTACAACTGTTAGTTATCCCAATCCTGAAAATAGAGAAGTATTTGATTTAGCTGTAAAATTAGGAGAACATAAGCATGCAGATTTGATTATAGCAACTGATCCAGATTGTGATAGGATGACATGTATGGTAAGAGATAACGGTAGTTATCAATATCTAAATGGAAACCAAGTAGGAGCGTTATTGATAAATTATATACTAGAAGCTAGAAATGAGCAACATAGCATACCTTCTAACGGAGTTATAGTTAAGACTATAGTAACCGGCGATTTAGGTAAAAAAATAGCTGATAGCTACGGTGTTAAAACTATTGAAACACTAACAGGATTTAAATACATTTGCCAAGGGAAAAATGGGTATGAAGAAGATAGTAAATACAAATTTATATTTGGATATGAGGAGAGCATAGGATATGTATATTCCACAATAGTAAGAGATAAAGATGCAGTAATATCATCTATGTTATTGTGTGAGGCATGCGCTTATTACAAAATGTTAGGCAAAAGCTTGTGTGATGTATTAAATAAACTGTATAAAGTATATGGCTATCACAATGAAAAGCTCTTAACTATTAAATTAAATCCAGTGGATGGAGCAGAGAAGATCAAAAAGATAATGAATAATATATCTCCACAAAAAAGCAACTTACTACCTAACGTAGTAGAATATATAGATTACAATGAATCTACAAAGTACAATCTGCAAACAGGAGATAAAGAAATCCTGGATTTACCGAGAACAAATGCAAAAAAATATGTATTTGATGATAGTTCATGGTTTGCTGTAAGGCCATCTGGAACAGAACCTAAACTTAAAATATATATTAATTGTATATCTAACGAAAGTAAAGATGCACAGTTTAAGGTTTCAAAAATAGAGCATTATATGAAGGATGTTATTAGTAGCGTATAAAAATAAAGAGTTATCGATATGTAAATATTTGATAACTCTTTTTAAATATTAATAAAATTTTTATAGAAGTATTATAAAACAATTATATAGTGGGTAACTATTTTGATACATAGTTTACAAGTGTTCCAATTCCCTCTATAAAGCTCTCTATCTTATCTCCTCTTTTTAAGAATTTTGGTGGTTTATATCCCAATCCAACTCCTGCAGGTGTTCCAGTCAATATTATATCTCCACTATATAGCTTCATATTTTTAGATAGATCACTTACAATATATGGTATATCAAATATTAGATTTGAAGTATTAGAATTCTGTCTTAGTTCACCATTAATATAGCACTGGATATCTAGATTGATTTTAGAAGGTAGACTACTCTTATGTACTATATAAGGTCCCATAGGGCAAAATGTATCTAGACTTTTAGCTTTATACCATTGGATGTGTTTCTTTTGAAGTCGTCTAGCTGATATGTCATTAGCTATAGTGTATCCAAAAATATAATCGCTGACATCTTCTTTATTAATGTTAATACCATCTTTACCTATAATTATCGCAAGTTCTACTTCATAATCCATACTATCAGTATGATATTTTATAATATCATTATCTCCTATAGCAGGGTTTGCTCGTTTGCTAAAGTATATAGGATATTTTGGTAAACCTAGATTATCAGAGGTCATACCCATTACCTCCTTAGCATGATCAGCATAGTTTTTGCCAAGACATATTATATCACTATGAGGATACCTTATAGGTGCTGTTATTTTTACTGTAGCTATGTCTATAGCTTGATTATACATAATACCACTAATGTTTGATATTTTTTTTATTATAGTAGAGTTTGATGTTTTTATTAAATCTAGCATATCTTTAGGAGGTGACATTTTTAATTCTCGGTATATTACATCAATAGGTATTACCTTATCCTTTTCTTTAGTGAGTGTTCCTAAATTATACTTGTCATCATAAATATAAGTTAATAAATACATAAAAAACCTCCTTAATGTTGTTTACCCCGTAAATTAATTATAATTGTAATACAAAATAAAGTCTATTCTGATAAAATAATAATATAAGATAATATTAAAAAATTATAAATAAAAAATCAATTTATATCTGATAAAATAGTCATTAGTATGGTAAAATATACTATAGAGCCAAGAAATGAAGGTGATAAAAGTGGAAAAAGGATATGTACATGTTTATACTGGCAATGGTAAAGGGAAAACTACAGCTGCATTTGGATTAGCACTCAGAGCTGCATGTGCTGGTAAGAAAGTTTTTATAGGACAATTTGTTAAGGGAATGAAATACAGCGAAGTAGAAGTTTCAAATTTTATTCCAGATATTGAAATACAGCAATTTGGATTAGAGTGTTTTATATACAAAGAGCCCACTAAGGAAGATGTAAGGAGAGCAAAAAGAGGGCTTGAAATATGCAAAGAAAAATTAAGTCAGAACTATGATGTTGTAATAATGGACGAAATTAATATAGCACTATATTTTAAGCTAATTGAGTTAAAAGATGTAATATCATTGGTGCGAAGTAGAAAAGAGAATATTGAGCTTATTTTGACAGGAAGATATGCACCTAAGGAGCTTATTGAAATAGCTGATTTGGTTACTGAAATGAAGGAGATAAAGCATTATTATTCTACTGGAGTAGAGGCTCGTAAAGGCATAGAAAGTTGATATAAGGAGCAAGATAACATGATAAAATGGACAAAAATCCTTTTGCCGTATGAACAAGCGGTAGAAGAGCTAAAAATAAAATTTAAAAGCATAAGAAAAGAATATAGAAAAATAGATGAATATTCACCAATAGAATTCGTAACTGGTAGAGTAAAAAAAATCTCTAGTATTATAAATAAGGCAGCAAAAAGAAATATATCATTAGAAAATGTTGAAGAAGAAATAGAAGATATAGCAGGTATTAGGATAATGTGCCAATTTACTGAAGACATCTACAAAGTAATCGAACTTATAAGAAGTAGAAATAATAAAGACTTACATATAGTGGAAGAGCGCAACTACTTAGATGCTATAAAGGAAAGTGGATACAGAAGCTATCATATAATCATAAAATATCCATTACATACTGTGTTTGGAGAAAAAGTAGTACTTGCAGAAATACAAATTAGAACTCTTGCTATGAATTTCTGGGCAACTATAGAGCATTCTTTAAACTATAAATTCGAATCTCAAATACCTCAAGATGTAAAAGATAGGCTAAAAAATGCAGCAGAGGCAGCATATAAGCTTGATATGGAGATGTCACAAATTAGAGACGAAGTAGTAGATGCTCAAGAGTTGTTTCAAGCTAAATCTAATGTAGTAGAAAAGATAGTAAAAAATATTCAAAAGTTAAAGAAGCTGGGATACTCTGATGCTGAAAAGCTTCAAAAAGAATTTTTATATCTAAAAAAAGAAGGAGTGTTTAAAGAGCTAATAAGCTTTAATAATAAACTAGAAGCACTATTAGAAACAATGTGCAAGTTTTAAATGTTAATTAAGGAGGATGAAATAGTGAGTGAGGCAAAAGTATTAAAAGAAAGAAGTCAAGTAAGTGAAGAGTACAAGTGGGATTTAAGCTCTCTTTATGAGAGTGATGAAAAATGGGAAGAGGATTTTAACAAAGCAAACTCTTTATTTGAAAAGATAGCAGAATACAAAGGTAAAGTAACAGAATCTAGCGATAATTTGCTTGCAGTATCGAATCTAGGAGCAGAAATAGAGAGGCTTATAGGAAATATCATGACATATGCTAAGATGAAGCTGGATGAAGATACAAGAGAAGACAAATACCAAGCATACAACTCAAGATCACATGCACTTGCTGTAAAAGCTAACGAAGTTACATCTTTTATTCAACCAGAAATATTGAAGTTAGATCAAGAGACTATAAATAAATATATACAGTCAAATAGTGAGTTAGCATTATACAAACAAAAATTTGATGAATTAATGAGAAAGAAAGAACATGTATTATCATATGAAGAAGAATCACTTTTAGCTAAAGCTGGAGATGTAGCAGAATTACCTTATAATGTGTTTTCAATGCTTAGTGACGCAGACCTTAAATTCCCTAAAGTAAAAGATGAAAATGGACATGAGGTTGAATTAAGCCAAGGGAATCTAGTTCCAATGTTACTGAGTAAAGATAGAACTGTAAGAGAGAATGTTTTTAAAAACTTTTACAATACACTCTTTGATTACAAAAACACTTTCGCATCTATGCTTGGTGGTGTAGTTAAGAGGAATAAATTCTATGCTAACGCAAGAAAATATGGTTCTGCTTTAGAGGCTTCACTAGATGAAAACAATGTACCTACAAGTGTTTATGATAATCTATTAAAAGCAGTACATGACAATTTGCCTGCAATGCATAAGTATATGAGCATTAGAAAGAGAGCATTAGGTGTAGAAAAGCTACATATGTACGATATATATACTCCTATCGTTAAAGATGTAGATATGAAAATACCTTATGATGAGTGTAAAAAGACAATCCTTAAAGGACTACAACCTATGGGAGAAGAATATTTAGGTTTTGTTGAAAAAGGATTTGACTCAAGATGGATAGATGTATATGAAAATAGAGGTAAAAGAAGTGGAGCATACTCATGGGGGACTTATGATTCAGAACCATTTATACTGTTAAACTATCATGATACATTAAGTGATATGTTTACAGTAGCACATGAAATGGGACATTCACTTCATAGTTATTATTCAAGAGAAAACCAACCATTTATATATGGTAACTATAGTATATTTGTAGCAGAAGTTGCATCGACTACAAATGAAGCATTACTTATGAATCATATGTTAAATAATGTTACAGATAAAACAGAGAGACTATATCTACTTAATTACTATTTAGAGCAATTTAGAACAACAGTATATAGACAGGCAATGTTTGCAGAATATGAGAAGATGATACACACAGAAGTAGAAGAGGGCAGAGCTTTAACAGCAGATAATTTATGCAAGATGTATAAAGAACTAAATGAAAAATACTATGGCCCAGATGTAGCAATAGACGATGAAATAGCAATAGAATGGGCTAGAATACCTCATTTTTATTATAATTTCTATGTGTTCCAGTATTCTACAGGTTTTTCTGCTGCAATTGCATTTTCACAGAGAATATTAGAGAATAAGGAAAACTTAGATAAATACATTGGTTTCTTAAAGAGTGGTAACTCAGATTATCCTATAAATGTGTTAAAGAAAGCAGGAGTTGATATGACTACAACTACTCCGGTTGATAATGCTCTTAAATTATTTTCAAAGCTTGTTGATGAGATGGATGAACTAATATAGATTAAAATAAAACTCGGAAGTGTTTTAAATACATTTCCGAGTTTTATAATACAGAAAAATTTTTTACTAAAATTAAGTAAGAAATTTCTTGAAGAAATTGTTTATTAAATGTAGAATTGAAATAGGTCAGTAAAAATTCCGTCTTAAAACTTTACAGAGGTGATGTTAATGTTTAGAGCAGTAGATAAACTTAGAAATGCAGTAAATAATCTAGAAGCTAGTTTGATAAATGAAAATGCAAAGCAGACACTATTAGAAGTAAAAGAAATAGTTGAACTTAGTAGTCATATATATGAACAACTTAAAAAAGTGGACGATTTAGTCGTTGATACAGATAATAAGATTGATAGCGAAGTATTTGAGCATGCTAGTAGCTTAGATTTTTTATATAAGCCTACAACAATTGAGAACTATTATGAAGGTAATTATTTAGAGCTATTTGCAGAGAGAAGATCAAGAGAGTTACAGGATAGTGGAGCTATGCTAATACACAATAAATTTTGGACTGCAAATAACGTTATTTATGGGAATATATTTGGTTCTATACCAAAAGAGCTTATAACAAAAGAATCGGTGGACAAGCTATTAAGGTATGGGTGGGAGACAGTATTAGTACATATATATGAAATAAAAGGCGGTATGGAATATACAAAGTTATATGATATTTGTAAACAAAAATTTGAAAAATATCTTATTGTTAGTGAAAAGAAAAATAACACTAATTTAGTGTTAGTATTTCGTGTATAAGTCTTTTATAAAAACTTATCCTTTACATTTGTCCAAAAATTGTGATTTCCTAAAGTCATGATATTGACCTTCATAGATGATATTTTAAAAGATATTTCAACTATATTTTCATACTTATACTCCTGACCATCTACAACTATAAGAATAGAGTTTTCATCTCTGTACTCAGGAGTTATTTGTATTAGCAGACTATTTGGAACAATAATGCTAGAAGTTAAAGATCTATATGCCTTTGAATGTATAGGGGCTAGTGGTGTTAATTGAAGCACATCTAAAGTAGGATAAACTAGGCTACCACCACAAGAAAAATTATATGCAGTACTTCCTATAGGGGTTGATACAATTATTCCGTCACCACTGAATTTTTCTAAATAATTGTTTTCAATAGACACATTTAAATGTATAGTTTTAGACTGATAACCCTTTATAACTATTTCATTCAAAGCTATCAGTTCTAGGCAACTTGTTCTAGTACAGATAGTTCCTTCGACTAAGAAAAACTGTTCTATGTTATAATCATCATTTTTTAATTTTTCTACAAAAGAATTAAGATCTTCAGGTGAAATTTCTTGGAAAAAGCCTAAAGTCCCTGTGTTGATTCCTATAAATGGAATTTTAGAGAACTCAGTGCTATGAACAGCTCTTAGAAATGCTCCGTCTCCTCCTATACATATATTTAAAAATGCATCATTACTATAATTGTTAGACACACTAAAACCATGTTCTTCTAGTTTTTCTTTTAGCAATAATGCTATATCCAAAGATTTAGATGTATTATTGTGTATAATATTTATTTTCTTAGCATTCATAAAAGCACCTTCTTTATAATTAACAAGTTTAGGTATAAAATATTATCTTGCTATAACCTTATAAACGATATATAATTCTTCATAGTTCATTATATTTGTTAAATACATATAATGCAAGCACCATTAAATCTTTTTTAGTAAATAAATGGAGGTAACAATGCAAATAGAAAACCAAAGTACTATAATATATATAGCAAAATCAAACCACGAATCTGTATTTGACGCATTTATAGATGAAATGGGGCTTTCAGCTAGGTTTTTTAAAAGCCTCGTTAAAGATAAGAGCATACAGCTAAATGGTCAAAACATAAAAAGAAAATCAAAAGTATATATTGGAGATATAATAAAAATAAGTATGAAAGATGAAACACCTGTTTATAGTCCACAGAATATACCTTTAAATATATTATATGAAGATATGGATTTGCTATTAATAAACAAGCCACCTTTTATGTTGGTACATCCAACCAAGAATCACACAGAAGGAACACTAAGTAATGGGATTGCTTATTATTTTAAAGATAAAAAGATTCATAAAAAAGTTAGACTTATTAATAGACTAGATATGAATACCTCGGGTATAGTAATAGTTGCTAAAAACCCATTTGGGCATATAAAGCTTGCTAATCAAATGGAAAAAAACTATGTAGTGAAGAAATATATAGCAGTAGTAGATGGTGTTATCAACGAAGATGATGGGGTAATAGACTTACCAATAGGTAAAGATGAAACTGATTCAGTTAAGAATAAAGTTATACCTTCAGGCAAAAACTGCATGACAAAGTATGGTGTCATAAAAAGATATAAATCGCACACACTACTAGAATTAGAGTTATTGACAGGCAGAACACATCAGATAAGAGTTCATCTTTCTCACATTGGACATCCAATAGTAGGTGATAGTTTATACAACAAAAACAACACTAATATAATAAGCAGACAAGCGTTACATGCAAATTATATTAGTTTTCTAGATCCAAGGAATAGCCAGAGAATAAATATAAAGGCTGAGTATCCAAAAGATATAGAAAAGTTACTAAAAAATATAAACGAAGAATAGTAGTATACTACTATTCTTCATCTTTTGAATTTACAACGTTTATTAACTGAAACATCTCTACCATTTCTTTTATTTTGCCAAGATTTGCAATATCTAAACCAAGTAAAGGTCCTGCAATATCAATTATAGAACTTATTGTATTTTCTGGGGCCTTTGTACCGTTTGACATACTTTTTATTCCGTTTAAGACTGTTTTATACTTGTCCATATTAGAAAATATTTCTACGACTGGCTTAACTCCATTTAATGCACTTTCTGGGTAGTCTTCCTTTATAATTTCTAATATATTATTTATCTTATCTTGAGAGCTTAATGTCATAGATGGTTGTATTTTAGAAATACTAGCGTTATTTTGAGCAAACTCGACTAGAGAATAGATTCTATTAAAATTATTGTACATAGGGATATATTTGTTCATTGTTGTTATTATGCTTTCAGGAAGATAAGGTGCGATTTTAATAGCTGTATCAATCTTTGTTCTTAGAGAGTTTATAGTATCTGTATTAAAACTATCCAATCCTATGTTATCTAATCCTAGGATATCTAAGCCTATGCTATCAAAGTTATTTTTAGTAAAACTTTTTATACTATTAACAACGTATCCAGATGTTAAAAAAAGTACAGCATAACCTAATATTGGTGTTGCAAAAAGTGGTGCAAATAATGTACTAATTGGCGACGAATTAAAATCGTCGTTTTCTTCTATGTCTATAGTCAAATTAGAATTACGGTTTGCATATTGATTTTGATTTTTATTGACTGGTTTAGAAACTATTTTTTTCAATATTAAAGTACCTCCTATCCTTGAGAATTTCTGTGATGATTATATAATATGTTAATAGCACTAAAATTGTTCATGTGTTTATAAAATTAAATGATTGATTTAATCATAAATAATTAAGTAAGTAATATATATCAGATTTTTTTCATAAATTTAAATATAGAATTGTCACGATATTTTATAAACAAAGGGGGTTATATATGAAAGATAATAAAAAGCTTGAAAAAGTTTTAGAAAAGCTTAACGTTGGGGGGAATCAGGAACAATTTAATAAGTTTAAAGATTTAGCTAATAATTATTCAGATAAATCAGAGGATGAAGTAATGAAAGAATTACTAGAACTTAAAGAAAAATTAAAAGGAGATAGCACAGACGAAGAGTTTAATAAAAAACTAAAACGTTTCGAGATGATTAGACCTTTCTTAAATTCAGATCAGCAAAAGAAACTTGATGGTGTGATGAAAATGTTAAAAGGTGAGTAGAGAATATGCAATGGAATTAGATAGATTCGTTAAATACGTTAAAAGTGAAAGAAACGATAAATGTGACGCATGGATAACGTATATATGCTGGCAAGTGATTGCTTTTGCGTAATTATTATTTTGATAAACTATAGAAATTAGAAAAAAACAGTATCTAAACTTATTTAGCTAAGCTTAAAGAAATCGAAGTTTCGGCTATGAATTAAGGCTGTCTTTATTGAGGCAGTCTTTTTACTTGCAAGTATATGAAAACTAATATAGTATATAAAACAGAAGGGAGCCAGTAATATATGGATGTAGTAGTTAAAGGGATAATTGTTTATAAGGGCAAGATGCTGATTGTAAAAAGAACAGCATATAAAGAGAGAGGGGCTAACCAGTGGGAATGTGTTGGTGGTAAAATGGAAGAAAGAGAAGATTTAGAAACAGCACTTTTAAGAGAGATTTATGAAGAAGCAGGACTAGAGGTTAGAATAGGTAGACTTTTATATGCTACTATATTTAAAAAAGAACAAGAAAAGCAAGCATTAATCTTAACATACCTTTGTTTTGCAAAAGATGATAAAGTTGAGTTATCACATGAACATAGCCAGTATTTATGGATTAGAAAAAATGAAATAACAAATTATTTAACCGGTGATATATTAAGAGATTTTGAACATAATAATATCTTCAATTTGGAGGAGCTAGTATGACAAAAGTATATTTTGTAAGACATGCCCAGTCAGACATAAGTATTCATGATGAGTTAACAAGGCCATTGACGCCAAAGGGAGAAGAGGATGCAAGACACATAGTAGGTATACTAAAAGATAAGAATATAGATATTATGTATTCAAGTCCTTATAAAAGGTCTATAGATACTATAGCATATCTTAGCAAGGAGCTAGGCAAACAAATCAAAATAGTAGATGCATTAAGAGAAAGAATGACAGGAGAGTGGATAGAAGATTTTGATAGCTTTGCTAAAAAGCAATGGATGGATCTAAATTATAAAACTCAAAAGAGTGAAAGTTTAAAAGAAGTACAAGAAAGAAATATAAATGCACTCGAAGATTTATTAAAATCAAATCAAGATAAAAACATAGTAATAGCAACTCACGGGACAGCACTCAGCACTATATTGAATTATTACAATAGTGAATTTGGTTATGAGGATTTCGAGAGAATAAGACCAATAATGCCTTTCATAATCTGTCTCGAATACGAAGAGGTAAATCTGATTAAAATAGAAGAAATTCTCAATAAAAACATAGAAATGGCAAAATAGGTTATGTAAACCATGCTCTATACAATGGACTTGTCGCCTAAAATATGATACAATAAAACATATTATGTAAACTGGAAAGGTGATAAATATGAGTTCATTATCTAGAAAACACTTCATTCTGATTAGCTTAGTTATAGTTATAGCCATAATCAGCTCGGTAGTAATTTACACTCAAAATAAGGCCAAGCCTCAAGAAATAGATTACAAAACATTTAATAAACTAATCAAGGAAAAACAAGTTAAAGAGGTCATATTAAATGATACTGCAAAGATTAAGGGATATCTGAAAAATGGTAAATTATTTACAACAGATAATCCAAGAACAGAAAATTTCAAAGAATTATTATTACTCGAAGGTATAAAAGTTAAAGAAAAAGAGAGTAGTATGAGTACTATGGATATATTACAAGCAGTTATTTTAGTAGGCTTGTTTGTTTTGATTGTCATCTATTTAAATAAGGGCAAAAGTAGGCAGGCGCAAAAGGAAATAAATGAATTATCAAATATTACAAATAGCCACGATGAAAAAGCACAAATAAAATTTACAGATGTAGCAGGTAATGAAGAAGTAAAGAGCAATATAAAAGAGTTGGTGGATTTTATATCTGACCCATACAAATATGAAAGACTAGGTGCTAGAATACCTAGAGGAGTGTTGCTTTATGGGCCACCAGGAACAGGAAAGACACTATTAGCTAGAGCACTTGCAGGAGAAGCTGGAGTACCCTTTTTTGCAGTTAATGGATCAGACTTTGTGCAGGTATACGCGGGTCTAGGAGCTAGTAGAATAAGAGAACTATTTAAAAAGGCAAGAGAAGCGGAAAAATGTGTAATTTTTATAGATGAGATAGATGCTGTAGGGAAGAAAAGACGCGGTAATGAGATGGGAAATGATGAAAATGATAGAACTTTAAATGCATTGTTAACAGAGATGTCCGGATTTAAGGGTAACGAAGGAATTATAGTAGTAGCAGCGACTAATAGAGTAGACATATTAGATGATGCGCTCTTAAGACCTGGAAGATTTGACAGACAGATAGAAGTAGGGTTACCAGATGTAAATGCAAGGCATAAAATACTAGAAGTTCATACAAAAAATAAACCTCTAGCTATAGATGTTAATTTAAAAAAAGTTGCATTTGAAACTGTATATTTTAGTGGAGCGAAGCTTGAAAGTTTAATGAATGAATCTGCTATATTAGCAGCACGCCATGGAGAAGAAGAAATAAAAATGAAGCATATAGATAAAGCATACAATAGCATACTTGTTGGAGAAGAAAAAAAGGATACAAGTACTATCTCTAAAGTAGATAAAGAGATTACAGCTTATCACGAGGCTGGACATGCATTGGTTACAAAGTTATTATGTCCTGAAAATAGAGTAACAAAAGTTTCAATAATACCTAGTACAAAAGGTGTCGGTGGATTTAGTATGAATATACCAGTTGAAAGAATGTATAAAACAAAAACAGACATAATCAATAATATAATGATAGCGCTAGGTGGCAGGGCGGCAGAAGAATTAATATACGGAATAGAGAGCATTACAACAGGTGCTGTTAATGACCTTGAGAAAGCAACAGATATGATATTGTCTATGCTATATAAGTTTGGGATGGATGAGAAGACAGGTTTATTAAACTATCTTAAGTTCCTTGGTAATGATAACGGCGTTAGTAAGGATATGATATCAAGAAGTAAAGAAGTAATTGATGAGCTCTATAAAAAGACTAAATCATTAATATATGAAAATATCAATACTTTAAAGCTAATTACAGATAAATTGATAGATAAAGAAATACTATGTGAAAAAGATTTAGAAGACATTATATCAGCTAACATAAACAAACAATTTTCACTGCAAATTAGCAAATAACCAAAAACTGAATACAATAACATATATTTTGTTTTTATTTTATGCTAAATTATAGTATAATAAGTATAGGAACTCTGAGGTGTTTGTTCTTGCTTTATAATTCAACCGACGTAATTTATACGGGAGTCTGGGTTCAATTGTGTATAACATGCCTGTATAAGCTGGAAGTTAGAAGCCGTTGATAGGACACCCACCTGCTAGTGTGAGCGGGTGTGAATTATGAGTATAACGGCACCTTGGAGATGCTTAATTGGTCAAAGACCATATTTTTTTTGCCTAAAATGAATGGCAAATTTTACAGTTAAAAATATACTAGTGAAAATCAGGAGTGATTAAATGATTAAATTTAAAGTCAACAAATATAGTATGATACTGATAGTACTGCTGATTATAGTGTTAATACATTCTTTAATAGGCAATGTTTCTGTGAAAAGTCTTTTTAACCTTGGAGCAATAGAGTTAATATTCGCAGGAGTATTACTAACTATAATTATTAGCTTTTCTTTTGATACTTTGTTGTTTACAGTAAAGATACTAAGAAAAAGTTTTAAAGATGACATTGATTATGAAGGTGGAATACATACAATTTACAATTATGCGATTAAAGTAAAAAAACATGGTGTAATAAAGATAGAGCCAGAGGTGGAAAAAGAGCCTGAATTCATTAAAAACTCAATGCTTTTGGTATGTGACTACGTAAAGCCTAATGATATGAAAGATATATTAGATAAAGAAATACAGGCAACAGAGAACCACTTATACAGAGCTTATAATGTAGTTAAGCTAATAGCACAAGTAGCGCCAGCTTTTGGATTAATCGGGACACTTATAGGGATGATAGGATTATTGTCACACCTAAATGATACAAGCCTTTTGGCTAATAGCATGTCTTGTGCGTTAGTAAGCACACTTTATGGAGCGATTGTTGCTAATTTTATAGCAGTTCCACTTATGGGGAGAATTAAGGAGTATATATACAAGAAAATATTATACTATAAAATCATAGCAGAAGGTTGTGTATTAATATCTAAAAATGATACGACAAGGAATGTTTTTGAAAAGATGAATTCAATGCTGCCACAAGAAAAGAAACTTATTTACCCTAGAAAAAAGCTGAAGGAGAGGAAGGTAGCGAATGAATACAAATAAAAATAGGGAAGATGAGTTTGAAAATTATTGGATGATTACATATAGTGATATGATAACAATAGTTCTTTGCTTTTTTATATTGCTTTTCACATTAACATCTAACGAATCAAGTTTATTAAGTCAGATAAAAACTTCACTCAATATTAAACTTGAAGAGCTAGAAAATGAAAATAGTAAGTTACTAAAGAGCAATAAGGTGTTATCAGAGGTTAACAAGAACCTAATTAAAAATATATTTCAAACTAATACAGATAAAGGTGAAGGGCCTGACGAAGATTTTATAAAATATTTAAAAGAGAACCATCTTTTATCAGATGTAGATATCATAAGCGATGGTTTTGGAATTAAGATAAGATTCAAAAACAGTGTATTATTTAAAAGTGGTGATGATAAGATATCGAGTGAAGGAATACATGTGCTAGATAAAATAGGTAATAAAATAGCTAAAATGAATAATATGATTAGGATAGAGGGATTTACAGACAATGTAAAAACAAATACAAGTAAATATGCATCTAACTGGGAACTATCAGTTGCTAGATCAATTAATGTGGTTAGATACTTTGTAAATGAGAAAAACATCAAAGAAAATAGGATGTCTGTTATAGGTTGGGGAGAGCAAAAACCAATAGCAACTAATGATACAGAAGAAGGCAGAAGACAAAATAGAAGAATAGAAATAACTATATTAAAATAAAACCTCTTTTATTGGTTAAAATAGTTACATAAAGGTATTAAGGAGGTTTCTAAATTGATTTGCCCAATGTGCAATGGTGTAAAGGAATTAGTAGTAAACTGTGATGTTTGTGGTAGGAAAATGATAGATAAAGGCAGAGTAGTTGATTATATGGACAACTATAGTCCGTATCTGTCAAGTAGTATTACTGAGCTAGTAGATGGTGCATCATGCGAAGAATGTATGCATTTATTTACATGTAAATCATGTAATATTGATAAGCAAGTTGCTATCAACAAAATAAAAATTTAGCAACAATAAATTAAGTCACAAATAAATTGTACTAGAAAAGGGGAATAAGATGAAAAAGGTAATGTTTATATATAATCCTTCGTCAGGTAGACAGATTGTACAAAAAAGAATAGACAATATATGTATTGGTTTATTAAATGGAGGCTATCTAGTATCTAAATATGCTACAACCAAAAAGTACGATGCAATGAATAAAACAATTGAGTGTTGTAAAGGAGATTGGGATATTATTTTAGTGTCTGGTGGAGATGGTACAGTTAACGAAGTGGCGACAGGAATAGTTATGGGAGGTAGAAAAATCCCAGTAGGTATATTACCGTCAGGTACAGTTAATGATTTTGCTAGATTTTTGAAATTGCCTAAAACCGTTGAAAGCTTCTGTGAAATGGTATTTGATGAAAATATTATGGACGTGGATTTGGGTAGATGCAATGATTCTATATTTGTGAATGTAGCAGCAGGAGGTTTACTAACCAACGTGGCACATAAGGCATCAAGTGAGTTAAAAACATATTTAGGAAAGATAGCTTACTACATAGAAGGTGCAAAAGAATTACCAAAACAAAAGTTTATGCCTATAAAGCTAAAATTCCAGTCTGAGGAATACGAAGGCGAGGACGATGTGTTATTATTTTTAGTGACAAATACAAAATCTATAGGTGGTTTTAAAAAATTAGCACCAGCAGCAGAAGTACAGGATGGGTATTTAGATTGTGTTATAATTAAAAAATCTGAACTACCGGAAATAATATCGTTATGTATAAAAGTGTTAAGAGGAGAACACGTAAACCATCCAAATGTAACATATTTCAAAACAAGAAAACTATATGTTACAAATATGTCTGACGAAGATACTGATATAGATGTAGATGGAGAATATGCAGGAAAACTTCCTGCAGAATTTGAGGTTTTAAAAGGACAATTTAGGGTGTTAGTACCATAATATTAAAATACAACAAAGTGGCTTAATCACAAGCCACTTTAAATTTTATCATATAGGAGTAAAATAAAAGCAATACTCATATGGAGTAAAGCTTTTTTAGCGCTAATTTATTTAATCAGTAGCTTCTTCTTCATCACGATTGAAAGAGCTAACATTGTTTTTATTCATTTTACAGTTACCTTCAAACACAGCATCTTCATCAACTATAAAGCTTTTAACGTCTATATCTCCAAATAGTTTGCCAGTATCAGTAATCCTTAAAAGTTCGGCACACTTAATATTTCCATCCACAGTGCCAGATATCTCAATGTTGTGACACTCTAGATTTCCTTTTATTTTACCTGCTTCACCTATTATTATATTGCCTTTAACAGATAAATCACCATTTATAGTACCATCAATTCTCAAAGTACCATTAGTAACTATTTTTCCTTCTATTACAGAGTCCTTTCCTATCAACGTATCTATATGATTAGGATTAGAAGAACCGCTATTATTCTTGCTTCCAAACATAAAATCACTCCTTTTTACTTAGCACATTATACGGATTAATTGCCTTACCATATTTTCTGATTTCAAAGTGTACATGTGTTCCTGTGCTACGACCAGTGTTTCCCATTTGTGATATCAATTGACCTTTTTCTACTTTTTCTCCAACCTTTACCAGCAGTTTGCTGTTATGACCGTAAAATGATTCATATCCATAACCGTGGTTTATAATAATAACTTTTCCATAGCTACCTCTATATCCAGAAAAAATTACTATACCGTTACCAGATGCACAGATATTTGTTCCATAGTTATTGGCAATATCAAGACCTTTATGAAACTCTAATCCTCTGCCAGTAGGATTTTTTCTGTAACCAAAGCCAGAAGTTATTTTCCCTTTACAAGGATAGTCATTAGGCTCGGCACTTAGGAAATTCAACCTTTTCTCAACATCGCTTATTAGGCAGTTAAGGTTTTCTTCGCTTTGATCTAGCAATCTTGAAATTTCAATCATATCTCCATTTACTTCTTTAATATTAAAATCACTATATGTATTACTACGGGAAGCTAAAGGTATCTTTTTTTCATTAGTATCATCAGTCGGTAAACCAACCATATCTTTAACTGTATCCTGTAGGTCTTCAATTTGTGCTAATTTATTTTCAAATTCAAGTGTTTTTTCTTTGAGCACTACTATTTCTTTTTCCTGAGTTTTTTTTATTTTATTGAGCTCATCAATTTTGTCTATTTTTGATTGGTAATCTACTTTCATAAAATTATATGATGTATACATATTGTAAACCCAAATTGTGGTTAGCGAAAATGAAGTGACTAAAATAAAGGAAAACACCTTAGGTATCCAATTTGCAATTTTAATCTGTTTAGTTGGTTTAGACTGAGGGACAATCAATAAAGAAAAATGTTTGTGTTTTTTTGATTTAATATGTTGTTTATTTTTCAATATAGCACCCTCTTTCAGCAGTTTTTGATAAATTAATTAACATTTTGTCTATTATATTCTATATTATTTACAAAAACCCTCCTTTAGTTAATAATTTATGTTTAAATAAATACTTTGACCTATATATTATATACTTGATACAACTACAATTGTGTGATAATATTATTTGCAATTTAATAATTAATATTAAAAAATCAATTAATATAGTTATTTACCAATTTCCATAAAATATATTTTATTTAATAAATATATGATATAATTTACTAGTAATAAGTGTTTATAAAACAAATATATTGATGAATATTTATTAAATTGAGGAAGTGTTCAACATGGAACTTATAAATAAACAATATAGAATAAACTCTATCTATAAACGAGAACATAATGGTATTGTCTATCAAGCGACAGATTTAATTAGAAATAAAATTGTATTATTGAAAGTTCTTTCAAACAGTATAAAAAACAAACCGCTTATAGAGTTTTTAACTAAAAATTTTATTTCAATAAGGAGCATAAAACACAAGACTATAGCCCAAGATATGTTATTTGATTTAATTTGTACTATAGATAATAAGCCAAATTATAACAAACAATATTTTTTTATAACAGAATACATAGACACTATTACTCTTAATGATTATACAGGGGAATTTACTGTAAAGCAAGTAATAAACATGATGATTGAGATAAGTAAAATAGCTGATTATTTGTATACAAAAGGTAAGATATATGTTGATTTTAAAGCTGATAACCTATTTTTGTTCAAAGATAAAGGAAATCTAAAGCTAAAACTTAAAAGCTATATATCTGCAAATGAATCAAATATCAATTATATAATAAACAAATCTAAAGATACAAGTGATAAAGCTAAAGATAATAAAGAAAATTTGTATAGTTATATATATAGTATAGCAAGTATTGGTAATTATTTATTAAGCAAAGTCTCAAACAAAGAAGATAATAAGTATGTTCATTTGAGAGATATAGTTAAAAGTATCAATATAGAGAAAACCCTTAACGAGTACAAAAATGTTAGTTCCTTATTGATAACTTTGTCCAAATTGTGTGATGAAGTCAAAAATGAGGATATTTTTAGATTTAAAGAGGTGTTAAATTTTGATACACCTACTATATGTAGAGATAACTTGATAAATTATATATTAAATGTAAACAAGCATAAGCAAGAAGGTATATATAAAGAAAAACTTATTACAGTAAATGGGTCTTCAGGGATTGGAAAAACAAGATTATTAAAAGAGATTGCCTATCGGTTGAAGATGGAAGGAAGCTATGTATATACAAGTAAGATATCAGAAAACAAGCAAAAACTAAAACCTATTGTCGACATATTGAAAACTATGATATCTGTTTGTCAGAATAGAGCAAGCCAGCAAAATAAATATCATCTATTAAGCAAATACGGAAGCGAATTAGTTAAAATAGTACCTGAGTTAAGCTATATAGATAATATTAAACCTTCAACGCTCCTAAAAGGTAGACGGGAGGAGCTAAGGTTATATAATCGAATTTTAAATTTTATGCTTGATTTTATAAAAGATGAGCCTACATATATAATTCTAGATGATATAGATTATTGTGATGAGCATACAATAAAACTTATCACATATATGGTTAACAATATCAAGAACAGCCCATTAGTGTTCATAGTATCCTATAATAGGGAACTCAATAAAGAGCGCTATCAGCATAATAAGAACTTACTTAATAACAAAGATATACATGAGCTGAAGCTTATGAGATTCAATATAAACGAAACAGCTGAATTCATACAGAATATTTTGGAAATGAACTATTTGCCTATCAAGTTTGCAACTAGAGTAATGAGAGATACAAAAGGCAATCCAGCATATATTGAAGAAGTCTTGAAAAATTTATATAATCACAAAGAACTGTTTATAAATGAAGATGGTTATTGGGAAAGAAAGTACCAAGATTATGCAGAAATAAGGATACCCAGTAATATAGAACAAGCAATAAACGAACAGTTGAATATTACTACTCAGTATCAATATGAGGTTTTAAAATGTGTGTGTATATTTAAAACTCCAGTGTCATGGGAAGTAATAAAATCATTAGTTGGTTTTAAAGATGATAAACTAGTAAAAGTTGTAGATGAGTTATTAGAAATAAATATACTTGAAAAAACAGTTGGAGATTATGGGTTCACATACAATTTAAAAAATGTACACACAAAACAATATGTGTATAGGAAAATAAATATAATTGAAAGAAAAATGCTTCATAAAAAAGCGAGTATAGTTCTTAGAGATATATACGAAGTGAGTGTGAATTTTAACTATGATGAGATAATATATCATTGTATAATGTCTGGGGAGAAAGAAAAAGCTATTGACTATGTAATAAAATTTGCTAAAAACATGCAAAATATGATGATTATATCGCAAGCAATAGAGCTATGGAATTATGCGAAAGAACTTCTCGAAGATAGTGACAATTATAGAAAACTAGAGGTTTTATACAATCTATCAAAACTTTATTTACTCTATACTGATATTGAGAATTGTATGAAACTAGCAAGAGATGGATTAGAGATAGCAATTAGCTATGGTTATAGTTACTATATAGTTAATTTTAAAAACGTAATATCAGATTTACTCAATATGCAAAAGCACTTTAAAGAAGCAGAAAGCTATGTTAAAGAAGCAAAATTAATGGCAGAAGAAATTGGTTATATAGACGGATATTTAGAATCTGTAAAAATATTAAATAGAGTATATTTTTCAGTATCAAGATTAGATGATATATTTACATTATGTAATAAATATATAAATGTGGCACAAAAGCATCAAAGAGTGAACTATCTAGGTCATTTATATAATCAAATAGGCGTAGTAAACATACTTCGTTCCAATATGGATGAAGGTTTAATATATGTAAACAAAGGTGTAAGCTATTTTGAGAAATGTAATAACATTGAGGATATCTTAGGTTACCTAATAGTTCTAAACAATTTAGGAGTAATATATGAAGAATATATAGATGATTTTGACAAAGCATTGCATTATTTTCGCAAAGGGTTAGAACTCAGTAAAGAATATAATTTAATAGATAATGCTCTTAGCTTTAATAATAGCTTAGGAGAGTCATTAATAAGAAGAGATTTATACAGTGAAGCATTGGCTCATTTCTTGAAATTAAAAGAAGAGTCTAATGAATATAATGATAAAAGGCTTATGTTCATAGTAAATGTCAATATTGCAATAGTATACCTTAAAATGGGAGAGTATGAAAAATGCTATGAATATACAAAGATAATAAACAAGCTATACGATAAAGAAGTAGTTAGATGGCAAGATGAAAATAGATATAAATTTTTTTTAATAGAGTTTTATTATAAATTCAACCGATGGGAGCTAATAGAAGATATTCATAAAGAGCTTATTAATCAAAAAAATAGTATGGATGAATATTTGGTATCAGAAACTACTAAAACGCTTACTTTATGCTGTAAGAATGGCAAGCTTGATTACAATAAACTAGATATAGTCATAGACAATATAAAAAAAATGCAGTCTTATAGAAATAGGAGATATGCAGTAATACAAATTTTAGAACTGGCATTACTTTACAATGATAATCAATATGCAAAAAAGGTTTTAAAAAAAGATGATGATTTGTCAAAGATATTTACTAACGAGTATTTTGATATGAAAAACAAATTGTTCCATGCTTTTATTGAAGATAAAAATAAAGAAGAACTTATAAGGCTCAAAGCTATTATAAAATCGAAGAGTATACAAGACTTAGAAGCTATAGTGAATTTCAGCATTGGGAATTTACATTTAAACGATAAAGAGTATGTGGAGGCTATTAACTGTTATATAAATACTCTTTATATATTCCATAGAACAGTATCTAAGATAAGAAATAATAAGCTAATTAGAAAATTTATATATAGTATAATAATAAAAGATGCAAAAAAGAGATTAAATGAATGTATTAAACATATTTACAAGGAAGAGGATAGTATAGATGATACTCTCTTAACTGCTGATGATAGTTTATATGATATGCTTAGGAATAACAAATTTTTAGAAATGCTAACAAGACAAAAATGCTCTTCTCAACTAGTCAATATCGATTCAATACAGATGTTAGTAGATAATTTTACATCAAATTGTGAGACTAATCTTAAATTAATATTAAGGTATGCTATGAGAATGACTCTAGCTGACAGAGGATTTATTGCAGTGAAGAAAGACGAAAGCTACTATATAATAGCAGAGCATAGTATAGGAAATGTACAAGATAATAAGTATATATATAATATAATTGATTACGTAAATAAAAATAGAAACATAATAATATTTAATAGAGTAGATAACAAAGTACAAAACAAGCTAATATCAGAGCAAATGAATGATGATATAACTGGCTTAGTTTGTTTACCAATAATAGAGAAAAAAGACGAATATACTATAAATGAAAGACGAAAAATGAGTAATATAGTTGAAAACAAAATTGTAGCATATCTCTATATAGAGACAGACAAATTAATCAATCGAATAAGCAATGATTTAATACCGATGTTTAAAACATTAGCTTCTTTGGCATATGTAAATTTAGACATCTATAGTCTAAAAGCTAAATCATCAACAGATAAACTTATGGGAATAAAAAACAGAGAATACCTAGAATACAGCTTTGATGATATACTTAAAAATGTGAGTGAAGACTCTATATTCTCAATAATTATGGCTGATATAGATAGATTTAAGAATGTCAATGATAAATTTGGTCATCAAAAAGGAGATCAGATATTAAGAAAGATAGGGAAGATACTATTAAGTAGTGTTAGAAGAGATGACATAGTAGGTAGATATGGTGGAGAAGAATTTTTAATAATATTATATAATAATGATACTGATACTGCTTACAGTATTGCCGAAAAGATACGTAAAAAAGTAGAAAATGATAATTTGTTAGGAAAAGATAATCCTTTGACTATAAGCTTAGGTATATCAACTTACCCGACGCAAGGAACGCATAAAGAAGAATTAATAGCCAAGGCAGACCAAGCACTATATAGCGCGAAAAAAACTGGTAGAAATAAAACCGTGATTTGGAGTAATACTATAGGTAAAACAGCTAGGTTAGATAAGCTTGCAGGAATTGTATCAGGGAATATAGTAAATGACCAGAGAAATGTACTAGTAATGATAGAGATAATAGATTTGCTTAAAAGGGAATTATCAAAAAAAGATAAGATATATTTAGCGCTAGGTAGGCTTATAGAAATAGTAGAAGCTTACAGCGGGGTTTTGATAACTTTGAATAAAGAAAAATATACCAAAGATATTTATTCAAGAAAGAGATTTACAGATGATTGGATAGAATATCCAAACATAAACAAAAAAACTATAGAAAAAATAATCAAGACTAGAAGAGGAGAGTTTTTAATTGATTGGGAAAATATAGAAGAAAAGGAGCTATTCACAGGAAACCCAAACTGGTTTTCATTGATTTTAGTCCCTATTATATTTGAAGGTAAACTTAAAGGAATATTACAATTGTCTGTTCCATTGAATGAAAAAGAATTTGATTATGAAACCTATAATTTTGTAAGCATAATTGGAGAGATAATGTCTGGAATGCTATAATAATATTCAAGGAACTATAATTTTAATGTTTTTAGTTATTATATTTTAGACTGATCAAAAATAACAAAAGAAGATAAAGATCTGATAATGGAGGGGATATTAATGGCAGTTACAATAAAAGATGTTGCTAGATTAGCAGAAGTATCGATTTCAACAGTTTCAAGGGTAATAAACGATTCAAAACCAGTAAGTCCAGAAGTTAGGAAAAAAGTACTAAAGATAATAGAAGAAATAGGGTATAAGCCAAATGAAATAGCAAGGTCATTAGTTACAAAAAAATCCTTTTTAATAGGAGTTATTATTTCTGACATAGGTCATTCATATGTTGCAGAAATGGTTAGAGGAATAGAAGAAATAGGCAAGATGTATAATTATGATATATTATTGTGTAGCTCATATGGAGATACCATAGCCCAAAAAAAATACATTCAACTACTAAACAGTAAACAGGTAGCAGGGATAGTTATAATAGGAGAGCAATTAATCAAAGAAGTAGAAGCAGATATTAAAACTTTAGAGATTCCTTTTGTGTATTTAAGTAGGAATTCTATATCTAAAGGAACTCCAAGCGTACAAGTTGATAATTATGAGGCATCATATGAAATGACTAACTACTTATTATCATTAGGACATAGAAATATAGCATTCATAGGAGACATAAAAGAAGAAAATACTATGGAGCTGCAAAAACTAAATGGATATAAAGATGCATTATACGAATATGAAGATGCTAAAGAAAATGTAATAAAAGTTAAAGATAGTAGCTATGAAAAAGGATATAATGCTGGGGTAGAATTACTTAAAAAAATAGGAGATGTAACCGCTGTGATATGTAGCAAAGATGAAATAGCAGTTGGATTAATAAACTATTTAAATGACAATAATATAGTAGTGCCAGATGATATATCAGTAACAGGATTTGGAGATTATAAGATAGCGTCTTTAATTAGGCCAAAGCTTACAACAATCAAAGAACCTTTCTATGATATAGGAGCAGTTGCAATCAGAAGAATAATAAAAGAGATAAAAGGTGAAAAATCTCAAGATGAGATTATAAAATTACCATTTCAAATACAAAAACGAGGTAGTTGTAAAAAACTATAACAAGTATAAAAGCCTTCAATATTTGTAATAATAAATTTTAGATAAATTTTATTGGAGGTGTATTATGCATAAGAAAATTTTAGTAGAAGACTCTTTAACAGATGTTAGCAAATATTTAAATGGTAAAGGTTTTGATGTTAGCACAATAGAAAATAGTGATATTAATAGTTGTGATGCTATTGTTGTAACAGGTGGAGATTCAAATATTATGGGAATAAGCAACACTGAGACAGATAAACCAATTATAAATGCAAGAGGAAAAACATCAGAAGAGATATATAATCAAATAAAGGAGACATTATCATAAACTTTAAAGATATGCGTAAAAGACAATCCTATATGTTAACAGAAACTGAATTTTATAGTAAGAATTTAAAGACCCTCATAAGGAGGGTTTTTTAAATGAGCGATTTATCATAATAAAGCGTTAAAATACTAAAATTTATAAAGTCTAAAAAATTTTTTGAAATCTATACACAAAAAGGAGTATAATAGTATTGGTCGAGATTTTACAAAAGTAATAAGGTTGTCTTTATAGTTAGACTAGATAACCTTTGGGTATTTATCCTAAGATATAAACCATATAGATAAAATATTATAATAGGAGTGTGTAATTATGAATACTGTTTTTATTGATGGGAATAGCTTAAGTATCAAAGATGTTGTGAATGTAGCAAGAAACTTTTATAAGGTAGAACTTACAGAAGAATCTAAAATACGTATAAAGCGTGCAAGAAAGCTGGTCGATGATCTAGTTGATAAGGAAAAGATTGTATACGGTATCACGACTGGTTTTGGAAAATTCAGCGATACATATATATCCAAGGAAGAAACTATGGAGCTACAAGAAAATCTAATAAAAAGCCATGCATGTGGAGTAGGAAATCCTTTAGAAGAAGATGTTGTAAGAGCAATTATGCTATTGAGAGTAAATGCTTTAGCAAAAGGACATTCTGGAATAAGACTAAGTACATTACAATCACTCATAGGCATGATAAACAAAGATGTACATCCAATAATACCAGAGAAAGGTTCACTAGGTGCAAGTGGAGATTTAGCTCCTTTAGCTCACATGGTGCTGGTATTATTAGGTAAGGGTGAGGCTATATATAAAGGTGAAAAAGTGAGTGGATTAAAAGCTTTAGAAATGGCAAATATAGAGCCCGTTAGATTGACATCTAAAGAGGGACTAGCATTAATAAATGGAACTCAAGTTATGACAGCAATTGGAACTTTAGCAGTTTATGATGCAATTAATCTTTATAAAACAGCAGACATTGTAGCAGGTTTGACAATAGAAGCATTAAATGGTATAACAGATGCTTTTGACAGTAGAGTTCATCAGTTGAGACGACATCAGGGGCAAATAAACACAGCAAGTAATATGTTGAAGATTTTAGATGGTAGCAATATGACAACGAGACAAGGAGAGATTAGAGTACAAGATGCTTATACACTTAGGTGTTTACCACAAATTCATGGAGCAGTAAAAGATGCTATAAGCTTTGTAAAGAGTAAGATAGATATAGAAATAAATTCTGTAACAGACAATCCATTATTGTTCCCAGACGAGGGAGATGTTATTTCTCAAGGAAACTTCCATGGAGAGCCTATGGCATTACCGTTTGATTATTTATCTATAGCTCTTAGTGAATTGGCTAACGTATCAGAGAGAAGACTTGAAAGATTAGTTAATCCTGCGCTAAGTGGTCTGCCGGCCTTCTTGTCTAAAAAAGGTGGTTTGAATTCAGGCTTCATGATAGTACAATATTCCGCAGCAGCATTGGTATCCGAAAACAAAGCTATATCTCATCCAGCTAGTGTTGATTCAATACCATCATCAGCTAATCAAGAAGACCATGTTTCAATGGGAACTATAGCTATTAGAAAGGCAGCTGAGATATTAAAAAATACAAGTGCAGTATTAGCAATGGAGTGTTTGGCTGCCTGCCAAGCAATCGACCTACAAGAAAATAAAGGATTGGGTAAAGCTACTAGTATTGCATACGATATAATTAGAAAACAAGTTGACACAATAGAAAATGATGTTATAATGTACAAAGAGATAGACAAAGTTAAAGACATACTAAGTACAAATGAGATATTAGAAAAAGTTGAAGAAAAAATTGGAGAGTTAAGCTAAATAAATAGTTAGCTATAGAGGTGATGTAATTGATAAGCAAAGAATTAATTGACAAAATAAATGCTCTAGCGAAAAAATCAAAGACAGTTGGATTGTCTAGTGAAGAAAAAGAAGAACAAGCAAGACTTAGAAAAGAGTATTTAGCAGGGTTTAGGGAGAACTTTAAAAAACAAGTTGAATCAATAGAGGTTATAAAAGACGAGAACTAAAACTAAATATAAGAAACTATGAGTTGCTTCATAATAATGATAATACTGTAGATCATCTAAGCTTTCAATAAGGAAATTACAAGTATAATCATTATGGAAGCAACTTTTTTTGAAAAAATTATCAATTGAAAATGATTGCAGGAAATTTAGAAAATTTGTAGAAATAAATAGTTAAGAGAAATTGGGCATCATTAAATTTGTCGAATACTCACGAAGGGGGAGAAAATATGAGTGAAAAACAGTTTGTTGTTTTCAAATTAGGAAAAGAAGAATATGGTATTGATATAATGAATGTTAAGGAAATTGGTCCATATCAGGAAAGTATCAAAATACCCAATGCACCTTCTTTTGTAGAAGGCATAATAAATTATAGAGGAAATGTTATACCAATTATATGCTTAAAAAAGAGATTTGGTTTGGATATGACAGAGGTAGATAAAAATACAAGAATAATTGTAATAAATTTACATGAAAAACAGATAGGTTTTCTTGTTGATGAAGCGTCACAAACAATAAGGCTATCAGATGACTCAATAGATGCAGCTCCAGACATTGTAAGTGGCATAGATAGAAAATACATAACTGGAGTAGGTAAACTTGATAATAGATTAATTATTCTCATTGATTTAGAAAGAGTATTAAGCGAAGCAGAAAAAGTAGAGATTTATAATATGAAAGTTGAGTAATAATCCTCAAAATTAACACCATTTGTTTAGAGATATAGTAGTTTAAATTATATAAATGGTTAATGTAAGTATAGTAAAGAAAAAAGTTAGTAATATATTTTGAGGAGGCAATGGTGTTAGTCATGCAAAATGATATTTTAACTGCAAATAGGATTCATAGTATACTTGGTAATGCTTTAAATACTATAGCAGAGGGGAAGAAAGAAATATTTGAAATAGCAGAAAGCGTAAGAAAAGAGTGTGATATAGTAAACTCAAAATTAGTTCTGCTAAAATCTAAAATAGAAACTATTATTAATGAGTTAGATATACTCGAACTAGAGGAGAAAAAGGCTAGATTTGAATTGATGAGAGTTAGCAAGAATTTCAATGAATTTAATGAAGAACATATAAAAAATGCTTACGAAAATGCAAATAATTTTAGAATAAATTTGGTATTAAAACGACAAGAGGAAAAAGATCTTATTAACCGTAGAAATGAATTAGAGATAAGGTATAGAAACCTTGCTAAAACATTAGAAAAAGCTGATGGGTTAGGTTCTAAGATTTGTACAGCGATAGATTACCTTAATGGAAATCTTGAAGAAATCATAGATTCAATAGAAGATATGGATAGAAAGAAATACTATGGTGTAAAAATTATAAAAGCTCAAGAAAGAGAAAGAAAAAAAATAGCAAGAGAGATACATGATGGGCCAGCTCAATCAATGGCTAATATAGTACTAAAAGCTGAGCTGTGTGAAAAATTATTATATAAAGATCCTAATAGAGCTAAAGATGAGCTTGGAAGTTTAAAAAGTGTAGTCAGAGGATGTCTAACAGATGTACGTAGGATTATATATGATTTAAGACCTATGTCTCTTGATGATTTAGGTTTAATACCCACTATAGAAAAATTAAAAAATAGATTTAGCGAAGAAACAGGTATTGACGTTAAATTTAAAATACTTGGAGAACACGAATATATAAATTCAATAGTACAATTATCAATTTTTAGAGTAATTCAAGAAGCACTTAGTAATATAATAAAGCACTCAAAAGCAAGAAATGTAGAGATTATATTAGAATATGTAAATGGATGCTTGAATGTAGCTGTAAAAGATGATGGTATTGGTTTTGATATAGAGCATACAGGAAATGAAGAAGATTCTAATAGCGGTTTCGGAATGCTTGGAATGAAAGAAAGAGTTGAATTATTAAGCGGACAAATAAAAGTAGAATCGGTTCCTTACAAAGGTACAACAATAAGCGTTTCTATACCGTATTTAGGAAAGGATGAACACTAAGATGGATAATAATATAATAACAATAATGATAGCAGATGACCATGCGTTGATGAGACAAGGTCTAAAACAAATATTAGAGCTTGAGGATGATATAAAGGTCATTGAGGAAACTAAAGATGGCGAAGAAACAATCCAGAGATGTTTAGAGATAAAGCCAGATGTAGTGTTACTTGATATCAATATGCCTAAATTAAGTGGGATAGAAGTCTTAAGAAGACTAAAGGATATAGGTATTGATACAAAAATAATAATGCTAACTATACACAATGATGTGGAATATTTAAGTGAGACACTTAATATAGGTGCAGATGGCTATGTATTGAAAGATGCAGAGTCAAGTACATTAATAAATGCAATAAGAAACGTAATGGGAGGAAGTAGGTTCATACAATCTTCAATAGCTAACTTGCTTTCCCAAAGATATAAAAATGATGACGACGGGTTAGCGGGTAACAAAAAGAATCTAACGAAGAGAGAATATGAGGTTATTACACTGATAGCAGAGGGCTTAAATAATAAGGAAATAGCTAAGCGGTTGTTTATTAGCGAAAAGACAGTGAAAAATCATGTATCAAATATATTTAAAAAAATAGAAGTAACAGATAGAATACAAGCTGCAATATTTGCGTATAAAAATAATATAAAAAAAATATAAGAGATAAAAGATTGTCATATGACAATCTTTTTTAGTATATATTGCCAAAAAACAAATTATGCTATATAATATAATAAATAACAAAACAAGAAGGATGTGGAAAATGAAAAGACTAAATCAAAAAACTAACATTAAAACGTTAAAGAAGTGTAGTGGCATTACTCCGACTCCAATTGGTGGACCTTCAAATTGTATGTGTGCATGCCATATCTCAAAAGAGCATTTCGGTAATTATACATTTATGAGGAATTTTGACAGATAGTATTCATATAAAAAGGAGAAAAGGTTGTCATATGACAATCTTTTTTATCACAAACGTTGCGAAATTGTAAAAAAAGTAATAAAATGTAAATATAGACTATGAAAGGAGATACCGCAATGAAGAAATTACAAAAAACAAAAAAATATTGTTGATAAAAAAGCATAATTATAAACTTAAGAAGTGTAATGCACTAGCTAATGTGGATATATTTGTGTAAAAGAACATGAATATTAAGAAATGATATGTACTTATTATATAAGTTATGCTAAAAGACCTAATATACTAATAAAATCATAAAATGGAAGGGTGTATTGAGAATAATTTAAGAAAAAAATCAACTAGAAAACTTTACAAAAGTGCGGTATTAGATTGACAAATTACATGTGCTTGTCATATTTCATTTGAAAATTATTGTTTTATGAGCAATTTTGACAAGCAATTTGTATAAGCAAAAAATAGAGGATATCAAGGAAGGATACCTCTATTTTTTATTTATTAAAGTGTTAATTTGGCACAAAATGTATATCTTACAAAATTGATATTGAGTAAGTTGTCAATTTGATATATAATTAAATAAGTAAAGAATTATGACAGAAGGTTATAAACCTTGTTCTACTAGTAATTTTGTAACATAATAAATTAATTATGAAAATAAGTATTAATAATATAATCTCTAAAGGTTTTTGCTAATGGAGAAAGGTATTTATTTTTATTATAAACGAAATAAAAATTTCTCTTTGTGTATTGAGATTTTAAGCAAAGGGGTTTTATAGTATTGCTATTTATGTCTTCTTTGATAGCCAATAAAGACATGATGCTAATACCTAAATTTTGCTTTATAAATTGCTTAATTGTTTCATTATCTTCAATGCAGGCTATAATATTAAGGTTAGATATATTTATACTAAGTTCATCTAATATTTTTTCAAATTGAAGACGTGATCCAGAGCCTTGTTCTCTTAAGATTATGTTGTTGTTCATTAAGAAATCGGTATCTACAGTTGAATACGGATTTAAGGATGTAAGATTATATGGTGAGGCTATAACCATCTCATCTTCCATTAGTTTGATAAATTCGAGTTTTTTAGAAGAATATTTAGCTCCTACAATACCAAAGTCGGTTTGGTTTTGTAAGATGCTTTCAATAACATCCTTAGAATCTTTATGAGATATAGTATATTTGACATCAGGATATCTATTTGAAAATTGTTTTATTATTTTAGGCAAAAGATACTGTTTAGGAATAGAACTTGAGCTAATATATAAATTACCATCAATTTTTCCTTTGTATTTATTTAATGTAAAATGAGCATTATTCTTTATATCAAGTATTTCTTGGGCGTATTTATATAAAATAGTGCCAGATTCAGTAGGATATATATATTTATTTGATCTATTAAGCAATATTGTATCAAGTTCTTTTTCTAAATTTTGAATATGATTAGATACTGTTGGCTGGGTTAAAAAAAGCTTCTTAGCTGCTTTAGAAAAGCTTTTAGAGTTTATAATTTCAACAAAAGTTTCTAATTGTCTAAAATCCAAGTAAATCACCGCTTTCTAGTATTAATAATTATATATTATATCATTGTTTTATCGATAAAAAAAGGAGATAAGGAGGGATAGAATGGTCAAAAACAGAAAAATAGATAAAAGAGTTGTAATAGTTATAGTACAATTAATACTTTTGAACGTATTATATCTACTTACTAATAAGCTTGATTTAAGATTTAATTTAACATACACGAAGATAGACTATTATATACCTTTTATAAAATATACGATTATACCTTATAATATATGGTACGTATATATTTGGGCTGGACTACTATTTGTCCTTTATAAAAATAAAGATATATTTTTTATACATGCAAAGACTACTATTATAGCTAAGCTTATTTGTATAATTATATTTATAGTATTTCCGACATATACAATAAGACCAGAGATAACTGGTACAGATGTTTTCAGCAGGATGGTGATGCTGACCTATACTAGTGATAACCCAGTAAATGCGTTACCTAGTCTACATGTTTTACAGTCTGTATTAACACATATAGCAATTTCAAAAGTATGTAAAAGAAATGATAAAGTAGCAATAGGTAGTTTTATAATTGCAGGTTCGATTATATTATCGACTATGTTTACAAAACAACACAGCTTATTAGATGTAGTTGCAGGCATGACTGTGGGTACAATAGCTGTAGTAATAGGATACTGGAAGTACGAAAAAGATTATGTATTTAACGTTAAATTAGATAAAAGACTGTCTTGATAAATATAATTAAAGGCAGTTTTTTTATTAAAATAATAGAAATTATTAATAAATAATACTAAATAATCCAATAATAATAATAACCCATAGTACAAAACTGTATCAATGGGTTAATTATTTTAACTGGAGAATAAAATGAAGAAAGAGCTTGTAGATTACAAAGAAGCTATAGCTACTTTAGTATTGTTTTCAGTAGGAGAATTTTCAATATTAGCATCTGGATTTTCAGCTAAAAAAGATATTTGGTTATCAATTATAATAGCTACAATTGTTTCTTTTATAATGATAATAGTATATACTAATTTATTAAAACTCTATCCACATAACAATTATCTTGATATCATAATAAATATATTTGGTAAAAAAATTGGTAAGATAATAATAATCGTATACGCATTTTTTTATTTTGATATAACTGGTTTAGTTGCACTTGATGGATTAAATTTCATAATAGTAACAGCCTTTGATAAAACACCTCGTTTCTTGATATCTACGTTTTTTATATTTCTGTGTATATCTGTTTGTAGAAAAGGAATTGGCACATTAGCAAAAATAGCTAAAGTGTGTTTTTTTTTACTATATGGATATATTCTTATTTCAGGAGTATCGCTTATTCCCAAAGCAGATATAAATAATTTCAGACCGCTTTTATATAATGGGATAAGACCAGTTGTAAAAGGAGCATTTGATTTACTGATGTATCCATATACTGAGGTGTTATTATTTTTAATAGTAGTACTACATTCTTATGAAGTAAAAAAAGCAAAAAAAATATTATATAGCGGTTTGATTGTATCTGCATTTTATATCTTTATAATATCTTGTATTACAATAATGACAATAGGAGAGAATTATGCATCAAGTGCTACATTTCCAACATACATAATTGCTAAACATATAAAAATAGGGTTCCTTAAAAGAGGTGAAATACTAGCATCAACATTGTTTGCACTTGGAGCATTTGTTAAGATAAGTATATATCTGATGGCAACAGGAATGTGTATACAAAAGGTTTTTGATTTAAAAAGTTATAAAAAAATTCTAATTCCTATAGGATTATTAATTTTACCATTTCAATATTTTAATTTTGAGAGTGTAATGTCATTTAATGAATACATATTTGAGATTTTTGTTTTTTATGCTTTTCCCTTTCAAATATTCAGCCCTATTGTTTTTTTAATAATTGGATTATTGAAAAAAAGGCTAAGACATAACAAAACCAAAAACATTTAATATTGCCTAATATCTGCTAAGAATTTGAATACAAAGATAAGATTTTTAATATTTATTAATCACGAAATTGTAATAAATAGTATTAATATTTCAAACAATAACAGTGACCGTAATACAAAGTTGTATTATTAAGGGTTAATTATTTTAATGGAGAACAAAATGAAGAAAGAACTTGTAAATTACAAAGAAGCTATAGCTATAATAGTATTGTTTGAAGTAGGAGAGTTTTCAATATTAGCATCCGGATTTTCTGCTAAGAAAGATGTATGGATATCAGTAATAATAGCTACAGTTTTTTCTCTGATGATGGTAATATTATATGTTAATTTATTGAAATTGTATCCTAATAGCGATTTTCTTGATATTATAATTAACATATTTGGCAAAAAATTAGGCAAGATATTAATAGCTATGTATGCTGTGTATTGCTTTGATTTAACAAGTTTAATTTTACTAGACGCGTTACATTTTATAACAGTTACAAGTTTTGATAAAACACCTCGTATTTTACCAGCAGGGTTTATGATTATTTTATGCGTATGGGTATGTAAGAAAGGCATAAACATACTAGCTAAGATATCTAGAGTATCTGCTGTTCTATTGTATGGTTACATTATAATTACAGCAATAATCCTCTTACAAGTATCGGATGTGCGAAATTTGCAACCTATACTATATAATGGATCAAGGCATGTTATAAAAGGTACATTTGAATTAATAGTATATCCTTACGGTGAAATACTCATGTTTTTAATAGTATTATTACATTTATACGAAGCTAAGAAAGTAAAAAAAATACTGTATAGCAGTGTGCTATTATCAGGTATCTACATGTTTATAATGTCTAGTGTTATAATAATGGTAATTGGAGAAAATTACGCATCAAGTTTAACTTTCATAGCATACGGAGTTGCTAAGCATATAAAATTGGGGTTCTTAAAAAGAAGTGAGATATGGGCATCAACAATGTTTACACTTGGAATGTTTATTAAGATTAGTGTGTATCTAATGGCAACGGGTATGTGCGTTCAAAAGGTTTTCAATCTAAAAAGCTATAAAATCATATTAATGCCACTTATGTTACTTTCATTGACATTAATAAATTTTAATTTTGATAGTATAATGACATATAATGAATATATATTTGAAATTTACATTTACTATGCTTTTCTATTTTTAATAATAGTACCTGTTTTAATTTATTTAGCAGGATTAATAAAAAAGCATTTTAAAAAGAAAAGACACGATTAAAATAAACTATCAAAAAATAATTAGCTACCAAACTTAGATCAATTTATTAAATATTTTAATTGGAGATTAAAATGAAGAAAGAACTTGTAGATTATAAAGAAGCTATAGCTATAATAGTATTGTTTGAGGTCGGGGAATTTTCAATATTAGCATCTGGATTCTCAGCTAAAAAAGACGTATGGATATCAGTTATAATAGCTACAATTCTTTCATTGATACTTATGGTAGCATATGTCAATCTATTAAAACTATATCCAAATAGCAATTTCCTTGATATTATAATGAAAGTATTTGGCAAAAGAATTGGTAAGCTATTAATAGCGATATACGGCGTGTATTGTTTTGATTTAACAGTTCTAGTTTTGATTGATGTATTACATTTTATATCAGTTACAAGCTTTGATAAAACTCCTCGTATTTTATCAGTAGGGCTTATGGCTATAGTCTGTGTATGGGTATGTAGAAGAGGGATAAATCCATTGGCAAAGATTTGTAGGGTATTTGTTATTTTTATATACGCTTATATTATAATTACGGCAATAGCTCTTCTTCAAGAGACGGATGTGCAGAACTTAAGACCTATACTAAATAATGGAATAAAACCTGTTATAAAAGGTACATTTGAACTAGTAATATATCCGTACGGCGAAATACTAATGTTCTTAATTGTATTGTTACATTCATATAAAACTAAGAAAGTAAAAAAAATACTTTATACCAGCACACTATTATCAGGTGTATACATGCTTGCAATGTCTAGTGTTATAATAATGGTACTTGGAGAAAATTATGCAACAAGTTTAACTTTTATATCATATGGAGTTGCAAAGCACATAGAGATTGGATTCTTAAAAAGAGGTGAAATATTAGCAGCTACATCTTTTACAGTAGCAACATTTGTTAAAATCAGTGTATATTTAATGGCAACGAGTATGTGTGTTCAAAAGGTTTTCGATCTAAGGAGTTATAAAAAAATACTATTACCAATTATATTAATAGCATTGATGTTCATCTATTTTAATTTTGAGAGTATAATGTCATATAACGAATATATATTTGAAATTTACATCTATTATGCTCTTTTATTTTTAATAATAGTACCAATTTTTATTTTAGTAGCAGGGCTAATAAGAAAACGGTTAAAAAGAGAATAGAGATAGTATAAAAAAACTTGATACGCAATGTATCAAGTTTTTTATGGTGCCGGCAGTGGGACTCGAACCCACACACCCTTACGGATAACAGATTTTGAGTCTGTCTCGTCTGCCAGTTCCGACACGCCGGCATAAATTAGCTTTCGTAGTGACAAATAATATATTAGCATATTTAGAGGGCTTAAGTCAAGTGATTTTAAGAAATAATCATAAAAATTATAAATAAAAAATAGAATTAATAGGTGGGATTATGGAGGTGTAGCTATGAATAAAAAAGCTTATTATGTATTATTTTTTATTTATATGATTATTTTTACAAATAATTTAAGTTTTGGATCGAATAGAGATATTGCCAGAGAAATAATAATAAATGTTGCTCAAAAAACATTATTTATAAAAAAAGGTGTAGAAATAAAAGAATATCCAATAGCAGTAGGTAAAGCTATATCAAAGACACCCATAGGTAGTTTTAAAGTATTAAATAAAGCTAAAAACCCGTATTATAAAAAATTAGGAATAAAAGGAGGAAGCGAAGAAAATCCACTTGGAAGCAGATGGATTAGCTTTAAATATCATTATGGGATACACGGGAATAATGAACCAGAATCAATTGGATCATATGCATCAGGAGGATGTATAAGAATGTTTGAAAGAGATGTGCAGGAAATATATAGTATAACAACTAAGGGGACACCAGTAAATATACAATACAATCCGATAAAAATTATGCACGATATAAATGGCAATAATCCTATAATAAAAGCACATATAGATGAATATAAAAATTTAAAAAATTATGAGGATGTAATAATAAATACATTAAGTAATAATAATCTATTAAGTAAATTAGATGAAACTAGAATTAAAGAGCTAATAGAAAAAGTGCAAAAAAGAGATGTAGTGTTTAGTGATAAGTGGTGTTTATTTATTAATAAACAGTATATTACCTGTGATATTAAGCTTCGAGAAGAAAAATACTATGTAAATAAAAAGGACATACAGAAATATTTTAATGTTGATATATATAGCTCAAGTAAGCAAGGGAGAGCTTATTTTTTAGAAAGAGAAATAGAGGAAATAATACTTGAAAAAATTAAATATGTAAATATAGGAGATATACAGAGCATTTTAAGAGGAACTTTAATAAAAGATGATATACAAAGAAGTATTACATTAAATGCTGATTTGATTAATATAAATAATAAACTTTTATCAAATGCAATAGATATTACAACATTGCCAAAAATTCCATTAAATAAAGCTATAAGTTTATTTGATATAGATATAAAATTAGATGATAACAAAATTATTATTTCTCATAATAATAAAATGGTTAGTTATAGAACAAAAGAAAAGGAGATGTTCATAGATTTAATTGAACTACTAAATTTGAGAAATTCAAAAGTAAATGTATCAACATATTATGGAAAGATTGATGTTGTAATAGATCCCGAGTTTGTATGTGAAGACATACTAAGATATGGGAAAATTATAGATGAAAATGTATATATACCAATAGAGATATTACTTAATGACTCAAATATGGAAAGAAAAGAATCCAATGTATCAATGTTAATTGAGGATATAAGTAATTATGTTAGCATGATAGATAATGTGGAGTACGTATTGTTTGACAAAGTAAAGTATCTTTTTGAAATTGAAAAAAATAGTTATGATACAAAATTCATTCTAAAAAGGAGGAATTAAAATATACGTATTGAAAGACTATTTATACACAGAAATTTGTATAAATAGTAAAAATATTAGGACAAGCATATAAAAAAAGCTAAAACTGAAAAATTCGTGGAACTTTTAATTTAATAACAAGTCTAATAAAAGAAAGGGTTTGCAAACAGAGAGGGGGTATATAGGTGAACAATAACGATGAAATGCTGATTAAGAGATGTCAGAAGGGCGATATCGATGCTTTTGAGATATTAATAGAGAGTTATGAAAAAATAGCATATAACATAGCACTTAAAATGATAAAAAATAGAGAAGATGCTATGGATGTATCTCAAGAAGCTTTTATAAAAGTATATAAATCCATTAATAAATTTAATTTTCAAGCATCATTTTCAACGTGGTTATATAGAATAGTAGTTAATACATGTATAGATTTTTTAAAGAAAGAGAAAAAAGATTTATCTATTGATAGCACAATTAAAACAGAAGATGGAGAAATAAAAAGTCAGATTGCTGATACTAAGAATACTCCTGAAAGGATATTAGAAAAGAAATTAACAAGAGAATTAGTCCATAATAGTATTAATGAGTTAAGCGAAATACATAAAGTCGCAATAATACTCCGGGACATACATGGATTTAGTTACGAAGAAATAGCAGAGATAACACAAACAGGTAAAGGAACAGTTAAGTCTAGAATAAATAGAGCAAGGATTGCACTAAAAAAAATAATAATGAAAGATAAGGAACAAAATATAAAAAACTTCGTCTAAATAATTGAAAGGAGGGATAAAGATGAATTGCATGAAATTTGATGAGAGTATATCTCTTTATATAGATGGTCAATTAGATAAAATAGATCAAAAAGAATTTGAACAGCATTTAGAAAATTGTGAAAAATGTAGAAAGCAATACGAACAAATGAAGCAGATTATAGAAATGACCAAGGATATCGAGTTAGAAGAGTTACCAAAAGATTATAAGAAATCACTAAGACAAAAGCTCGAACAGTGTAATAAAGATAAATCTAAAAATAAAAGTAATATTTGGAAAAAATACTCATTAGTAGCAGCGAGTTTATTAGTAGTTATAACTTCAGCTATGTTACTATCAACAACAAAATATGAAAATCTTCAAGAAAAAAATCAAATACCTTATGATGAGCCTAGAAGTGCAGAGAATCAGGCGGATAGATTTAGTGGTAATGATAAAAAATCTGATAGTTATACACTAAAATCAGAAGATAAACAAGAAAAATCAATAGGCTTTACTACGAAAAATACAGAAAGTAGTAGAGGCGATAAAACAAAAGATGATACAGTAAAAATCCAAGAACATGCAGCCGGTAGGAACACTGAAAATGATAACAATGAGGAAAAATCCATAGATTTTAAGAGTCAAGATAATATAGATGGTACTAATATTGATAATAATATAATAAGTGGAGAAGCAGATAAAGCTCCAATAAAAGAAGATTCAATAGATAATAATAAAGAAGTAAAATCAAAAAGAAAGTTAATAAAAAATGTAGACCTTGCAATAGAAGTAAGTGATTTTGATGAGGCTAAAAAACAAATAGAATCACATATGCAAGAACTAGGAGGATTTATAGAAAATAGTAGTGAGAGAGTAAAGAGTAGCCAAAATGCAAAAAATGGAGATATGGTTATCAGAGTACCTGTTAAATATATAGATAATGCAACAAAGTTTATACAAGATTTAGGTCGAACTATTAGAATCGATACAAGTGTAGATGATATAACAAAGAATTATTTAGATGTTAATAGTGAAGTAGAAAATCTTAAAATACAAGAAGAACGATTAAGAGAGGTACTAAAAAAGGCTGAAAAAGTTGAAGAAATACTTAAAATAGAAGATGAATTAAGGCGTATTAGAACAGAAATAAATAAAAAAACACAGGTGCTTAAAAAATGGGATGATTTAGTACAATATTCAACTATTCACTTAGATATAGAGCAAGCATTTTATAGCAACAATAAGATTGCTTCAAATGATGACAACATATGGAATAGAGCTAAAGAGGGTTTTGTCTTGAACATAAATAGAATAATACATTTTTTTCAGAATTTGTTTATAGGCATTATTAGTGGGTTGCCAGTTATAATACCAACAATGATATTATTATGGCTACTATATATTATATATAAAAGAATAAAATAAGAGGAGGATTAATATGAAGAAAATATTAGTTGTTGTAGCGTTATCATTCACATTATTATTAGGATTAGCATTTGGGGCTACAGGAATAATGAATGATAAAACGTTAGCAAGCACAGAGGAGGTAAGAGAGAATATTTTAAGTGTGAAAGGTGAAGGTATAGTAAAAATAAAACCAGATGTTGCATATGTAAATATAGGAGTTGAAAGTCAGAATAAAGTTAGTCAAAATGCACAAAAAGATAATGCTAAGAAAATGGATGCTGTTATAAAGTCATTAAAAGAAAAAGGAATAAAAGAAGACGAAATAAAAACTATTAGTTATAACATATCTCCAATTATGCAGTATAATGAAAACACAAGAAAAAGCGAAATAACAGGATATAAAGTAGAGAACCAAGTACAAGTGACAATAAATGATATAACTAAAGTAGGTAATATAATTGACACAGTTTCTGGTAAAGGGGCTAACTTAATAAGAAATATAATATTTGGAACAACAAAACAAGATGAATACTATAATCAA
Organism: Abyssisolibacter sp. ZYX002; assembly: GCF_056892235.1. Taxonomy (NCBI): domain Bacteria; kingdom Bacillati; phylum Bacillota; class Clostridia; order Eubacteriales; family Clostridiaceae; genus Abyssisolibacter; species Abyssisolibacter sp. ZYX002. Next base: position 58,717 of record NZ_JARMXH010000008.1, read on the forward strand.
GCATTACAATTAGCAGCAAAAAATGCTAAAGGAAAAGCTGACGCTTTAGCTAAAGCTGTAGGCGTAACAGTTTCAAAACCATTAAGAGTAATAGAAAATTCATATGGTGGATACACAATGTTAAAAGCGGATACTTCATTTAGAAACATGAATGCAAAAGAATTTTCAGTAGAGACGCCGATATCAAGCGGTGAACTTGAAATTAGAGCTAGTGTTAATATCGAGTATAAATACTAATATATTTTTAATAAAAAGACTTCTCATGAAAAGAGAAGTCTTTAGGTTGATGACAAAGTCATCAAGATAGCAGACTATAGTAAGAGTTCAATTTCAAGGCGTGTTAAAATTGAGTAGCAGAGCTTACTCAGAGGTAAGTGAGCAACGGAAATTTTAACAACAACGCAGAAATTGGGCTTTTGTCTACAGTCTGAAGACTTCTCATGAAAAGAGAAGTCTTTTTATATTACAGCTTTTAAAATATAGTTAAATAATCAACTGCTTTATGTATTAAAGCATTTATTTTAGCACTTAAATTTGTTTATATGCATTAGATAAAAAGTTTTTTGCATGAAACTATAATATACTATTTTATTTTAGATAATGTTGATATATACTAAGTATATGAGTCATAGAGGATTAGTTTTAAGGAGTGGAAAATATGACAAATAAAAAAATGGTTTTAATAGATGGTAACAGCTTATTGCATAGAGCTTATTATGCATTACCATTGTTATCTACAAAAGAAGGAATATATACAAATGCGGTATATGGCTTTTTAACTATGTACTATAAAATACTAGATGATTATGATCCATCGTATGTATGTGTTGCATTTGATAGAAAAGCTCCAACATTTAGGCATAAAGAATATGATAAATATAAAGCTGGAAGATCTAAAACGCCAGACGAACTTGGTGAGCAATTCTCATTGATAAGAGAGGTGCTTAGTTGCTTAGGGATTACTTATATAGAGATTGACGGTTTTGAAGCTGATGATATAATAGGAACATTATCAAAGAAATTTGATGAAGAAGGATTTCAGGTAATAATAGTTACAGGAGATAAGGATTTATTACAACTTACCACAGATAGAATTAAAGTTTGGATAACTAGAAAAGGAGTTAGTGAAGTAGATATTTATGATAAAGATGTAATGCTTGAAAAATATGGGCTAACACCTAATCAATTCATAGACTTAAAAGCATTGATGGGAGATCAATCAGACAACATTCCTGGAGTACCTGGAGTAGGAGAAAAAACAGGTATAAAACTACTCAAGCAATATAATAGTTTAGATAATATTTATGATAACTTAGACGATATCAAAGCCAAAAAATTGAATCAAAATTTAACAGAAAATAAAGTACAGGCCTATATGAGCAGAAAGCTTGCTGAGATTATAACCAACGTACCTATAGATATTAATGCAGACAAAATAAAGATGAAAGACATTGATTCTAATTTATTGTATGATTTGTATAAAAAGCTCATGTTCAAAAGCTTATTATCTAGAGTGCCAAACATAAATACAGAAGAGAGGAATTACAAATCAGAGTATAAAATTATCAACAATCTTTCTCAAATAGATGAAGTAATAAATAAAATAATAAAAAATGAGAGCTTTGCATTTAAATTTGTTGATAATTTTAAGGAATTAAGGCAAGATAATGATATTATAGGGTTAGTTGTAGGGATAGATAGTAAACTATCGTATTATATTCCGTTTGCATCCATAGCAGAAGATATTTTACTATTATCTTCAGATTGTGCTTTAGATAAGGATGCAGTAATAGATAAGTTTAGACAAGTCTTTGAAGATAAATCAATAGATAAAATTGGACATGATTTAAAATCTGATATATTAATATTGTTTAAAAATAAGATAGATGTAAAATCTATAAAATTTGATACAAAGATAGCACAGTATTTAATAAATCCTTCTCAAAAATCATATTCACTAAAGACTCTGGCAGAGGAATATTTAAGTATAGAAATAAAAGATGAAGAGGATTTATTAGGCAAGGGAAAAAATAAAAAAAGCTATAAATCAATAGAGAACAATAAATTGATAGAGTACTTTTGTAACAAAATATCAATAATACAGAAACTATACAATGTGTTAGAAGGTAAACTTATAGAAATGGAAATGGTAGACCTATTTGAAAACATAGAAATGCCGTTAATAGAAGTGCTAGCTAGTATGGAGCATGTAGGGTTTAAAGTTGATATAAAGGTACTAAAAGAGCTAGGAGAGGAATTTAAAATAAGAATAGAAGAGCTAACAAAGGATATATATAATATAGCTGGAGAAGAGTTCAACATAAATTCACCAAAACAACTTGGAATCGTGCTTTTTGAAAAACTTAAATTGCCAGTGATAAAAAAGACGAAGACAGGCTATTCAACGAATGCAGAAGTTTTAGAGAAACTTCAGAAAGAGCATGAAATTGTTGAAAAGGTGTTAGAATATAGAAAGCTAGTTAAGCTTAAAAATACCTATGTTGATGGTTTCTTACCATTGATAGACAAAAAAACAAATAGGATTCATTCTAGTTTTAAGCAAACAATAACTACAACAGGAAGAATAAGCAGCACAGAACCAAACCTTCAAAACATTCCTATAAGAACTGAGGAAGGAAGGAAACTAAGGAAAGTGTTTGTTGCAGGACATGGAAATAAGTTAGTAGATGCTGACTATTCGCAGATAGAGTTAAGAGTGTTAGCTCATATTTCAGCAGATTACAAATTAATAGAGGCGTTTGAAAACGATGAAGATATACACACTAAGACAGCTTCGGAGGTTTTCGATGTACCTAAAAATGAAGTGACAAATTTAATGAGAAGTAGAGCAAAAGCGGTTAATTTTGGGATTGTATATGGAATAAGTGATTTTGGTCTCTCAAGAGATTTAAATATACCTAGAAAAGAGTCAAAAACATATATAGATAACTACCTAAAGAATTATAAACAGGTTGCAGGATACATGAAAGATATAATAAGAATAGGTAAAGAAGATGGATATGTATCGACAATACAGGGTAGAAGGAGATACCTGCCAGAGCTTAATTCAAAGAATTTTAACATAAAAAGCTCAGGAGAAAGACTTGCTATGAATACACCTATACAAGGTAGTGCAGCAGATATAATAAAAATCGCAATGGTAAGTGTTTATTTTGAATTAAAGAAAAGAAAATTAAAATCAAAACTAATACTTCAGGTTCACGATGAACTTATAATAGAGGCACACGAAAATGAACTGGAAGAAGTAAAAAAAATATTACAAGATTTAATGGAAAATGCTATAGATATAAAAGTGCCATTAAAAGTAGATATGCAGGTTGGTGAAAGCTGGTATGACACAAAATAAAAAAAAATCTTTTATCATAGGAATAACAGGTGGTATAGGAACAGGTAAGAGCACAGTTAGCAATATACTAAAGAAAAAGGGATATGTTGTCATAGATGCCGATAAAATAGCAAAAGAAGCACTTAACATTGGTAAAACAGCGTATTATGAAGTCATAAAAAGATTTGGTGAGAATATAATAGCATATGACAAGAGTATAGATAGAAAAAAGCTTGGAAGTATTATATTTGAAAAGAATGAATACAGAAAAATACTAAATGATATAGTACATCCTTATGTTAGAAATGAAACAAAGAGACAAATAGAGATTAATTCAGATGAAAAAATAATATTTCTTGATATTCCATTATTATTTGAAGGCAAAGATGAATTAGAAAAAGAAGGTATAATAATGGACGAAATATGGCTAGTTTATGCGAAAAAAGAGACTCAAGTTAGAAGATTAATAAAAAGAGATTCATTAAGCGAACCGGAAATATTGTCGAGAATAAAATCTCAAATGAATATATACAAAAAAAGAGAACTTTCAGATGTTATAATAGAAAACGAAGGCAATATTAATGAACTAGAATCAAAAGTAGATGAAAAATTAAATAGAGTTTTAAGGAGGTTAATTCTTGGCTAAGGTATACAAGCGTCGAAAAGGTATTTTGTTAATTCTGTGTGTATTGCTAATTATAGGGCTTGTAAATATTAAGAAAATAGGTAAAGCTATTTTTTCAATAAAATATGAGAAACAGATATATACCTATGCTAAGGAATATAGCTTAGATCCTCTTTTAGTTGCATCAATAATAAGAGCTGAAAGTAGCTTTAGACTTAAAGTAAAATCACCTAAAGGTGCAATAGGTTTAATGCAAATTATGCCTAGTACAGGAAAGTGGGCAGCTAAAGAAATGGGTATAGATGAATATAGCGATGAAAAGTTATATGATGAAAATACAAATATTAGCATAGGGTGTTGGTATATCAATAAACTTAGTCAATATTATAATGGAGAGACAGATATAATATTGGCTGCATATAATGCCGGAAGTGGTAATGTCAACAAATGGATAAAAAACGGTATTATAAAAAACGGCTACACAGAAAAAATACCATTTAATGAGACTAAAACATATATAAAAAGAGTAAATATGTATTACAAAATATATAAGTTCTTGCATGAATAAAATGAATCTGATTAGAAATATAACTAACAATATTAATCATTATAGTTTTTATTAAGGTGTGAAGAGGAGGAGTAAAATGAAAAAGATTATAGCAATGATTTTAGCAATCACACTATGTTTATCTTTTATAGGTTGTAAAGAAGCGATAGATGCAGAAAAAGGAAATAAAGGGGACAAAGAATCAGTAGAAGTTTCATATGAGCCTAGGTACGGAGGAAATATGAATGTGCCAATATCAAATGTTAAAACGTTCAATCCACTTGTAAACAAGGAAAAAAGCTTATACTATTTTTATAAGTTAATATATGAACCATTATTTGTATTTGATGAAAATTTTAATGTAAAAGGACAGTTGTGCCAAAGTTATTCGATACAGAATGAAGGTAGAACTATAAAATTATCTCTAAGAAATGATGTTTATTGGCATGATGGAAAAAAATTCACAGCTAGAGACGTGAAATTTACAATAGATGCGCTTAGAATGAGTGCCAAAGCAGGATTATATACGGATTTATTATCTGATGTATTCAAACCTGCTAATTTATCTGAGATAAAGCAGATAATTAGTGCCAATGTAATAAACGATAGTACTATAGAAATAAAACTAAATAGGAATTATTCAAATTCACTAGAAGCGTTGATGTTTCCGATATTACCTATGCATCAATTTACAAATGGAAAAGCACAAACAAAAAGTAGTCTAGATAACGCATTTAACGAAAACTTTATAAAAACTCCAGTAGGAACAGGGCCATATAAATTTATGGATTATAAAAAATTAAAAGAAATAAAGCTAGGAGTTAATGAGAAATGGTATGGTATGAAACCATATATACAAACAATAACAGGGAAAATAGTAGATACAGATGAAACTGCGCTTGCTTCATTTGAAACAGGTTTAGTAGATGTTGCGTTTGCAATAGGTATAGATTGGGATAAATACTTAGAGAACAAAGAAGTTGATATATATAACTATATAACAAACAAATACGAGTTTTTAGCATTTAACTTCAATAACCCTTTATTTCAAGGAGATGCTGGAATTAGTCTAAGAAAAGCAATAGCATTTGCAATCAACAAAAAAACAATAGTAAACAATGTATTTTTAGGTCATGCTCAAAGTGCAAGTACTCCGATAAACCCAGAGTCTTGGTTGTATGATGAGAGTAACGAAAAATATGAATATAGTATAAGTAAAGCTAAAGATATACTAAATAAAGCAGGATTTAAAGATACAAATGGTGATGGTATAATTGAAGATGCTAGTGGTAAAAAAGTTAAAATTAGAATATTAACTAACTCATATAATAAAGTAAGAGCTGACATGGCTGATAGGATTATAGCAGATTTAAAAGAAATAGGTATTGAGGTTGTAAAAGATTACAAAGACGTAGAGAATCCACCGAAGGAAACAATAACTAAAGCTTGGCAAGATCTAAATACTAAAATAAAGCAAAATAAATTCGATATGCTTTTACTTGGATGGGATTTATCGTTAGTGCCTGATTTTTCGTTTATGCTACATTCAAGTCAGATTGATAACGGAACAAATTTTATCAAATATAATAGTGAACAGATGGATAACTTGTTAGCAAATGCATTTTTAGCAACGAATAGAGAGACAAAGAAACAAGCATACAGCAAGCTACAAAAACTAATATCTCAAGATTTGCCATATGTTAGCTTATTGTTTAAAAAGAAAGCAATATTAGTAAATGATAAAGTAAAAGGAGAAATAAAACCAACTGTATTTAACTTGTATAATAATATTGAAAAATGGTTTATACCTAACAAAGAAAAATAAAATTAAGTGTTGACAAAGAGTTAATAGAGAAGCTATAATATATTGGTAGCTTCATCTAGCGGGAGTGGCGGAATCGGCAGACGCACCATCTTGAGGGGGTGGCGGTCAATGACCGTGCGGGTTCAAGTCCCGCCTTCCGCACCAAATAACTTTATAAATACAACAAAAACTTCCATAAGGAAGTTTTTTTGTTGTATTTTATGTCAGACTACATAGCAAATCGCTATTTTTCGTCTATAAGTAATTAGTACCTATTGTAACCGCTACCGAAGAAAATTACTAACAATAAAAAGAAAAATAGCAAGCTACTACCTTCGTCATCGAAGAGAGAACCAAGAATTCCATTAGCCATACCATTACCTCCTTGTAACAATTTTATTATATTATATGAATAAAACAAATTAGTGTTACATTATAGATTCTTAATAAATACTGTATAAAAAAATAAGAGTAATCATAATATATAATTAATAAAACCTGAATAATTTATGGAACGATCTAAATATGCTGTAGTTTTCTAACTATATGTTTACTTTGAAAGCGTACTAGGTAGTACGATGAAAAATTGATGGAAGCATTGTAATTAGAAGGATGCTGTATAGTTATTGATTTTCTATGATCAATTTAGGTTAATAATAGGAGGAGAATATGAAGCAAACTATAGTAGGGATAAAAGTAGAAGATAGAAATGAAAATGTACCTAAAGTGCAGAGTATATTAACTGATCATGGATGTATGATAAATACAAGACTAGGTATCCATGAAGCTCAAAATCAATGTAGCCCTAAAGGGTTAATTTTACTAGAGATAATAGGAGAAGATGAAGACAGAATTGAAGAACTTCAAACTACTTTAAGCGAAGTAGATGGTGTTAAAGTACAGAAGATGACCTTTTCATAAGGGTATTTAGAAGGGGTTAAATAGCCCATTTCAGACTGTAGACAAAAGCTCAATTTCTACGGTGTTGTTTAAAATTTTCGTTGTTCACTTACCGTAAGTAAAGCTGTACTACTCAATATAAACACGCTTTGAGCTCGAACTCTTACTACAGTCTGCTATCTTGATGACTTTGGCATCAATCAAGAAGGGGCTCAATAGCCCCTTTATTTGTTTATTAAACTATCCATACTATAAATACCAGGTTGTTTGTTTATAATGAATCTAGCGGCGTTTAAAGCGCCTATAGCGAAGATTCTTTTAGATGATGCAGTATGTCTTATTTCTAATATCTCATCTTCACCAGCGAATATTACATTATGATCACCAACAATTGAACCACCACGTATTGAATGAATACCAATCTCAGACGACGACCGTTTAGATTTATTGCCATGCCTAAGGAATATATAATTTTTAGAATTATTTAGAGTTCTATTAATACTATCAGCAATCATGTAAGCAGTTCCACTAGGAGCATCAATTTTCTTATTGTGATGTCTTTCAACAATTTCTATATCAAATAATCCATCTAGTAATTGAGCAGCTTCATTTACCAAACGTAACAAAAGATTTATTCCAATGGACATATTGGCAGATATAAAAATAGGTATTTCAATAGAAGCTTTTTCAATATTATTCTTTGAGTTTGTTGTTAAGCCTGTAGTGGCAATAACTAAAGGAATCTTTCTAGAGCTAGCATATGCAACTAATTCATCAACACAGCTATGATGAGAAAAATCTATTATGATATCAGGCATCTCCTTTATGTCATATGGACTGGAGTATACAGGTATACAATTGTGCTCTAAACCTTTATATTTTTTATCAATGCCACCTATCAAAACCATATCATCAAAACTTTTCATTTCATCACTTATATTTTGACACATCTTTCCCATATAGCCATTAAGTATAACGTTAATCATATTTATTCCTCCTCTGCAAGAATACCGTAGTTTACCATTTCTCTAATTAGAAGTTCTTTGTTTTTTGCTGACATCTTAACTAATGGGAGTCTCACATCTCCTACATCCATATTTAGTATGTTCATCGCAGTTTTAATTGGAATAGGATTAGTCTCAGCAAAAATAGCATTTACTAAAGCATTTATGTTTAGTTGAATATCTATAGCTTTTTTAACATCACCATTTAAAAAGTATTCCACCATATTATGAGTTTCTTTAGGGAGTATATTTGCAATAACAGATATTACACCCTTTCCGCCTAAAGCAAGTAAAGGCAATACCATATAATCATTGCCTGAGTAAATAACAAAGTCCTTACCGCATAATCTTGATATTTCAGCCACTTGATGTATATCGCCACTAGCTTCCTTTATGCCACATATATTAGGGTGTTTGGAAAGCTCATAGAGTGTTTGTGGAAGCATATTTAACCCTGTTCTACCAGGTACATTATAGACGATTATAGGTATATTTACAGCATCAGCGATAGCAGCAAAATGCGATTTAAGGCCGTCTTGGGTAGTTTTGTTATAATAAGGAGTTACAACTAGCAAGCCATCAACTCCAACAGATTGAGCATATACACTTAATTCTATGGCATGTGCTGTGTTGTTACTACCAGTACCGGCAATTACAGGAACTCTATTGTTTGTTTTTTTAACGGCATAATTTATTGCACTTTTTTGTTCTTCATAGCTCATAGTAGAAGCTTCACCAGTTGTACCACATATGATAATAGCATCAGTTTTGTTTTCTATATGCATATCAATTAGTTCGCCTAATTTTGTAAAGTTTATACCAGAATCTGAAAAAGGAGTAACTATTGCAACACCGCTTCCAGTAAATAAATACATAAATATCCCTCCATACATAATAATATTTAATATAACCACAAATAGCATTGATTTTTAAAAAATAGATTTATACTATAATATTAAAAACAATACAACGTTGTGAAGATGAAAAGATTAGATATTTATAGCAAATCAAACCAATTTAATCATTGACAGTTTTAAAATAAAATGATACCTTAACCATATAGTTAAAGGCTGACTTACATAACAATAGTTGCAGTATTTTTTTATCAAGAAATTCTAGGGGGTGCATGAGTGGAAGAAATAAAAATAAGAAAACCTAATGAGTTAGAAGCTAATACGTATTATTTGATAATAGGAATAGCGCTTTTGACAATAGGAGCATACTTTCAAGAGAAAGATTTATATAGCGGGTTAATTATAACAGAGTATTTGATAATAATGTTGCCGGTTTTATTATATAGTAAACTTAGAGGTTTTAACATAAGCAGATTATTTAGAATAAAAAAGACAAGTGTAAAAAATGTACTACTAGCGCCAATAATAACATTGGCTTTTTACCCAGTTGCAGTATTTGCAAATTCACTTGTAATAGTACTTATATCTTTTTTTAGAGAACCTAAAGTTTTCCAGATACCTACCCCGCAAAACAAGGTAGAATTACTAAGGGCTTTTTTAATAGTAGCAGTATCAGCGGGTTTATGTGAAGAGATTTTATTCAGAGGATTCATTATGAGGGCATATGAAAAATTAGGTAAGAAAATAGCCATATTACTATCTGCGATAGTGTTTGGAATGTTTCATTTTAACATATATAACCTTTTAGGACCTATAGTTCTAGGAATAATTTTTGGATATATGACATATAGAACTGGTTCAATACTTACATCAATGGTAGCTCACATGGTTAACAATGCTTTTGCAACTACATTATCATATATAGTGCTTAAATATTCAAATATAACTAAAAATACAGAAATAAAAAATAGTTTGAATACAAATGATCCAAAACAGTATATTATAGCAGCAGTTGTGATGGGCGGACTTTCATTGTTAATATTGCCTCTAGGAATAAGGTTATTGAAAAAATTAAAAAGCGATGATACAACAGCTGCATTTTCTGCAGATGAAAAAGTAGAGACAGGGATGTGGATGAAAGTAATAGGGAAGCTTCCATTGATCCCTATGGCTCTATTATTCATATATTTGACATATATAATATTAAAGTAAGTGTAACAAAAAAGAGAGGTATCTCGTATATGAGATACCTCTCATACTGTAGAAAAAAGCCCAATTTCTGCGCCCGTGTTAAAATTTCCGTTGCTTACTTACCTCTAAGTAAGCTCTGCTACTCAATTTTAATACGCCTTGAAATTGAACTCTTACTACAGTATGTTATCTTGATGACTTTTGTCATCAATCTAAATAGAGCTATCTCTTTAAGAGATAGCTCTATTTATGCCGAACTTTAAAAAAATCTTGTTAATCAACATATTTCTATATGAACCTATTGGGGGAAGGTTCATGGTTTAACACAACAGTATATAGTTTAACATTAAAATTAAAAAATATCAACTCTTTTTTTGTATAAATATTTGTCAAAAATGACATACTATACAAAGGGAGGGGTATAAAATGGTAAAAAGTAAAAAAAAGAAAAAAATAGAAACATTAGAAGACAAGATGAAATATGAGATTGCAGAGGAGCTAGGGTTAATGGATAAAGTAAACTCATTAGGTTGGGGAGGCTTGACAGCAAAAGAGACAGGAAGAATAGGTGGAATAATAACAGTAAGAAAGAAAAAGATGAAGATAGATCAGATGAAAAATGTCCAAGATAAATAAAAAAATGTATAAATGCTTGAATTACTGTGCTATAATATGTTTATAATATTACGTGAGGTGACATAATGAGCTCGTATAGTAATATGGCACAGCTCTATGATAAATTGATGAGTGACGTTGATTATCATAAATGGTATGAATATATAAAAGAGATTCAGATAAGAAGCAATAAAAAAACTAAAAATATACTTGAGATGGCATGTGGAACAGGTAGTCTTACAGAAATATTATGTGAAAATGATTTTTCGGTAACATGTTTTGATTTATCTGAAGAGATGTTAGTGATTGCTTACGAAAAATTGAGAAAGTACAAAAATGTGACTATACTAAATCAAAACATGGTCAATTTTAATCTTAATCAGAAATTTGACATTATTATAAGTATATGTGATAGCATAAATTACATAACAAGTCACAAAGAATTAGTTAGTACTTTTAAAAATGTTTATAAGCATATGAATGAAGAAGGTATATTCATATTTGATATTAATTCAAGACACAAATTAGAAAATATCATAGCTAAAAATGTATTTATCAATGATTATGACGATATATATTATACGTGGGAAAGTGAGCATGATAAAAAAGGAGATACAGTAAATTTTTATCTAACATTCTTTGTTAAAGATGCAGATCTGTATGAAAGATTTGATGAAGTTCATACTCAAAAAATATATGATATATCCGATATAGTCAATTCTTTAAAAGAAGCTGGATTTAATAAAATAGAAGTATTCGAAGCCTTTACATTCGATAAGCCTAAAGTAGACTCTCAAAGATTTAATTTTATTGCACGAAAGACGTGATATAATACTAAATATAATTGACAGTATGCGATAAATATGATAGGCTGAATAGAGGTGGATGTTTACTTATAGATGTATGCATTTGCAAATTAATTTGCTTCATGGTGAAGCGCAGGAGGTATGTTTTTAATGGAAAGAGGCAAGGTTAAATGGTTTAACGCAACAAAAGGTTTTGGATTTTTAACAAGAGAAAATGGTGAAGATGTATTCGTACATTATTCAGCAATAGTTTCTGACGGATTCAAGACTTTAGATGAAGGTCAAGAAGTTGAATTTGAAATAGTTGAAGGCGAAAAAGGACCACAAGCTGCTAACGTTTCAAAGTGCTAATGTTACAAACTATAAATTGAATAATTACAAAGAGCGTTCTTTGTTATAGTTATATATAGTTTTTAACATTTATAGGGTCTCAATAGAGACTCTATATTTCTTTGTGCAAAGAAATTTCTTTAAAGAAAAGGTGGAATAAATGAAAGACTATGTGATAAGAGCTATAGATGAAAAAAAGAATATTAGAGTATTTATAAGTATGACAACTAATATGGTGAACAAAGCAAGAGGGATACATGAAACATATCCTACAACAACAGCAGCTATAGGTAGAATGATAACAGCATCCTCTATCATGGGAGCTATGCTTAAGAATGAGCAAGATAAACTTACGTTGCAGATAAAAGGTGATGGACCTATAGGAAGTATGGTATCAGTATCTGATTATAAAGGGAATGTAAAAGCGTTAGTAGCAAATCCCAATGTTGAATTACCACCAAGAGAAGATGGCAAGTTTGATGTAGGTTCAGCAGTTGGAAGAAACGGTAGTATTATAGTAATAAAAGATCTTGGACTTAAAAAACCTTACATAGGTAAATCTCCAATTATATCAGGTGAAATTGCAGAGGATATAGCCAATTATTTTGTGGTATCAGAGCAACAACCTTCGGCAGTTGCATTAGGAGTGCATATAGGAAAAGATGAAAGTGTAATTTCATCAGGAGGGTTTATAGTACAAATATTGCCTAATATAGAAGAAGAAGAGTTATTGAAGTTAGAAGAATGTATAAATGATATGCAGCCAATATCTTCACTTATAAAGCAAGGTTTGAGGCCAGAGGATATATTAGAGAGAGTTTTTGGTGTATTTAATATGGAGATAGTAGAAAAAAAAGAAATTGGTTTTGTATGTGATTGCAGTAAAGAAAAAATGGCAAAAGCATTAATAACAGTTGGGAAAGAAGAAATAGAAGATATGATAAAAGAAGATGGCAAAGCAGAACTTACTTGTCATTTTTGTAAAAAAAGTTATAATTTTAGTGACAAAGAACTAAAAGCTTTAATACAATAATAATAGATTAAATCAAAATAGAAGAAATAATAAAAATATAGCTAAAGCTATTGACTTTATAGTTTAAATGATGTATACTGAATCTTGTCCTTAAGAAATAAACTAGCCCAGATAGCTCAGTCGGTAGAGCAGGGGACTGAAAATCCCCGTGTCGGTGGTTCGATTCCGCCTCTGGGCACCATTTATTTTAAAACAAGAATGCGGAAGTGGCTCAGTGGTAGAGCATCGCCTTGCCAAGGCGAGGGTCGCGAGTTCGAATCTCGTCTTCCGCTCCAAATATGGCGGCATGGCCAAGTGGTAAGGCAGAGGACTGCAAATCCTTTACCCTCAGTTCGAATCTGGGTGCCGCCTCCATGAAAAAACTTCTTTATGAAGTTTTTTTTATTTTGCTCAAATTTAATAAGATAAATTTTGCAAGAGGTAGTATAATATAAACAAAATAAGAATATAGGAGAATACTATGAAAAATCCGTTTTTATTTAATGAAAAAATTGATTTAGCAGTTATTGATGCAAATGCAGATCAATCTTTGATAAATTATTTTAAAAATAGAAATATAGATATTATAAAAACCGTTAAATGTGATGATATACTTGAGCCTATAGCCTACCATCCGGACATGGTGATGCATCCAGTTAATCCTAGTACCATAGTAGTAGCACCTAATGTTTATAATTATTATAAAGAATTATTAAAAAACAAGCCTTTAAATATAATTAGAGGAGAAAAGGTATTAAGTAGAAACTATCCAGATGATATTGCATATAATGTAGCAAGAGTTCAGAATTATGCAGTACATAAAATTGAAAAAATGGATACTGTACTCAAGTACTATTTTGAAAAAGAAAATATTCAGTTTGTCAATGTGAAACAGGGCTATACAAAATGCTCAACTGCAATAATTTCAGAAAAAGCAATAATAACATCTGATGCTACAATACATAAAAAACTAACCCAATTAGGCATAGATGTTTGCTATATCAAAGAAGGTTTTATAGAACTACCAGGTTTTGATTATGGTTTTATTGGTGGAGCTACTTTTTGTTTGAATCAGAATGAGGTTTCTTTTTCAGGTAAACTAATAGACCATCCAAACATAGATGAGATTTTTAAATTTATAAAAAAATATGGGAAAGAACCAAATTTTTTAAGTTTAAAAAAAATTATTGATATCGGTTCAATTATTACTTTAAGGTACAATTAATACTAAGCAATAAAACGAATATAGCATTTATATAAGCATAAACTACTATTACAGAAAGGAGATGCAAAATGGAATTTCTTTCAATAGCTTTCAAAGAAAACATAAGTAACATAGATTATATATTAAAAAATAAAATTGAAACAAAAGAATTTGATCAGTTTTGTAAGACTATTGACCAAATTGGTGATACTTATATTTATAATTTTCACACAAAAAACGATAATTATGATAAAAATTTAATTTCCAAATTCTCCGAAAATTTATCAAGTGGCTTGTTGGATGTTATATTGAAAATTTATAAAAATAAGATAGTGCAAGATAGAATTAATTTTTCTTGTTATTACCTTGATAGCATTGAAAAAAAATCAGTATACAACAAAACTAATGAAATAATTGATGAAGATAGCTTAAATCAAGTATCAGAAATAGCACAGTACAGAGTAATGATAAAAGATAGAATAAGGCAGTTTCTACAAAATAGTGATTATATGATAATGGAAGGTTTTATAAAATTTAGATTAAGATTTTTTATTGATTATATCGATAATACTATCGAAAGAGCTGTTGAAGATTACTTTATGGAAAAAGAGTTCAATGAATTTGTCAAAATCCTAAAATATTTTGTAGAAATACAAGAACCAAAAATAGACGTTATTAATGTAGTAATAGAAAATGATGGTAAGTACTTATTATACGATGACAAAGATCAAATAATAAATAACGATTACTTAAAAGAAATAGTTGAAGAAATGTCAGAGAATGATGTTAATTATGATGATCTGCTGATTAGCTCTCTAATAACCATAGCACCTAAAAAGGTTATAATGCATATAGATGAGCATAGAAAATTAGACGGGATAATTAAAATCATAAATAATGTATTTGAAGACAAAGTAGAAATTTGTAGAGAATATAATTTTTGTTCCTCGTTAATTAATAAATTAAAGGGTATACTTATAAAAGAGAAATAACAAAAAGAGCTAGGGATGTCTCATGAGACATCCTGCTTGTTTGTTAAATTCATGAAATTTAAATGAAAAATATATATTCTTTAAAATTATATCTTGAAGAATTCAAAAAATTAATTTATAATTTGATATTATAGTGTGAAAAATATGTTATAATAATATAGCTTATAAAGATAATAATACAAAAGAGGTGAGTTGATTTTGAATATACTAATCGTACTTAGCATGTCTATAATAGGAGCGATAATTGGTTGGATTACAAACATAATAGCAATAAAATTAATATTTAGGCCGTATAAGGCTGTAAAAATTCCCATTATTAATTATGAACTACAAGGACTTATACCAAAAAGAAGAAAAGATATTGCTAAAAGCATAGGACAGATAATAGAAGAAGAGTTAATTGACATAGAAGAGATATTTAATACATTGATAACCGATGAAGAAATCGATAAAATAGAAAAGCAGATAAAAGCAAAGATACTCAAATTAATAGACGAAAAAATGCCAAGTATAATACCTAATATGTTTAAAAGCAGTATAAAAACCTATATTTCTGACATGATAGACAAAGAGGGTAGAAAAATACTAGAGGATTTCTTACAAAAAGCACTAGACAAAGCATCAACAAAAATATGTATAGCACAGTTAATAGAAGAGAAAATAAATTCTTTTGAAATAAGTAAACTAGAAGATATAATAGTAAAATTAGCAAAGAAGGAATTAAAACACATAGAACTTTTAGGTGGTCTTTTAGGTTTTTTAATTGGACTTGTTCAAGGTATACTAGTAATAATAATAAAATAATTGTTGATTAGACTTAGAAAGGACATATAAAATATGCGTAAAGTAAATAAGTTGTTATTCACTTCAGATACGCTTTCAAGTGAAATGGCGTTGAATGAAATAATAAAAAAATTTAAAGATATAACCTTTGAAAGGTGGATAGACAAAGGGATAGGGTTGGTAAATCTACATACTTCGTTTATAAAAATAGCAAAAGCGTTTAAAGAAGATAATATGATATTTACAAGACATATATGTCCTGTAAACATGGAAATAGATATAAGAAAGAGCATAGAAGATATAAATATTATAATTGAACAAATAGATGAGATTAAAGATTTGCTAGATAGTGGTAAAACATTTTCGGTACAAGCTAGACTTTGTAGTGATGTAAAGTTTGATTATAAAAGAAGTGATATTAGTAGAGGTCTTGCACAGAAATTAGAAAATTTAGGATTTAAGCAGGATGTAAAGAATCCAGAGCAGATTATATCTATTACTAACACAGATGAAGAGGCTCTCTTAGGAGTATCAAATGCATCATATAATCTGAGTGATTGGTGCGCGGGAGAGTGTAAATATAGAAAAGATAAAAATCTTATCAGTAGAGCAGAATTTAAGCTCTTAGAAGCCATAGATGTCTTTGATTTAGACTTAGATAAATACAAGACAGCGTTAGATTTAGGAGCAGCACCAGGTGGTTGGACAAGGGTTTTATTGAAACACGATTTAAAGGTGGTAGCAGTAGATCCAGCAAAGCTTAACAAATCTATAGCTAAAAACCCCAATGTAATTCATTTTAAAGGGCTTGCTCAAAAATATTTGAGAAAAAATAATAAATTTGACGTAATAGTCAACGATATGAAAATGAACGTAAAAGATTCAATATCATTAATGGGTATGGCATCTAAATATTTGAACGACGGTGGTATCGCGATTATGACATTAAAACTACCAAATAAAAGGTGGCAAACAATTACAAATAATGCACTTAATCAATTAAGTGATTGGTATGATATATTAGGAGTAAGACAGTTATTTCATAATAGGTCAGAAGTAACAGTAGTACTTAAAAAAAGTAACGATAATACGTAATATTATAGAATAAAAGATTCAAACACTACTTAATCATACAGGTTGAGTAGTGTTTTTAACTATGCAAATAAAAATATAAAACAAACATGTAAAATAAAGGTTGGAAATACAGAAATGAGTAGTATAATTAAGGTGTGATAAAAATAAATTGTTGGAGGGATTCGTATGAATGCTTTGGTATTAGCCATACTTACTTATGCTGGATTTATACTTGCATATAACACATATGGCAAATTTGTTAGTAGAAAACTTTTTGAGCTAACAGGAAGCAACGTTACACCAGCACATTATATGAAAGACGGAGTAGACTATGTTCCGACAAAGAGAAAAATTTTGTTTGGACATCACTTTACATCCATATCAGGGACAGGCCCAATAGTAGGACCAGCCATAGGAGTAATCTGGGGTTGGGTACCAGCAGTTATTTGGGTGGTAGTAGGTTCAATATTTATAGGAGCAGTACATGATTTTGGAGCATTAATCATATCATCACGTAACAAAGGAAAATCTCTTGGAGATATAACATCAGATATAGTGAGTCCTACTTCGAGAAATCTGTTTTTAGCTATCATATTTTTCTTATTATTAATAGTTATTGCAATTTTTGCAATGATCATAGGAAAATTATTTATAATGTATCCAGCATCAGTTTTTCCAGTATGGATGGAAATACCTATAGCTTTAATTTTAGGACATCTAGTTTACAAGAAAAACAAAAACGTTACAATTTTATCTATTATAGCAGTGGCGATTATGTATTTGACAATATGGATAGGAGCTAAATATATAAATGATTTTCAGATGATGAGTATTTTTGGTATGGAACCAATAATAGTCTGGGTAGTGATATTGATGATATATGCATATATAGCATCGGCATTGCCAGTACAAAAACTTTTGCAACCTAGAGATTATATTAATTCTCACGAGTTACTTATAGCAATGGGATTGCTAATATTAGGATTAGTAGTAGTGCAACCTTCAATAGTAGCACCAGCTATAAGAACAAGCGTAAAAGGAGCACCATCCATGATGCCGTTCTTATTTATAACAATAGCTTGTGGCGCTATATCAGGATTCCATAGCTTAGTTTCTTCAGGGACGTCATCAAAACAGTTGGATAACGAGCAAGATGCAATGCAGATCGGATATGGTGGTATGTTACTAGAGGGAGCATTGGCCATACTAGTAATACTTGCATGTACAGCAGGCTTAGGAGATACTACGGCTTGGACAGCCAGATATATAGATTGGTCTAATGCAAGTTCATTAGGAGCAAAGCTAGGAGCTTTTATAGATGGTGGAGCAAGCTTTATGGAAGGAATAGGTATAAGTGTAGCATTTGCAAAAACTATACTAGCAGTGTTTGTAGTAAGTTTTGCGGCGACTACACTAGATACAGCAACTAGGATGCAAAGATATGTAGTTGCAGAAATCGCAGAAACTATGAAAATAAAACCTCTAACTACTAATCATGGAGCTACGCTTTTTGCAGTAATAACAGCAGTATTACTTTCAATTGCAAAACCAGGCGGAGCAGGAGCTATGATATTATGGCCATTGTTTGGAGCAACAAATCAACTTCTAGCAGGCCTTGCACTGATGATAATAACTGTTTATTTAGCTAAAAGAGGTAAATCTATAGTATTCACAATAATACCAATGATATTTATGATGGCAATGACAGGCTGGGGAATGCTTTATAATATAAAGAATTTTTATAATAAATCAGATTGGTTGTTATTCATAATAGGCATAATAATAGTGGTGTTAGAGCTATGGATGTTGGTAGAATCTATCAACGTAATTAGAAAGTCAAAGAGTGAAAGAGCAGCTAAAGCATAATAAAAAGTGCTTTTTAAGTTGTTACCTACAACGACTTCAACGTATGTGAATACATCTGTATCTGATAAATGCTGCTATAGCTTATATTTGTAAATATTCACTCCTGTTGACAGTAACTCGAATTTCATGTTATTATATCCATACTAATAGAAAAGTGAGGTATTGATGCACAGATAACAATTAATTTATTTTTTAGAATTTCATTTTAATCAATCCATTTAAAGCTTAGTGACTAAGCCTGTTTGTGATACTATTAATTCTTTAATCTATTTTAGGTTAGTTATCCACTTATCAATACTGGTTTATAATTTCAACATCTTTAAGTTTGTGTGTTGCGCATAATTTTTTCTAATTTATATTGTATTACAAGATTAATTAGTCATCAGCTCATCTTGATAGTCGCAAAGTTCTCTATGGATAAAAATGTATACAACAACAACCTACACATATTACCATGTTTTGGATCAAATGTCCTGATTCAATCATGAGAAAAACCAAAGGAGAATTATAATGATTAGAAAAATTAAGAAAACAGCACACGAAATAGAAAACATCATGCAATTATGGTTACGATCGACCATTAAGGCACATCCTTTTATTCCTGAAGACTATTGGAACAGCAATTATGAAGATATAAAAGATAAGTATATTCCTCTAAGTGACGTATATGTATATCTAGAAAACAAAACCATCTTAGGGTTTATTAGTATTATAAACAAAGAATTTATAGGTGCCATATTCGTAGATGTAAATACTCAAGGAAAAGGTATAGGAAAAAAACTGATTCAACATTCAATGGATATCTATGGTGAACTTACTCTAGCAGTATACAAAGATAATCTACAAGCAGTAGAATTTTATAAACATGTAGGATTTACAGTTATAAATGAGCAGCTCAATGAAGAAACAAATAAGCTAGAATATATTATGGTTAAAAAACAATTATGCTCATCAAAATAGCACAAAAAATGGTGTGGTTTCCCTACACCATTTTTTAACTATTATATTATTTTACTGCACACTACACTCCATGTAAAGTATTTTATGTAGCAGTATTAAATACATCTCTTTTTTCTTTGGCAAAGATTGTTTCCAATTGTTCAGAATCCATAGTTTCATGCTCAAGTAAATAAGCAGATATTTCATGCAATAACTTTAAATTATTATTAATGATATTTAAAGCATCTTTATAAGAAGAATCAATTATTTTTTTGATTTCATCCTCTATCTTTTTTCTATTGTAGTACTTGTATTTATCTTTAATGGCTATATTGCCAATAGAGCTCATTCCATATTCACATACCATTTTTTCAGCTATTTCAGATGCTTTTACCAAATCGTCTTTAGCCCCAGTAGTGACCTCATTATATATTATTTTCTCAGCAGCTCTACCTCCAAGTAAAACTTTAATTTTGCTTACTAGATCGCTTTCTGTATGTAGATATCTTTCTTCATCGGGGAATTTTAAAACATAACCTAATGCTTGACCTCTAGGTATGATAGATATTTTCTGTATCATATCAACACTCAAGATTCTCCCAATCAATGCATGACCAGATTCATGATAAGCAACTATCCGTTTTTCCTTTTCCAATATAGTGGGATGTTTAACTTCTAAGCCAGCTACAACTCTTTCGATAGCAGCGTTGAAGTCTACAATATCTATTTTATGTTTGTTGTGCCTTACTGCTAGTATTGCGGCCTCGTTGGCGATATTAGCTAATTGAGCACCAGAAAATCCATGAGTTTTTTTAGAGAGGTCTTTTATTTTAACGCTAGCATCAATAGGTTTATTTTTCATATGGACTTTAAAAATTTCCTCTCTAGCTTTAGAATTTGGGTTGCCAACGTATATGTGTCTATCAAACCTACCAGGTCTAAGAAGAGCCTCATCCAGCAAATCCAATCTATTAGTAGCACCGATAACAACTATATTACTGTTATCATTAAAACCATCCATTTCTACTAATAGTTGATTAAGAGTTTGATCTTTTTCATTATTACTATCTAAATTTCTTTTACACCCTATAGCATCTAATTCGTCAATAAAAATTATACTAGGAGCATTTTTCTTAGCTTTTTCATATAAATTCCTTATTCTCTTTGCTCCAACACCCACATATTTTTCAACAAACTCAGAACCGCTAGAATAGATAAAGAATGAATTAGTTTCTCCGGCCACAGCTTTTGCTAAAAGAGTTTTACCTGTACCGGGAGGACCGTAAAACAAAATACCCTTTGGGATTTTAGCTCCCATCTTCCTATATTTTTCAGTGTGATTAATGAAATCTATAATCTCGTGAAGTTCTTCTTTTATCTCTTCAAGACCAGCAACATCATCAAAAGAAACGTTAGATTTACCATTTTCATTATTAGAGTCATCAGACTTTTTTTCCATTAGGATAGAAGATGGAACTAATTGAGGAGTACCATCTTGTTTTAAATAGTAAACAAGTAAGCAAATAGTTGAAACCCACATGAACATTTTGAAAAAAGCACCAAATCTATTACTGCCGATAAATAGATTCTCATATGCAATAAAAGATGAAATGACTAAGCTGACTATAAATAGCACTAAAGTAACTTTCTTTTTCATTTACTTCCCACCTTATATCGTCATTTATAGTATATCAATGATAGTTTCAGACAAAAACTAATCCATAGACGGTAATCATGAACAATATGATATAGATGAACTTATTTGCTTTAATTTATTAATCTATGGATACACATTTTATATACTTTTGTAATTATAGTGTAACCAAATTAAATAGGATTATAAGCAATATATTATAAAAAAAGAATCAAATATTTGATAAATCATTGAAAATGAAATACAATAAATACATCATATAAGTAGGTGTGGGAGGAGAAAATGGAGAGATACACTATAGTCAAGATACTAAGTAATAATGTAGTTCTTGTCAGTCAAAATGAACAAAACTATATCTTAGTAGGTAAAGGAATAGGATTCAATAAAAAAAAGGGAACTATACTAGAAGATGTAAGTAATATAGAAGAAAAATTTATATCACTAAATGGCCTAAAAGAAAATGAATATGAAAACTTTTTAAACAAAGTAGATCCCAAGATAATAGAAATAGTTAAAGATATTATAGAGATGGTAAAAAATGAATTAGGAGAAGAGCTTAATTCAAATATTCATGTTGGACTTATAGATCATATTGATTTTGCAATTCAAAGACTAAAAAAAGGTATAAAAATAATAAATCCATTTTTAGTAGAAACAAAAATGTTATATCCTAAAGAATATGTTTTAGCTCAAAAAGCTGTCGATATATTAGAAGAAAGATTAAAAATAAATATACCAGATGCAGAAATTGGGTTTCTAACTCTTCATATATATGGAGGTAGAGGACAAATAAATAAAAGTGAAGCTCTCGCAAACTCAAAGATGATGAATGCAATTGTAAATTATGTACAGAAAAAACTGAATATCATAATAGATAAAAGTTCCTTTGAATACAAAAGATTTTTTATGCATATAAAAGGGGTAGTAGATAGGATAACAAATAAAAAAACAATAAAAAATGTAATGCTTCTTAAAATTAAGGAGGAGATGATGGTTGAATATAAAGTCGCATACGATATATCTAAAATCATAGAAAGAACATGGAATAGCTCTAAGATACCAGAGAGTGAAATAGGTTATATAGCATTACATTTACATAGATTAAAAGATAGTATGGAAGTTTAATATATATCTTTGAACTTATTCCTTATAAGCTATTGATCAATACAAAGCGAAATTTGTCAAAAAATATTGAATAAGAAAACGTTTTATGATAAAATATAAACAATGTATAATCATGATTTTACGTGTTACTAATTCGATTAGGCATGAGTAAAAGAGTGAAATAAAATAAACATAGATGGCTATGCTTATTTTATTTTCTTTTACTTATGCCTTTTTTTGTATTAGTTAATCAAAAAATGTTAATGCTTTAAGTGATCGCTAAAATATTAACAATTAAAAAGGAGAATATTGATTATGAAAAAAGCTTTTGGAGTATTACAACAAATAGGTAAGGCTTTAATGTTACCAGTTGCATTATTACCAGCTGCAGGAATTATATTAGCATTAGGAGCTACGCTTCAAAACCCGTTTTTATTAGATAAGATACCAGTTCTTGGTGGCTCTGGATTTCAGTTAATAGCTAAACTGATGTTTGAAACAGGAGGAATTGTATTTGGCAACTTACCATTATTATTTGCTATTGGAGTAGCAGTAGGGCTATCTGGCGGAGAAGGAGTAGCAGGGATAGCAGCAACAATAGGATACTTGATTATGAATGTGACAATGGGTGTATTAGTACCTGCAATCAGACCTGATATTGCAGAAAATACTAAAGCTTTTACAGAAGTATTAGGTATTTCAACTTTACAAACAGGAGTATTTGGAGGAATAATCATTGGTATAATAGCAGCGAGTCTCTATAAAAAATACTATAATATCGAATTACCTCCAAGCTTAGGTTTTTTTGCTGGCAAGAGATTCGTGCCGATTATCACAGCAGTATCATCCATCATACTTGGAGCAGTTATGATGCTTATATGGCCATATATACAAGGTGGATTAGATGCATTTTCTCGCAGTATGATAAATGCTAACAGAACTTTAGCAGCATTTATATTTGGAGTAATTGAAAGAGCATTGATACCATTTGGGTTACACCATATTTTCTATTCGCCGTTTTGGTTCGAATTTGGAGAGTATGTGACAAAGGCTGGAGATTTAGTAAGAGGAGATCAAACTATATTCTTCAAACAATTAATAGATGGAGTTCCATTTACGGCAGGAACATTTATGACAGGCAAATTTGCGTTTATGATGTTTGGATTACCTGGAGCGGCACTTGCGATGTATCATGAAGCAAGACCAGAGAAGAAAAAACTAGTAGCTGGGATTATGGCATCAGCAGCACTTACTTCATTTTTAACAGGAATAACAGAACCTTTAGAGTTTACGTTTTTATTTGTAGCACCAGTGTTATTTGCAGTACATTGTGTATTTGCAGGATTGTCGTTTATGACTATGCAATTGCTAAATATTAAAATAGGTATGACCTTCTCTGGTGGAGTTATTGACTTTATATTATTTGGAGTATTACCAAATAGAACACCGTGGTATCTAGTAATACCAGTAGGAATAGTATTTTTTATTATTTATTATTTTGGATTCCGTTTTGTAATTAGAAAGTGGAATATAAAGACACCGGGTAGAGAAGAAGATGAGGTAGAGATAACAAGAGAAATTGTTGATAAAGATGAATTAGCATCAAAAGTACTAGAAGCATTAGGAGGCAGAGAAAATATTGGTAAGTTAGGTGCATGTATAACTCGTCTACGCATTTGTGTTAAAGATTTAGAGAAAGTGGATAAAAATAGACTTAAAGCATTAGGAGCTACAGGAGTATTAGAAATAGATAAAAATATACAAGCGATATTTGGAACAAAATCAGATCAATTAAAAACACAAATGAAGAATATTATAGATTATCAAAATCAAGAAGATAAAATAAAAATAGACAAGCATATAATAAAAGGAAAAGAAGAATTTGTTTGCCCAGTGACTGGAACATTACTAGAACTAAAAGATGTACCAGACCAAGTGTTTTCTGATGGAATGATGGGAGAAGGCTTTGCGATAAATCCTAGTAATGGAGATGTAGTTTCACCAGTAAACGGTGAAGTAACAACAGTTTTTCCTACAAAACATGCGATAGGGATTACATCAGAAAATGGATATGAAGTACTTATTCACTTTGGAATTGATACAGTCAATTTAAAAGGAGAAGGCTTTAAATCATTAGTTACTCAAGGAGAAAGTATAAAAGCAGGTCAATCTATACTAAAGGTAGACATAGATAAGATTAAAGATAAAGTACCTTCACTTATTACACCTATTATTATTACTAACTTGCCTGCAAATGAAAGTATAAAATTAAATGCAGGTGAAAAAGTAGAAGCTGGTAAAGATGACATTATAAAAATAATATAATTTCTATTTTATAATGCAAAATGATATTTATACGTTATAATATAATAGGAAGGAGAGGTCTATGAAATGAATAATATATTTTTTGATTATAAATATGCATCAATTAAAGAACATGAACTTGCATATGCAAAAGAGCAAGTATTAGCTGCTCATAAAATGCTTCATGATAAAACAGGAGCAGGAAATGATTTTTTAGGTTGGGTAGATTACCCTATCAATTATGACAAAAAAGAGTTTGACAGAATAAAAGATATAGCAAAAAAGATTAGAAAAGATTCCGATATATTGGTAGTAATAGGTATAGGGGGATCGTATCTAGGAGCTAGGGCTGCAATAGAAGCACTTAGTCATTCCTTTTACAATATGACAGATGATATCAAGATAATATTTGCAGGTAACAATATTAGTGGAAAATACTTAAACGATTTATTAGAGACATTACAGGGCAAAGAAATAAGTGTTAATGTTATATCAAAATCAGGAACGACTACAGAACCAGCGATAGCATTTAGAATAATAAAGAAATACATGCAGGAACGCTATGGAGAAGAAGGAGCAAGAAAAAGGATATATGCAACTACAGACAAATCAAAAGGAGCTCTTAGAGAATTAGCATCTAAGGAAGGTTATGAAACATTTGTTATACCTGACGATGTAGGAGGAAGATTTTCAGTGTTAACTCCTGTAGGATTACTTCCAATAGCAGTAGCAGGGATAGATATAGATGATATGATGAAAGGCGCAAAAGATGCTAGAATAAATTACATGAATGAAGACATAAACGAAAACATGTGTTATAAATATGCAATAGCCAGAAATATGCTACACAAAAAAGGGAAAAACATAGAAGTGTTAGTAAACTATGAACCAAGTATACACTACTTAGCAGAGTGGTGGAAACAATTATTTGGTGAGAGTGAAGGAAAAGATGGAAAAGGCATATTTCCAGCATCGGTAGATTTTTCAACAGATTTACACTCTATGGGGCAGTATTTGCAAGATGGTAGACGTGAACTATTTGAGACTGTTATAAATATAGAAAACTCACATGGTAGCATGAAAATAGAAGCAGATCCAGAGGATTTGGATGGGTTAAACTATCTAGTCGATAAAACCGTAGATTTTGTGAACAGAAAAGCATATGAAGGTACACTTTTAGCTCATATAGATGGAGGTGTTCCTAATCTAATTCTCAATATTCCACAAATGGATGCATATTATTTTGGGCAACTCATATACTTTTTTCAAAAAGCATGTGGTATTAGTGGGTATTTGCTTGGTGTAAATCCATTTGATCAACCTGGGGTAGAGGCATACAAGAAAAATATGTTTGCGCTCCTTGGTAAAAAAGGATACGAAGATTTAAAAGAAGAATTAGAAAATAGGAACAAATAAAAATAAAATTTATAATAAATCATTGACATTTTGTCTAAAATAGAATATACTGTATTAGTGTTAAATAATAATAAAGTAGGAGTTATCCGCTTCTCACCTTATGGCGAGGCTAATAAGGTTAATAATTTAGTTTAGTTTTGTATGCTTATGATGCGGATAATATTTATATTATCCGCTTTTATTATATTATAGAAGAATAAGAGTGTATTTAAATCAAGGAGGTGTCTAAATATTAAAGATCTTCAGATTAACGGACAGATCAAGGAAAGAGAAGTTAGACTAATTGATGCAGAAGGAAATCAATTAGGCATAGTACCAGTTAAGAGAGCGCAAGAATTGGCAGATGAAAAGAAGCTAGATTTAGTAAAGGTTGCACCAAATGCAAAGCCACCTGTTTGTAGGATAATGGATTATGGTAAATACAAATATGAACAGGCGAAAAAAGAAAAAGAGTCCAGGAAAAACCAAAAAATAATTAATATAAAAGAGATTAGACTAACACCAAGAATTGATGAGCATGATATAGTAGTTAAGAGTAATAGAGCAATCAAGTTCTTGGAAAGTGGTAACAAAGTAAAAGTTACAGTTAGATTCAAAGGAAGAGAAATGGGACATACAGCGATAGGTAAAGAAGTATTAGAAAAATTTGCCGAGCTAACTTCCGAAGTAAGTGCTATAGAGAAAAAAGCAAAACTTGAGGGAAGAAATATGATAATGTTCCTAATGCCGAAAAATTAGGTGTAATTGAGAGGAGGATAAAAGCATGCCAAAAATGAAAACTCGTAAAGGAGTTGCAAAAAGATTTAAAAGAACAGGTAGTGGAAAATTAAAGAGAAATAGTAACTTTAAAAATCATATATTAGGAAAAAAGACTTCTAAGAGAAAGAGACAACTTAAAAAATCAAAATTAGTAAGTACAAGTGATTATAAGAGATTAAAGAGCTCATTGCCTTATAATTAAGAAGATGAAAAGGAGGTAAAGACAAATGGCTAGAGTAAAAAAAGCAATTAATGCTAAGAAGAAGCATAAGAAAATATTGAAATTGGCAAAAGGATATTATGGTGCTAAGAGCAAGTTATTCAGACCTGCTAACCAAGCAGTAATGAAATCTCTTAGTTATGCATATACAGGAAGAAAGTTAAAGAAGAGAGATTTTAGAAAGCTTTGGATTTCTAGAATTAACGCAGCAACAAGAATGAATGGAATGTCTTATAGTAAATTCATAAACGGGCTTAAAAAAGCTAACGTTCAAATAAACAGAAAGATGTTATCAGAAATGGCTATATTTGATGCAGAGGGTTTCAAAACATTAGTCGATTTAGCAAAATCTAATATATAACATATAAAAGCTTCGCTGTCGGAGCTTTTTTATAATCTATAACAAAAACTGATAGTATCCTATTAAAATAGGTATAATATAAAAATATATATTGTATACACATTTAAATATTTAATTCGTTACTTTTAAACAATGCAATTAAGTGGTATAATAGTGTAATAATTAAAAGATACCAGATTATTCATAGAAAATTAAATTTGTTCAAACATGATAAGAGAATCAGCGATATTTAAAATTGTATGAATTATCAGGTGGATATGTTCCTATATGATAGAAAGTTAGGGGATGATTAATATAGAGAATAATACGATAGAGAAATTAAAACTGAATCCAGCACAAGTTTTAGTACTTGGATTCGGAGCATTGATACTTATAGGTGCTACATTATTGAATCTACCTATGGCGTCAGTAAGTGGTAAAAGTGTAGGATTTATTGATGCATTATTTACATCTTCATCAGCAGTTTGTGTTACAGGTTTAGTTGTTGTTAATACAGCACTTCATTGGACATTGTTTGGTAAAATAGTCATACTCATACTTATACAAGTTGGAGGGCTAGGATTTATGACTATGGCAACATTAGTTGCCTTGTTACTAGGAAGAAAAATAACATTAAAAGATAGATTGATAATACAAGAAGAATTAAACCAGTTTACACTATCAGGATTAGTTAAGCTGACTAAATACGTCATAATATCGACACTGATGTTAGAAGCACTGGGGGCTTTTTTTCTATCCCTCAAATTCGTTCCAATCTATGGAGTAGCTCAGGGTATTTGGTTTGGAATATTCCACTCTATATCAGCTTTTTGTAATGCAGGTTTTGATATAATAGGAACTAGTATGGAGCTATTTGTAAGTAGTCCAATAGTAAATATAACAATTGGGTTATTGGTAATAATCGGAGGATTAGGTTATACAGTATATATAGATATAACAACACAGAAGAGATTTAAAAGATGGTCTTTACATACCAAGCTTGTTATGATGGTTACAGGTATATTATTGGTATTGGGTTTCTTTGCGATAATGTTTTTAGAATACAACAACCCACAAACATTAGGAGAACTATCTTTTGGTGGTAAAATACTGGCTTCGATCTTTCAATCTATAGTACCTAGAACAGCTGGCTTTAATAGTATAGACATGGGAGCTATAACAAGCACAAGTGCATTTATTATAATCATATTGATGTTTATAGGAGGTTCACCAGGTTCAACAGCGGGTGGAATAAAAACAACTACAATAGGAGCTATCGTATTATCGATTATATCAGTGATACGAGGTAAAAAAGATGTAGAAATACTAAAAAGAAGAGTATCTACAGAGTTAGTGTTTAGAGCAATAGCAGTAACAGGAATTGCATTTAGTATAGTAATATTAGTTACTATGATATTAACAATAACAGAAGCAGGATCGTTCTTAGATATAGTATTCGAGACAGTATCTGCATTTGCTACAGTTGGACTAAGCAGAGGACTCACACCTGAGCTGACAGTAATAGGAAGATTAGTAATAACAGTAACTATGTTTATAGGAAGATTAGGACCATTGACAATGGCATTTGCATTTGCAAAGAAGAGAAATGAAAACAAGGGAGTATACAGATACGCAGAAGAAAGAATAATAGTTGGTTAGGAGTGTGATCAAATGAGACAATTTGTTGTCATAGGATGTGGAAGGTTTGGCACAAGTGTAGCAGAGACACTTTACAGTTTAGGCTATGATGTATTAGCAATAGATAAAAGTGATGAAAGAATACAAGAGATATCAACAAAAGTTACACATGCAGTTCAAGCTGATGCTATAGATGAAAATACACTTAGAACACTAGGTATTAGAAATTTTGACGTTGCAGTAGTTACAATAGGATCAAATATTCAGGCTTCTATAATGGCTACATTGATAGCAAAAGAACTAGGTGTAAAGAACGTAATAGCAAAAGCTCAAAACGAGCTTCATGGTAGAGTATTAGAAAAAGCAGGAGCAGATAGAGTAGTATTCCCAGAGAGAGATATGGGTATGAGAGTAGCAAGAAATCTAGTTTCATCAAACATACTTGACTATATTGAATTTGCGCCAGATTATAGCATAGTAGAGATAAGTGCAATAGAGGAGTGGGAAGGAAAGACGCTTCTAGATTTACAACTACCAATGAAATACGGTATAAATGTAATAGCTATAAAACATGGGCAAGACATAAATATACGTCCATATGCAGAGGACGTAATACAGAATGGTGATATATTAATAGTAATTGGAGATAATAAAGACCTTAAAAAAATAGAAAAAAATAGCTAGGTGTTTATAGATGGATAATATAATAAGTAGCTTAAATAATAAATTAATAAAACAAGTTAGAGCATTAAGTAAAAGAAAAGATAGATGGAAAGAGCAAAAATTTGTAGTAGATGGAATCCGTTCAGTAAGAGAAGCCATAATGAACTCGGCAGAAATAGATTTCTTACTCTACACAAAAGATTTCAAAGATAAACAAGAAGGCATAAAACTACTAGAGTTATGTATAGATAAACAATATAGAGCTTATATGATAGATGATAAGTTGATGAATAATATTACAGAAACAGAGAACCCCCAAGGAATAATTGCAGTAGTTAATTTTAACATTAAGCAAAACGAAATAGAACTAAAACAAGAAAATAATTTTATAATAATATTAGATAGATTACAGGATCCAGGGAATATGGGGTCGATAATCAGAACAGCGGATGCATTGGGAGTAAATGCTATAATATTGACAAAAGGATGTGTCGATTTATACAACCCAAAAACAGTTAGATCGACAATGGGTTCAATATTTCATATTAATATTTCATATTATGAAGATAATAACAAACTAATAGAGAAATTAAAGCAAAAAAATATAAGTATTATGTCAACTGCCCTCGATGCTGATTATAGCTGCTATGATGCAAATTTGAAAAAAAACATAGCATTAATAATAGGAAATGAAGCGCAAGGCGTTAGTGATTATTTTTTAAATTCTTCAGATATTACAGTTAATATTCCTATGAAAGGCAAGGCAGAATCACTAAATGCGGCAATAGCATCTGGAATATTGATGTATGAGGTTTCAAGGCAAAGAAATTAATTAAGGAAATAGATTTTAATAATTAGTTTACATATTGCTTGTAATTTACAATTCTTCGTGCTATAATTTACTTAAATAGTATTGAAGGGGTGTTTATCTTATGTTTGATGCTGAATTGTTTTGGAAATTGTTTAAATTAACTGGTTCGGTAAATGCCTATATACTTTACAAAAAATTAATGTCAAGCTAATACAATATATAAAAGCTATGAAGGAGAGAGTAGGTATTAGAATACTTTTAGAGAGAAAATGCAACTAGCTGGAAGCATTTTTAAGTCCTATAGTACTGAAGTTC
Organism: Abyssisolibacter sp. ZYX002; assembly: GCF_056892235.1. Taxonomy (NCBI): domain Bacteria; kingdom Bacillati; phylum Bacillota; class Clostridia; order Eubacteriales; family Clostridiaceae; genus Abyssisolibacter; species Abyssisolibacter sp. ZYX002. The sequence goes on from NZ_JARMXH010000008.1 coordinate 89,833, forward strand.
ACTCTGGAGCTACTTAGTTGAAATAATAGTAAACTTAGTCGGTAATTACCGTTACATTAAATGAGCGATACATCTTTATTGATGTGTTATTTGGGTGGTACCGCGGAGTAACCTTCGTCCCTGTATATTTATGCAGGAACGGAGGTTTTTTTATATTCAGATTATAAATTATTAAATACAACAAAATGAAAGGAGTAATCAAATGAAAGAGAAACTTAACGAAATAAAAAGTATAGCATTAAAAGAAATCAACGAAGCTTCTGATTTAGCACAAGTAGACGCTATAAGAGTTAAATATCTTGGAAAAAAAGGAGAACTTACACAAGTTCTTAGAGGTATGGGGAAGCTATCAAAAGAAGAAAGACCAGTAATAGGAGAGCTTGCAAATGTAGTTAGAAATGAAATAGAGACAGCTATTGTAGAGCTTAAAACTAGATTACAAGAAGCAGAGCTTGCTAAAAAGTTAGACAAAGAAACTATAGATATAACAATACCAAGCAAAGATGTTAAGCTTGGACATCGTCATCCACTTATGAAAACAAAAGAGGAGCTTGAAAATATATTTCTTAATATGGGATTTAGTGTAGTAGATGGCCCAGAGGTAGAGACTGTTTATAATAACTTTGATGCACTGAATGCACCGGAGAACCATCCATCAAGAGATATGACAGATACATTTTATATAACAGATAAAATACTACTCAGAACACAAACATCACCTGTTCAAATAAGAGTAATGAAGCAAGTGAAACCACCAATTAAAATAGTGTCAGCAGGAAGGACATTTAGATCAGATGATGTAGATGATACGCACTCTCCAATGTTCCATCAGCTTGAGTGTTTAGTAGTTGACAAGAATGTTACATTGGCAAATTTAAAACATACAATAGATTTATTTATCAAAGAACTCTTTGGAGAAGGAATGAAAACAAGATTTAGGCCACATGATTTCCCATTTACAGAACCAAGTGCTGAGGTAGATGTATCATGTCATAAATGCAAAGGAGATGGCTGTGATTCATGTAATGGAACAGGCTGGAGTATGGAGCTTCTAGGTTGCGGGATGGTTCATCCAAACGTACTAGAAAACTGTGGTATAGATTCAAAAGAATATAGTGGGTTTGCTTTTGGTTTAGGTATAGATAGAATGACAATGGTTAAATATGGATTAAACGACATTAGACTAATATATGATAATGATATGAGATTTTTAGATCAATTTTAAACTAGGTAGATAAATAAATAACAACAGTAAAGGAGTGTTTTGAATGTTAGTACCAGTTTCATGGTTAAAAGATTATGTTGATATTAATATAGATGAAAAAGAACTAGCAGATAGACTTACAATGTCTGGTTCCCATGTAGATTCAATTATAAACAAAGACAAGGGAATAAAAAATGTAGTAGTAGGTCAAATAAAAAAGATTTGGCAACATCCAAATGCTGATAAGCTAGTAGTGACAACAGTTGATATAGGAAGTAAAGAAGTGCAGATAGTAACAGGAGCAAAAAATATATCAGAAGGTGACTATATCCCAGTATCATTAGTTGGAGCGAAATTAGCAGATGGAACAAAGATAAAAAAGGGTAAGCTAAGAGGAGAAGTATCTGAGGGTATGATGTGTTCACTGATAGAGCTAGGAAAAGATGAACAGTTATTACCAGAGAGTGAGAAGCTAGGCATACACATACTCAAAAAGCCTTATCCATTAGGAATAGATATCAATGAAGTAATTGACTTAGAAGGTTATGTAATAGAATTTGAGATAACACCTAATAGACCAGATTGTCTTAGTATAGTGGGGATGGCAAGAGAGACAGCTGCAACTTTAAATTCAGATATGAAACAAAGAGAGATAAAAATAGAAAAAGAAACAGGAGATATAAGTGAGTATTTAGATGGAGTAGAGATAGAAGATAAAGAGCTTTGTAGAAGATACTATGCAAAAGTAGTAAAGAACGTAAAAATAGAGCCATCACCACAATGGATGCAAAACAGATTGATGGACTGTGGTATGAGACCAATAAACAATATAGTAGATATAACAAACTATGTAATGCTTGAATATGGTCAACCATTACACGCATTTGATGCAAGGATGATAGATAACAAAAAAATAATAGTGCGTAGAGCAAATATTGATGAAAAGATAACAACACTTGACTCAGTAGAGAGAAAATTAAATGATTCAATGTTGGTAATAGCTGATGAAAATAAGGCTATAGCTTTAGCTGGGGTTATGGGAGGAGAAAATAGCGAAATAGTAGAAGATACAAATGCTATAATAATAGAATCAGCAAACTTCAATGGTAGAAACGTAAGACTTACAGCTAAAGAAGTAGGACTAAGAACAGAGGCATCATCGAAATACGAAAAAGATTTAGATCCAGGTTTATCAGAAATAGCTGCATTAAGAGTTTGTCAGCTTATAGAGATGCTAGGGGCAGGAGAAGTAGTAAAAGGATACTATGACGAAAGAGACAAAGACTATCAAGATAAGGTAGTTACCCTAAACCCAGCTAATGCAAATAAACTTTTAGGTTCAGATATACCTACAGAAAAAATGGTAGAAATATTAAACAAGCTAGAACTAAGAGCAGAGTTAAAAGATGGGATAATAAACACAGTAGTTCCTACATTTAGACAGGATATAAATATAGAGACAGATTTAATAGAAGAGGTTGGTAGAATATACGGTTTCCACAATATAGAGCCAAAACCACTACTTGGTGCATTGACAAAAGGGGATAAATCAACACTAAGAAACATAGAAGACGTAATAAAAGATGTACTAACAGGAGCTGGACTAAACGAGATCACAACATATTCATTCATAAGTCCAAAAGCTTATGACAAGATATGTCTTCCAGAGCATAGTATGAAGAGAAAAAGCGTTAAGCTGTTGAATCCACTTGGAGAAGACTATAGTGTAATGAGAACTACACTAATACCAAACTCATTAGAGGTGCTATCTAAAAACTACAAACATGGAGTAGAAAAAGCATATGTTTATGAGGTAGGAAAGATATTTATACAAAAAGGCGAAGTAGCAAGCTTACCATATGAGGCTTCAACGGTTACAATAGGCATGTATAAAGATGTGGATTTCTACAAGCTTAAAGCAGTGGTAGAGTTAGTATTAGAGAGATTAGGCATCAAGGACTATGAATATGAACCAGAGAAACAACACAAATCATTCCATCCAGGAAGAACAGGTAGTATAGTAAAGGGAAATCACGTATTAGGTATACTTGGAGAGATTCATCCAAGCGTATTAAAGAACTATGGAATGAAAGAAAGAGCATATGTTGCAGAGCTTGATATAGAGATGTTAGCGCTACTAAGTAATATGAAGAAAAAATATACACCATTACCTAAATATCCAGCAATCTCAAGAGATATTGCTGTAGTAGTTAGTGATGATGTATTAGTAAAAGACATAGAAAAAGTAATCAATAATAATGGTGGTAAGCTAGTAGAGAGTGTAGCTTTATTTGATATTTACAAAGGCTCGCAGATACCAGAGGACAAGAAAAGCGTTGCGTATTCAATAAAGTACAGATCATACGAAAAGACACTGACAGATGATGATATAGCAAAAGTTCATCAAAAGATACTAGACTCACTTGAGAGAGAGCTTGGTGCTAGTCAAAGATAATAAATAAAATTATAAAAAAATAATCAATTTGTATTTAAATTGGTGTTATTGTTTTTTAAAAATACAGTAATAATTTCAGGATAATTGAGCTACGCTTATATGCGTGGCTCTTTTTTATGAATAAGTAAGACTTTAAGTGAATAATATGAAACAAATGAAAACTTGGGGGGAATTATGAAATTAAAACGGATGTTAACTTTGATTTGTCAGGCATTTACTATTGTAACGTTATTTAGTGGAATTATAAATTTGATAATAGGTAATACAACAGATACACATCTACACATAATCAATCGCTTTATGGTATGTGTAATATGTATATCATCACTATCAGTGTTTATATGGCTTAGGGATAAAACAAAATTTGCCACACTGATACACTATGTAGGTACTTTAATGATTATTCTGTTTTATGTTTGGCTAAACAGTTTTATTGAGGAATTAGGAAAAACAGCTTATAGAGACATTTTCTTAAATTATACAGGTATATATATTGTATTTAGCTTCTATGAAGTTATTAAAAGTAAAATAGTAAATAAACAAGCTAAACATAAATAAAAAATGTATATGGAACTAAATAAAAGCACTGCTTTAAAATAGTGTGTTTTTGTATATAAAGTGAGATATTTGCAGTTTTTTGTTGAATCGATATTATAATAAATGTATAATTTATATAACATTATTTTTTTGGTAAGAGGTATATATTAAAAAATTCTGTGTGGCGATACTTAATAAGAGTAAAAGGAGCGATAAACATATGATAAGAGATTATAAGCAATCAGATATAGAAGAGATAATAAGATTATATACATTAGAATATTTAGCGATGCCAGAGGAAATAGAAAGTCTAGAGAGAGCTACAAAGATTTTAGTATATGAAGATAATGGGATACAAGGATTCATTCGTTTAGCTAGGAGTGGTACTTATTGCTACGTAGAAATGGGGATTGCATCTAACGAACAAATAAAACCAGTGGGTTTAGCACTTTGGGAAGAAGCAAATAAGTTTTTAGTTGAGAATTCAGTAGATTTTATAGAAATATATCATGTAAAAGACAACTTGAATTGGCAAGAATTATTTGATGAAATAGGGTTTGAATATTGGTATTCGATAAATCGTTTTGAATATAAGGGTGATAAATTTAAAGAACCAGAAATATATGTACAAAAGTATGAAGATAGCTACTATGAAGATAAAATCAGACTCGAAAGCGAAGCGTTTACAGCACTAAGAAAAGAAAACGATATAAAGCCATACAACTGGTATTTAAGTGCTAGCAAAGAAGCATTAGAAAGTAGTAGAAAAGAAACACTACAAGAAAAAGAGTACATTTACTTATTCTTAGAAAATGAAAAGATTGTTGGTGTTTCTATGGTTAAAAACGCAGAAATAGAGCTGTTTTTTGTAAGTCTAGAATACCAAGGTAAAGGTTATGGTAGAAAGATATTAGAATATACAGTAAATAGAGGATTAGAACAAAACGAAGATGGAGTTTACTTAAATGCATTGCAAAGTAATGAAAAAGCACAAAATATATATAGGCGACTTGGTTTTAGAGTCATACAATCTCAAGATGCTAGAAGACTAGCAAGGTAAAATATAGAAGTATTTTATGATTTTTAGTTCCATAGAAACCATAAATAAAAATATAAAGAGATAGTACAATGCTATCTTTTTTAATTATAAATATACGCAGTACTACTTTAAAATATCAACATTTTCATAAGAATCTACAATAAAACTATACATAAGCAAGCTAAATGTTATATAATTATAAATATAACTAGATATGCAGGAAAAGTATGTATATTGCAAGAAATATATGAATAATGCTGTGATAAAATAAACATTTTATCTTTTGAAAGAGAGGTTTTGATATGACTGATAAAAATAAAGTCATAGTTAGAATAAATGGACAAGACTATACAGTCATCGGGAAAGAATCAGAAGACTATATTCATTTGATTGCGGAGTATGTAGATTCGATTATGAAAGAGATAATTTCCCAAAATTCTAAGTTACGCCAGTCTATGGCTGGAGTATTAACTGCATTTACTATAGCTGATAAGCTTTATAAAAATGATAAAGAACTTGAAGAGTTAAAAAAAGAGATTAAAGTACCGTTGAATGAGCTTGACTCTGCAAAAAAACAACTAGAATATAATAGTGAAGAAATCACAAAACTAATAGAGCAAAACAAATATTACATACAAAGTAGTGATGATTTAAAAAAAGAAAACGATAAATATCAAAAGAAATGCAAACAACAAGAAGAAACTATTAAATTAAAAGAAGCTGAGCTTGAGAGTTGTCATGAGAAAATAAACCAGCTTCAAAATAAGCTATTTGAAAATCACGTTGAAATGCTACAAACAAAAAAAGAACTTGAAGAATTCAAAAAGCTATATGAATAAAGAGGTTTGCGGTAGGCTTGGGAGGAAAACATGAAAAGAGACATAGAAATATTAGCACCAGTTGGAAGCATGGAATCACTGTATGCAGCAGTCAAAAACGGAGCTAATGCAGTATATTTGGGTGGCAAACTATTCAATGCACGTCAGTATGCATCAAACTTTAACAACGAAGAGATGAAGACTGCAGTCGAGTTAGCTCATCTATGTGGAGTTAGAGTGTATGTGACTTTAAATATACTACTAAACAATGAGGAACTAAAACAAGCGATAGATTATATAATATTCCTTTATAATATAGACGTTGATGCTATTATAGTTCAAGATATGGGGCTAGTTAAGATAGTACAAAAAGTATTGCCAGATTTTGAGTTACATGCAAGCACTCAGATGACCATAAATAACTATAGAGGCGTACAATTTTTAGAAGACTGTGGATTTAAAAGAGTAGTATTAGCTAGAGAAGTAGAGTTTGATGATATAAAAGATATCAAATCCAAAACTCATCTAGAGCTAGAGGGTTTTATTCATGGTGCTCTTTGTGTTTCTTATTCAGGGCAGTGTCTTATGAGTAGCCTTATAGGGCAGAGAAGTGGTAATAGAGGAAGGTGTGCACAGCCATGTAGAATGACATATTCACTAGTAGACTTAGAAAGTGGAGAGTACATAAACGAAAGCTTAATAAATAAATACATATTGAGTTTAAAGGACCTTATGACAATAGAGCAAATAAGACAAATAGTAGATTCAGGGCTTATGTCATTAAAAATAGAAGGAAGAATGAAAAGGCCAGAGTATGTTGCGACTATTGTATCAAAATATAGAAAAGCACTAGATAGAGTATCGAATAAAGGATTAGAAAATATAACATCCCAAGATATCAAAGAAATGAAGCAAGCATTTAACAGAGGCTTCACAAAGGGATTTATATTAGGTGAAAAATCTCCAAATATGGTATCACTAGATAGAGCAAATAATAAAGGTATATATCTTGGTATCGTCACAAGAGTAAAAAAGGATAGATATATAACCATAAAATTAGATGAAGATTTACACAAGGGAGACGGTATACAGTTTGTAGATGAAGGAATGGAAAGCAAAGGAATGAAAATCAATAAGATAACTGTAGGTGGAAAAGTAACAGATCATGCAAAAAGAGGTAAATCGGTCGATATTCCTTATATATCAGGTGTGTATGCCTCATCAAAAGTTATGAAAACTTCTGATTATCTTCTAAATCAAAAAGCAGCAGATACTTATAAAGATATTAAAACCAATAAAACAAAATCACTCAATCTATTCATAAAACTCAAAAAAGGAGAAACCCCGGTACTAACAGCATGTGATGATAATAATAACTATGTACAAGTAAATAGTGACTATATAATAGAAGAAGCAAGAAACAAACCAACTACAGCTGATATTATAAATAAACAGCTAAGTAAAGCAGGAAATAGTATATTTACCATAGATGAAATAAACATAGATATGGATGATAACATAATAGTACCTGTTAGTAAGCTCAATCAACTTAGAAGGGAAGCTATAGAAAAATTAGAAAATATAAATGCTAACTTTAATAAAAGAAAAATCATAAATGTAAGTAAAATCAATAAAGAAGAACTTCTAAAGCTAAAAAATAACGATAAAAAAAGTAGTAAAAAACTTTCAATTTCAGTAAATACATTATTACAATTAAAACAGTTAGATTTAACTAAAGTTGATAGGTTGTATGTTAGATATTTTGATGGATTAGATGAATATTTGATGGAGCATATAAAAGATATAGAAGTTTATATAAGAACTGATAGAATCATATCAAACAATCAGATAGACTCTGTAGTTGATAAAATAACAAAAATTAAAAACATAGATGGTATTTGTGTATCAAATTATGGGATGCTTAATGCCTTAAAAAATACAGATTATATATTACACATAGACGAGGGCTTTAATATTTTCAATAACTATTCAATCGATTATCTAAGTAACTATAGAGCAAATAGCTTTACATATTCGCTAGAACTTTCATTAGAGCAAATCAAAGAAATGTCAAACCATACAATTAGCTGTAGCGAATCAGTAGTGTATGGCTATTATCAGACTATGATAACAAAATATTGCCCTATTTCTAAAGTCATAAAATGTACAGATTGTAATCAGTGTACAGGTAAAAAACTAGGGCTTAAAGATAGAATAGGAAAGATATTCCCATTTAGGAGAAATGGTGATTATACAATAATATATAATAGCGAACCATTGATGATGTTAGAGTATTTACATGAATTTAAAAATATGAATGTAGATTATCTTAGATTAGATTTTACAATAGAAGATAGTGGTATTAGAGAAATACAGACAATGTATTACGACTATCTAAATAGTTTTTGTGATAAACAGGAATTAAAAGAATTCGTTAAAGAGTTTAAAAAGAAGACGCAAATTACAAAAGGACATTATTATAGAGGTGTATTATAAGGAGAAAGAAAAATGAATGAGAGAGCATTAAGAGTATTAGAATATCAGAAGATAATTTCTATGCTAGAGGATAAAGCTGCTTCAAGCATAGGTAAAGAGATGGTAAAAGAATTAAAACCATCATCTGAATACGAAATTGTTAAAACAATGCAACAAGAAACTAATGAAGCAATGAATGTACTTTTAAAAAGAGGAACTCCGCCATTAGGAGGAGTAAGAGACATAAATAATCAGCTTAGGAGAGCCAAAATAGGCGCAGTATTATCACCAAAGGGATTGATATATACAGCCGATTTACTCAGAGCAGCTAGGAGAGTAAAGTCATTTATCAGCAATGATAAAGGGGATAAAAGAAGTCATTATCAATTAATAGAGAGTTTAATTGAGCAGTTACACGAATACAAGGATATTGAGGATAGTATATATAATGCAATAATTTCAGAAGAAGAAATATCAGATAATGCGAGTAATAAACTTAGATCATTGAGAAGAAAAATAGAGCTTAAAAAGCAGTCAATAAGAAGTAAACTATCATCAATAATAAATTCAACCCAAAACAAAAAATACTTGCAAGATAGCCTAGTAACAATGAGGAATGATAGATTTGTTGTACCAGTAAAACAAGAATACAGGTCACAGTTTGGTGGGATGATACACGATCAATCATCGAGTGGAGCAACATTGTTTGTAGAGCCTATGGTAATAGTGAATATGAACAATGAATTAAATAAACTAAAATTAGATGAAGAAGAAGAAATAAAAAGAATACTTAGTGAGCTATCGGCTATGGTGTCAGAAATAGTTGACCAATTACACAAGAACATGAAGATACTTGCTAAGATAGATTTTATATTTGCAAAAGGGCATCTAGCAATAGACATGGATGGAGTAAATCCTAAATTAAACAAAGACGGTTATGTGTCAATGAAAAAAGCAAGACATCCATTGATTGACAAAAAAGAAGTAGTGCCTATAGACATTTATGTAGGCAAAGAGTTTACTTCATTAGTGATAACAGGGCCAAATACAGGTGGTAAAACAGTAACATTAAAGACAATAGGTTTAATGACACTTATGGCTCAAGCAGGTTTACACTTACCAGTAGCATCGGGTAGTACAATAAATGTGTTTGAAGATGTATTTGCAGATATAGGAGATGAACAAAGTATAGAGCAAAGCTTAAGTACATTTTCAGCGCATATGACAAACATAATAGACATACTTAAACATGTTAAGCATAACTGCTTGGTGTTATTTGATGAACTAGGAGCAGGAACTGATCCAGTTGAAGGTGCAGCATTAGCGATATCTATACTAGAGCATCTAAATAAAAGAGATATAAGAACAGTAGCAACCACTCACTATAGTGAATTAAAGCTTTATGCTTTAAGCAATGATAAAGTACAGAACGCAGCTGTTGAGTTTAATGTAGAGACACTAAGTCCTACATATAAGCTATTAATAGGGGTTGCAGGTAAATCAAATGCATTTGAAATTAGTAAAAGACTGGGACTACCAGATTTCATAATAGATGGCGCTAAAGGCCAGATATCAGGAGAAAATATACAATTTGAAGATATCCTATCAGATATAGAGAAGGATAGAGTAAAGGCACTAAAAAACAGAGAAGAATCACAAATGCTAAAAGAAGAAGTAAGACAGCTAAAAGAAGAGCTTATAAATCAAAAAGAGAAAATTACTAAGATTAAGAGAGATGCTCAAAAAAATGCAAAAGTAGAAGCTAGAAAAATACTAGCTGAGGCAAAAGAAGAAGCAGAGAGTATTATAAAAGGAATACAAAAAATATCAACTGATATAGAAAAAGAACATAGAAAGAAATTACAAGAGTCAAAAGATAAGCTTAAAACTAAGATTGATAAAATAAATTCGCAGCTTACAGAGGATGTGCTTAATGTACCAAACTACAAGCCACCAAAGAGTTTATCTATTGGAGATACAGTTAAAGTTGTAAATCTGAATCAGATAGGTACAGTTATTGAGCTTCCTGACGAGAGTGGAAATGTGTTAGTACAGGTAGGGATAATGAAAGTAAAAATAAATCTTTCAAATCTCCAACTTGCAAAAAACGAAGAAAACAAGGATATAGTAAAATCAACTAAGAAATTCATAAAGAGTAAAACCAGAGGAGTAAAAATGAATATAGATATCCGAGGAAAAACCATAGAGGAAGCTATGTTAGATGTAGATAAGTATTTAGATGATGCATATATATCCAATTTAGGTATGGTAACAATAATACATGGAAAAGGAACAGGAGCATTAAGACAAGGGATTAGACAACTGTTAAAAAGCCATAAACATGTGAAAACCTATAAACAAGGTGCGTTTAGCGAGGGTGGAACAGGAGTTACAGTAGTCGAGCTGAATTAGCGAAAGGAGACAGAAAAAGTATGATACTTGTTAGTGCATGTTTAGTTGGGCTAGATTGCAGATATAATTGTGAAAGTGTTATAATAGAAGATATAGCAAAGCTTATAAAAGAAGGAAAGGCAATACCAGTTTGTCCAGAGCAATTAGGAGGGCTAACAACACCAAGAAATCCATCTGAAATAGTAATCGAGGATGGTACAATAACAGTAAAAGACTGTAAAGGAAACGATGTAACAAAGGAATTTGTAAAAGGGGCTAAAGAGACGCTGAAAATAGCTAAGCTTGCAAATGTAAAAAATGCAATACTAAAGCAAAGAAGCCCATCGTGTGGTAATGGTTTAATCTATGATGGCACATTTAGTGGTAATATAATAGAGGGAAATGGATTAACAGCTAAACTATTGTCAGAAAATCATATAAGTGTTTATGATGAAGAAAATTATACAGATTTATTAAGGTACAAAGAATAAGAAAGAATAGGGGGACGAAATGTGAAAAAAATAATGATAGTAGCAATGATCATAATATTATCAATGTCACTGATGATAGGGTGTTCAAAAGAGGATGAAACAAGTGATGCTAACAAAAACAACGATGTAAACAAAATAAAGGATAATGAGGATAAGAACAATAGTCCTGAAGAGGGCAAAGAATCTACAGATAATACAGATATAGATTATGTATTATTTTTAAAAGAAAAAGGATATCCTAATATAGTAAGCCAGACAATGTCAATAAAGAGTAATGATGAAAGATTAAAAACTAAAACTATAAAAGAAATAGCACTTCAGCATCTAATAGATTTTGGAGAATTTAACGGTTTAGTATCACCAATACCTAGTGGTACAAAACTACTTGGCCTAAAGATAGATGGTAACAAAGCAATAGTTGATTTTTCAAAAGAGTTTCAAGACAATATGAAGGGTGATGTATACAATACAATGTTATCCTTAGCAGGTGTTATTAACACGTTGACAGTAGCAGAAGACATAGAAAAAGTAGTATTTACTATAAATGGGCAAACAATAAACAACTTAAATGGTGTAGATATGACAAAAGAATTTGAATACAATGTGGACTTTTTTCCAGACAAGTAATAGGTAAAAAGGAATCTTGAAAGAATAGTTAATATGTGATATACTCATAAAATAATATATAAATTCAATGAAGAGAACAGTAGAATATAAGTAGTTTCTAAGCGAGTTGAGGATGGTGAAAGCTCAATAAAATCTTACATTTGAAAAGAATCTCTAAGAAGCATACTGGAAATAAAGTATAGTATGACGTTGATTGCGTTAAAATTATTGAGTGGATAATATTATTCTAAAAGGATAGTATATCAAATAGAGTGGTAACGCGGGCAAGCTCTCGTCTCTTGTTTTATTTATTAATACAGAGATGAGAGCTTTTGTATTTTTATATTACCGTAAAATAATAATTGGAGGAATAAGAATGATTGATTTTAAAAAACATTTACTAGAGGCTTTACAAAATGAAGTTAAAGAAATGAGTATAGAAGAATTAGAAAAACTAGTAGAAGTGCCACCAAATTACGATATGGGGGATTATGCATTTCCTTGCTTTAAATTAGCTAAGATATTTAGAAAAGCACCTAATATAATAGCAGAAGAATTAGCGAAGAAGTTAGAAGCAAACGAATATTTTGAGAAAATACAAAATTTAAGTGGTTACGTTAACTTTTTTGTTAATAAAAAGCTATTTGTAGAGAGTGTGCTTAAAGAGATTTGCAAGAAACAAGATAAATTTGGTGCTACAGATATAGGGAAAGGAAAAAATGTTATAGTTGAGTTTTCATCAGTAAATATAGCAAAACCTTTCCATATAGGGCATATTAGAAGTACAGTAATAGGAAACTCATTATTCAAAATATATAAATTTTTAGGATTTAATGCAATAAGTATAAACCATCTAGGAGACTACGGAACGCAATTTGGAAAATTAATAGTAGCATATAAAAAGTGGGGCAATAAAGAAGCTATAGAAGCTAATCCAATTAAAGAACTATTAAAAATATATGTTAAATTCCATGATGAAGCAGAAAGTCATCCAGAACTAGAAGATGAAGCTAGAGCATGGTTTAAAAAGCTAGAAGACAATGATGAAGAAGCATTTGAATTATGGACATGGTTTAGAGATATAAGCTTAAAAGAGTTTAGTAAAGTTTATGGTATGCTTGATATAGAATTTGATTCATATGCAGGAGAAAGCTTCTATTCAGATAAAATGCCACAAATTATAGAAGAATTAAACGAAAAAGAATTATTACAGGATTCAAAAGGAGCTAAAATAGTTGATTTAGAGGAATATGATATGCCACCAGCGTTGATCACAAAAAGTGATGGATCAACATTGTATATGACTAGAGATATAGCGGCAGCAAAATATAGAAAAGATACTTATGATTTTTATAAGAATATTTATGTAGTTGGAGCAACTCAAGCACTACATTTTAGGCAATGGATTAAAGTAATAGAGTTAATGGGCCATGAATGGGCAAATGATTGCATACATGTACCATTTGGAACAGTGAGTTTAGAAGAAGGAACAATGTCAACAAGAAAAGGAAGAGTTGTTTTTCTAGAAGAAGTACTGACAAAAGCAGTAGAAAAAACAAAAGAGATTATAACAACTAAAAATCCAAATCTAGAAAACAAAGAAGAAGTAGCAAAACAAGTTGGTATCGGGGCAATAATGTTCCAAGAGCTTTCAAACAATAGAATAAAAGATTATACATTTTCATGGGATAGAACACTTACATTTGAAGGCGAAACAGGTCCTTATGTACAATATGCTCATGCCAGAGCAAATAGCTTGATAGAAAAAGCTGGAATCAAGGTAGATGAAAATGTAGATTTTTCTTTGATTACAAATGAAGAGTCATTACATTTAATTAAAGAACTTGAAGGTTTCAAAAAAGTTGTTATAGATGCTATGCATAAAAATGAACCTTCACTAGTAACAAGACATACGGTTGATATAGCACAAGCTTTTAATAGATTCTATAACAGCTGTCATATAAATGTAGAAGATTTAGAGCTTAAAAAAGCACGATTATTATTAGTTTACTGCACAAAAACTGTAATAAAGACAGCGTTATCGTTATTAGGTATAAAAGCACCAGATAAAATGTAAAAAAATTAATATTAAACCTAAATTATTCACAGAAAAATAATAACTATATTGCATCTTTCTAATTACAATATATCCATCACTTTTTCACCGTACACCCAGTACGCTTTCAAAATCGCTGAAATACTGTAATTTAGAAAACTACAGCATATTTATCAATGTTCCATGAGTAATTTAGGTTAAAATAAAAGACATCATTGATTGTTAAAATGATGTCTTTTATAATGCAAAAAAACTACTAAAAATCTATATGTTTAGAATATCATGCTATATTATCCTATGTTACAAATAATTAAAATTTGTCGATAGTTATAAAAAATTGTTGACTTGGATATCACTATATTATATAATGTGGCTCGTGTTGTTTTTAAGGAGGGAAAAAAATGGATAAAAAAGTTATTGTTAGCATGACAATAATATTTATTTTAGTTAGCAATAGTGTTTTCGCTAGAAGCAACATGAACTATGATAACGAAAGCCAAGTTATAGCATTAGCGACATTAGAAACAACTACTAAAATAAATACTATAGATACAGTTATAGTACCAAATATTATGAATAAAATTGAATTGTCAAACTATATTAAGTTAAGAGCTAGATTTAATGATGAAAATACTAGATTTCTGATAGATTTATGTGAAGATAAGAATTTGAATATTTTCACAATAATGGCTGTAATGAAAGTAGAGAGTGATTTTCGTCATAAGGTTGTAGGTCGTTCAGGAGAAATTGGAATAGGTCAACTTATGGACGATACAGCTAGATTGACAGCCAAGAGATTAAATATAGATTACAAACGTGAATACCTTTATGATGTGAGGTACAATGTAAACATATTTACAGAACATTTAAAATATCTAGAGAATAAATATGATAATGACATTCATAAAATGCTAACAGCATACAATAGAGGCAGAGGTGGTTTACGCAAGCATATGGCATCAAGAGCTGGCGAAAAAAGACCACAAGAGAGCTCATATTCAAGAAAAGTCGTTAAATTTATAAATGTCTACAGTAACGAATTTAAAACTATTTCTCAAAAAACTAATGAATAACATTAAAACCTGCAAATATGAAATTGCAGGTTTTTTTATAAGAAATGAAGTGAATAAGAAAGTAGCATCGTCTAAAATATAGAGAGCAAACTTAAGGAGGTTTGATATGGAAAAAAAACGAATAGGAATCATAACATTAGCAATAACTTTTATAGTAGTTGGGGTAACATACTTAATATATCAGTTTGTAGATTTCAATATCAATAATGTACTGAATATAATATGGCCTTGTATTATTATACTGTTAGGTATTGAGATACTGTTTACAAAAGCTATAACAGACAGAAGAAAAAAGGATATAAAATATGTTTACAGTAAATCAAGTATATTCATAATAATAGTAATGATTTTTATACTGAAAGTACTTAGTTATGCAGAGGGTGATTTTGGGAATATCATGTTTATAAGTAATTATTCAAAATATCATTCAGAATACACGAAAGAATATAAAATACCATTAAATAACCAACAAAAATTAGAGTTAGATAATGAATACGGAGAGGTGTATATAAAAAAAGGTGATGTAGACAAAATTAATATTGAAGCAAAAATAACAATAAAAAATAATGATGAAGAATACGCAGATAAACTTGCCGCTGAATTAATACGAGTAAAAGAATACGACACATCAATAGATATAAAATCTGGCAAAACAAGCTATAACAAAAGATTAATAAAGAGTATTTCTATAGATTACGATATAACATTACCTAAAGATATTAAACTGGATGTAGTAAATGGATTTGGGGACGTAGAAATAAAGCAAGTGAAAGCTGGTATAAAAGTAACAAATAGGCATGGAGATATATGTCTTACCGATACCAATGAAATAGAAGCAATAAGTTCTCACGGTGATATGACAGTAAATAATGTAAATGGAGATGTTAAACTAAATAATAGACATGGAAAAATAAAAGTTTTCAATATACAAGGTAATGCTGATATAGATAGTGAACATAGCGAAATTGACTTAGAAAATATAGAAAGAGATGTTAAATTAAGAGCTTCATTTAGAGAAATCAAAATAAAGAACATAAAAGGGAAAGTTAATGTAAACTCAAGTCATTCACGAATAGAAGCAGATGAAGTATTAAAAGGTATGTATGTAGAAAATGAACATGGAAATATAGAGATAAAAAATGTTAAAGAGAGATGCGATATAAGGAACCGTCATGGGCATATAGATATTGACCTCGAAGATAAAGCCAATGACACTATAAAAATAACAAATGAGCATGGAGATGTGAACTTAAAACTCAATGAAGAACAAGGTGGAGAATTTGATATATTTACAGAGTATGGTACTATAAAAGATGTAGCAGATTCATTTGAGTTAAATGACCTAATTAAAGTTGATAAGAATATTCACAAATTGAAGACAAAAATAAACAATGATAAAGGTAAATTTAACATAAGAGTTAGACATGGAGATATTAATTTGACTAAATAACGTAATTATTGGAGGAATGATTCTTGAATGAAGTAGAAATTTTGAAACGGATCAAGGATGGATTTCATGAAGAATTTAAAAATATAGTCGACTTATATAAAGATAGGATTTTTTCTATGGCATATAGCTATACCAAAGACTACGTAGAAGCTCAAGATTTAACCCAAGAGATATTTATAAAAGTATATAAAGGTTTAAACAAATTTAAATTTGACAGTAAATTTTCTACATGGTTGTATAAAGTAGCTACTAATGTATGTATAGATTGGTCAAAGAAAAAACGCCCTAAAATAGTAAATGATTCACACAAAGCACTGTCTAAAGTTAAAGATGATAAAATATCACCTCAGGATAGTATTTTGTTGGACGAAAAAAACATAGAACTACATGAAGCAATAAGAGAGTTGCCAGACAAATACAAAAGTGTGATAAACCTTTATCATTTTAACAATATAAGTTATATCCAAATATCAGAAGTACTAGATATACCAGTTAAAACAGTGGAAACAAGACTGTATAGAGCTAGAAGAAAACTGAGAGAAATCCTTAACAAAAGCAAAAATGGAGGTGATAGTATTGAAATGTGATGATTTTTCAAATAAGATGTTTGAATTATATAATAGTAATAAAGATGAAGAAAAAAAGGAGTTATTAGAGCATTTAGCTCACTGTGATGACTGTAATAGAGAATTTAATGAAATGGAAGAAGTATTTGAATCATTATCAAATTTACAACTACTAAGTCCACCATCTGATTTAACCAATAATATCATGAACGAGATTAGTAAAATAAATGAAAAATCGAAGAGATATAAAAGAAAAGCTTATAGATTATGGGGATCTAGTTTGGTTGCTGCTGGTATATTAATATCGATAGTTAATATTTCATTTGCAGATACGACTATAGAAAGTAGTGTAAATAACATTATAAGCAAAAAGTACTCAATAACAAGATCCATCAATAAAAAACTTAATACAATAGTTGAGTTTATTACAGATTTAGATTTTTTAAATATATTTGATAATTAAAATGGAGGTAAAACATATATGAAATGTAGTAATCACAAAAACAAAGATGCACAATGTAGGTGCTTAGATTGTGGTAAATTAATTTGTGAAGAATGTTCTATAAAATATAACGGTAAAATAATATGCAAAGATTGTTATGAAGATATTAGTAGTACAGATGCTAAAGTAGAACTACAGAAAAAAGAAATTAGAGAACAAGAATATATTATTAGAGTGCATTGCAATCCATTCTTAACATTTATAACTTCATTAATACCAGGAGCAGCTCAGATGTATATGGGATTGATGCATAGAGGGATACAGCTTCTCACAGCATTTATAGTTTCTATAATACTTATGGCAGAAGTTTTACCATCAGTTTTTGTAGCTGCAACTTTTATCGTATGGTTTTATAGTTTCTTTGACGCTCATCAGATTAAGAAAAAAATAAGAAGTGGTATAAAAGTAAAAGATGAGTACGTAGTAGACATAGATATAGATTTTATAAAAGGAATAAGTAATAAGAAATTAGGTATAGGATTGTTAATATTCGGAGGATATATACTACTAAAGAATTTACTTAAAGCATCTACAGGATTTTTAGGAATGAACCTTTATTATAATGTTTCAAGCACAATAGAAAGATCAATAATACCTATAGGATTAATAGTAATAGGCGTAATATTCCTAAATAGATCTAGAACCGATTAAGGTAAGAAGATAGAGAATGTCATTTAAATGATATTCTCTATTTTTTTATCTTGTATTATTACTAATAGTAGAATAACGGCACGCAAGTTTTACTAGGAAATTCAATGTACAGTACATAAGTGAGCAACGGAGATTTTGGAGCAACGCAAAAAAATTGGGCTTTTGTCTACAGTCTGTCCTATTGTTAAAACAATAGTCCTTGTGTTAATACAATAAGTATTGTATTAACAGTTGATTAAATGATACAATATATTTGCACACTGTGTATGAGTTCAGTAAAGTACAGGAGGAAGTATGTTAGAGGAAAGAATAGAGAACCTAGTATTAAATTCAGTAATAGGTGATTGTATAAATTTCAAAAAAAATAAAAAGTATAACCAATATACTTTTTATCATAGAGGACAGCTTTGTATGTCGTATATATCACAACAAATGATTATTATGATTAAATCCCTAATACCTTCATTAAAAGAGATTAGTGTTAACTGTGATATTACAAGATTGGGAAAAGAGCTTGATCTATGGCAGGAATACAAGATATCCTCAAATAAAAGCTTAAACTTAAGTAATGCTGACATATATTGGAAAGAGTATGATGATAGTTTAACTTCAAGAATACTGCCAATAATTATAGTCAATAATGACTTTAAAGTAATTACAGATGAAATAATCAAAGTAGCATTTAAAACAACAGGAAATATAGAAAATTTAATAGAGACGATAGCATTAGCAAGAATATATTATAATATAGTGAATGATTTAGACATAAATTATGACACGATTATAAAAGAAATAAAACAAGATATCATTAATATATCAGTCAAAGATATAATAGAAAATATAGAGTTTAAATTTAGCTTAAAAACCTACAACGGAAAATATATCATAGACTTTGAAAGATGTAGGATTGAAATGCTTAATATGTTAAATAGCATTAATAGTAATAGATTTAGTGTATTTAGAGAGAGTCTAAATATTATAAAAGATAAAGTAAACACGTATGAGAGTGTAGAAGCTACATTTACAAATTATTTAATAGTGAGTGGGTTTAGCAATAAAAAAATACAGTTAGACTTCATAAATAAGAGTTTCATAAAAAACTTGATTTCATATTTGATAAAGCTAAGAAAGGGTAGAATTAGTCCAGAGCAACTAGAAATAAAGAATCATTCATATCCTAATGTTTTTAAATTTAATAAAGGAAATGAGTTTTATCATACTTTGCTTAATAGGTGTAAAGTGATTGGTAAAAAAGATGATGATAATGAAATAAAAATGTTAATACAGAATAAATCAGCTATTTATGGTTTTAAAAAGCTAAAATATAAATACTCGGGATAGTAATAACTTTAGCCCGAGTATTTTGCATAAGCAATAGTTTTATATTTTTATTTCTTCACTATGTTCTTTAATACAAGACATCATAGAAGAAAACTCTGATATAAGCTTATTAAAAGAAGCTACGTCTTCCTTAGAAATATTATAATGTAAAAACAAATCATCAAAAGACTTAACATTATTTGAGAGTTTAGTAGTCAGATCTATAAAATCGCCAAAGTTTTTACTATTAGAAGCATTTATAAATTGATTTATATCAACAATAATAGAATTTACAATTTCTTCTTCAGTATCAAACGTTCCAGCTTCAACAACATAGGGTTTAATTCTTTCAAGAAAATAAGTATTATCATCATTTAAATGATAAAAATAAGTTAATTTCATATTGTTTTTTAGTTTATACTTAATCAAGAACATAACACCTTCAATATTAATAACAGTACATCCAATATTTCTTAGTTTATCAAGGCATGCTTGATGTTTTAATTGTCTCACAGTCATAAGAGCCATTTCAATTCCTCCTTTGTTCTATTATATTTATACCCAAAAACTATATTAATAAAACTAATAACTAGCTTGAATATAAAGATTTATTAGTGTATAGTACATATATGAATAAAAATATTAGTTTTTATATATATAGTTAGTAGGGGGATTTTAATATGAACTTTAATTTTAAAAAGACCGACACTTCTATATTACCATACAATAGGCAAAAAGCTTACTATTATGCATCAAAATGGGCATTTTTAAGGAATAATAAATACCATGATTTTGAAAATAGTGGTGGTGATTGTACTAATTATATATCTCAGATACTTCATTACTCTGGGTGTGTTATGAACTATTCAAAAAACGGATGGTTTTACATAAATAAAGATAACAGGTCGCCATCGTGGACTTCAGTTAGCCATTTTTATAATTTTATAACAAATAATAAAAAAGCAGGCCCGATAGCAAGAAATGCAACTATAGAGGAACTAGAAGTAGGAGATTTAGTGCAAATAAAATTTCCTAATAAATATGATTTTTCCCATAATACTATGGTTACTAAGAAAGAAGGGAATACTATAGACGATATATATATAACAACACATTCAATAGATAGATTTGATTATAGATTATCAAACTATAACTATGAAAAATTTAGATTTTTAGTTATAGAAGGGTACAGATTAAAATAGAAATAATTAGATAATATACATAAGGTGAGATAAATGTGCTTTTAGGATGGGAGTTTGGTATTAGTTATGCTTATTTTACTATCAGGGTGTTATTATGTTAAGTATGAAAGTAGAGCTCACTATAATATTGAGAAAAAATAGAGTTAGAAGTATCAGAAGGCTCAGTGAGCTTTGAGTTAATAAATCCAAATGGTAAAATACAATGGAGTGAAACAATAAAAGCTGGTAACTTGACAAAATAATAAGAGATTGGTCTCTTATATTTAATAATATTAATAAAAAAGAAGAAGGATAAAATCAAATCAAATTCAACAAATTATAAAGATAAAGGGTTATACTCAAGGGAAGTACAAAGGAGAATAAAATGAAAATATTATTAACAACACTAAACTCTAAATACATACATTCATCACTAGCGCTTAGGTATTTAAAGAGCATGTGTAAAGATATAGACGTAAAAGTAGATATAAAAGAATTCACAATAAACAACAATGTAGATTTAATAGCAAGACAGATTTACAATTTAAAACCAGATGTAATAGGTTTCTCATGCTATATATGGAATATAAATGCCATAAAAGAATTAGCGTATAAGATAAAGCTCATTTTCCCAGATATAAATATAATATTTGGTGGGCCAGAGGTATCATTTGATTCAATAGATGTGATGAAAAAAAATGAATATATAGATTACATAATATTTGGCGAAGGAGAAGTAACATTCAGGGAATTAGTGCTATATTTAAATAATGAGAATAAAGACATAAATACAATAGATGGATTAGTATATAGACATCAAGATAAAATAATAAAAAATAAAGATAGAGGATTGGTAGAAAATCTAGATATAATCCCATCGCCATATGATGATACAGAAGATTTGAAAGATAGAATCGTATACTTTGAGAGCTCTCGAGGATGTCCTTTTAATTGTAGTTTTTGTTTATCCTCGACTTTAAAAAGCACAAGATATTTTCCATTAGAAAGAACAAAAAGAGAACTAAAAAAATTAATAGATGCAAAAGTAAGACAAGTTAAATTTGTAGATAGAACTTTCAACACCAATAAAAACTTTGCAATAACAATAATGAAATATATAATTAAGCAAAAAGTAGAAGATATAAACTTTCATTTTGAAGTTACAGCTCATATATTAGACGAAGAAATGCTTGAATTTCTGAAAGAAGTTCCAAAAGGACTTTTTCAGTTTGAAATAGGTGTACAATCTACCAATGACAAAGTAATAAAGTCTATCAATAGAACCACCGATTTTGAAAAACTCAGTAAAGTGGTAAAAAGAATTAATTCATATAAAAACATACATCAACACTTAGATTTAATAGCAGGATTACCTTACGAGGGTTATGATAGCTATAAAAAATCTTTTAATGACGTATATAAGCTTAATGCTGACAAACTACAAATGGGATTTCTAAAGCTATTGAAAGGAACTAAATTAAGAGAAGAAATAGATTTGCATGGATTTGTATTTTATGACAAACCTCCATATGAGGTGATGTACAATAAATATATAAGCTTTGAGGAAATGTCAAAGATAAAAGAAATAGAACATATAGTAGAGAAATATTCAGATGAAGCTTACTTTGAACTTGCACTAAAATTTATAATAAATAATTTCTATATAGAACCATTTGATTTCTTTGAAGATTTTGCAGAGTATTGGGTAGATAAAAAATACAATACATTATCGCATAGTAGGAATAAGCTTTATATAATCTTAGATGAATTTTATAAATATAAAGAACTTAATCAGTATGCGATATTTAATCAGCTTATAAAATATGACTATATAGTATCAAACAAGACATCTACATTACCCAATTTTATGGTTAGAAAAGACGTAAATATAATTCAGAAAACAAGACATGATTTTCTAAAAGAAACAGATAAAAGAGATATATACATTAGCGATAGATTAAAACCAGTAAAAAAAGCAATAAATGATATTCATATAGAAAAATTCACAATAGATATTTTAGAGCTAAAGAAAAAAGGATTTTTATTAGAAGATGTAAAACTAATAGAAAGAGATGTTATATTGCTATTTAAATATCTAAAAGGTAAAAATGTATTTGATAGATGTCAAGTATTCAATATAACAGATGAATTTACAAAATTAATAGAAGAAAGGTAAAGAAATATGATAAAAAGTATAAAAGAATTCTATACTCAAAAAGTACAAAATATTACATTCATAGAATTAAAGCAACAAGCTGATATAAAATTAAAAAGAGGTGTATTAAGAACAGACATACCGTATCCAATGCTAATAGATAATTTAGTAACAGAGATAAAAGAGCAGAGAGCTCAAGAAGAAATAAAGCTAAACATATTAGTAGATGGCATGATATATTTGATAGCAGTAGACGAAGAATTTAAATATGTAAAAGATTATATTCAAATACTAGGTCAAATTCATGAAGACTTAGATAAATATCTACTTTATAGAGGTTTTCAATATTTAAAAGAAGAAAAAGATGAGGATGCATTGATATATTTCAAAGCGTTAACTAAAATAGAACCAAATAACGTAAAAGGTATGTACAATTATGCATTAGTGCTAGAAAAAATAGCAATTACAAAATATAAAAACAACAATAAAGAAGGAAACATATTTCTTAGAGAATCCACATCAATTTTAGAAGATATATTGGACATAGATAATGATTTTGAGCTGACGTATTACAAGCTTGGGTTTCATTATAAACACGCTAAATTATTTAAAAAAGCTCAAATAATATGGGAAAAGTTTATAGAACTATCCACAGATAGTGATTTGATAGAAGAAGTGCAAGAAAATTTAGTAGCAATAAACGAAGATGTAGCATACGAAGAAGGATACAACTATGTGCTTAACAGGCAACCACAAAAAGGGTTAGATATATTATTAAAGTTGAAAGAGAAATACACAGATTGGTGGAATTTATTATTTATGATTGGTCTTGCATATAGACAACTAGGAGATTATACATTGGCTATAAAAGAATTTGAGAATGTATTAGCAATAAATAAAGACCAAATAGACACACTAAATGAACTTGCAATGAGTTATGCAACAATAGGTAATTTTGATAGTGCAATAGAAAAAATCGATAGAGCCTTAGTTCTAAAGCCAGATGACTCAGAGTTATTGTGCAATAGAGGGATGATCATGTTAAACTTTGGAAAAATAAAGGAAGCAGAGAGTGATATACAAACGGCATATGAAATAAATCCAAACGATGAAGTAACACTAAACTGCAAAAGACAAATAGAAGAGGTAAAAAGGCAACTACATTAAATAAAGAAATTAGCTCGCTAGGTTAAATAGCGGGTTTTTTCTTGTCCAAGATAATACTAAAATATTATAAAAGTATTACAATTTTTTTTAATATTAAAAATTTATTTGAAGTATTATTTATTTATGTTAAAATATAAGATGTAAAATCATCAAATATTATAATAACATGATTTATATAAATATAAGAGTTAATAAAATAAAGGGGTGAAGAATTGAACAGTTTAGATCAATTAATTACAAAGGCTCAAAACCAACCTACAAAGACTTTAGCCGTTGTAGCACCACAAGATAAAGAAGTACTCATGGCGGTAGTAGAGGCAGCACAGATGGGAATTATTAGCCCAATACTTATTGGTGATATCGATGAAACTAACAAAATCGCAAAAGAGTTAAATATTTGCATTGATGATTTTGAAAAAGTTGATGTAAAAGATTTAACAGAGTCAGCAAAAACAGCAGTACAATATGTTAGTAGTAAAAAAGCTGATTTTGTGATGAAAGGGTTAGTAGATACATCAATACTTTTAAAAGAAGTTTTAAACAAAGAATACGGATTAAGAACAGATAGTTTACTTAGTCATGTCATGGTTTATGAAGTTCCAGCTTACAAGAAATTATTATTTCTAACAGATGGAGGGATGAATATTAGCCCTACATTAGAGCAGAAAATCAAAATAGTTAACAATGCAGTAAAAGCTAGCAAAATACTTAATAAAGAAGAAATAAAGATAGCATTATTAGCAGCTAAAGAGAAGCCAAATGACAAAATGATAGCAACAATAGATGCAGCAAATATCAAGCAGAGATATTTAGAAGGTCAGTTTGAAAACGGAGTAATAGTAGAAGGGCCTATGGCACTTGATTTAGCGATATCAAAAGAAGCTGCAAAGATAAAACACTATGAAAGCCCTGTAGCAGGTGATGCAGATGTACTTGTAGTCCCAAATATAGAGATGGGAAATGGAATAGGAAAAACACTAACGTATTTTGCGAACAGCGAGTCAGCAGGAATCATAATGGGGGCGAAAGCTCCAGTAGTCTTAGTATCAAGAGCAGACTCTCATAAAGCTAAGCTCAATTCAATAGCATTAGGGAGCTTAATATCGGCAGTATAGCTTTTATAAAAAATAAAGGGGTGATATACAATGAAAAAATTATTTACAGGTAACGAAGCAGTAGCTAGAGGGGCATTTGAAGCGGGAGTTACATTAGCTTCAGCATATCCAGGAACTCCAAGTACAGAAATACTAGAAAATATGGCAAAATACAAGGAAATATATTCAGAATGGGCTCCAAACGAAAAAGTTGCATTAGAAGTTGCAATAGGAGGATCAATAGCAGGAGCTAGAAGTTTAGCTGCTATGAAACATGTCGGTGTAAACGTTGCAGCAGATCCATTGTTTACAGTAGCATATACTGGAGTTAATGGTGGTTTAGTTTTAGTTTCAGCAGATGATCCAGGAATGCACAGTTCTCAAAATGAGCAGGATAACAGATATTATGCAAAAAGTGCCAAATTACCAATGCTAGAGCCTAGTAACAGCCAAGAGGCAAAGGATTTCACAAAAATATCATTTGAAATAAGTGAAAAGTATGATGTACCAGTATTATTGAGACTCACAACTCGTATTTGCCATAGTAAAGGTTTAGTGGAATTAGAAGACAGAAAAGAAGTAGAAATTATAAAATATCAGAAAAATATAAAAAAATACGTTGCATCGCCAGCAAATGGTAGAGTAATGCATGTAGAGCTAGAAAAGAAACTAAAGGCGCTAGAAGAATATTCTAACACAACGCCATTAAATAATGCAGAATATAATGATACAAAAGTAGGTGTGGTAACTTCAGGTGTTGCGTATGAATATGTAAAAGAAGTATTTGGTAAAGATGCATCGTATCTAAAATTAGGATTCACATTTCCAATACCAAAAGATTTGATAAAAGAGTTTGCATCAAAAGTTGATAAATTATATGTAATAGAAGAATTAGAGCCTTACTTAGAGACAGAAATGAAAGCTATGAATATAGATGTTATAGGTAAAGAAATAATACCAGTAACAGGAGAACTCAATCCAGATATAATAGCAAAAGCAGTATTTGGTAAAGAAGAAAAACTAGTAGGCAAGAACCAAGATAAAATAGTAAACAGACCTCCTACAATGTGTGCAGGATGTCCACATAGAGGATTTTTCTACGAATTAAGTAAAAAGAAAGATGTAGTAGTAACAGGTGATATAGGATGTTATACATTAGGTTCAGCACCTCCACTTAACGTAATAGAAACAGTTATATGTATGGGTGCTAGTATAAGTGCAGGTCATGGATTTGTAAAAGCCTGTATGCAAAATAATGTAGATAAAAAAGTATTTAGCGTAATAGGGGACTCTACATTCTTCCATTCAGGAATAACAGGCTTATTAGACGTAGTTTATAACAAAGGTAATATAGTAACAGTAATATTAGATAATAGAATAACAGGTATGACTGGACATCAAGAAAACCCAGGAACAGGATACACACTAATGGGAGAGAGAACGGATGAAATAGACATAGAGAAACTAGTGAGAGCATTAGGAATAAAACACGTAGAGACAGTTAATCCTCTTAATCTAGCAGAGTGTAAAAAAGCAATAGATGAGGCAATGGCAATAGATGAGCCATCGGTTATAATAACAAAATGGCCATGTGCATTAAAGAAATATACAGAAGACGAAAAGAAAGAGTATAAGTTAGATAGACAAAAGTGCAAAGTTGACGAAGAAATGTGTAAAAAGTGCAAGATGTGTTTAAAAGTTGGTTGTCCAGCAATATCATTTGATGCAGAAAAAGGTGCTATAATAGACCAAGCTATGTGTGTTGGTTGTGATGTATGTACACAAGTATGCCCATTTGATGCAATAAAAAAGGTAGGTGAATAAAATGAGTGAGGTAAAAAACATACTACTAGTTGGTGTTGGAGGTCAAGGTATAATACTTGCTAGTAAAATATTAGCAACAGGGTTAATAGACGCAGGATATGACGTAAAGATGTCAGAAGTTCATGGTATGGCACAACGTGGAGGTAGTGTAACAACACAGGTTAGGTATGGAGAAAAAGTACATTCACCAATCATAGGCAAAGGGCAAGCAGATATAATAGTTGCATTTGAAAAAATGGAGGCTATGAGATGGATAGATTATCTAAAGCCTAATGGAATAGTGGTAATAAACAACTATGAAATTCCATCAGTACCAATATTGACAGGAGAGTGTAGCTATCCTCAGGAAATAATAAAGGAGCTACAAACAGGATTAAAAACAAAAGTAATAGATGCTGCAGCAAACGCATTAGAACTAGGAAATATAAGAACCCAAAACATAATAATGTTAGGAAGTTTAGTAAAAGCTATAGGAATAGATAACATAGACTGGGATAAAGCGATGAGTCAAAATATAAAAGAAAGATTTGTAGAAATAAACAAGTTAGCTTTCAAAAAAGGAATAGAATTAGTAAGCTAAATAACTTTATACAATTTGAAAACAAATAGGTATCTCTATGGTTGAGATACCTATTTTATTGGTTAAAAATCAAAAAGGTATCCTAAAAGTCTCAACCACAAGACCTACTGAGATAATCTAAAACAAAAAAAATGTCTTAAATTGAAACATAGTAATGATAATAGTGGTTATATAAGATATAATTAAAGAGTATATATTTATATAAAACAACAATCAATAGGGGGGCAGAATGAAAAAAATATTTTATAGTATCTTAGTATCAATAGCTGTAGCAACGTATGTATTAGTATATCATACAAACCTAGTTGCCGAGCCAGTATTCAATGCAAACAAAGAAGATGAGATAGTCATAAATGGAGAACCCATACATTATGAAATAACACCTATAAACGATAATAAAAATATTTATTTAGATTATCAAATAATAAAAGACAAATTAGGAATGGATATATTATGGGATAAAAATAACCAAACGCTGATATATTGTAAAAAAGATAAAGTAATAAGGGTATATAACAAAAAAAATCAAATAAAAGAAAATACCAAAGTAATATCAGCTAACGATATATTAAAGACTTTTCAAGGAGCACCTATACTGTCATCGTCATTTGTAGAGAAACACACAGATTATAAAATAAGTTATAAAAAAGAATCGAAGACATATATAGTAGATGAACCTAATGTAGCAGTAAAAGGAAAAATAGAAAATGGAACAAGACTCAGACTAAAGACCAGTGTGTGGTCTGATGTTTTAGATAAAATGAACACAGGAGAAGATATATACATATATAAAACTCTAGATAATTGGTCATATATAAGAAACGAAAGAGGATTTTATGGGTACATAAAAAATTCTGATTATAGTAAAATGAAGCAGAACATACCAGAAGCTAAAGAAGATATAGATAAAAAAGAAGAGGTATATTTAGAAGATGGCTTATTAAATGTAACATGGGAGTACGTAGGAAGAAAACGTAAAGCACCAGTGACCATGGAAAAAATAGAAGGCTTAGATGTCATATGTCCAACATGGTTTTCCATAGATAACGAAGATGGATTTATAAAAGATAAAGCATCACTTCAGTATTCAAGAGAGGCACACAGAGTTGGTTATAAAATCTGGGGCTTAGTGGACAATAGCTTTAATCCAGATATGACAGCAAAAATATTGAACAATTCATTAAAGAGAGAAAAGGTTATAAATAAGATAATAGAGTTTGCAAGAAAATATGAGTTAGATGGTATAAACATAGACTTTGAGAATGTTTATCTTAAAGAAAAAGATATGCTCACACAATTTATGAAAGAGTTTTATCCAATATGTAAAGAAAACAATTTAAAGCTATCAATAGATGTGACACCTAAGTCTAAAAGCGAAAATTGGTCTATGTTTTATGATAGAAGCCAGCTTGGGGAAGTAGTTGATTATATGATACTAATGGCATATGATGAACACTGGAAGAGTTGCCCGACTAGTGGATCAGTAGCGTCTTTACCTTGGGTAGAGAGAGGCCTAGAAAATCTAATGACTATGGTAGATAAGAAAAAAATAATACTTGGAGTTCCTTTTTATACTAGGCTATGGAAAGAGATTAATCAAGATGGTAAAATAAAAACATCGGCAAAAGATTATTCAATGCATACGATAGAGAAGATACTACAAGAAAAAGAAATTAAAATAGTCTGGGATGAAGAAAGTAAACAGGATTATATAGAATTTGTTGAGGATGATAAGACATACAAAGTATGGTTAGAAAACTCAAAATCAATGGAAAAAAGAATAGAGCTAGTAAGAAAACATGATATAAAAGGGGTAGCATCATGGAGAAAAGGATTTGAGAAAAAAGAAATTTGGAGAGTAATAAATAGAGAACTACATAAAGTAAATAATTAAAAAACAATGAACAAAAAACAAGATATCACATATTATTTATATGTAATGTCTTGTTTTTGTTATAGACAAATAAAAAAATTTGTCGAAAGAGTTGACAAAAACAATCAAACATGATACTATAGTCAAGTCGCAATAAACAGATAGGCTCAAAAAAAACACAGAAAAAAAGTTTTGAAAAGGGCTTGACTGTCAGAAAGAAACGTGTTACAATAAAACACGTCGCAAAAAGAAAAAACGACAAAAAGAACCTTGAAAATTGAACAGTGCAAAGCCAGAAACAAAACGAAGTCAATTCGTTAAAAGAGTAAGAAAGTTAAGAAATTAACTTTGGGATAAATTTTTATTTTGAGAGTTTGATCCTGGCTCAGGACGAACGCT
>NZ_JARMXH010000009.1:0-118306 GCF_056892235.1 Abyssisolibacter sp. ZYX002
AACCTTCTCCATCATATCACGCATATCGTTTTCTACATTTTTTATTGGTGTCGTTGCAACATTACTACTTTCTGGAGCTTTATCGGGTGTTGTTGTAGCATTGTCACCTTCAATAATTGTAGCTGTAATGTTACCTATAGTAGAAGTTAATCTTGATCTAACATCTGTCATGAAACTCCTCGTATTAGGTGTAGTAGTAAGGTTACCTATAGCCGAAGTCGTCATCGACCTCATATTATTTGTCATAGCAGGTGTTAACCCACTAGCTGAATTAGGCGAGCATGGTACTGATGAAGCTAAAGCACTTACACTCATAGATGCAAACATAGTTGTAATTATGCAAAACTTAATTAATTTGTTCATTTTTAAATCCTCCTTCAAATTTGTTTGTTGTATAATATTTTTTTACATTATAGCATAAATTTAATGGTTAAACAACGAATTTAATGAATTTTTTAGCGCATTATGTCGAATTAGGTATAATGAACTATTTTTTCACCCTTTGTAATGCGCTTGTTTTTTTTCCATTTTCTCTTGTATCATTTGTTCTATAAAACAATTAAGGTGATGCCTCTGTCTAGACACCACCTTATTGTTTTATAGATATCAAAAGCTCAATTTAGTTTATGTTTTTGCGTAGTTATCTGAATTTCTTTCTTAGTCTACTTACACAGCCGTAACAAGTACTTTTTATATTATATATAACCCTCCACTACTCCACTCTAAATCTAATCTTCATTATCTATTAATTTACTTTGAATTCTTTCTTTTAGTTTTCCCTTTATATTATTATTGCTAATCATTTGAACAATTGGCTCAAAGTTCGATTCTACGATAATCCTTTTAGCTTCTTTGTCTGTAAACCCTCTGCTCATTATATAGAAAAGTTGCTCTTGATCGATTTGCCCTGCACTTACTGCGTGTTCACCTTCAACATCATCTTCACCACATTGTAATGCTGGGATACCATGAGATACAACCGATTCGTCTAACATTATAACGATTTCTTTTTCTCTTCCCTTAGATAATTTTGAACCTTTTTTAAAGTCCAAAGTACCTCTAAATACTTTTTTTGCACAATCTTTCAGTAATCCTCTAACTTCCATATTACTATTGCTGCATTGACCTTCATGATATGCTTTATATGATAAATCTATCTTATTTTCGCCATCTCCAATATAAATACCATTAATTGATACAGTACTATTTTTTCCCTCTAGATATGATGTGTAATCAGAACCTACAACTTTTGCTCCTACATCACAATGAATAATATCAATCTCTCCATTGTCTTTTATTACTGATACATTTGCATCAAAGTTGGTCACCTTATCTCCTAATGTCTGGAGCTTTACAAGTTTTACTATAGCATTTTTATCTGCGTAAATTTTAGTTATACCATTGCGAAATAGCTCTTCTTTAGTATCACTATCATATTCTATAAAAATTTCTGTTTCACTATTTTCTTTTGCGATAATTATATTATGTTCTAAAAGTAATGAATTTTCTTTATCCATTTTATATTTTATATGAATTGGCTTTGTTTTTTTATTTCTAGGAATATGAATTAGAACGCCTGAATTACAAAAAAGTTCACTTAATGCCACCAGTTTTTTATCAATACCATACTCCTTATCCATGGAACTATAACTTTGGTATATTAAATCGTTTTTTAGTTTATCTATACGTTGTATCTCTATTCCTTCATTATCGCTTTCAATATTTAGAGTATTAAATGGTTTGTAACTTGGAATAGTGTCCAATGAATATCTCAGCCTTTTCCACTTTGGGCAACTTTCATTTTCAAATATTTCTAACATTTTACCCTTTAACGTGATTAAAGAATCACTTTTCCCTTTATTTAATTCATGTAATAAGTCGATATTATACATCCTGACACCTCCTATCCTATCGTTCCTTCAAGTTCTAGATTAACTAACTCATTTAATTTATTTGCATAGCCCAATGGTAGTTCTTTGGTAATAGGTTCTATAAATCCTCTTACAATCATAGCTTTTGCTTCAGATTCTCCAATACCTCTGCTCATGAGATAGAATATTGTTTCATCACTAATTCTGCCAATTTTCGCTTCATGACCTATATCAACATTATCATTTTTGATTTCAATAATTGGTAATGTATCAGACTTTGACTCATTATCTAACATCAATGATTCGCAGTTAGCAACCGCTTTACAATGATGCGCTGATTTATTGACTCTTAATAAACTTCTATAGTATGCATAACCACCATTTTTTGAGATTGATTTAGAATTTACACTTGATGTTGTATATGGTGCTGCATGAATAACTTTAGCTCCAGTATCTAAATGTTGTCCATTTGAAGCAAACGTAATTCCAGTATATTCTATTTTTGCTCTTTCCCCTTTTAATATGCTCATAGGATAAGTCATAGCAATTTTTGAACCAAAAGCACCTGCAACCCATTCTAATATACCATCTTTTCCGATAATGGCTCGTTTTGTATTTAAGTTATACATATTTTTAGACCAATTTTCAATTATCGAATACCTTAACCTAGCAGAATCTTTCACATGCACTTCAACACATCCAGCATGTAGATTATTAATATTATATCTTGGTGCAGAACATCCTTCTATATAATGCAGTTCTGCCCCTTCATCAACTATAATAATCGTATGTTCAAACTGCCCTGAGCCTTTTGCATTAACCCTAAAATATGCTTGTAATGGTCTATTAAGTTTCACTCCAGGTGGAACATATATAAAAGATCCTCCCGACCAAAAAGCCCCATGTAGAGCAGTAAATTTATTGTCTGGTACAGGTACTAATTTCATAAAGTACTCTTTAACAATATCCCCATGTTCCTTTACTGCTGTTTCCATATCAGTATAAATGACCCCTTGCTCCAGCAAATCTTTTCTTACATTTCGATAGACAGTCTCAGAATCATATTGGGCACTTACTCCCGCTAAGAATTTTCTTTCAGCCTCAGGTATACCTAATCTCACAAAAGTATTTTTTATATCTTGTGGTACCTTATCCCAACTATTTTCAGCCTTCAAATTGGATTTTACATATGTGACTATTTTGTCTATGTCTAACTCGTCTAACCTTGGTCCCCATTTTGGGAAATGTTTTTTGTTGTATATTTTTAATGCTTTAAGCCTAAAGTCCAACATCCACTTAGGTTCATCTTTTTGTTTAGATATAGCAATTACAATATCTTCTGAAATACCTTTATCCGTTTTATATCTTGCTCTATCTTGGTCTTTTACATCATAAATATCTCTTTCCACATCATTAACATACGTTTTTGTTCTCATTTTGTCCTCCTTTATTGGACAATATAATTTTTAATAGATTTAAAACCCTCACGGTCAATTTGCTCAGCTAACTCAATATCGCCACTTTTTATAATCTTTCCATCTAGCAAAATGTGAACATGTGTTGGTTTAATGTATTCAATTATTTTATTATAATGGGTAATTATAATAATGGCATTTTCAGTGTTTCTAATCTGAGAGATACCTCTTGATACAACCTTAATTGCATCAACATCAAGGCCTGAATCCGTTTCATCTAATATTGCTATTTTAGGCTCTAATACAGCCATTTGCAGTATTTCACTTTTCTTTTTTTCACCACCTGAAAAACCTTGGTTTAAATATCTCTGCCCATAGGATATATCCATCTGTAGCATCTTCATTTTTTGAGTTAGTAATTCGTTGAAATCTCCTATGGTCTGTTTTTCCCCCGTAATAGCATTTTTAGCTGTTCTCAAAAACTCACTAACTGTAATACCTGGAATTTCTACTGGGTATTGAAAAGATAAAAATAGCCCTTTCTTTGCTCTTTCATCAGCTGTTAGCTCATTACTTATCTCATCTTCAATATAAATTTCTCCTTCTTCTATTTCATGTTTAGGATGGCCCATCAAAACATTTGCTAAAGTAGATTTCCCTGCACCATTAGGTCCCATTATGATATGAACCTCACCTTTATTTACTTCAATGTTCACACCTTTTAGTATTTCTTTATCATCGACTCTACTTTTTAAGTTTTTTACTTTTAATAAACTCATTCTATCACCTTCTATAATAAATTTACCAATTAGCTCACATTTATTTACTAATTTAATCTTACCACTTTGATTTCACTACTTCAATACATAAAACCTACAATTTTACTAGGAATTAAATTTTTTAAATTTTTATTAAAATATATTCTTATAAATTGATAACTAAATGCATTTAAAAATTTAAGCTATAATCTTATTTTCACATTAAATAGAGCACAAAAAAAGTGTACCTGCAAACAAAAATTATATGTCTACAATTACACTTATAACATTTTTGTAACAATTGTATTGTCATCTGTAAAGGTGTCCAAAAGGGGCATGTTCGCTAGTTTCATCCACCGTTTTGATCCCTTTATTACTACTTAATATCAATAAATATTGTTTTACCTGTCCATTATTATATCAACAGTCTCTTCTAAATTGATATCTAGATTAATCTCTTCTAAAATCATCCCACTACTCCAAGTATTTTATAAGATAAATTTCTTATTGATAAAAATGGTATTGATTTTCTATCATGTGAAAATCCTATGTAACTAGCTCTTTGATTTTTAAACTCTTCTTTTAGTATGAGCTATGACATTATTAGCACACGGTTAATCAAATATATTTATTGATGGTGTAAATACTAAGCAATGAATCCCTTGTTCTGTCCAAATTCAATATTACTGTACCTACCTAGAATAATACTTATACCAGTTATAGCAATTCATATGATTTGTGCCTTTTTTATACCATTTTATATTTTATATTACTAAGTTAGCTACTTAACAAAACCCCCTTTATTCTCACACGAGTCAAAGGGAGTTAAATAAATTGAATGTTTAAATTAACCTCTTAAAGCAATTGCTAATTTTCTTACTGCTTTTGAAATTTCTACAAAATTCAATGGTGAATAATTCTTTTCTATTTCTCTTATTATAGAAAGTACATTTATATACAATCTTTCTGGTTCTGTCCAGTCCATGTATTGATCTATATTAATATTTTTGGATATTTCCATTGGGTCTTTTAATCCTTGTGCATAATATTTTTTTGTCCCTTCCAAAACAGTATTAAAATATTCTTTTAAAGTTTTTACTTCATCTATTGAGCATACCTTACCATGCCCTGGCACTATTACTTCTGGTTTTAACTCTTCGATTATATAATCTAATACTTTAATCCATGCTCTCATACTCACCCAACAAATTGGTGTACATTTATTGAATACTATATCTCCAGTAAACAATACTTTTTGCTCTGAAAGCCATACCATCACATCTCCTCTAGTATGTGCAGGCCCTATATGTATCAACTCTACTTTCGTATCACCTAACATAACATCCATTTTTTTCTCAAAAGTTATATTTGGAGGTGTTATTTTTATTCCATTGAAATCAAATGGCTCCATGAATTTTGCAAACTGTTTTATTCCATCATCGTCGGTTACTTGAGCTAACATCTTCAATTTTTGAAAGTCCTCTGGATTTTCTCTACTAACATCTTCTAAAAGAGTTATATGTCCTATACAGTCTGATTTATCGAAAATCTGGTTTCCCCAAATATGATCACCGTTTGCATGTGTATTAACTACAAATCTAGGGTCTTTGTTAGATACCTCTAAGCATAAATCTTTTAAATTCTGTGCAAAATTTAAGTCGTACATAGTATCAACCACCATGCCATCTCCTTTGTTTATAAACCCTGCATTAGACCAACCTATACCTTTATCTTCAACCATGCAACCGTATATGTCTTTTGCTACTTTTACAAGAACTATTTCACCTTTTTTTAACTCCATATCCTAGCCTCCTATACACTACATATATTTTGTTCATTTATTGTATATTTTTTGCATAATTAAGTATATAATAGTAATTGCATTTTTTATTATATTATATTTATCGACAATTTTCAACATATTTCCTTGGCAATAAGGTTAGTTAGCTATTTAGAACATCTATTTGTGCGTGATTTTTAAGCATAAAATTAACGTCAACATAAATGTTGACGCTTAGTCATCTAGTTAACAGACTGTAGTAAAAGTCTCAAATCAGAGTGTGTTAAAATTGAGTAGCAGAGTTTACTTAGGGGTAAGTGATCAACGGAAATTCTAACAACAACGCAAGAATTGTTTTTTGTCTACAGTCCGTTGACCTTTACTTTTCAACTGTACTCATAGCAACTATAGCCTTAACAGCTATGTCTATCGTATTTTTTTCTGCTTGCATGTATAATCTATCTTTCTCCTGCAAAGTTAACTGCTTTTTCTTGATTATATTAGAATCTGTACCTACTAAAGCACCTACTCTTAATCTTCTCTTAGAACCTACTATAAATGCTGTAGCACATTCCATCTCTGATACTGCAACATCAGTATCTAGTAGCAATTCGTTAAGCTTATGATTTTGCATATAGTATGCATCTCTCGAAAAACTTGGCCCTATATAATATTTGTCATCTTTCAATATTTCTTTAGCTGCATTCATTAGAGCTGTGGTAACATCATAGTCAGCTATAGCTGGATATATCTCTGGAAGATATTCTTTACTAGTTCCATCTCCTCTAACTGCTGCATTTACTATTACTACACTACCTACTGGTATATCTTCTCTACGCCCACCTGCTGAGCCTACTCTTATAAATGTATGTGCTCCAATCTTCGCAAGCTCTTCTATAGCTATTGCTGCTGAAGGTCCTCCTATACCAGTTGAACACACACTGATTCTTACACCATCTTTATATCCAGTATATACAACATACTCTCTGTTTTCTGCTATCTTCTCTACTGTATCAAATGTATCTGCTATCCTTTTAGCTCTTTGAGGATCACCAGGAATTAGAACATATTCTGCTACATCTCCTTCTTTACATCTAATATGTTTTTGTAATGTTTTATCGTAAGCCATTTTATACCTCCAAAAATAAGTCTACTATTTTATTTTCGCTCAATTTTATTAAGCCTTTGTCTGTTATCTTTAGCAATTGACTAACAGGAAGGCTATTAGTGCAAAGAGACATTATTGGATTATAATGATCATATCCAAGCTCTAATAAAGCCTCTCTAACATCTCTAGTTTGTCTTGCAATATCAGCAATACTTTTATCTGATAGAATCCCACCTATAGGTAAATCTATTTTTGCCTTGATATCATTATCCTCTACAACATAAATGCCTCCTTGATTATCTATCACATGGTTTACTGCAAGTACTATATCATCTATTTTTTTACCTACCACCAATATATTGTGATGATCATGTGCATATGTAGTAGCAACACTCCCTCTTTTGATGGTATCACCACTTATTAGTCCAAGTGCTATATTGTTGTTTTTACCATATCTCTCAAGAACAGCTATCAAACAACAGCCATTATCTGCCCATTGCAATTTATTGTCTTTAACATTTATACTATGAATCTCCTCTTCCGTAAAAGTAGTATTGTTAGATACTTTGATAACTCTACAATCAATACTACCATTTGCTATTGGAGCATTTATATCAAAATCATGTTTTGTAACTTTCTTGCGCTTTACACTTTTATAAAATCCATCTGGATATCTGTAATCAGTACCTTTGTAGTCATACTCCATACCTTTTTGGTAGACTAACACCCCTTTTTTATATACAGTGTTTATATCAAACTCTGCTAAACTATCTAAAAGCACAATATCCGCTATCTTTCCTGGTGCTAAAGCACCCCTATCTTTTAAATTCATTCTCATAGCTGGAGTGTAAGTTGCTGCAAATATCGCATTTTCCTCACTCATTCCAAGCTCTAGAGCCTTTTTTACAATCTTGTTTAAATGTCCCTGTATATTCAATGTATCTGCCATTACATCATCAGTGACAAAGCAATAATTACCGTGCAAATTATTCTTATTTAGAAAATCTATGATTTCTTTTTTTAATGATTTTTCTTGTATCTGAATAAACATACCCATTTTTATACGTTCTCGCATTGTATCAACCATTTGTTGTGTATGATCAGAATTTATACCTCTATAGATGTAAGTAGCTAAATCTTTCCCCATGATTTTAGGACAATGTCCTTCTATTGGCATATCAGGATGATTTGTTTTCATATAGTCTATGATTTTATTTATCTTTGACTCTGGTTTGTGCACCACATCATAATAGTTCATAACCTCTCCTAGACATATGATATTTTCACTTTGTGCTAGGCTCTTTATTTCTTCTAATCCAATTTCTTCTCCTGTTGTTTCAAACTCACTATTTGTTGATGGCACAGATGATGGTATACCATAGAATATATCTGCTACACAATCTTTACCACTAAAGATCATCTCCTTAATCCCATCTAGCCCAAATACATTAGCTATTTCATGTGGCTCAGACACTATGGTTGTAACTCCATTTTTTATTATCTCATGCGAAAATGCACTTGGAGTAGCCATACTACTCTCTATATGCATATGTATATCAATAAGACCAGGTATTAGATATTTACCTGAAGCCTCTACTATATTGTCACATTCGTATCCTGATATATCATCACTGCCCACATATAATATTTTTTCGTTAATCACGACTAGATTTTCTTTAAAGAATTTTTTGAAATAAGTATTATATACAAATGCATTTTTTATTATCAAATCTACTACCACACTTATGCACCCCTATTATTTTATGGTTACTAGAATACGAAATAAATCCCGTATTCTAGTAACCTCAAAC
This sequence comes from Abyssisolibacter sp. ZYX002, assembly GCF_056892235.1. Taxonomy (NCBI): domain Bacteria; kingdom Bacillati; phylum Bacillota; class Clostridia; order Eubacteriales; family Clostridiaceae; genus Abyssisolibacter; species Abyssisolibacter sp. ZYX002. The sequence goes on from NZ_JARMXH010000009.1 coordinate 8,744, forward strand.
TAATTATTCATTTTATTGTTCCAGTTTTCTACCCATTTAGCTTTTACACCATTTATTTTTGTCCAATCAAGCACTTTTAGCGATTTAATAAGTTCTTCACCGTAAGTCAATCCTTGAGCTTGCTCATCAGTTAATTTAACATTGATATTAACAGGTGAATCAACTTTATCAACTGCATTTGCCATTTGAACTTCTTCGCTTAAACACCAATCTATAAATTTCTCAGCAAGTTCTTTGTTTTTACTTCCCTTTACTATGTTTACTGTATTTAAACCTGCAAAAGCTCCTTCTGTAGGATTTACCCATACTGCTGTAGGTGTAGATTCTTTAATTCTTCCAAAAGCAAAATCTTGTATTGCTGCTACAGCTATCTCTCCTTGTGCAAACATATTTACAGCCTCTGACGATCTTCCAAATGTCTTAACTAGGTTTGGCTTTAAAGCAACTAAAGCTTCAAATGCTGCATCTGAATTCTCTAATGCATCTATATTTGCTTTAGCTCCTGCCATCACAACCATTGAAGGTCCTGCTGTAGTGGTTATATTAGGGATTGCTACATTGTCTTTTAGTTTTTCATTCCATAAATCTTTCCATGATTTTATCTCTAAATCAACACTCTCACTATCATATACGATACCAGTTTTATTAAGAGTATACGCTGGTCCATATTCTTCTCCAAGTGGAGCTTTTGCTAAATCGTATATATTCTTTAGATTAGGTATGTTGTCTCTATTTATTTTCTCGAATAAACCTTCTTCTACTCCCTGTATAGCAAATGAGTTAGCTAAAAATATAACGTCAATATTACTATTTTTAGAAGCTCTAATCTTATTTAATCTATCAGAGTTATTACCAACTTCTAATACTATCTTCACGTTGTTTGCTTTCTCAAATGGCTCAAATACATTTTTTCTAAGCTTGTCCTCATTATAACCCCATGTAGATACTATAAATTCTGTTGGTTCTCCTTTTACTTCACTTTGTGCATTACTGTCTTTATTTTTATCTGGTGCATCATCTTTTTTACATCCAATTATTGCAAAACTCATTACTACAACTAAAGTCATTATTAAATATAATTTTTTCATATTAAATTTCCTCCTTAGTCAACTAATATAATTTTTTCTTTTGGTAAGTGAAGACTTACATTTTCACCGTTTGAATACCTACAGTCTGCTAATCCATTAACTATTAGCGACCCTAATTCAGTATTAACTACATATTGATACTCTTTACCTAGATAAGTACTAATATTGATTTTACCCTTTATGATATTTTCTTTATCACTCTCCCTTGCAAATCTAATTTCATCAGGGCGTATTGTACCCTTGATACCTTCTGTATTTATTTTTCTATCTGAAACAGCGTTAAAACTTGTTCCATTTATAGCTTTAAGCTTGTAGGAATTGCTCTGTATTGAATCAATCTTAAAATCTACGAAATTTTCAAAACCAACAAAGTTTGCAACGAATTGTGTTCTCGGATTCACATAGATGTTTTGTGGCTTATCTAGTTGCTCGATAACTCCCTTATTCATTACAGCTACTTTATCAGATATCGAAAAACACTCCTCTTGATCGTGAGTAACATATACAGTTGTTATATTAAATTCTTGCTGTATTTTTCTAATACCTACTCTCATTTTTACTCTAAGCTTAGCATCTAGATTACTAAGGGGTTCGTCTAATAAAAGGAGATCCGGTTTTATAACCAAGGCTCTTGCTAATGCTACTCTCTGTCTTTGTCCACCAGAAAGTTCCTTTGGATATCTACTTGCATAATCTTTTAAATCTACAATCTCCAGAATTTCTTTTACTCTTTTATCTATCTCATTGTTATTTACTTTCCTAAGTTTAAGCCCAAAGGCTACATTTTCACTCACTGTCATATGAGGAAACAATGCATAGCTTTGAAACACAAATCCAAAATTACGTTTATGAACTGGTATCTTAGTGTAGTCTTTATTGTTAAATATAAATTGACCTTCTGTTGCTGTATTAAAACCAGCAATTAATCTAAGTGTAGTAGTTTTACCACATCCACTAGGCCCTAAAAGAGATATAAGCTCTCCCTTTTCCACATTAAGATTTAGATTTTTTAGTACTACGTTTTTTCCATACGCAACGCTTATGTTTTTTAATTCTATAAGTGACATGACATCCTCCTTAATTTACTTTGTAAAAAAGTTAAGTCCTAGTGTTTTTTCAACTATGAACATCAATACTGCTGTTATTAACATCAATACTACTGATAGTGCCGCCACTGTTGGATCAAAATAATATTCTACATAGCTCATCATCTGAATAGGTAGCGTACTAATCCCGGGCCCTATAAGAAATATTGACATCGGAACATTATTAAATGAGTTTATAAATGCTAATATAAAACCTGCTAGCACTCCAGAAGTAATGTTTGGTAATACTATCGTGAAAAAGGCTTTAGCCTGATTACAGCCCAAACTCATTGCAGCCTCTTCTATGCTATAATCAAAGTTATCAAGACTTGATGATATTACTCTTATGATATATGGAAGTATGATTATTGTATGGCCTAATAATAGGCTCATAAATACTGGTAATTCGTGTTTGATAATCAAAAAGTTCATCAATGAAAATCCTAATACAATTCCTGGTACTATTACAGGGGTAATAAATATACCCTGCACTATACTCTTTCCTTTAAAATTAAATCTACTTAGTGCATACGCTACTGGTATGCCTATTATCATTGCTATTGTTGTAGATATAACAGCCACTTTGATACTTATGTAAAACGCTCTAATAAACATTTCTACATTAAAGATATTTTGTACCCATTTAAAAGTAAATCCATTTGGTGGGAACCTTAAAAAACTATCCTTTCCAAAAGCTGCTCCAGTTATTATAACTAAAGGAGCTAGCAAAAACATGTATACAACAACTGCTATTATAGTTAAAAACCAATTTTTTCTTTTCATTATTATCACCCTGCTTTATTAAGCTTTTTAGCCATATTTTTTATTAGTGAACCTACGATTAAGGTTGTAACTATCATTATTGTCGCGATTGCAGATGCCTCTGTCCAATTATTAAGAGTAGATGTTTTTTGCTTTATCAGTGTTGATAAAACCATAGATTTACTCCCTCCTAAAAGCTGTGGCGTAGTATATGCTGTAAGGCTACCTGTGAATACCAATACACTACCAACTATAAGTCCCGGTATACTGAGTGGTAAAATAACTTTCAAGAAAGCTTTTAATTTTGATGCCCCTAAACTCTCTGCCGCCTCTGTCAAATCGGAGCTTATGTTCTCCATCACACCTACTAGTGACATAATCATTAATGGTAAGAATAAATACACTAATCCAATAACTATAGAAACTTCGTTGTATAGTAGCTTTAATGGTTTATCTATTATACTCAACTTCATAAGCATAGTATTTAACAAACCTTTTTTTCCCAAAATAACCATCCAACTAAAAGATCTTACTACTGCACTTGTTAATAAGGGAAATACTGCAAACATAATATATAAGCCCCTCACTTTTTTGTTTGTTGTTGATATATAGTAAGCTGTTGGAAAACCCAGTATGATAGCTATGATAGTTGTTATGCTAGCCAACTTGATTGTTCTTATGTACACACTTATAAAGTGCTTGTTTGTAAACAATTTTATATATGTATGAGCTGTTATTCCGTCTGAACCTTTAAATGTTTGTGATATAGTAATTAAAATAGGTATTATTAAAAAAAGTGTTAGGACTAGTACACCAGGGATTAGCATCAAATATATTAGTTTGTTTTTACGCATTATGATCACTTCCTTTTGGACATACCTCACTCTTACCTGTACTTTCTCTTTTTATAAGCTCAGGGTATAAAGTAATAAGCTGTGGCTTATTTTTATTGTTCATTTGATCGATAATTGACTTTATTGCTAATTCACCCATTCTCTCCAGTGGATAGGATATTGTAGTGAGATTTGGGGTTATTGAACATGCAAGGTCTATATCATCAAACCCGACAACTGACATATCTCTAGGTACTCTTAATCCTATATGATTACAGTAATTAATTGCACCAATACCCATCAAATCATTAGCTGCTAGAATTGCTGTTATATGTACTCCTTTTTCAACTAACGACTTATGCATGTTATATCCATCATTCATTCTAAAATCACCAAACACTATTAGTTCTTCATCTACCTCTAGATTTGAATCTATCAGACATTGCTTATATCCTTCCATCCTTTTGTAAGAAACTTGCATTGTCTCTGGGCCACCAAAAAAGGCTATTCTTTTATGTCCCATATCTACTAGGTGCTTTGTTGCAATATAACCTGCATATTCATTGTTTACTGCAACGGAACTAACCATCATATTTCTTATCTCTCTGTCCATTATTACTATTGGTAGTTTTAATTCCTTTGCTTTATTTATTATTTCTTCGTATTTGTAAGATGACGCATAAACTAAGCCATCTACCTTATTTTTAACTGAATCAATTGGATGTTGATTGTTTTTTATGACACTATCTATATTTATAAGCAGAGTATTGTATCCATACTTATCAAATATAGCAGTCATAATTTTTGTCATCTTACCAAAGAAGGGGTTTTCTATATCTGGTACTATTAATCCTATTGTATTTGTATATGAGATGTTTCCCTCTACTTCTCTCACTAGAGGTTTATATCCTAACTCCTCAATAGCTGATAATATCCTTTTTTTAGTATCAGGTTTAACATTAGCAGAGCCATTGAGTACTCTTGAAACAGTAGATATAGATGTATTAGCTAGCTTTGCTACATCTTTAATTTTAGCCATTAAGATGCTCCTTTCTTGAAACTTATGAAAATACTTTCATAAGTCATGAAAACTTTTTCAAAATGATTATATCATAAAAATACATATATTAAAATATTTTTTTAAAACATCGTTCGTATTATTTTGTGTTTATATAGTAAACGTTGGATTATATTACTGCGGTAGGTATAAACATTATAGTGGTTTTTCGGATATATTTAGATCATTAATGGAGATTACACCAAATTAAAGAAAAGAAAATAAAATGTATAAGAATTTAGTATAAGATAGGGATCATTATATATTATGTTCTATTATGTATCGCTCCTACTATAAATAAGTGGATCTAAAGCCAAAGCATAAAAATTAATTTAATAATTATTGATGAAAAAGTAATCAAAAAAAGCCCCGTTGCTTTGTTTAAACGTCAGAGCTTTAAATTTTTGTCTATTAGATTACTTATCTTAACCTTTATTTAATATTGTTTCAAATTTTGAAAGATCTATAATTTTATCACATTCTTTTACAAGCCTCTCATCATGCGTTGCAAGTATAACTGTAGCCCCACTTTGAACTCGCCTTTTAAGTAAGTCTATTACAAGTTGGCGGTTCTTTGCATCTAGTGAAGCTGTCGGCTCATCAGCATATATGATATTCGCATTTTTGAAAATAGAGCGTGCTACTCCTAAACGCTGCTTCTCTCCTCCTGAAAGATCTGAAGCAAGTTCTTTTCCTCTACCATCAAGCCCATTTAATTTCCATTGAAAAATTTAGCATTCTTCTATCACCTTAATTATCACTTTGTCAATTTTTATACAAACTCAAGTGCTTTTTTATTTTTTTGTTAACAACATATTTCCTATAATCAGATTACATCTTATAGCATATATTATATTCTATTTTTTATATATAATTTGTTAGTTTTTTTATCTGTAGGATTGTACTAAACAATATATAACTTACCCCTTTATACAGAACAAAAGTTAAGATGCTCTATCCTTTCATAGAGCATCTATTTTTATAGAGTAGTTTTTTCTCTTTTCGTATTTAATATATGTTCATACACTTCCACTAACAAATAGTTATCTCTCAATGTTATATTATTTAAAGATTCTTTTCTTTACTAATGTTAAACTAAATTATACTACTAACTACAACTTTCCATATAAAACAGGTAACTCAATATGGCTAGGGTATTTTGTCCCATGATATATCTTTTGAGTTGCAATAATTGGCTTTGGCTCATCAAAAGGATTTTTTCCCGTATTAGTATTTGGAAAGAACATGTATTGATTCGACGATGTTATAATAACTCTTAACTTATGTCCCTTTTTAAATACATGACCTTGATAAGGCAATTCTATCCTGTATTTTTCTACTTTCCCAGGTGTTAATAATTTTGGTTTATTAAAGCCATTTCTATATTCTGCTCTTATTGCATTATCGCAGATTTTTCTTGATACACCTTTCTCATCAATCTCTGCAATAATAACATTCCAATCTGTATCAACTGCACTACTTGATGCATAGAATTCAGCATGCATAGCTCCTGCTATTGCTAAATCTTCTGCTAAAGGTTTAGATGTATAAATTGCTGTATCGTTTCTCATTTCTAGTTCATTAAGTACAATAGGCGCACATTCCATCATATCCTCTGAGCCAAATGCATTTTTAGGATCGTATTTATATACATCTTTCATAGTTTTTGCTGGGGCAGATACTATTTTACCATCACCTAAACGAGAATTAGCGTTGCCATCACTAGCTAGATAAATATTAGTTGATGTTGTCTCCTTTGGATTCCAATCATCTGATGTCATCCATTTATTTTCAGTATCTAGATAATATGTTGCTCTTGGTTTTTTATCCTCTCCATTTTTTATATCTTTTAGGAATCTATCAAACCATTTTAATATTCTAATATCAAAGTTATAGTCAATGGCATTGTTACCGTATTTGAAATCCATCATATCTCTATTACTATTAAGTCCGTGATGCCATGGCCCTAATACTATTCTTCTATTAGGTACATCATGCTTTGTTAATGCCCTCCAACTTTCTGCCACACCTTTAATGTCACCATCATGCCATCCAGACTGTAGCAGCACAGCAGCTTTAATCTTATGTCCATGCTCAGTTAAGTCTCCATGTCTCCAGAAATCATCATATTTATAATGCTTACTCCAAACACTCCATTGATATGATTCTTTGCCTATTACCTGTTTAGGTATTTCCTTTAATGGCCTTATATTTATAAGACTATCAGCATCTATTTCCTTTCCCTCAAAATCCATTCTTTTGCCAATTGATTGTGCTAGTGACCAGCCTAATGTTAGGAATGATCCAACTGCTCCACCTGGTCTTACAGTATCTATAAATGGTGAACCGACGTTTACCTCACTTACAACCGCTTTAAGATTTGGATGCCCACTTTCAGCAGCCGCCATAACTACATATCCTAAGTATGAGGCGCCCCACATCCCTACATTACCATCTGACCATTTTTGAGATACTATCCAATCAATAGAATCACTAGCATCTTCTCTTTCATGATAATATGGTAGAAACTCTCCCTCAGAATCATCTCTTCCTCTAACATCTTGTAGTACAAGAGCATATCCTCTTGATACATAAGGTAAAAATGGGTCTGCTTCTTCGCTTTTACCATAACATGATCTAATAAAAATCGTTGGAATCTTCTTGTTAGACTTAATACCTTCTGGTAGATATACCTCTGTAGCCAATTTAACCCCGTCTCTCATCTCTACCATGTAATTCCCTAGGTGATTTATTCCATATTTAATAGGCGATAGAATAGGGTCATCATATTTTACTAGTGGAGTTATTTTTTCATAACCCTTTTTTACCATAATTATCATCTGCGTTCCGCCCGGTCGTATAAATCCTATTACTTCTCCATCTACAGTTAATATATCCATAACACGACCAGTTTCTCTTTGAGCCCACAGCTGAGCAGTCACCTTTTTCCCATCTGCTTTTCCAGTATACGTTATATGCTTACTGTACATATCTCCATTTTGCAGCCTTATTTCTTCACCTTTCCATTCACCTTCACAATAGCTATTTATATTTTTATAAAGCATTTCATAATTAAGGCCACCACGGTTATCCTCTGGCTTAAGTTTATTATAATATAATTTAACCCTTGTTCTAGCATCTACACGAGCTATTTCTACTTTATCTTCAGTAAATCTTACTGCTCCCTCATACAAACCACCTTTGTATATGGAAAATTCCGTATCATATAAATAACTGCTCTTACCTATGTTTGCCCCTTTATCTTCTATTCCTTTACAATCTACAATGAAAATATTTAAGACTAATACACATACTAGTAATATGCTAAGCGTCTTCTTCATTTTTTAACCCTCCCAATTTAAATTCTATATTCTATTTATGCAAGCACTAATATAATTAATCCCCTCCTTTTAATAAACTATTATGTTAACTAGTCCCATTAGCAAACGTTTTCACAGGATAGATCTTTCTACCCCAGCATAGCCGGGGGGAATATTTGAGGAAATTGTACTTGTCCTAATAATGCCGTGGATAAATACTAAAAATTTAGTCTATTAACTACATCTTACCGTACAAAACTGGTAGTTCAATATGGCTAGGGTATTTTGTACCATGATATATCTTTTGAGTTGCAATAATTGGCTCTGGCTCATCAAAAGGATCTACTCCAGTATTAGTATTTGGAAAGAACATGTATTGATTTGACGATGTTATAATCACTCTTAACTTATATCCCTTTTTAAATACATGCCCTTGATAAGGCAATTCTATCCTGTATTTTTCAACTTCCCCAGGTGTTAATAATTCTGGGTTATTAAAGCCTTTTCTATATTCTGCTCTTAAGGCATTATCACAGATTTTTCTTGATACACCATCTTCATCAATCTCTGCAATAATAACATTCCAGTCTGTATCTACTGCACTACTTGATGCATAGAATTCAGCATGCATAGCTCCAACTACTGCTAAATCTTCTGTTAAAGGTTCAGATGTATACACTACTGTATCACTTCTCATCTCTAGTTCATTAAGTACAATAGGCTCACATTCCATCATATCCTCAGTACCAAATGCATTCTTAGGATCATATTTATATATATCCTCCATAGTTTCTGCTGGAGAAGATACTATTTTACCATCACCTAAACGAGAGTTAGCATTGCCATTACTAGCTAGATAAACATTCGTTAATGTTGTCTCCTTTGGATTCCAATCATCTGATGTCATCCATTTATTTTCAGTATCTAAATAATATGTTGCTCTTGGTTTTTTATCCTCTCCATTTTTTATATCTTTTAAGAATCTATCAAACCATTTTAATACTCTAATATCAAAATCATAATCAATGGCATTGTTACCGTATTTGAAATCCATCATATCTCTATTACTATTAAGTCCATGATGCCATGGCCCTAATACTATTCTTCTATTAGGTACATCATGCTTTGTCAACGCTCTCCAGCTTTCTGCCACACCTTTAATGTCACCATCATGCCATCCTGACTGAATCAACATAGCAGCCTTAATCTTATGCCCATGCTCAGTTAAGTCTCCATGTCTCCAGAAATCATCATATTTATAATGCTTACTCCAAACATCCCAGTGATATGATTCTTTGCCTATTACCTCTTTAGGTATTTCCTTTATAGGTCTTATATTTATAACATCATTAGTCTTTACAGACTTGCCCTCAAAAATATCAAAATCCATTCTTCTGTCAACTGATTGAGCTAGAGACCAACCTAATGTTAGCCACGATCCTACTGTTCCGCCTGGTCTTATAGTATCTATAAATGGGGAACCGACATTTACCTCACTTACAACCGCTTTAAGATTTGGATGACCACTTTCAGCAGCAGACATTACTATATATCCTAAGTATGAGGCACCCCACATTCCTACATTACTATCTGACCATTTTTGAGCTACTATCCAATCAATAGTATCGCTAGCGTCATCTCTTTCATGATAATACGGTAGAAATTCTCCTTCTGAATCGTCTTTTCCTCTAACATCTTGTAATACAAAGGCGTATCCTCTTGATACAAAGTGTAAAAACCTACCTACTTCATCACCTTTACCATAACATGTTCTAATGAAAATCGTTGGAATCTTCTCATCAGGTTTAATACCTTCTGGTAGATATACCTCTGTTGCTAACTTAACTCCATCTCTCATCTCTACCATGTAATTTCCAAGAAAGTTTACTCCATATCTAATAGGCGATAGAATAGGGTCATCATATTTAACTAGCGGAGTTACTTTTTCATAACCCTTCTTTACCATAATTATCATTTGCGTTCTGCCAGGTTGTATAAATCCTATTACTTCTCCATCTACAGTTAATATATCAGTAACACGACCATTTTCTCTTTGAGCCCACAGCTGAGAAGTTACCTTTTTCCCATCCACTTCTCCAGTATAAGTTATATGCTTACTGTAGAGATCACCATTTTCCAGCCTTGTTTCCTCACCTTTCCATTCTCCTTCACAATAGCACTTCATATTTTTATAAAGCATATTATAAGGAAGTTCACCTAGAGCATCCTCTTGCTTATATTCATCATAATATAATTGAACCCTCGTTCTAGCATCTACAGGAGCTCTTTTTATTTTATCTTCAGTAAATCTTATTGTTCCCTCATATAAACCAGCTTTGTATATGGAAAACTCAGTATTATATAAATAAATACTCATTCTACAACATCTCCTTATAAATTATTTGAAAATACATGATTTACACTACTTCCATACCTGCTTGAATACTCTCATCCAATTCTCTCCAAGTATTTTTTTAGTATCCATATCAGAATATCCTCTTGAAATTAATCCTCTAGTTATATTAATAAACTGCCTATACTCCTTTAGTCCTATTATATATTCTCTATCAGGACCTTCTTCCTTAACAAATCCCAACTTTGGTGCAACTTCATTTTTCATGGTTTCAATTGACCAAAACGGTTCACTCATTGGCCAATCTGTACCTATCCCTACATGATTCACTCCAACCAAACTAACAATATAATCTATATTATCAAGAACTTTCTCTATAGTGACATTAAACCTATTATCTAAGCGATCCATAAATGTCGGCATTGCAAATACTCCAATAACTCCTCCTGTTTTCGCAATTTTGATTAACTCTTCGTCACTTTTAGCTCTCTTATGAAAATACACACCCTCTGCTGACGTATGTGACGCAATAACTGGTGCTGATGATATATCACAAGCATCTAGTGTGGTTTGCTTACCACAGTGTCCTAAGTCTACAACCATACCTAGCTTATTCATTCTTTCAATAAATTTTTGTCCAAACTGAGTTATTCCAGAACCTGATTTTTCATAGCTTCCTGACCCAATTCTATTTTGAAGGTTATATGTAAGTTGTAAAACTCTCATTCCAAAGTCATATATAGCATCTAGACCATCTATATTGTCCTCTAAACCATCTGGCGATTGACTTTGTACTATACCAGCTTTTTTACCTTCTCTTTTTGCCTTTCTGATATCTTCAACAGTTAATGCCTTTATTAACCAGTCAAATGTATCAAATTGCATTTGAGTAAATACAATATCTTCTACTGAAGTTGTACCTGCTTGCCTACTGCCAGCTGTTATCCCCGAATCATACCAACATTCTTTGAATGCTGGAAGTTTTCCTTCTATTGCATATCTTAATAACAGTTGCTGAGACAAATCTATTTGTTTAAATGGATCGTTTGTAATAGCTAATACATCTTTTCTAGTTTTTTCTTCTATTTCTTTTGTTAAGGAGTATGGTGATAGCGGTCCTTGAAACAGCATATCTATAATAATACTTTCATCATGTATCTTTTTTGCTCGCTCCTCTTGGTCCTTAGTTAGATTAAAGTTATATAAATCTATTTTTGCTCTCAATTTACCTACCTCCTTTATTAATTCCTTCTATTATTTAACATGACAAGATATAAAATGATTGTTTCCAATATCTCTTAACTGCGGGCTTTCTTCTTCACATCTCTTCTTCTTATGAATACATCTAGATGCAAACCTGCATCCTCTCTTAGGATTAATTGGAGTTACTATCTCTCCCTCAAGTATTATTCTCTTTGGTCTATTTCTTAACCTAGGTACAGGTATAGCAGAGAGCAATGCTTCAGTATAGGGATGTGTAGGATTTAAAAACAGCTCAGAAGCTGAAGCTTTTTCAACCAACTGACCTAAATACATAACTGCGATATCATCACTAAAAAACCTAACTACAGATAAATCATGGGTTATAAACATATAAGTCAAATTCTTTTCCTTTTGTAGCTGATTTAAAAGATTTAAAACTTGTGCTTGTATAGATACATCTAGAGCTGATACAGGCTCATCACATACAATGAAACTTGGCTCTAATGCTATTGCCCTTGCTATACCTACCCTTTGTCTCCTGCCTCCATCAAGTTCGTGAGGATAAGTATTTATTAGTCTTTGAGATAGACCAACTGTATCCATTAACTCCTTTACCCTATTATTCAGTTCAGATTTATTGTTACATATTTTATGTATCCTTAAAGGCTCTGCTATCGTTTCACTAACAGTTTTTCTTGGGTTTAAAGATGCAAAGGGATCTTGAAATATCATCTGCATTTCCTTTCTAATCTCTTTCATCTCATTTTTGTTTATTTTGCTTAAATTTTTTCCATTAAATAAAATCTCTCCAGATGTAGGTGTAAGTAAATTAACAGCTAATCTACCTGTAGTTGATTTACCACAACCTGATTCTCCAACAACTCCCAAGGTTTTTCCTTCACTTATATCTAGAGTAATATCATCAACTGCATGTAGCATACCTTTTGGCGTCTTAAAATATTTCTTTAGATTCTTAATCTCCACTAGTTTATTACTTTGCATAATTAATCACCTGCTGACTTTTTTGATTAGTTTCATATAGGAAGCACTTAACGATGTGCTCATCACCAATACTCGTACTTTTAGGTAGTTGCTCCTTACATTTCTTAGATGCATGGTTACATCTTGGATGGAATCTACATCCTGATGGTAAATTCATGGGATCTGCAATATTGCCTTCGATAGGCTGTAAAACTTTTACGTCTTCATCTATCTTTGGTATTGAGTTAAACAATCCAATGGTATATGGATGCTTAGTATTCTCAAAAATATCTTCAAGTGTTCCAAATTCAATTATCTCACCAGCATACATAATAGCAACCTTATCACAAATCTCTGCAACCACCCCTAAGTCATGAGTTATAAAAAGCACGGATGTATTAAATTGTGCTTTAAGCTGACGCATCATATCTAACACTTGAGCTTGTATGGTAACATCTAATGCCGTAGTTGGCTCATCAGCTAATAACAAATGTGGATTACATGCAAGCGCTATCGCTATAATAACTCTTTGCTTCATCCCTCCTGAAAACTGGTGGGGATATTCTTTTCCTCTTTCTTTTGGTATCCCAACCTTTTCGAGCATTTCTCCAGCCTTCTCAAATGATTCTTCTGTAGTTACATCTTGATGAATTTCTATAACCTCAGCAACTTGGTCTATTACGGTCAGTACAGGGTTCAACGCTGTCATAGGATCCTGAAAAATCATTGATACTTTGTCACTTCTCACCATTCTCATTTCATCTTCATTTAGTTTAAGTATATCCTGGCCATCTATTATGATTTGTCCTCCATCTATCTTAGCTGGAGGTGACTGTAATAATCTCATAATACCCAAGGCTGTAGTTGTTTTGCCAGCACCAGTTTCTCCAACTAAACCTATTGTCTCTCCTTTGTTAATTACTAAGTCTATCCCATTAACCGCCTTTACAACACCTTCAGATGTATAATAATTTATATCTAAATCTTTAATTTCAAGTAATTTATCCTTCACCGCTAGTTCCTCCTATTCCTTCATCTTAGGGTCTATTGCATCTCTTAGTCCATCACCAAGAAGATTTAGAAATACTACTGTAATCATAATCATAATACCTGGTATTACAGTAACATGCCATGCTTCACGTATGTATTCCTTTCCTGTGGATAGCATAGCTCCCCATTCAGGTGAAGGAGGCTGCATTCCCAATCCTATAAAGCTTAGTCCACTAATAGCCATAATTGTTCCACCAACACCTAATGCTGCTTGTACAATAATAGGTGATAATGTATTTGGCAAGATATGCTTATAAATAATGGTCATGTCACTTGCTCCCATACACTTTGCTGCTTCAATAAATTCAAGATTTTTTACGGTTAAAAACTGCCCTCTTACGAGTCTTGCCATGAAAGGGATGTTTGAAATAGAGACTGCAATAATAAGATTAACAAAGCTTGTCCCTAAAGCAGATACTATCGCTAAACACATAAGTATAGGTGGAAGAGCTAAAAAAACATCCGTACATCTCATAATAAAATTATCTAGTTTTCCTCCATAATACCCTGCTGTAGCACCCAAAATTATACCAGCAGAAATCCCTATAATTTGTGATATTATACCTACACTTAATGATATTCTCATACCATGAGCTATTCTCGCTAAAATATCTCTGCCCAATTCATCTGTTCCAAATAAATGTTTACTATTAGGTGCCATTAATCTATTTGCTATATTAGGCTTAGTCACTACACTCTTATAGTCGAATAATACATCGGCAAATATTGCTATCAGTAAAAAAACTGCAAGCACACATAATGAGAGCACTGCCACTTTATTACGCTTCATCCTTCTCCATGCTTCTAGCCATAGACTTCTCTTTTTGTAAGTTTTTTCATCACTTAATGCCTTACTCATCTTAGCACCTCCAATTTTATGCACTTTTAATCTCAGTCTTTATTCTAGGGTCAATAATTCCATACGCTATATCTACTAATAAATTTACTATAGTAAATACAGAAGCTAAAAGTATTACACACGCAAAAACAGTTGGCATATCTTTTGATCTTATGTGAGTTACCATTAAGCGACCTATACCATTGATTCCAAATACAGTCTCTATTAATACTGAACCACCAAAGGAACCTGCAAATCCTATACCCATTGAAGTTATTACTGGTATTAATGCATTCCTTATCGCATGCTTTCTAATTATTTTAACGGGTTTTACCCCCTTAGCTTTTGCTGTACGTATATAGTCTTGACGCATTACATCTAGCATAGATGCCCTGGTTACTCTAGTATCAATAGCTATACCTGCAGTACACATGGTTATTACAGGTAAGATATACGCAAGTACACTTTCTAAACCTGTAGATGGAAGCCATCCAAGCTTTACAGAAAAAATTAATACTAATATTAACCCGAACCAAAAGGCTGGTATAGACGCAAGAACCATTGAAGCAATCCTTATTATATTATCCTGCATACAATTTTGTTTAACTGCTGAATATATCCCCAAGGGAATAGCACATATGACTATAAGTAAAGTACTTAAAAGTGCTAGCTTTAATGTATTGGGCAATCTAGAAGCTATCAAATCTACTACAGGCTCATTATTAGCATAGGATGTGCCAAAATCTCCTGTTATTGCATTACCAATATATCTAAAATATTGGACTATTAAATGATCATTTAAACCCAGTTCCTCTCTTAAAGCTTCTACTTGATATGATTTAGCACCACTACCAAGTATAAGCCTAGCAGGATCTCCAGGAGTAAATGATAATATTACAAAGACTAAAAAAGTTACGCATAATAAAATCGGTATTAAATATAATAGTCTTTTAATTATATATTTTAACATCATATCCCTCCAAGCTGATATAGTTAGGTAACTAGCTATTTTATTTTAATTTAGTTTATTCTACATATTAAAATCAAAAATAAATATACGGTTAACTTAATTTATAAAACAGGCTTATATGTAATATCTACACCATAAATTATATATCTTGCAACTACGACACCCCGTATATTTATTTATTATACTTTATCTAATTATTTACTCTAAATACGCTTTACTCAAATCTAGATATGGATATGCTATTTTAACATCTAACCCTTTAAGTTTTGAACTCGTTACATAATAAGATAAAGGATTTAGTAATGGAATATATGCTGCAGAATCTGCACCAATCACTTGGATTTTATCATAAATTTCTTTACTCTTAGCTGCATCCACCTCTTTTAAACCTTGTTGAATTAACTTGTCTATCTCTGGATTAACATAATAAGAATTATTTGCATATGAGCCTGCCATTTTACTATAGTATACATTTACACCACCTGATGGATGAAGATTGTCCATAGACCAACTAGCTATTGTCATTTGTAGCGTACCAGCATCTAGACCCTCAATAAACGTTCCAAACTCTAATTGCTCTACTTCTACATTAATTCCTACCTCTCCTAAGTTCGATTGTATTAATTCAGCAGTTGATTTTTTTCCAGCATCGTATATAGTTATTTTAAGATCAAAACCATTTTCATATCCTGCTTCTTTTAATAATTCTTTTGCTTTATCTATATTGTATTCAAATTTTTTAATATTATCGTTATAGCTTGGTAATACCTTTGGTACCATACTATGTGAGATACTAGAGCCACCTGATAAGATTTTTATTGCTTCTTTATCTATAGCGTGAGCAATAGCTTGTCTAACTAATTTACTTTTTAATGGCTCATATTTACAATTCAAAGATGTAAATACAGTTCCTGCATCCTCTTTGATTATAGATTTTATTTTATCAGTAGTCTTACTTCTTTCATGCTCCTTTGATGATAGCTCAAGAGCTAAATCTGCTTCTCCAGTCTCTAATGCAATATATCTACTAGATCTCTCTGGAATTGCTTTAAATACTATATTTTTAAGTTTAGGTTTTTCAAAAGGATAATCTTCCCATCTTTCTAGAATTATTTTGTCTCCTTTTATATATTCTTTTACTATATATGGACCAGTTCCTATTGGATTACTAGCATATTTATCTCCTAATTCCTTTACAGCTCTTTCACAAGCAATACTAACAAGAGGTATCATATCAACTAAATTACTTCTAATTCCATCAGTATGTATCAAAACCTTGTTGTCTCCTTTTGCTTCTACAGATTTTATTCCTTCTACTGTAGAACTAGAAGCTGGTATAGATTTGTATCTGTTAAATGTAAATACTATATCAGATAGCTTTAAATCATCTCCGTTATGGAATTTTACACCTTTTTTAATAACAAATTCCCATGTATCTCCATCTACATTTGACCATGATTCAGCAATTGCTGGTATAAGTTTTCCGTCTTCATCTAAACTAATCAAACTATCATATACATGTGTAGCAGCAATATTATGAGCTTTACTTCTAAGATAAGGAGGATCAAAAGTATCTTCAACAGAGCCTACTGCAAGTACTATTTTATCCTTATTTGCCTCTTTATCCTTGATTTCACCACTATTTGTTGTTTTCGTACCTTTACAGCCTATAACTAAAATATTTAATATTAATACACATACCAATAATATACTAAACTTTTTTTTCATTTATCTAAACCTCCTAAATTAAATTCTATACTCATTTTATACAAACAATGATATAACCAATATCCCTCCTTTTTACTAAACTATTATGTTAACTAATCTCCTTAAAGATATATAATCGCAAACGTTTTCATGAACAAAAATATCATATACCTGTTTTTTAATTGATTAATTGTATAATATATCGATATGATTTTGACTATATATTGTAACGGGTTTCTAATAAGAATCAAAATATTATGTTCAAAATTTGTTTATTATCATTATGCAACTTCTATATTTGTATTTAGCAAATTATTTTTTTGATATTATAAAAATTTTTTATACTTAAGATAAATTATAGTTGATTCGATGGCAATTGTCAAATAATTTAGAATTATATAAATATTTATAATGTTAAAATATATCTGTTATACTTTCCCCTATAAGAATACTAATTTATTTAATAAATTCTCTTTTGTTAGTTTTTGTCGAAGAACAATGTCAAAAAATCCTTGTGAATCACTTTTTAATTATTGATATTCAAATCTAATGTCTTCATTTTTTCAGCTTAACTTTATACTAATTAATAACAAAACTAAAGGGAGGTAGTTAATACTCCAATTAGTATTAACTACCTCCCTTTATTATTATTTGTTAAGGTAAATTTGGATATCCTAAAACTATTCTGTCCACCATATTATCCTTGATCAATAAGACTAATCCCATATATTTAGACACATCTTCTGATTTAACATTCTCACAATCCATATCTATATACATAGCTTCATTGTATTGACTATAATATTTCTTGGGTTTGGATCTAGTCAAAATATTATTAATTGCACTAACTTCATGTCCAGTTGTTGTTGTGCTGTTTAGTTTATAGATTTCTCTTGTCCCGAATTTATTAATTACTTCGTCAACTGTCATCCCGACTTTTAAACCACATGCTAGTTCCATGTTCTGTCCTATAACATCAAATCTTTTAATACTATCTTTAGAGTTTGGCTCATCAAGCTGTTTATCATAAAAAAATAGTTCTAACTCCATGCTTTCATATTTAACATTTAAAAAATAATTGTAATCATCTGTACCTGCCATACGCAATTTATATGAATCAACCTTTATTGGTTGCCCAAAATGTTTTATAATATCTTCGTAAGATGCATTTAGAACTTGCTTATCATTAAGATATAAATCGTCTAAATTAAAACTCCAAGTATTATCCTTTGATACATCGCTTAACAATAATTGAAATTCTTCTATAAGCTCTAAGCTTGATAATATCTCATCTATTTTTGCGTATTTAGCGTTGTTTGAGTTTAGTTCTATACTTTTAGCTAAACTCTTTATAGCATAATCAAAGTTCTTCATCAAAGTATATATTCTAGCTTTTTCAAAATAAAGTGAATCATCATTAGTCACTAATTCTATAGCAGTATCTAAAGTTTGTATACCTTCTTGGTATTTTTTTGATTCTTGTAACACTCTCGTTTTATTGATATACGCTAGTGTATTTCTTTCGTCTAACTCAATTACTTTATTAAATGCTTGTAGCGCATTGTCATACTGTTTTAACTCTTTGTATATAACCCCTTTACAAAAAAAGGCATCTGAGTAATTAGAGTTTAACTTGATTGCTATATCAAGAGCTTCTATAGCTTTATTATAATCTTGCATGACATATAAATCTCTACCTTTTTCATAATAAGCATTAGCATATGTAGGATTTGCAAAAATCGCTTTATCATATAGATCAATAGCATCTTCTGGCTTTCCTAGACCCGAAAGCAACGCACCTTTACCAACATAAGCCTCAGCATAGTTTTTATTTAATTGGATAGCTTTATCGTAAGCTTTTATTGCTTCATCATTATAACCTTTTTGATGTAATTCTACAGCTTTTTGATAACTTAGTTTTGCCTTATCTGTATTTTCTGATGCTACATTATCACTTTGTACGCTCTTATTGCAACCTATCAAAGATATAGAGAGTAAACAAATCATAATTATAAATGAAACCATTCCCCTTTTGTACATATATCCCCCTCTTTTCTAATCCGTATATTTTTACTACATTACATAATTTGCTTAAATGCATAAAATAAAAAATCACTTTAAAGTTATGTCTTCTATTTTTCACTTGCACTCACCCGTTTGGGTATTATTTTAAATAAACGACTTATTAACAACAATACAACTCCAATTCCTAAAAATAAAACACTTATTGAAAATTTATCAGCAATCCATCCAAAAGTTGGTGCCATAATTACCATTAAAATTGATCTAATCTGACTCTCTATAGATAGTACTGTAACACGCTGAGATTTATCCATATAGTCACTAGAAATATCCACAAATACAGCCCGTCTTGCATTCATCATAAGGTAAAGTATAAAGTATATACTAATTGCTAAAAATAAATGCTCTTGATAAATAGAAAAAGATATTATTATCAATAGAAAACCCATCAATCCAAACATTTTCTCAAATACAAATCTTGCATTTAATCTAGTTGTTAGCCTATATATATTTTTAGACACAATAGAGCTAAATATATAAAAAATACTATAGATTATACCTAAGTAAACCTTTAAACTTTGATTTGCTTCTAAACTCATTATTGAGCCTGCACCTGCGGCTAAGATAAGTGATTGTAAAATAGGCTGTATATAATCTTTTATCGTCTTAAATACACCATCATAAAACGCCGCACTTAGCATAATTTTTCTAATTATTTGGTTACAAGCTATTGATTTTAAATGTTTTACACTAGTTTTGTAAAACGTTTTAATATTTTTCTCTATATGTTTTCTTTCATCTAAAAACTCGGGATAACTCATTATTAATATAAAATCTAAAATATACGGTAATATACTAATCAAGAATATCCATTTTAATGCTGGTAAATTTAGCACTAACAGTATAGACAAAAATGATGAAATCGAAGATCCTAAAAGAGAATAAGAACGAGTTCTCCCATAAACATATCCTTTATGCTCAAACCACCCTTTATGCTCTAAATAACTTAGAATCATAGCTTTATGTGTTCCAGATCTAAAGGCTTCTCCTAAGCCAAAGAAAATCATGCCTATAGATAAGCAAATTAAATTTATGCCCAAAAACAAAAACACAAAAGAAATAATATAAAATACAAAGCACATTAACAATTCTCTTTTTTTTGCCATAGTGATCAGCAATTATACCACTCGGCACTTCAAATATATAAGTAATGCCTTCACGCAATGAAAATAAAATGCCTATTTGAAATAAATTGAGTTTCATACTAATAAGATAAATTATTAGATATGGTTCAAAGAATTTTAGATTCTTGAAAAAGCCATAAAAACAAAATTTCCAGATTTGTACATCTTCCTTAATCTCTTTATAGCCGTTCATGATATACTTCCCCCTAATTAATCATTAATTTCTTTAAAAAGTTCATGGGCTTTTTTGCGTGCTTCAATCAATACTTGAATACCATCATTTGTTATCTCATAATACTTTCTTATTTTACCTTCTACTTTTTTTTCTGTTTTTCTGAGCAACCCTTTTGATTCCAAATCGTGAAGAACAGGATACAAAGTACCAGGACTAATATCATAACCATGACCTTTTAATTCAGTAATCATCCAAGCTCCGTAAAAAGGAGTCTTTTTAGCGTGATGTAATATATGAATTTGTATAAACCCTAAAAAAAGCTTTCTTAAAATCTTTTTTTTCATACTATTACCCTCTTACTATTATTTTTTATATCGTAATTCGATATCGCTTTACAATATTATAACATATCTATAGTCTCTAATCTACATGTATATACAAATCTGTTACTAGCTAAATTGTGATTCTTCTAATAATTTAAGAAACTTCTTCACCGCATCAGAATCTTTCCTTCTTTTGTTTATAACCAAATATATTTTGAATTTATTTGGTCTTGCATTATCAATAACAATTTCCTTAAATTCTCCGCTTTTTAGTTCTTCTCTTACTGCATAGCTAGGTAATAAAGCACATCCATGACCTTTTTTCACATACTCTATAAGCTGTAAAGTACTGTTCATATTCATCCTAGGTCTAAAATTCTTTGGTAATACATCCTGTAGCCATTCATTATATTCCTCATTGAGATTATTAAAGCATAAATCTATAGAATTCAATTCACTTACATCAATAGATTTAGAAACCTTATAGTCTTCTCTTGATACCAATATCCACGAATATTCCAAATATGGTTTAACAATGAGCTTATTTGTACTTGGTATTCTAGAAATAAATCCTATGTCTATACTATCATCCATTAACATTTCTAACTGCACTACTGTTTTATGAAATCTAACATCTACAGTGAATTGTGGATATAAATCGTAGTATATGTAAATCAAAGGAGATAGACGTTCTCTATATACACTACCTGGTATACTCATCCTTAAACAATCCTCATAAGCACCAACACTTTGAACGTTTTTTATCCCTTCTATTTCTAGATTCACTAATCTCTGAGCATAAGGAATTAACGTTTTTCCTGCCTCAGTGATTTCAATTTTACGATTAGTTCTCTTAAACAATTCTATATCCAGATATTTTTCAAGTTCAAATATTCTCGATGAAACGGTTGATTGCACAATGTTTAACTGTTCTGCAGTTCTTGAAAAATTCTTTATCTTGGCTAATACCAAAAAAGTCTTATAGTTTTCAATATTCATGACACACCTCCACCAGATTATCATAATCACTATTTTCGATTATTAGTATCGTATTTATTTATTATACAATTTAATCATAATATGTTAAACTTTTTTATAGCATTTCATATAACTTAAAGGAGGTTTATTTCGACATGGAAATTAAATACGAATGTCTATCTTGTATAACACGACAATTAACAAAATTAGCTGTCAAATTAACTAATGACAAAAACACCCAGCAGGATATCATCAAATATGGTTTAGATGTAATAAGCAATAATTATCCAAACTCGTCTCCGCCATACATCACAGGGCTAATATATAACTATGCAAAAAAAATAACCGAAATAAAAGACCCATATAGAGATGAAAAGAAAAAATTCAACCATATTGCTGAGCAATTAGTCAGCGAATTATCTTTGAATACACAAATTGAAAACAGTGAATCTCCAGTTGATACAGCTATAAGATTAAGTATCGCTGGAAATATTATAGATTTTGGTTTAGGCATTAATGTTGATGAACTTGACGTGAGAGATTCTATTAATCACAGCCTAACGACTGAACTTTTCGGTGGCACCAGTGAAGATTTTTTGAAAGCTACACATAATGCAAGTAATATTCTTTTCATTGGAGACAACGCTGGTGAAATTGTATTTGATAAACTGCTAATTGAGCGCTTACCGTTACACAAAATCACATATGTTGTTAAAGGAGGGCCTATAGTAAATGATGTTACTATGGAAGACGCCACCACAGTTGGTATGGATAAATTAGTAAAAATTATTGATAGCGGTGCATCAATTCAAGGAATCGAACTATCAGCTTGTTCGGAGAATTTTCTCAAATCATTTAAAGATGCAGATATGATTATTTCTAAAGGACAAGCAAACTTTGAATCACTTAGCTGTTTAGATAATAAAACCATCTTTTTTCTATTACGCGCAAAGTGCCAATCAGTAGCTGATGAAGTAGGTTGTGCACAAAATCAGTTCGTTTTATTACATAAGGAATAAATCAATTAGAATTAATAGAATTAGGTAAATTTAGCTTATCGATATATGATTAATGAGATAACTTTTTCTCAATAATCATATACACCTACACATTCCCCTCTATGCGTAGGTGTATTTCTTTATCATAAATCGAGTACTATGTATAAGCTTTATCATCTTTATCATCTTTATCATCTTTAACCTTTCAGCATAATTACTTCTTGTTAATAACATAGTAACTTTTTTATTTTCTATTTTCATATCTAAAAATCCACATTTCTTATATAAATCATATGCATAGTTACTCTGATCAACACTTAATGAAATACTAGGGTACCGCTTTACACAACCCTCTAAAAGTTGTTTTAACAATCTACTTCCCATACCTTTATTTCGATAAGCGTAATCAACTGCCATACTCAACTCTGGTATTGTAGAATCAATAAATCCATACCCTTGATTTTTTTCATCAAATAGTCTTAACCATGCTGCACCTATTGGTTTCATAGTATTTTTTTCAATAGCTACTATCCCAAAATCTGAATCTAATCCAATATTCTCATTGTATTTCTTCAATTTAGGTACATTCAAATTATCTCTTGAAGGAGCTTCTTCATTTGGAAGAACATATATTGCTTGATAACACATTTCTCTAATAAATACACCGTCTTCTTTATTCATTTTTCTAAATATATATTCTAAACACATAATCTATTCTCCTTATCAATATTTGCAGTATTTTGATATTTCCAACTTCAAACAATACTACTAAAACTTTTGGACAATAATGTATCCTAATCATTGTTGATTAAATATAATTTATTTATTGTTTACAAAAAAACTTATTTTTTCTCTCTTTACATTTACCTAATTTGCTCAATCTTTTCTACTTTACAATCAGTAATAAAAGCATATTTCTTAAGCCACTCTAACATCTTTGAATCTGATGAAATTTGATTTAGTGAACCAGTCTTTATAAAGTTTGCTGATGACCAAACAATATTTTCATTCCCCGAAGCGAAAGATACTATTACAGAATAATCACTTTCATAAATATAAATATACAAAGTATTATCGATTAAACCTTCGTGTATAAAACCATCAAAAGAATTGAGCATAGATGATGAAATAAAATACAAATGCCCTGAAGAAGCATTGATATTAGATGGAATAGCTGCTAGCATTCTGTTTTCTAATTCTATTTTTAAATCACCAGTTATTTTAGCAAGCTCGCTGTCCCCATGTATAGAAGATGTTAACCCTTTAGGAAACGATACTTTATATATACCTTTGGGTGAATTATAATTACCTTCTCCGATTTTACTGATTGTAACTTGTAATTCAGCTGAATCATCCATGAGCTTTATATACTCTTCGTTTTCTGCCTTTCTATCCATCTTCTCAATTAATTTAAGTCCTTTTTTGTAAAGTAGAGCATTCGTCTCCTCAAGCTTGGTGGAACAACCACCTACCAAAACACTCAACATTAAAGTTACCACAACGATAGCTAAACTTTTTTTCATTTAATTTACCTCCGATATGTATTATTATAATTGCCCAATAACGTTTTCTACAAAATCCTTAACTCTTTACTTTCATCCTAGAAAAAGCATTCTAATGTCATATCTGTCAAAATATTTTAGAATAGTGAAGCAAGGTATAACTCATGGTTTGTCATTATCTGTACAAACTTCTATTCCGAAAAATTAACTCCTAAATTGCTTTACAATAAATCTATCTCATCAAAACACTCAAACACATGAGGGTTACCTTTTAAGAACTCATTATTATGAAAAAGTTGCTTGATTTCATCGATATCTGCTAGTTTTGCTTCACTAACTTCCTCTTCTTGAACAATGATTGTATTCACATCTATGTCTTCTTTAAATAGCCATACATCTTGAATACTTGAGCACTCAGGATCAATATTAAAAAATGTCTTTACCAAATCACCTTTAGTTTTCATGTCTATACCGAGCTCTTCTTTAATTTCACGTAATACACCTTCATAACTTGACTCTCCATGCCCTACAGCACCTCCTGTAACTTCCCATGTATTTGGATGCGAAGTATTTAGAGAACGCTTTGAAATAATATATTGTCCATTTGAGTTTTTGATTACTCCAAAGGCTACAAGATGAAATTCTCCTTGCACCAAAGTTTCGCCCTTGATTATTGTTTTACCTGTTTTATTACGATTCTTATCGTAAACATCCCAGATTTCCATATAAATCACTCCCTAGTGTCAATTATTTTGTGTTAATTTCTTTCTGATTTTCTGACAACCAACTATTTTTCCCTAGCATACTCTAAACATACCAACTAGGCAAATTTAGACCATTATTAAATTTGCATCTTCATAAATAAGATAACATGGACTCCACTGTTGATAATAAATTAGGACTACATCCATTAGATTTTAACAACGCTAAATTATAGAGCTTAAAAGTTTATTGTAATTTATTTGAATATTATTGTCAAACCAATCAATTTTATATAAATTTTGCTAACTTGAAAATATCATTATTAATAATGACTTTTTTGTTCAATTGTTAAATACTACTAATTTTTTTCATGGTTTAAGTTTACTTGGTTATTATTTCTGCAATAACAACGTCTATTATTAAATTGAGTAACGTTTTAACAATCTGAATCAAGTTTTATTTATACAATACATACATTTTTTAAATATAAGCGTAAATAGTGATCAATAGATTATTGGTTTTTAGCTGCTACACGAGGAGAATAGATTTGTATTTTGTCATCAATTTTTAGTAGCAAAGAATTTGGTGGAATCTCCACACTATAATAGTCATATGAACTACTACCAAAGTTAGCTATTACAGCAATATTATCTCCGTATCTACACATCTGCACACTTGCGCTAACTGTAAGCCTTTTAAACTCTGTCATTTCTTTTGTAATGACTTGTTTACTAAAATCTGACCAAAACTTGGTGTGTGCTATAATATCTTCTTTATATATTTCCCATTGCTGCCTATCAAGATGGTACATTGGTGGAACATTGTACAACACTTCGCGTAGCATTCGATTTTTTACAGCGCCAATGATTTTGAATGTTGACCAATCCCAGTGATAAGTTGTAACAACGGAATCATTATACACAAGCTTATAAAGCGGTAAATCATATCTTGGGTCAACAAAAATTGTTGACAAATGGTCTTTAATTGGAATCCGTTTACTGAAATGTTCTGCAACTCCACCAGTTGGGCTATAATAGTTCCCAATATAGTATTTGCTATCCTTATTTTTTTTCATATCATCGTCAAGCCATGAAAAACTTTTTAATTCAATCCCATGAGCAAAAGCAATGGTTGAAGTAGCAAAATCATGTCCTCCCTCTGATCCAATTACCATATTATAATTATCTCTGATATACTTCATTCGATTTAAACGAGCTACTAAATCTTGCTGCTCTGTTGTTATATGTTCTGGAGAATAGTCATCATATATTTCTCCTGTAGCATCACAGTCAATGAACCATGAATTAAAAGGTATTTGTGTACCTAATATATTTTCTACTCTTTCTTTTACCAGAGGTAAAGACAATGTAGGATTTAGTTTGCGACCTATGTTCTGAAAACCAGTAACTTTCTGACCATTTTTCTTTGATATTGTCGCATTGTCATATAATGATATATCTGAAAAAATTGCAGTAATCCATTTCTCCTCACCAGGTTTATGAATAGAATGATAAGAATCATAAGGCGCAACTAAATACCCTAGCTGGATGGCAGTTTTAGTAAGATCAGGTTTCGCATACGCTTGTTCCCAACTATGAAGACCAATCCATGCTTTTTCAATCCCTGAGTTCTTTAAGTCTTTTATTAAATCTACCGTTTCATCATTCATCCACACCTGAGCATCTTCAAATACATTTGGAAGATTTGATGACAATGCATGTTTATTTAACTGAATAATAGTGGCTTGATCTTTGTTATTTTTTTCAATAGCAGTTTTCATAAATTCATCTTTATTTAAAAAGGTACTTGAATTAAAAAAATTATCCTGTCGTAAAACATCACTTAAAAACCTGCAAACAACATTCTTTTGATATTTATTTACATAGTCTTGATTGCGGATTTCGTTGATTACTGTTTGCATTTCTTTACCTGATTCTAACTTAGAAGTGTACGATAGAATATATTTTATCACATCAGAATTTAAGGATTTACGAAACGCTTGCCAATTTATATTTTTAGAAGATATTACATATTCACCAGCTAAGTAAATATGTGGCGCACCATATAATCTTTCTATATTTGGATTCTTCTTAGCTTTTTCTTTAAATGTGATAAAATCTCCTTTTTCCTTTACATAATCTCTATAGATTTTCGCAACGGATGTAGGGTTCTTATCTGCAATATAAATTCGAAAACTGTTTATCTTGTTATTATCAATTTTAGGATAATCATGCTTGAGTTCAAATCCGACATGATTATCATCAAAAAAATTCATTGTACTTCTGTATGGGTTCTCCAATATAAATAAAACTGTATGCTCCCCTTGTTCTGTTGCCCAAAAAGGCATTGATAACTGTTCTAAAATTTCAAATTCCTTATTCCGCAAGTAATTGATCCAAGTAGAATTTTCTCCTGGAATTCTTTTCCCTTCTCCAAAAGGAAGGTAGAATGTTTCTCCTGTAACTTTAGGCCATAGGAATTTATTGTCATCATTTGAACTCGAAGTAATAGTTACATGTAAGTAGTCCTTATGTGCTTTTATAGCTACATCTACTTGCTCTTTAGGATAAGACCATTTTGTTACCTTTTCACTTTGATTATAATTGGCCACGTTTCTATTTTGCATAGCTGCAGAAATTGGCACAACATCGTCATCTTTAATAATTTGTAATGAGAATGTCTCAGGATCTACTTGGTATTTCACAGCATCTTTATTTTTGACAATTGCCAACTGTTCTCTTTCTATACTACTGTCATGATTAATTTTTGTAGCACATCCAGTAAACATAAACAATACTAGAAATACAACAAAACTCTTTTTAAAATAACAAATTTTCATTTTTATTTACTCCTTTACTTATTTTTTTAATAATATAATCAATTAATTTTATACATTATGTATTATATAACTTCAAATATTATCTTATCCTTAGTTCTTTCTCGTAACTCATATATATCTAATATTTTATTATTGTAAACAGTATAATATCTGACCATATCATACCATTATTTAAAATTCAATTGTCAGTTGAAATAACTATATTTATTTTATTAATTTTTATTAAATTCATAATGATGTATGATTTAATAATTAATTTAATAAATACAAAACATTGACATCATAACTATAAATTTGTATAATATTTTGTATACGTTATGCATTATTAATTATAAATGCGTGATTTTAATTGAAAATAAATAAAAATAATATAAATTATTGACAAATTTTCAATTATATAGTAATATTAAATAGAAAAATGCTTTATTATGTAATAATGATATGGAAAAATATGATTATTTGAAGCATATTTCTAGGAAGTGGGGATATACCAAATTCAAAAATAAAGGAGAAAAAATATGAATAAAAAAATTAAAAGTTTACCTGAAGAAGCAAAAATTATTAAAGTAATTGGACAAAGAGATTGTCTTCACGATTGTAAGCAAACTAGAGAAATCTCTGGAAGAAACTATCCAATAAATGGTGGAATGGTTCCTGTCTGCTATGTAAGAAGATGTACTGTAAAAACATATTATGATGCTTTCTTAAGTAAAAAGAGATAATAAAAAATACTTAAAGATTAAATAGTAGGGTATATCCTCATTTCATTAAAATGTTTATAGGAGGAAGTTTTTTGTATGGATTAAAGGTAATAATTTGCGATTCGGGGATTGATACACGATTTTCTGATAAGATCCAAACAATAGATATGGGCTTGGGTTGGAAGGATGAACATGGTCATGGGTCTCAGATTGCAGAGATTAATAAATCGTTACTAGACTATCATTGCTTTACAAGTATTAAGCTCCTAAATAAGAATAATGAATGTAATTTAGAAATGTTGCTAAATGTATTAGATGAATTAAATCAAATTGAGTTTGATATAGTTTGTCTTGCATTAGCTATACAAGATGATGATATAAGTGGTTTACTAAAAAATGAACTGAACAAGAAAATTAATAATTTATTAAATTCAGGAAAAATAATTATTTCAGCTCTTCATAATAGAAAAGAAAAGAGTTATCCAGCAAGTTTAAAAGGAGTATTTGGAGTTCGATTAATAGAACCTGAAAACGAAGGAATATGTTATGATCCAACAAGAGATATTCAATTCGAAGTACCTCTAGAACCAATAATATGTCAGTCGCTAGATAATGCATATCATTCTTTTTCAGGGAATAGTATGGGGGCTGCAGTTGCCTTGGCTCATGTTTGTAAGGTGTTAGAAAAACAAGATATAAGTTATTTTAAAAAAAGTCATAAGGCATTGAAATATGTAAATAATAACATTTTATTTGGTAAAGTAATAGATATCGGTAGGTCTGTATGTAGAAATGAAATGACAATTAAAGAGAAAATTATGGTTGCAAATAATAGAATATTTAATGATAATTCTAATCATATTTTGAATCGTATGAAAGACTACGATTCATTGAATAATTATATTACCACATTAGATGAATTAGGGCTACAAATTAATACTAATTATTATCTTCGCTTCAGCGATTTGCAAAATATTGAATCACTAACAAAATATTTTTTAGGACAAGGAATTGACAATGAATAGATATAAACTCTATATACAAATGTGCAAAAATCAAATATCTTTAATAACACTTGGAATTGTAATTTTAATATCTAATGCAGTCATAATAGTGAAAATACCATTTGCTATGAATGATAGTATTAATAGCTTAGTAAATTTAACTAAGTCTAATTTTAATCAGTTTTTAAAATATTTTATAGTATTTATGGGATTATTTTTAGGGCAATTACTGTTAGACTACTTTTCTTCTCTAGTTTTTACTACAATAGGAAATCGAATCTCTACAGAACTTTGCTCTAAGGTTTATAAAAAAATATATTATCATATTAAAACCGAGCCTTCACAAATTGAAATCGGTGACATATTAGTCGGCTTAGATAGTGACTGTTTTTCGCTAGGTGAAAACGGAATTATGATAGTGTATCAATTTGCAACACTTATTATACATATTATAGGTGTTTTTTATTTTATGATAATCACTAATATATATCTCTCGCTTATTATAATTATCGTTTTTAGTGTATTAATGAT
Organism: Abyssisolibacter sp. ZYX002; assembly: GCF_056892235.1. Classification (NCBI taxonomy): domain Bacteria; kingdom Bacillati; phylum Bacillota; class Clostridia; order Eubacteriales; family Clostridiaceae; genus Abyssisolibacter; species Abyssisolibacter sp. ZYX002. Next base: position 38,950 of record NZ_JARMXH010000009.1, read on the forward strand.
TATTCAAAAGATGAATAACAAGCATATAGAAAAAGTAGTAAACGAAAAGCGTGATATATCCGGTAACTATACAGATAAGGTTCAAGCACTTGCTAATCATTACGAAGAATATAGAAGAAATAAAGCATTTAACTATCTTATAAAAAGATTCATTGAAAATGTAACGCTATTATTACATAAAGGATATGTGACAACTAAAATAATATCTAGGTCCAATTTAATCAATGGTTTAGGATCATTGATTAATTCAATAATTGTGTTTCTTCTAGGGGCCTATTTTGTACTAAATAACCAGCTAACTATATCAAGATTAATAACTTTCAATACATATTCTGGGTCATTCGGAAGTTATTTGACACAAATTCCGAATCTTTTTATGCAACTTAAAATTTTTAAAGTATCCTATATAAGAATAAAGAAAATAATGGATTTAGATTGCTATCAACAAAATGAATATCATATAGCAAGTAGTATTGGTGATGTTAAAGAAATAAAATTTGATAATGTTACTTTTATGTATAAAAAGGATACTGACAAATGGAACTTTAATTTTCAGTTTGCGAAGGGTAATATATATGGTATAAAGGGAAAAAACGGATCTGGAAAGACAACATTATTAAAACTTCTTAGTGGAGAATACAATATTAATGATGGTTTAATTTTTGTTAATGGAAAGCAGGTAAGTTTATTTGACAGTAGATTAACTTGGGATTCGATAGTTTCGTATTTATCTACAGACTCTGTATTGTTTAAGGATAGTCTCTGCAACAATATATTTTTAGATAAAACCCCCAATCTTGTAAAAATGAATCAAATTTTTGAAGTAGTTAAACTTAAGGAATGGGTGAATAATTTAAAGGACGTCCATAATACAATCGTAGACGAGGTAAACATGAACATATCAAGCGGTCAAAAACAGAAACTAGCAATAGCTAGAGTTTTAATCCAAGATTCGGATATTCTCATATTTGATGAGTTAGAGAAGCATTTGGATGAAAAAACAAAGTTAAATATTATGGATTATCTTAATCAAATAAAAATGAATAAAATCATCATTATAACAACCCACGATGATGTAATTAACGAAAAGTGCGATTGCAATATAGTCATTTAGTAGTAATTATTTAAGGCTTATAATATTTGTTAGGAGGATAATTTTATGGTTAATAAGGAATATATAGAAACATTCCACTTTGGTGGGAACGTACTTATATATAATAGAGAGTCATGTGGAGTAATAATTATCTCTGAACCAGTTTATGAAGAAATAAAAAATGTTACGTCCATTACTGAAATTGAAGAAATAGCAAAGGATTATGATGAAGATAGCAAAAACTATTTTAAATCACTGATAAATGAAATGGAAACTTACAACATTCTTATGCATAATCCCAGCAAAAAAATCGAATTGATTAATTTTGCAATAACAGACTATTGTAATTTACACTGTACACATTGTTGTTATGCTGCTACGTATGTTAAAGGAGAATCCTTTAAAGAAAAAATAACTGTTGATATGAATCTTATAAAACGCATTGTAGAATTAGAACCACTTGGCATTTCTATTACAGGTGGAGAACCGCTTCTTGTAACAAATTTTGATGAAGCATTGAGTTTTCTTAAAAATAATTACAAAGGTAGTATTTCTTTAGCTACTAATGCAACATTAATTAATAAAGAGAATGTTGGAAACATCTGCAAGTACTTTGATTCATTTGACATTAGTTTAGATGGAGTAGATGAAGAAACTTGTGACTCTATAAGGGGACAAGGTACTTTTGAAAAAGTTATAGCAGCTATTAAGTTATTAAAGAATCATGGTGCTTCTTATATTACGTTGTCTATGACTTTTGATAATAATACAATTAAGCTAGATCAAGATTTTATCGAACTCTGTAAAAAACTTGATGTAAAACCAAAAATAAGAACAATGAATTTAGTAGGTAGGGCTAAAGATAACCATATTGACTCTGATGAAATAGTACAGTTTATGTCAGGAGGTATAGTTAATTGTACGAGTGCATACGACTGCCCTGGAGGAGTAACAGAAATTTTTGTTAACTCTAAAGGTGAAGTTTATCCATGTCCCCTTTTTAATGAGGAAAAGTACAAGATTGGTAGTTTATACGATGAAGATATTACTTCAAAATTTAGGTGGGATAAAAATCTGGATTGGTTCAAGGAATTTTCTGAATTCATACCAGATACGAGAGAAGAATGCTCCGATTGCGAGATTAAAGCTTTGTGTTGGAATTGTCCTTCTTTAGCAAAGTCCTATTTAGAAAATGCTAATAAATCTAATTTAAGTGATCATTGTATGGAAAAAAGAAGAGGAATTATTGAGGCGATTGAAAATGCGTAAAACTTATTATGTAAATATATGGGTTACTTTAAGATGTAATTTTAGGTGTAGATATTGTTACGTGCATTCAATGTATGATAACCAAGACTTGACTATTGAATTAGCTGATAAAATATTAAATTATATTAAGTTAAACAAGAAACCTGAACAACAATTAGTTATCGATTTCCACGGTGGAGAGCCATTATTAAATTTTGAAGTCATAAAGTATTTTGTAAATCAATGTAATAAAACATTTGAAGATGTCTCATATGGTATGACTACCAATGGTTCCTTAATAACACAAGAGGTTATTAAGTTTCTTGAAGTAAATAACATTGATTTAAGTATTAGCCTAGACGGCAAGGAATCAACCCACAATTTTAACAGAAGGTCTCTTGATAGTTCTATAAATTACGACACTATTATAAAAAATGCTAAGCAATTATTAAAGATAAATGCGAATACAAGGATTAGAATGACATATGATAGACATAATATTAATTCTCTATATGATAATATAGTCTATTTTATAAAGCAAGGATTTAAAGTTATAGTTCCTGTTGCCGATTATTATTCAAATGAATGGAAAGATGAAGATTATAGTATTGTCTTAGAAGAATTTAGTAAGGTTCGAAAATATATTTTGGACAATAAATGTAAGGATATAAAAATGGAAATACTAGATAATAACTTTCATTGCTTAAGTCTGTGTGATGCTGGAACTAATCATTATAATATTGACGTTAATGGTATCATGTATCCTTGTATTTTTTCGGTTGGTAAAGAAGAACACATTATTGGAGATATTGAGAGAGGAATGGATGCAAATAAATTAAAGAAGATAAAGCAAGTTATAAATAAAAGAGTTCCTGACTGTGAAGGATGTGCTCTTTATGATTGTTGTATTTCCACTAGATGCATACTAGGTAACTATGCCACAACTGGAGACTACGTAAAGCCAAACACGGTAGAATGTAACATGACGAATATAAAGTTTAATATAATAAAAGAATATTTGCAAGATGAATCAATCAAATAGAATATTAAGTAACAATCTTTTTAAAAAGTTTGAAATCAAATAAGAAAACAGTTTTATAAACTAGAATTGAAATGCATCCACCATACAATCAACAATACTTGGTGGGTGCATTTTTATAGCTTGTTACCAAACTGCTAATAATCGGTTTACTAATAACATTTAATTTCTACGAAAAAACAGCCCGAAGACTGCTTTTTTCAACACTATTAATGTTTAATTATGCTGTTAAGACTATTTAAAGCAATATATCTCAATAGCTTTTGCTATAAATTCTGCTGTTCCCTTACCATATTTATCGATACTTTTCTTAAACCTTTCATCTTCCACATACATCATTCCTAAACCTGAAAGGATTTCATTGGTACAATTATAAAATCTCTCAGTAATAAACTCTTGCCACTGCTTAACTAATCTTTGAATCTCATTACTATCAGGTGCTTTATCCATATTGCTAGCAAATGCTTTTAGGATACCCTGACTTTCTTGGCTTATTTGTTGCCACTGCTTTTTACCATAGTTTTTTGTCTTTTTTTGGCTTTCTTCATAGGCTTTAGAACCTCCCCAAAGCTTCTCTACTTCATTTGCATATTCTTTTTTGCATCTATCTATTTCAGTCATATCAAATTCTCTAAAACTCATAGTTTTTTCTCCTTTCATTGTTCTATTTACAAGTTGTATCAACCCATCAAGACGTTCCTTTTTTTTAATTAACACTTCTTTATGTTTTGATAATGTCTCTATTCTATTAAAATTTGGATTTTCCATTATTATTTTAATTTCACTAAGCGGAAAGCCTAACTCTCGAAAAAATAATATTTGCTGTAGATTTTCAAGTGACGTTTCGTCATATAACCGATATCCTGCCTCTGTTATCTTACTTGGATGAAGCAATCCAATTTCATCATAATAATGAAGGGTTCTTACTGTTATTCCTGTTAAGTCTGCTACTTCTTTAATTTTCATTTTATAACACCTCCATTTCATTACTCATAAGTTACATAACTCTATTGCGTACACTTTTGTAATCTCGACTACAAATATAATTATATGCTATCACGTTACGTTAGAGTCAATAGCTTTTAAAAAAATTTCTTGAATTTAATACGACCTTTTATAAATACTACAGAGCATAACAATATCATAACTCTTTTAAATATCTCATTTTATTCTTCTATTTTAAAACTCAGCTAGTCATTATTATCTCTTACATTCCTTACTTAATACAAATGTACTCACTAACTTATTCACAAAGAAGGCTGACTAATGCTAACCTATAATTTTTTATTTTTTACAACTTTATTTAGAAATTTTAATATTCTGTTGCAATATTCTTTATCTTGTTCCATATTAATAAAATCACAATCTTTTATTATAAAGTGCTCCCAAGAATCTCTTATCCACCATTCACAATCATTTGATGCTTCTTTTAGCAACCTTTGCATATTTACTTCTTGTACTTCAGTATCACCCGTACAAGCTATAAGAAAAGCTGGTCTATCATCTATCTTACCTATTTGAGTAATCGGTTTCATATCTTTAAACTCATCAAAAAATAATGAGAGATAAAAACTCATGATGTTTTTCTCAATTTCACATATAGGTGATGGAATATTATATCCTATCATTGTATCATAGACTACATCTTCAAAACTTGAATAAGCAGACATAGCAATAAGACCATCAATATCTTTTATTGAACCAAATGAGTTAATGGCCACAGATCCTCCCATAGATACCCCATGAACAATAATTGGTACATTATCATACTCATCTTGCTCTTTAATATAATCAACTACTGCTTTAACATCTAAAACTTCTTTATAGCCTAAACATACTTCTTCGCCTTCACTATTCCCATGTCCCCTTACTTCTAACAATATAGATGCATACCCCTCTTTTTTCATCCATTTAGAATGTCCATAGAAATATGTAACTGATGGTTGCCTAATTCCTGTTAAATAAATTATAACTCCCTTTGGATTAGGTATAGTCACTTCTGATACCCACACATTAAGCCCATCATCTGTAGTTAACATCATTTCTTTACCATCTAAATCGAAATCCTTCGCATCATATATATGCTGTAAAGGATGCTCAGATAAAGACCCTTCATAAGTAACCTTTTCTTTTACTTTACTTATTATTATTATGGGTACTACAAGAACTAGTATTATTAAAAATATTAGTATACCGATAAAAACATTCCTTATTCTCTTAATATATATTGAATCCAATATTTTGCTCTTAGCTTTAATTATCATTTTGCACCCCTCTAATTTACGTTTTATATCCCATCTTAATTTTTTAATTTTCTAGTATACTTTAACATAGCTAGAGTATCTCTAGAAAACTTGATTCCTTAGTTAAGATTAAACACATTTGTTGGTTAAAATTATTTTATTTTTGAGGATTAGTGCTATGTCCTCATGTCTATTTTATCATATTTAATTAATAATAAAATTATTGAATTTATTATAGCAATTGATAATTTTGAACATAAAATATATAATTACGTTACAAGTCATTATAATGTAATTATATATTCTAGGAGGCAATTTCATTGGTATAATAAAGGAGTTTTGAATGAAACTATTTTCTTAGATAAAAGAAAGAAAGCTGTTTGAATGAACAAAAAGGAGTAAAAATATGAAATCATTGTCTGTTATTCCGCATGTGGGGATTGGCCCATTAAGATTGGGTATGTCTCCAAAACAAATTCTTGTTGCCATAAATCAAATACGTTCTGAATGGTCTTTACCTGACAATCGGGAAATTCAGATTTCAAAAGATATTGAAGATGACGGATTTTCCTTAAGATACATAGATGCTTCTTTCTTTTTCATGGTACGATACCGAAATAATCGAGCCGTGGAAGTAGCCGTTGACTATGAGTTAAGAGAACACGCAATTATAATGCTCTATGATATGGATGTTTTTCAAACTCTGGCAGAACGATTAGTGGCTTCTCTAAAACAATATAGTTCCTGCTCCTATGATATGGAAGATGAACAGCTAAGTACAAATTATGAATTTAACGACATAGGAATCCGATTATGGCGGGAGGAACCCTTTCACTCAAAACTACTTTCTGATGGGTCATACATGAAAGAAATGGCGCTAGTAATTGATGAAATGTATCGTTATCTCTACTTTGAAATTATAGCTGTCAAGTTGTGAGTTCAACCGTGGTTTTTTATGTGATTGCTGAATGTATATGGCGAATAAAAGATTATATTTTTCTTATCCCATAAAGACAATTATAAGAAAGGCTTTGGTAAAAATTTTAGAAAAGGTGCTGTATAATATATTTATTATTGTACAGCACCTTCTTTATCATATAGCTATGAGATTCTAATTACTTATACTATGAGAAATGTTAGTAGCGATTATTTTAACATTTTTTTCTAGCTATTATCACATAAGGATATGGCTTGCCAAACATATCGTCTTCAATAATTGTATCAACATAGAAATTTGATTTATCAATTAGTTTGATGATATCCTCTTTTTGAACACATAACCAATCCAAATCCGATGACATACCATTGTAAGTCAAATGATATGTCACTTCACCAATATACCTTCCATTTTCTCGATTACTTTTAATCTGCTCTCTAAATGAAGAACTTAGTTTATCCATATTTAAACTACTCGCTCCTAAAATAAGTACACCCTTATTGCTCGTGATTTCATCAAACAATTTTAAGGCATCGAATGCTTTACTCATTGTACCAACTAATCCAAAATTATTTCCTAGCATCATAATTGTATCAAAGGTTCCATAATCATTTGGAATATCATGTAAAGAAAGAACTTCCGCGCTTCTTAATCCTCTAGACTTGCATATTTCAATAGACTTTTGAGAGTTGTCAATTCCAGTAACATCAAGTCCATTAGACTGTAAATAAAGCGAATGTCTACCAGCAGCACAACCAATATCTAGCACTCTACCAGTCGCATATTGTATTGCCTTTTGCTCTCTTGGAAACCATTCCTCATAAGTTGTGAAATAATGCTTTGATGAAGATAACCATCTTGAGTTCATTTTATCATAATCACCATTATAGTAATCGAATAGAGCACAGCCATATACATCAGTAATCTTATTTGCATAATATCTATCTTTGGTTAATGAAAATTGTTTTAGATCCATACCAAAATGAGATGCCATTTTCACATAGTTCATTTCTAATTTCTCAGCTACTCGTTTTGATGCTAAATTATCTGGTCTTATAATTGCAATAATTTCCTCAAGGTCACATACTTCAAATCCATATCGAATCAGCTCATTACATATCTCAGTACAATATCCTTTATTCCAGTATTTGGGGAAATATCTGTATCCAATCTCTACATCGTCAGAATCAGGCAATTTCTTTAAACACGTCCACCCAATTACTTCATCACTGTTTTTCAGCACCGTCGCCCATATGCCAAATCCTGGTTGTAATTCTGAAACACTAGCATAATCTTCTACATCATGTTTTGCTTTTTCATAGGATATTGTGTTGTAATGCATATATTTCATCGTTTCTTGATTATTATGTAACTCATACAACATATCTATATCTTTCTCTTCTAAGTTCCTAAGATATATTCTTTTAGTTTCTAAAAACATCAATTCATCCCCTCCTATATGCATATAATCGTCAACTCATATAATTAATTATATCACTCATTGCAGAAATTACTAGACTTATAATTACCATTATTGTTACTACAAAAATAACCTATACCCTAAAAACTATTTCTATTTTAAGAAGTAGTTTTTGGCTGTTAATTCATATTTTTGATTATTCATGATGCTAGTTTAAACTTAACAACCGTATCCACATGTGACAGTTCTATCAAAAGAATATTTGAAGTAAATTCAAAAGAAAAAAAGTTGATTATAATATTATCATATGTTATAGTTAACATATGATAATATTATAGGAGGTGATGAAAATGTCAATTAACTATGCCATATTAGGCTTATTGACCTGGAAAAACTTTACGGGATATGAAATAAAGAAATACATTAATGCATCTGAATTGATGTATTGGTCTGGAAATAATAATCAAATATACAAGGCGTTGGTAAAATTATTAGATGAAGGTTGTGTATCAAATGTAGTTGAGCATCAGGACGGTTCACCTTCAAAGAAAATTTATTCCATTACTGAAAAAGGAAAGGAATATCTTAAAAAATGGCTTCTTTCTGAAAAAAAAATTTTTGAAATGAAAAATAATTTTTTAATACAGTTTGCTTGGATGGATATATTATCATATGAAGAATTGGATAAACAGCTTGAAAAATATGAAGATAATATAAAAACCAATATTATTATGTACGAAGAAAAGCAAAGAAGGGGTATCAGAGAACCGAAAAGAAGTAAAAGAGAAAAAGTTTTGTGGAATCAGATATCAAAAAATATCCTTTCTTCTTATAAGAACCAACTTAAATGGGTGAGAAAAACTAGAAATGAATTGAGGTTGTTAAATAATGAGTAAAGTTATATTTAAATCTGAAAATATAAAAAGAGAAATAATAAATTTTTATAATAAAACATTAGAAAGGTGGCCTGTTAATTACGAAGAGATAACAATAAATACAAAATATGGAGATACACACATACTGGTAAGCGGGAATGAAGATAATCCACCATTGGTTTTGATACATGGTTCTGCATCTAATTCAGCTATGTGGATAGGAGATATAGAAAATTATGTAAAGCATTTTAGAGTTTATATGATTGATATTCCTGGAGAACCGGGTAAAAGTCAGGAAATAAGGTTTGATATAAAGACATCAGAATCGGCAAAGTGGTTAGATAACATAATATCTGAATTAAATATAAAAAAGTTTTGTTTAGGCGGGATTTCCTTCGGAGGATGGATAGCATTGGATTATTCAATAAACAATCCTGGTAAAGTAGAAAAGTTAGTTTTATTATGCCCTGCAGGAATAGGAAGGCAAAAATTGGAATATATACCTTATTTAGTGTTTATGTCATTGTTAGGTCAATATGGAGCAAAAAAAAATTTAGAAAAGATTTGTTATGGTGAGGAAGTTGATAGTGAGGCATTTTATTTTAATAATTTAATTTCAAAAGGATTTAATCCTCGAATGAAGCTTCCAATATTTGAAGATAAACAATTAAAAAAATTAAAAATGAAAACATTTTTGCTTTTGGGTAAAAAAGATATAATGATTGATTCAAAAAAAACGTTAAAAAGAGCAATAAATAATATTCCAAATCTAAATTATAAAATGCTTGTAGATAAGGGACATGGATTAATCAACAAAAGTAAGCATATTATAGATTTTTTGTTGGATGAAGTATAATGAACAATGCGAAAAGAGAATTATTTAGTAGAGTTATTGTTCTCATGATCCCATTTGAGCAATGTTATTTAACTTAAATACCACCTCTGAAAGCAGGTGATATTTAAGTTATTTATGCTAACATGCATGGTATACGTAGTATTGATGGCATTGTCGATGCTGCAAAAGAGATACCTATTTTTATGGCTTTAGCTAATAAGCAAACTCTACTGACATTATTCTTCTCAAATATTCTAGTTGACCCAATTTGATCAGTAAAGGGTGTAACCATTTACCCTTTATTTTATCAGTCATTGTAGATTCTTTTTTATTATTTTTTCCATAGTCTCTTTCCTCTTTTTATTACCGTTGCTAGATTTCTACATGTTGTACAATTTTCTATTCCACATTTTGACTTGCTACTGCTATTACTTTACACATTTTCAAACTCTTTTCAAGGTTATTTTTTATTAAATGTAAAAAGACAGGATTTGATCGGTATCATCAACTCCTATCTTATATTATTAATCATATAACTTCTATATGTAGACATGTCTATTTTTCCTAAGCACACACTTCGACGCGAATTTCAATCTGGTGGGTAGGCACTTTATTCCTAAAATCGCCCATCATAGACAAATTTAAAATCGCTTGCAACCCTTATAAATACAGCTGTTTCGTAGACTCTATTTTCTGAATTCTACAACTGTCTCCACGTATTCGTGTTCGGAAACATATCTCCAAAACTCACCCGTTCAACCTCATACTCTTTTGCTAAGAACACTTCCAAATCTATCACCAATGAATCAATGGCACCTGTCACAGATTGTTCTTATTTCAAAGGCATGAATATCCTTTATTGACTGATATATAAGATGTCATTACTTATGTTTTCCGTTATAACTTTTATGTCTGATAACTCCACACTTTTATCCCTTCTAATTAAAAAGCTTATCTGTCAAATGGGACACAATGATATCAGTATCAGCAAATATCATAAATTTTTATTACTATATGAAGCATAGAATTTACATCACTCTACAAAGAACTTAATTTTTTTAGTAAGGTATTCAGACAATTCAATAGGGATTATATGAGCAGATTCTACAGTTTCTTCATGATAATTTTTAATATGTTCTCTAAAAACTCTATTTGACTCAAAAACATCCTCATAATCCTCATTCCCTATCATGTGATATATTTCATTTTCGAGTTTTGACAGTTGCACATTAACAGGTGGATCAATAAATTTAGGCATCTTATAATTAACCGACTTAATCAGATTATGTTCTGTTATACTCATAAATAAGTCAATTTTATCTCTTGAGATTTTCTCAAAGCTTCTATTTTCACCTATCAACCACATTTTTGTCCATTCTTCAGATGCCCTTTTGATATCACCACTATATAAAGCGTTTTGAAACTTTTCCATTCTATGAACTTTTCTTTCATCCTCCTTTACTCCAAATAAACCTGTTGAAATCAAAAAAAGTTTATCCACTTTATCAGGATATTGAATCGCAAATTCTAGTGCTGTGTACCCACCTGCGGAAAGTCCTACAAGGTTCACTTTCTCAAACTCCAATTCCTCAACCAACATGTGCAAATCTTCATGCAAGCTATAGTCTGAATCATCCTGCTCAGTTTTTCCTGAGAATCTAAAATCAAGCTGTATAACCTGATAATTAGTTGACAAATCGTTTACTAGTAAGTTCCATATTCTTGAATCCAAAAATGCTGGATTCAATAGGATAATTGGCTTTCCTTCTCCCGTTATTGTATAATGTAATTTCAATCCTTCTTTTTCTATAAATTTAGCTATTCTTTCTTTCATAACAAATCCCCTTTGACTATTTAATAACTTTATTCTACCAATAAAAAAAGGACATCTAGTATGTCCTAATTATAAATATTATTCATTTTTTTTATCTTATTCTTTACATTTTTCTTTAGAATTTCTGGTTCAATAACTTTTACATCATCTCCAAATGAAAGAATCATAGAAATTAGCCACGAATCTAATTTTAAATATGTAACTACAGTTACATTTTCTTCTGTAATCTCAGTTACTTCATCAACATTAAAAATATCAACTACTCGATAATAAGCTTCTTTATTAAATCTAAGCACTTTCTTTATACCATCTCTCATTGTAGATTCATCCCTTTGAATAGACTTATAATCTCTCAAATCAAAATGTCGTTTAGTAATTTCCATAGTTGAAATTCTATTCACTTTAAATGTTCTTATATCTTTTTTTTGCAGACAATATGATAACATATACCATCTACCATGGCGCAGAACTAACTCATACGGTTCAATCTCTCTTAAAAGGCACTCCCCATTACTATTGTAATACTCAATACTCAATATTCGAGATTGTCCAATTGCATCTAAAATTAGATCAATCTTTTCTTGAAGTTTTTCATCCTTATTCCATGGGGTGATATCCACTTTCACTTTCGCATATTCAGCGTTAACAACAGTGATTAGTGCTGATTCAAGCTTCTCCCACAGACTTTCTAATGTCTTATTACTATATACACTACTTAAACTGTCTAGCATAGATTTAAGTAGATTAACTTCTTGCGTAGACAACAATTTAGTATCAAATTTGTATGAATCGAGTATTCCATAACCTCCCTTTATACCCTTTTTCGAGAAAACAGGAATACCTGCCATATTCAATGTTTCTATATCCCTTTGAATTGTTTTAATCGACACTTCGTGCTTCTCTGCTAAATATTTAGCTGTTACTAACTCTTTATTTAACATTATATTTATAATCGATAACAATCTATAAATCTTCATAAGCTCTCCAATGTAGTATTTTAACTATACCTTACTCAATATATAATCCTCCTAAAATTGCAACTTCAGCATAATGCCTATATCAATAATCTATTGATAAACTTCTAAATAATCTTTATCTTGCCTCCACTCAGGGGCCTCTCCATTTTCTCCCCAATACTCTGTTATAATCTTTATTAACCCATTCTCAAATTCAAAAAATGAAGTTACATAGTGACTTACACCATCATCATTTGTTTTTTTCACAGCTGTTATTGCCACGCTATCAGTGATTATTAACTTTTCAATCTTAGCATACCATCTACCTGGATAATCTTTATTAAACTTAATATATTTATTACATCCGTTAAAAATCTCTTTAGTATTAGGTAATATAACATTAGCATCTTCACTCATTACCTGAACAAGTTTATCAAAATCAGCATTATTTATAAATTTCCAAAACTCCCTCACCTTTTGCTCTATCACTAGTCAACCGTCCTTTCCATTTAACTATACTATAGATCATGCGTTTATTAGATATATTATATCAAATAGTTAATTCTCTGTATACATATTATTTAATTCATACCATTTATTGCATCTTAATTTCTCCACAAGATATAATTATTTTGTAGTAACGTAAGGAGGAATGAATTTGACTAAGTAGAAGATAGATGGTCCTGATAATAGACATTCTGGTGTTGCTGGAATCAGTAGTGTATCACTTGTAGCTAGAACATTCAGTGTCAATTAATACAAGTGATGGAATTGTATCTATTAATATAGAATCGTAGTCTTCTTTGATTTCAATATCTAATAAAAATTTTGTAGGTATTATGTCTATGTTTTCTTTATGATATATGCTTCTTTTTTTTGCTTTATAAACCCAAAAAAGCAGGATTTGATTGGTAAATTCAAATCCTGTTTCTATTCATAACTTTGCTTGTTGACATGTCTATTTTTACTAGGCACACACTGCGACGCAAATTTCAATCTCGTGGGTAGGCACTTTATTCCTAAAATCTCGTACATCATTAATAAATTTAAAATCATTTCTAAAGTGGCTTATTTTATGTATCAAGATTATATACATCAATTAAAAACAGGTAAAGACCCTGTTTATCATCATAATATTGAAATGCACAAGAGATTTCGTATTCACAGCTGGCACCATAATAAACATAAAGATAAATAAAAAAGGCGGTCACATTAGCAATCTCTCTAATGTACCGACCAATACTGCCTCAATATTATTAATCTTACCTTTTCTTAGTCAGCATATATTTCATGTATATTGCCATCAGGATCTGCAAATAGTCCTGTTCTCTGTCCCCATGGCATATCGATTGGTTTCTTTATAGGTTTTGCCCCTTTTTCTATTAATTCATCATAGACCTTATCTACTTCTTCTTTATTAGGCACCCAAAAAGCCAATTCAAAACTTTGTCCACTTTTCTCTGCTCTATAGCTTTCATCTTGTGATAAGTCATAGCCTAGTTTCCTAGAGCAAATAGCAAATCTAACCCCATCATGAATAAATTCTATGTAATCCCCACTCTCATCTTCACTAGTAAATCCTAGCACTTCCTTGTAGAACTTCACCATTTTTTCAACATCATCCGTTAAGATTGATATTAATGATATCTTTGGTATCATAGCCTTTCTCCTTTCTTATACATACTCCTTATAATTTATATACCTCTTATTTGCCCTATTAACTAAATATACTAAATCCTCATGTATCTTTTGTAACAATAAACCCTCTTCATTAAAGCGTTATTGACTATTTTTAGAGATAATTTTATTTTCTGCTTCATCTATGATGTCCATTACTTTGCCTATAATTTCAACATAATCATTATTCACAGCATTATCCCTATTATATATAATATACACTCATAGTAACATACGTTACTTATAGTATCTATTGCTTTCAGCTTGTAAGCTAAGTAATTTATCGTATACTTCAAATTGCTCCTTATTGAAACTATCTGTTAATTTCTTTTCTAACACATTAGCCTCATCAACTATTCTTTTATGCTCTACATTGAAAGGCTCAAACATGTGAGTTAGAAAATCCACATCATAATACATCTGCTTTAAAACACTCTTCATTTAAATCACCTTCTTATTTTATTTAAAAGGTAATTAAACAAAAATATCCTTATATCTACTCACGTTCTACCTTAATTCAGTACTGACTAGACATGTCTACTCAGTACATATTTTTATAGCTATACGCACTATAATTTCTTTATTAAAGTTCTTATTTCTGAAATTTGCTATGTCAGTACTAAAAGTACAATAATCGCAGAAGTGTTTAAATTCCTTGATTATTAAGAGTCCCCGCGATATAGCACTGTCACAGTCTCCACGTGATACGTTTGAGGAAACATATCCATACATTTTACTTTATCTACCACATATCCAGCTTCTACAAACACCTTTAAATCCTCTGCTAAGGCTTTTGGGTTACATGATACGTATATTATATCATTGCATCCATAATTTATTATTTTCTGTATTGCTTTTGGATGTATGCCCGATCTTGGCGGATCTAATACTATGATGTCTGGTTTTTGTTTAAGTTCATCTATTTTTTTCAATACGTCTCCCGCTATGAACTTACAATTATCTAAGCCATTTAGTTTTGCATTTTCATTTGCAGCTTCTACTGCTTCTTCTACTATCTCTATTCCTACTACTTCTTTTGCTATTGGTGCCATTATCTGACCTATAGTACCTGTTCCGCTGTATAAATCAAAGATTACTTTGTTTTTTGTTGTTCCTGCATATTCTCTTACTATTGAATATAGTTTTTCTGCTCCTAGTGAATTTGTCTGGAAAAATGAAAATGCCGTAATTTTGAATCTCAAACCTAGTATCTCTTCTGTTATATAATCTTGTCCGTAGATAAGTCTAGTCTCATCACTGATTACTGCATCTGCTAGTTGGTCATTTAAAGTGTGGAGTAATCCTTTTATTTCACCATCTAGTTTTAAATCTTTTAAAATCTGGGTTAATTCTGTAAAATCAAAATTCATTTGTGTTGTTGTCACTAGATTAATTAGATATTCGTTTGTTTTAACTGCTTTTCTAACTACTAAATGTCGGAGGAAACCTTTGTGGGACATTTTTCTGTAGTAAGGTACTTGTTTTTCTCTGAAGTAATTTAAGAATGTCATCAATATCGTCACAAAGTCTGGATGTACTATCTTGCAATCATCTACAGTAACTATCTCATAAAAACGTCCTCTTCTATGCATTCCTAACTCTAATGGACCATCTTTGTATTCGTCTCCAAATGTAAATTCCATCTTGTTTCTGTATTCATAATCGCTTGGACTTGTCTCTATTCCTTCATATTTAAATCCTGTGATTCCAGCATCTGCGAGTAATTTTTGTACTTGATTTGATTTAAGATCTAGTTGTTGCTCATATGATAAGGTTTGATAGCTACAACCTCCACATTTGCCAAAATGTTTACATACTGCTTCTCCTTCGTATGGAGCTTTTTCTATCAAGTCTATTACTTTTGCTTCTATTTTTTTACCTTTTTTCTTGGTGATTCTAGCTTTTATTTTTTGACCTTCTAATGTATTTTTTATCACTATTTTTTTGTCATCTACCACTGCTATTCCTTTGTTTGGAAATTGCACCTCTTGTATTTCTGCTTCTATTACTTGCTTTTTCTTTACCATCGTGACCTCCTGATCGCTCTCTTGTAATATCTTTATAATTATAGCATATTTAGTACTCTAGATGTATTTTTATTTTACTATATATTTCTTTAAAAAAAGCCGTCTTATGTAGACAGCCTTTACTAAATGTTTGATTGTTTATTCAAATCCGAACCATGTGGTTTTTTGATCTAATCCTTCATCTTTTCTAGCTGGTGGGTTTGGATTGTCTGCTGAAAAGCCTATTGGTATGATAGCTGCTATCTTGTGGTTTGTTGGTATTTTTAGAAGACTTCTCGTTCTACTATCATGTGTTGCATGTCCTGCTATCCAAACTGTACCTAATCCCTCTTCTAACGCTACTAAGCATAAATTTTGAATTGCTGCACAAGCTGACATTAAAGCTTCTTCTGATCTATTATCATCGTCCTTGAAAAACTCATATGTTACTATTATTTGTACTGGTGCTCCTCCGAAGTCTTTTGAATACTCCATAACCTCTGTTTTATTTTCCTCTGGTATATAGTCAGCTTTAGGCACATACTCTTGTGCCCATTCATAGTATATGCTACTTACTTTTTTTAAATAGTCTCCTTTAATAACTATAAACTGCCAAGGCTGGCTATTGGCATTTGATGGCGCCCAATTAGCAGCTTGTATAACTCTTTTTATCTTCTCTATTGGTATTTCTTCGTTTTTATACTTCCTAATACTTCTTCTTTCTTTTACTGCATTGAAAATTTCACCCATTTTAACAACCCCTATATTTTATTTATATCTTTATTTTCTCAAATATAAATAATTTTATTACATATTTTATGGGTTTATATATTTTATAGATATAGCTTTTGTGCCTTCTATTTTGAATTCGTCACTTAGCCCTTTTACAAGTACTATCCCTCTACCACATTCTTTAAAATCTAGTGGATTATATCTGTTTTTATCACACTTAATACCTTCTCCTTCATCGCATACCTGCATCTTTATTTGGTTTTTTGTTATTTCTATTTTTATATTAACTTTTTTATTTTCATCATACTTATTGCCATGTTTTATACTGTTATACACCAATTCATCTAATATAATTCGTATCTCAAATAAGAGCATGTTGTTATTTATTAATTTTGCGATTTCTTTATTTACAGTATATAAAACCTTTTTTGCATCTTCTATACTGCTATTAATTTGTTCATCGATCAAATAATACACTTTTAACACCTCTTATTTTTTGTAAATTTCAAAGTATATATATACTACCCAATACTTTCTTTTTTAAAACAAAATGCTAGAAATATACGAATTTCTATACTTTTACTTATTATAACAATTTTATATGTTTAGAATATTACCATAGGGGTAAATAATATATATATAAATTAACAAGTATGTACAAGGAGGATATGAGAATGAAAGAATATGTATGCATGCCTTGTGGTTGGGTTTATGATCCAGCTATAGGTGATCCTGATTCAGATATTGAACCTGGTGTACCTTTTGAAGAATTACCTAATGACTATGTTTGCCCAGTATGCGGTGCAGGGTTAGAAATGTTTGAGCCTAAGGAGTAACTTAATATAATGGGCTGTTTCACATTGTAAATTATGCGAAACAGCCCATGTGAATGGTAAGCAGTTGTCTAACACTCACATTTTATATCTTGTTAATCTTCTTCATACCCCAATATATCTTCTATTAGCAACCATGCCTTCTCCACGTTTAATTTCTTTGATGCTGAAAAAGGTAATATTAACCTTCTATCAGTTATGTCTAATTTCTTTGCTATTACACTTGTGTATTTTTGCCATGATCCTTTAGACATTTTATCTGCTTTTGTAGCTATTATATATCCAGTAAAACCCATCTCCTTAATCCATTCATACATCATTTTATCATGTTCCCCTGGCTCATGTCTCATGTCTAGAAGTAAAAATGTTTCTTTAAGAGATTGTCTATCTCTTAAATAAGCATCTATCATTCTACCCCATGCTTCTCTTTGTGATCTTGATACTCTTGCATAACCATAACCTGGTAAGTCTACAAATCTAAACACATCATTTATATTGTAGAAGTTTATTGTCTGTGTCTTTCCCGGTTGTGAACTTGTTCTTGCAAGTTTTTTTCTGTTTATTAATGTGTTTATAAATGATGATTTACCTACATTAGATCTTCCTGCTAATGCTATCTCTGGTATACCTTCTTCTGGATATTGCTCTTTCTTTGCAGTTACTGCTAGTAGCTCTGCTTTTCTAATCTTCATTTTTATTCTCCCTTAGTAAAGCTTCTTTCAGTACCTCTTTCATTTCTTTAACAAATACGAACTTCATATTTCTCTTTATATTTGCTTCTAACTCTTCTAAATCTTTTTTATTTTCATAAGGTAGTAGTACTTTTTTTATACCTGCTCTTTTAGCTGCTAATACCTTTTCTTTAACTCCACCTATTGGCAATACTCTACCTCTAAGTGTTACTTCTCCTGTCATTGCTACAGAGCTATCCACCGGTATCTTTGTTAATGCAGACGTTACTGCTGTAGCCATTGTTATACCTGCTGATGGTCCGTCTTTTGGTATCGCTCCTTCTGGAACGTGGATATGAATATCCATTTCATCATAGAATTTATCGTTTATATCATATTCACTTGCTATTGAACGTATATATGTTATTGCTGTCATTGCTGATTCTTTCATTACATCACCAAGCTTACCTGTAAGCTGAACTTTACCTTTTCCGCTCATAACACTTACTTCTATATTAAGTGTCTCTCCACCTACAGATGTCCATGCTAAGCCATTTACTATACCAATTTGAGGCTCTTTTTCTGCTACATCATAGGAATATTTTGGTATGCCTAAATATTTCTTTATATTCTTACTTGTTATCTTAATGTTATCTATTTTATTTTCTAGCATATTTTTAGCAGATTTTCTCATGATATTAGCAATTTGTCTCTCTAATCCACGTACTCCTGATTCTCTTGTATATCTTCTAATTATCTCCATTACTACTTTATCAGATATACTTATATTATCTTCTTTTAATCCATGCTCTTTTCTTTGTTTTGGTATTAGATATCTTTTTGATATCTCAAACTTCTCGTTTTCTGTATAACTTGTTACGTGTATTACTTCCATCCTGTCTAATAGCGGTCTTGGTATTGTTGATAGAGTATTAGCTGTCGTTATAAACATTATCTTGGATAAATCAAACGGCACTTCTAAAAAATGATCTGTAAATGTATTATTTTGCTCTGGATCTAAAACTTCAAGAAGCGCAGATGCTGGATCACCTTTAAAATCACTATTGATTTTGTCTATCTCATCTAACAAGAATACTGGATTAATTGACTGTGTTTTCTTTAATGATGATATTATTCTTCCAGGTATTGCTCCGACATAGGTTCTTCTGTGTCCTCTTATTTCGGCTTCATCTCTCATTCCACCTAATGACATTCGCACAAATTTCCTACTCAATGCTCTTGCTATTGATTTTGCAATAGATGTTTTTCCTACTCCAGGCGGTCCAACTAAACAAAGTATCGGTCCTTTCATGCTATTTGAAAGTTTTCTTATTGCTAAAAATTCTAATATTCTCTCTTTAACATCTTGTAAGCCATAATGATCAGCATCTAATATTTCTCTTGATTTTTTTAGCTCTAATCTATCTTTTGTTTGCTTGCCCCAAGGCAATTCTATAAGCCATTCCACGTAATTCCTTATAACTCCTGATTCTGAAGATGATGGTGACATTTTAAGTAGTCGATTTGCTTCTTTTGTAGCTTTTTCTTTCACGCCTTTAGGCATTTTACTCTTCTTTATCTTCTGTATATATTCTTCTACTTCTTGCTCTATGTCTTCGTCTTCACCAAGTTCTTTATATATAGCTTTTATCTGTTCTTTTAGGTAATACTCTTTTTGTACCTTGTTTATTTGACTTTTCACTCTTTGTGCTATCTGCTCTTCTATTTTTAAAACGTCCAATTCTTCTTCAATTAAAACATTTATTAATTCAAGTCGTTTATATGGATTAAATGCTTCTAATATTTTCTGCTTATTTTCTAATTTCAAAAACAAATATGATGACACTACGTCAGCAAATCTTCCTGCTTCACTTATTTCTGCTATCGATGTTATTACATCTGATGATATATTATTTTCTAATTTTGCATATTCACTAAAATTGTGCAAAACTAGTCTCATCATAGCTTCTATATTTTTATCATCTTCACTGTTAAGTTCGTAAACATATTCTTCTACCTCTACTTCAAAAAACGGTTCTTCTCTTAGTGTCTCACTAATTCTACCTCTATTTATTCCTTCTACTAATACTCTTATAGTTTCGCCTGGTAATTTTAACATCTGTTTTATTTTACACACTGTTCCCACTTGGTAGTAATCTTTTTTAGTCGGCACATCCATATTCGCCTTTTTCTGTGTTGTTAGAAAAACTAGTGAGTCATTTACCATAGCTTCTTCTAATGCTTTTATTGACTTATCTCTACCTACATCAAAGTGTACTATCATGTAGGGAAATACTGAAATACCTCTTAATGGAATCAATGGTATAGTTCTTTTTTGACTCTTTATTTTATATTTATCTTTTGACATCTCAACAGCTCCTTTGTCAAGTTTACAATCCTTAATTACATACTTTAACAATTTAAAATTCTCTGTTAATTTTAAACTATTTGTACTGTTAAAGTCAATAATTATTTATAGTGCTGATATGTATTATTTACCCATATATATGTAAATTAATCAGTAGTACATAATAAGGGGCATTCTCAAGATGCTTATTGAGATGCCCCTGTGTCCCATTTTTAGGAAGCGGTTTCTTCCTTGTCATCATTTTTACTTACTTTGGTTTTAGTTAACTTATTCTTTGCGTCAGCTAAAACAAATGTTGGATCAGAGTTATCTGATATAGTATCTTTTGTAATTATGCATTTTTTGATATCATCCCTAGATGGTATATCATACATAATATTAATCATTACTTCTTCTATTATCCCTCTTAATCCTCTTGCTCCTGTGTTTCTATCTATCGCTTTTTGTGCTATTACCTCTAATGCATCATCATCAAATTCAAGTTCAACACTATCCATTTTGAAAAGCTCTTTATACTGTTTTACTAGCGCATTTTTAGGCTTTGTCAATATGTCCACTAGTGTTTCTTTATCTAATTTTTCAAGAGTAACTATTACTGGAAGTCTACCAACAAACTCAGGTATTAAACCATATTTTAATAAATCATCAGGTCTAATTTGCTTTAACAGCTCTCCAATATTATTTATCTTTTTACTTTGAAGCTTTGCTCCAAATCCTATTGCTTTCTCACCAATTCTCTTTTGGATAATTTTTTCTACGCCTCCAAAAGCTCCACCTACTATAAATAGAATATTAGTAGTGTCAATTTGTATAAATTCTTGATGTGGATGTTTCCTGCCTCCCTGCGGAGGTACACTTGCTATAGTTCCCTCTAGTATCTTTAATAGTGCTTGTTGCACTCCTTCTCCACTAACATCTCTTGTTATTGATGGATTGTCAGACTTTCTAGCTATTTTATCTATTTCATCTATATAGATTATCCCTTTTTCTGCCTTTTCAATATCGTAATCAGCAGCTTGAATTAATTTTAACAGAATATTCTCAACATCTTCTCCTACATACCCTGCTTCAGTAAGCGATGTTGCATCTGCAATTGCAAAAGGAACATTTAATATTTTAGCTAGAGTCTGAGCAAGTAATGTTTTACCAGAACCTGTAGGTCCAAGCATTACTATATTGCTTTTTTGAAGCTCTATATCATCATTTGAAATTTTCTTATTAATTCTCTTGTAATGATTATATACAGCAACTGCTAAAGCTTTTTTGGCTCTATCTTGTTTTATTACGTACTGATCTAATACATCTTTTATTTCTATAGGCTTTAATAAGTCTGTCATTTCAAAATCTGTTGAATCATCAAACTCTTCGTCTATGATTTCTTGGCATAGCAGTATACACTCATCACATATATATACATTTGGTCCTGCTATTAACCTTCTAACTTGATCTTGTGACTTGCCACAAAATGAACATTTTAACTGCTTATCATTATATTTTGACATTATGTCACCTCTTTCAATATGTTATTTTCTAGAAGTGATTACCTTATCTATCAATCCATATTCTTTAGCTTCTTCAGCAGACATAAAGTTATCTCTATCTGTATCTTTCTCTACTGTTTCTAGAGATTGACCTGTTCTTTCACTTAATATCTGATTCAATGTCTTTCTAGCTTTAATAATCCTCTCTGCATGGATTCTAATATCTTCTGCCTGACCTTGTGTACCACCTAATGGTTGGTGAATCATTATTTCTGCATTTGGTAAAGCATATCTTTTACCTTTTTCTCCTGCAGCTAATAAAAATGCTCCCATACTTGCACACATACCTATACATATAGTTGATACATCTGGCTTAATATACTGCATTGTGTCATATATAGCCATACCAGCAGTAATAGAACCTCCTGGGCTATTTATATACAATTGAATATCTTTGTCAGGATCTTCAGCTTCTAAAAATAATAATTGTGCAACTACTAAACTTGCTGTAACATCATTTACTTGATCACTTAAAAATATTATCCTGTCTTTTAAAAGTCTTGAATATATATCATATGATCTTTCTCCCCTATTTGTCTGTTCAACGACAACAGGTACTAGTGCCATAAAAACCCCTCCTATTTTCAGCAGACGTGAAATATCTTCTAGCTTTGCTTATTTATCTGCTTGCGTATATTTAGCATTTTCTACAAGGAAATCAACTGTCTTGCTTTTAATTATACCCAATTTAATATATTCTAAATCTTCTTCTCTCATATTTTTCTTTAATTTGTCTAATTCTTGTTTGTATTGTTTAGCCATTTTTTCAAGCTCATTATTAATTTCTTCGTCTGTTGCCAAAATTCCTTCTTGTTTAGATATTTCTTCCAACACAAGCTCTGTTTTTACAATTTTTTGAGCATTTGGTCTAACTTGTTCTTTTAAACTCTCTATTGTACTATTTGTAAATTGAAGGTACTTTTCTACGTCTAATCCTTGGTATCTTAATCTATAGTCAAGATCTCTTATTTCGTTTTCTACTTGTCTGTCAATCATTGCCTCTGGAATATCGATTTCTACTTTGTCTACAACACTTGTTATAACATTGTTTTCTGTCTCACCTTTAGCTCTTTTATCAGCTTGCTCATCTAATCTCTTCTTTGAATCTGCTTTAAGCTCATCTAAAGTATCAAATTCACTTACATCTTTAGCAAACTCATCATCCAACTCTGGAAGTTCTTTTTCTTTTATTTCATGTATTTTAACTTTAAACACTGCTTCTTTTGATGCTAATTCTTCCGCTTGATAATCTTCTGGGAATGTTACCTTAACTTCCACTTCTTCTTCTTTTTTCTTACCTATTAGTTGATCTTCAAACCCAGGTATAAATGATCCTGATCCTAACGTTAAGCTATGATTTTGAGCTGTTCCACCTTCAAATTTTTCTCCATCTATTGATCCTTCAAAGTCAATAGTCAATATGTCGCCATCTTTTGTTTCTCTATCTTCTACTTCTATTATCCTAGCATTCTGCTCTTGCATTCTCTTGATATCATTTAAGACATCTTCATCTGTTACAGTGTACTCTGCTTTTACTGCTTCTACACCTTTATACTCGCCTAATGTAATTTCTGGTTTAACGTCTACCTCTATTTTAAACTCTATTGCTTCTCCTTTGTTAATATCTTCAAAATCTATTGAAGGTCTATCAACTGGATGTAAATCTAATTCTTCTATAGCTTTGTCATAAACCTCTGGCAATACGAAGTTTATAGCATCTTCGTAAAATACTTCTATTCCATACATTTTTTCAATTATAGCTCTTGGAACTTTCCCTTTTCTAAATCCGTTAATATTAAATCTTTTTCTGTTTTTTATATAAGCTTTTTGGATTCCTTTCTCGAATTCATTCCACTCAACTTTAATACTTAAAGTTACTGTATTTTTTTCTTTTTTCTCAATTTTTGAACTCATAATTGCTCCTCCTCCTGAGTTTTGTTTATTTATATTAGCGAACATATTTATACTTCTATTAGTATATTCAAATAGCTCATACAATGTTATACCCATCAAATTAGTATAAGCTTTATATATATATGCTTAAACATCCCTAGTTATTAACGTATATCGTCAACTTAAAATTAACCATTACATTATATCATAAAAATTTTTTCTATCCAATAATAATAAATATTATATTTATTTTCTGATATTTGGCAATATTAATTCACTTTATACATTAAAAAAGCCTTCTTTTGCAATAATTAAAAGATGACTCCACAACAAACTACAAATTAAAACTCTAAATATTAGAAAAAAAGCCCATGGTATAACCATTGGCTTTGAAATGTTATGGTGCGGGAAAAGGGACTCGAACCCCCACGCCAAGGGCACTAGATCCTAAGTCTAGCGCGTCTGCCAATTCCGCCACTCCCGCTAAATCTGTTTTTGCCAATACTGACATTGATTATTATACGATTTATTGTAGAGTTTGTCAACACTTTTTTTTAAAAATATAATACCAAATTAAATAAATATATACTATTATAGAGTTTGCTCTAAAAAAGCTTCAATTACACTATTTTAATTATTTATATTTTATTTTTCTTGATGTTCATTCTTTATTTTCATAAATAATTCTTTATCTTCTATAACGTCAACAGCAACTAACACAAGTGCACCTATTGTCTTACACATTTGTTCGTTAGCATATGTTGATATAGAAGCTTTTGCAAACTCTTTTGTATGGCCTACAAGTTCTCTTGTGCTAATACTGAAATATGGATGTATTGTAGGACATACATGGCTTACATTACCAGCGTCAAGTGATCCAAAATTTTCACTCAATTTTGAAATGTGTTCTACCCCCATTTCTTTTATTTTCTGCTCAAACAGGTCATTTAATACTGAATTTGTGACAAGATTATCATATGATGTCTCATAATTTGTTATGTTAACTTTTGCACCTGTAGCTAAGGCAGCTCCTCTAGCACAATTTTTCACTTTTTCTACTAAATCTATTAAATAACTCTTAGTCGTAGCTCTTACATAGAACTGTGCTACTGCATAATCAGGTACTATATTAGCAGCCTTACCTCCATCTTTTATGACTCCATGTACTCTAGCATCATGTCTGATATGCTCTCTAAGTGCATTTATACTATTAAATGTAGCAATTACTGCATCTAATGCATTAATACCTTTATGAGGCTCTGAAGCTGCGTGAGCTGTTCTTCCAAAGAATTCAAACTGAACTGCTTCCATAGCTAATGATCCTCCACTTTTATAGTATTTATCAGACGGATGAGCCATAAGTGCTACATCAATATCATCAAATGCCCCTTTATCAACCATTACAACTTTCCCGCCACACGTTTCTTCTGCTGGAGTTCCAAAAACTACTACCTTTCCACCGATATCACCAATTACTTTACTTAGAACTATACCTGAACCTGTACTTGTAGCTCCCAGAATATTGTGTCCACACCCATGCCCTATATCCGGCAATGCATCATATTCTGCTAAATATGCAATAGTCGGGCCTTCTTTCTTACTGTCATAGGTTGCCTTAAAAGCAGTCTTCATACCTAAATATTCTCTTTCAACTCTAAACCCATGCTTCTTTAGCAAAACACAATGTGCCTTACTTGCTTTGAACTCTTGGTGGCCTAACTCTGGATTGTCATGTATATAGTTACTAAGCTGTATTAATTCATCTTTTATTTCTTTTACGTGCTTTTGAACTTTTAGTTTCATAATACCTCATCCATTCTTTTTGTTTTTTTTATTTTACCATATATCACTGATACGATATTTATTTTTGTGCAAATTTTATTTTTTCCTTCTTATAATCTAACAGCGCCTAAGCAAATTGCTTAGGCGCATATTTTTACATTATATGTTTTTGTTTATTACAGACTGAGCCGCAGCCAATCTTGCTATAGGAACTCTATACGGTGAACATGATACATAGTCTAAACCAATATTTTCACAGAACTGAATTGATCTTGGATCTCCACCATGCTCTCCACATATTCCTATTTTAAAATTCTCTTTTACTGACCTACCTAACTTATACGCTGTGTTTATTAAGCTACCCACACCTGAAACGTCCAATGTAGTAAAAGGATCATTTTCGAATATTTCTTTATTCTTATATTCTTCTATAAATTTACCAGCATCATCTCTTGAAAAACCAAATGTCATTTGTGTTAAATCGTTTGTTCCAAATGAGAAAAAGTCTGCATGTTTAGCAACCTCATCAGCTGTTAAAGCAGCTCTTGGTATTTCTATCATTGTACCAACAAGATATTCTAACTTATAACAACCATCTTCTAATGTCTGATTAACTGTTTTTTCAACTAGCTCTCTCAATATTTCTAGCTCTTTTGCATGACCCACTAGTGGTATCATTATTTCTGGTTTTATATTTGATCCATCTAGTTTAGACACTTCTATTGCTGCTCCTATTATTGCTTTTGCCTGCATTTGATATATTTCAGGATAAGTTATAGCAAGCCTACAACCTCTATGTCCTAACATAGGGTTAAACTCTTTTAACTCCAATACCTTGTTCTTAAGCTTTATATAATCTATATTCATTGCATTTGCTAATGCTTTTATATCTTCATTATTATGTGGTAGGAATTCATGCAATGGAGGATCTAGCAACCTTATTGTCGTTGGCCTCTCTCCCATAGCTCTAAATATACCTACAAAATCTTCTTTCTGAAATATATATAACTTATCTAACGCTTTTATTCTATCTTCTTTTGTATCAGAAAGTATCATTTGCCTCATTATAGATATTCTATCTTCTGCAAAGAACATATGCTCTGTTCTACATAGTCCTATTCCTTCAGCTCCGAAGTCTACTGCTGTCTTTGCATCTCTTGGTGTATCTGCATTTGTTCTAATCTTCAATCTTCTTTTTTCATCAGCCCATTTCATTATAACTCCAAAACTACCTGTAAGCTCTATGTCTTTTGTATCTATAATTCCTTTGTATACAAAACCTGTATTTCCATCTATTGAAATATGGTCTCCTTCTTTTATTACTACACCACCTGCTACAAACTGCTTTTGTTCCTCATCAATTTTTAACTCACCACATCCAGCAACACAGCATCTACCCATACCTCTAGCTACTACAGCTGCGTGTGATGTCATTCCACCTCTTGCAGTTAATATCCCTTGGGATTTATCCATACCTTCTATATCTTCTGGTGATGTTTCTATTCTAACAAGTATCGTTTTTTCTCCGCTATCTGCAACTTCAACTGCCTTTTCTGATGTGAAATATACTCTTCCAGAAGCAGCTCCAGGCGATGCAGCTAAACCTTTAGCTAACTTTTTGGCTTTACTTAACCCGTCTGGGTCAAATGTTGGATGTAGTAATTGATCTATTTGTTTTGGATCAATTCTCATAATAGCTTCTTCTTTAGTTATTTTCCCTTCTTCCACTAAGTCTACTGCTATATTCATAGCTGCTTTAGCAGTTCTCTTTCCTGTCCTTGTTTGCAATAAGAAAAGCTCACCCTTTTCAAATGTAAATTCTATGTCTTGCATATCTCTATAATGTATCTCTAGTTCCTTTGCTATATCCATAAATTGATTATAAATCTTTCCTGACATGAAATCTTTTAATTCATCTATCCCTTTTGGTGTCCTAATCCCCGCAACTACATCTTCACCTTGTGCATTTAATAAATACTCGCCAAACACTTTATTTTCCCCTGTTGCTGGATTTCTTGTAAATGCAACTCCTGTTCCAGACGTTTCTCCCATGTTTCCAAAAACCATGGATTGTACGTTTACAGCTGTCCCAAGGTCATGCGGAATATCATTTATATTTCTGTATATTATTGCTCTTTGATTATTCCATGAATCAAACACAGCTCTAACTGCCATTATCAGTTGCTCTCTCGGGTCATTAGGGAACATTATCCCTGCATGTCTTTTTATTACTCCCTTATACTTTCTTATTATTTCTTGTAGCGCTTCTACTGTTAGATCTGTATCATTTTTAGCATTTGTAGTATGCTTTACGTCATCTAGTACTCTATCAAATTCATACTTAGGTATACTTAGTACTACGTCACCAAACATCTGTATAAATCTTCTATAACTATCATAGGCAAATCTCTCATTTTCAGTTAAGACCGCTAACCCCTTTACTGATTCATCATTTAATCCTAAGTTCAAGACAGTATCCATCATACCTGGCATAGATATTACTGCACCAGACCTAACTGATACTAATAAAGGATTCTTTATATCTCCAAAGGTTTTATTTGTTACCTTTTCTAATCTTTCCAATAGCTCAAATATTTGCTTCTCTAAATCTTTCCCTAATTTTTTACCATTTTTATAATATGCATTACATGCGTCTGTTGTAATCGTAAATCCTGAAGGAACTGGTAATCCAATTCTTTTCATCTCTGCCAGATTAGCACCTTTTCCTCCTAGTAGTGATTTCATGTCTTTATTCCCTTCCTCAAATGCATAAACAAATTTAGGCATAATGTCATTTCTCCCCTTCTATTTTTAATATATGTAATATCCATAATATATAGTATGTCACATTTAATATGTTGTGTATCTTATTATATTAAACAGTATAGCCTATTTATTTTTAGTTGTCAACATTTTGTATGTTTATTTTATTACTAAAAGCATACCTCTATCAACTATGTAACCATCATAATTAAAGACATATTATCTTCACTAAATTTGTGGTATAATTTGCCATGATAACAAACTGTTTCATTATATTATATGATATAAAATAAATAGTATATCACATTTGTTTTGTAATTGATTTTGTATTACTATAATGATATATTATGTATATAATTAAACTAAGGAGACTGCAATGGAGAATATCGTTTCATTAAAACAATGTAAAAACTATTCTTTCTCAAGTGTAAAGCAAAGCATTTTAGCATCTTTTGAGAATCTAGGAGGAATAGAAAAATATATAGATAAAAATGATAAGGTTTTGCTAAAGTTAAATCTAATCATTAAAAAAAGCCCTGAAAAAGCTGCTACTACTCACCCCATATTTGTTAAAGCACTTGCCGAGATTCTAATAGATTACGGAGCTACTGTTATTATAGGAGACAGCCCAGGAGGCCCTTTTAATAAAACATTACTTAAAGGACTTTATAAAACATGTCAAATAACAGATATAGCAAATGAAACGGGTGCCATATTAAACTATAATACAAAATCTATGGATGTATCTTTTTCTAAAGGAAAATTATTAAAGAGATTAACTGTAACGGATATGCTAAATGACGTTGATAAGGTTATTTCTGTGTCTAAATTAAAGACTCATTGTATGATGTTGTTTACAGGTGCTGTAAAAAACCAATTTGGTATAATCCCAGGTTCTCTTAAAGGAGAATATCATTTTAAAATGCCTGAGGTCAAAGATTTTGCTGATGCTCTGGTTGATATATGTCTGTACGCAAACCCAGTTTTATCATTTATGGATGGAATCGTAGGTATGCAAGGAGATGGTCCAACGAGCGGACAGCCAAGAAATATCGGCGCTGTTATTGCTTCAAATAGCCCTTATCATCTAGACATAGTTGCTAGTAAAATAATCAACCTTGATCCTCTGAAAATACCAACTATAGCTAGCTGTGTTGATAGAGGTATATGCTCTGGTACTCTAGATGATATTCAATTGGTAGGGAATAAAATTGAAGATTTTGTTATTAGAGATTTTAAAATGCCAATGATTAGATGTGTTGATTTTGTAAGTGATAGAGTCCCTAAATTTGTTGCGAATCTATGCAATACACTCCTACAACCAAAACCAGTATTTTTACACGATGATTGCACAGGTTGTGGCAAATGCTATGAAAGTTGCCCTCCGAAAATCATAGAAATGAAATCTAATCGTCCTGTTGTTGATTTAAGCAAATGCATACGCTGTTTTTGCTGTCATGAACTATGCCCTCAAAAGGCTGTAGATATATATAGACCTCCTTTGATGCGACTACTATCTAAGCTATAATCATTCACACATTCTTTATATATTAAATATTAGTATTATATAACATATTATTAGAAGGTGTATTTATGATTTTATTTGAGCGTGGTGGATTCATGTTTCTAGCAATTTTTATAAGTATATTTGCCATTTTGGGAATAAATAAATGGATTGTTGACCAGTCTAAAATATTAGGTTATATGGGCGAATAAAATCTTATTAAAAATTATAGTTCTAGAAAACAAAGATTATATGTTAACAAAATTTAAACAGAACTACAATATAATAAACCCAACTAACTGTGGAAAATCAGTTGGGTTTATGTTTTTTTACTAAGTAATCGTAAGAGCTTTTTTCTCATTATTGCATAATTTTATTTGAACTCATAACATTGTGGATAATGCTCTCTTTTATAGTTGACAAAACGCTTTAATGACATGTAACCTTCCTTTGTTTATATATATTGCTATTATACCACATTTTTTCTGTTTTTTGTATATGTTTACAATCTAGATTCATAAATCGCTAAACACCTTTTAACTATATATTTTCTGCAATTTGTATATAATATATTGAGCACTAATACCTACAAATAATCCAGTAACAACCGATATGATTCCAAGATATGGTAGTAAAATTATTATTCCAGTATTCTTGACTATTATTGATGCTATAATTATTTGCCCGATACTATGGAAAACTGCACCTACTACACTTGCCCCTATAATACTCATTTTATCTTTAGCTATTTTCAATACTATAAACATAGCCAATACACTAAGTACTCCTCCTGAAATACTAAATAAAAATCTCGCCATTGATCCAAATAAGGTATCAGTTAAAAACGTTCTTAGAAATACAATACTTAACGCCTCTTTAAAACCGAATAAGTACAATGCAATTATACTCATAATGTTTGCTAATCCTAACTTTGCTCCTAAATATGAAAAACCTATTGGAATACTGTTTTCTATATAACTAAGTATCATCGCTCCAGTCACCAACAATGATAAAAATACCATTTTCCTTGTTTTACTCATGTTATACTCCTCTAATATGTTAATCCATCTATGTCTTTCTTTTTATCACCTTGTATTTCTATAATGACTTTATTAGGTAGACATACTATCATTTCTCCCGGTTCGCTTATTGCTCCCATTTTAATACATACCTTATCACTACAATTAGCTTGTATCATTCTAACTTCATTACCTGTTATATCTATTATGTTTTTATGTCCATTTTTTTCTATAACTATTTTCTCATTATTATTATCTTTCAATTTTATTTCTCTATATAACTTACCATCTACCGTTATTTTTACTATGTTAAAATCATAATCACTATTTATTAAGTTATTAACTATATAAAATAAACCAGCTACAAATATTACAGCAATTACTATTATTATATCTAATTTCTTCATCTAATCCCTACTTTATAAGTCTTTTTTATACATTCTATAGACTCTGTATTTTCTCCCACCTAATTTTTCTACACTAAGTATAGATTTCTTATTGTGCTCATTTATTGTAGATCCTTCGCCATAGGTATAACCTTTTTCTATACTTTTTATAATCATGTTATAAAATATTGCTCCGTTGACAGCTTTATCTCTGTATTTTGGTATCACGTGTTGTATGAAAACCCTAACACCTTTCACCTTATTTTTATAATATAGATATTTTAATATACCAAAAGGAAAATATCTACCTTTCATTCTTATTAGAATTTCATTATAGTTAGGCACTGCTACTGCAAAGCCTATTGGCTCTCCTTCTTTTGATTTTGCAATGTGTAACAAATCCCTATCCGCATATTTTCTAAGACTTCTGATTTCTGCCATCAAATCTTTTTTTGAAGGTGGGATTCTATGTTCTGCCTGCGGAAGTGATAAGTCCACGATTTTTTTAAGATCGTTTGCAAGTCCTTCTACATCGTCTAAATTCATCTTTTCAACATAATATCCGTATCTCTTTTTAGCATATTTTACTACTCTTTTATATCTTTCTATAGGCATACTAC
Source organism: Abyssisolibacter sp. ZYX002 (assembly GCF_056892235.1). Taxonomy (NCBI): domain Bacteria; kingdom Bacillati; phylum Bacillota; class Clostridia; order Eubacteriales; family Clostridiaceae; genus Abyssisolibacter; species Abyssisolibacter sp. ZYX002. The sequence continues at coordinate 71,225 of NZ_JARMXH010000009.1, forward strand.
TTGTATCAATATAATACGCTAAATAATCTCTGTATTTATTATATCTGTTTGTCTGAAAATATTCTCCATAAAATTTAGGGTTATACGAATTCATAATCACTGGAGGTCCATCAAATCCCTCAACCAAAATACCTCTAGAATCATCACCTTTTGTCGGTGATATAGGCCCTACAACTGTTTTCATCCCTCTAGTTTTAAGCCATTGCTCTGCCGTTTGTAGTAACAACTTAAACACTTGCTCACACTCTATACATTCAAATAGACTTATATATCCTTCTCTTTTGTTCTTGCTCTTATTCAGTTTTTCTTCTATTCCAACTATTATTCTTCCTACACCTTTACCGTCTTTATATACAATAAATAAGGCATGTTCACCTTGTGTAAAAAGCGGGTTATTTATACCCATCAACTTTTTTAATTCATCTCTTCTTAGTGGTGGTACCCAATTTTGATCATTTTTGTATATATGAAAAGGCACTTCTATAAATTCTTTTATTTGCTTTTTTGATTTCACCTCTACAATTTTTATCATTCCACACCGCCCTTAACAAACCATATTTACATACGGCTAACTATAATGCCAAATTACAGTATATTATTACATATAATTATAAATGATAAAATCCAATTCCACCAGCCTTTTTAAATATTTAGTATATTTTATTCTATAAGCACAAATCCCTCGTCTACAAGTTCAAAGTTATCTTTTAGGCCTTTTGTAATATAAATCTTCGAATCTTTTGTTATAAACAATGCTTCAGCATTATCTATTGAATTAATAAATTCCCTTCCCTTATCAAGCCCCATTGAAAATGTTGCCGTAGATAATGCATCTGCCTGTATTGAACTGTCACTAATTATTGTAACACTTGCTAGATTGTTTTCTACTGGATAACCTGTGTAAGTATCCAATATATGATGATAAACCTTACCCCTATACTCAAAATTTCTCTCATAAATACCAGATGTAACTATAGATTTGTTATTTGCTGATATTATACCAACATAATTGTTTCTATTTTTGAAAGGGTTTTGTACAGCGATTCCCCAATATTTGTTATTTGGACTACTTCCATATACTATTACATTACCTCCTAAATCTATAATTGCACCTTTAATTTTATGCTTACTTAAGATTTTTATTATTTCGTCTGCTGCAAAACCTTTTGCTATTCCTCCTAAATCTAACGCCATATTTCTCTTATCTAGTTTTATAGTTTTTTCACTATCGTTGGTTATTATCTCTCTATAATTAATTAATGCTAATTTTTGCTGTATTTGTTCCTTAGCAGGTAACTTTGCTTTTTCAGTTCCTATACCCCAAAGCTCAACTAATGGTAATATACTAATATCAAATCTACCATTTGACATCTTTGAAAACTCTTTTCCTTGGTTAACAACATAATATGTATCATCTGAAACTTTAATCGCACTGTTTCCCGCTTGTTTGTTAATCATTGATACCTCACTATCTTCTATATTAACACTCATTTTATTTTCAATGTCTTCTAGTCTAGTAAATATTTCATTAAATATTTTATCATCTACATCATCGTATATTTTTATATTTACTATTGTTCCTAGCAATAGATTTTTTTTAGCTATTGGCTTTATTGGCTGTCTATCACATCCAACAAAAACTAATAATGAAACAATTAGTATTATTCCGAATTTTTTCATACTATTCCTCCTTATGAAAAGTATAATTATATTAGCTTTCACTATTATTATTTACTACTAACTTAAATTTAAAGGAGCTGTTAATAAAAACTACAGCTCCTTAATAAATTATACCACTAATAGGTATTAAATAAAACTTTCTTTTAATGCTCTTTGTCCTTCTAATGCTTTTCTATCACTTAATACTTTTGAATTCGAAGCAAATCTAAGCTTTGTTTTGTATGCGTTGCACGTTTTACTTTTAGCTATAATAACCATTTTGTCAAGATTGCTCTTTCTGTCATCTGTCATCAAAATAACACACCCCTTCTTACGTCAGTATTGTATCATTTCTACATTTTAAGCATCTCTAATTCAAGTCTGAGTTCAAAATAATTAATAATGTCAAATAATATGAGAAACTCTTTATCAATTAAATGCTTGCTTCTTAATACTACTATAATGTTTTCTGGTAAATATTTTGTTTCTATTTTGCCAAAAATATAATCCTTCTTTCTAAATCCATCTTTTGAGCAAAATCCGAATATATTCATTGTACATATGATTGAAGATAGTTGATGTTCTGTTAAGCCTAGTTGTCTTTTCATCAAGTCAAATTGACTTGTGTTTTCATAATATACATTAACATCAATATTCTTTCTTTTACTTTTATACTCTTTTAATATTTTTTCATAACATACATACGGGCTTAAATCTTCCTCTTTTATATATTGGTTAATATACTCTTCCATTTCAAGCATTGCATTTAACACTGCATAAAGAGTATCTTTTTCACGTTTTACAAATCTTCCATAGTATGCAATACTTTTTATTTTTTCTCTTTCTTCTCGCTCAAGCTTTAATGCAAGGTTTTTGAATCTAAATATCCTAATTGATTTACACGAGATAAATAAATATTCCCATATTAGACAGCCTATAAACAATACTGTCGATACTATAAACACATTTACTGCAAATTGCGTGGACATTATTGCACTAACTCTTATTATTTGCACCGTTTTTATGATATCATAGAACATTATATTAAAGACGATTATCCACACTAGTGAATAACAGTAATATATTCGTCTGATAAATTTTATATCATAGTCAACAGGTATATTCTTAAAGCTCTTGACAGCAAAAACTACATATACGCACACTGATATCATCAACAATATAAATAATTTAACAGCCATCTTTTTCACTCCTGCCTATTTTTTGTTGACTCATTCGTTAGTAATACTACTATATATTATTCACTTTTTTGGACTTGTGTTAAACACTCTTAGATTGATGACAAAGTCATTTAGATAATAGACTGTTATAATTGGTTTTTTCAATTAATATTGATGAAAATTTCAATTATACTTGACATTTTATAAAGAGTGAATTATACTAAAATGCAAAGCTTGCTATGCAAAATAAAAATTAAAGGAGAGAAATATGAGAAAGAATAAAAAACTGTTATGTTTACTATTAATAGCGATTATAGTAATTAATGTTTTCCCTTGCTTTGCTCAAGAAACTCGAGTTCCTCAAATAAGCAATTGGGCAATAGAAACCCTAAATGAAGCTGAAAGATTAGGTATTTTTTCATCAGAATGGTATTACGATGGATTTAAGTCTAAAATAAGCGAAGAAAGAATGCAGTATATCATAGATAAAACTGCAAAAAAACTGGAAAGTTTAAAACTAGAAGAAAATAAAGAATTTAATTCTACAAAAAAAGCAGGTACTTCTAGAGAAGCGCTATTAATTAACTTATTCAATTCTTTAGCAAAGTACAAACTACCAGAAGAACTCAATACTAGCAATGGTGCACTGTCATATATGCAAGAAAGAAAAATAATAAAAGGTACTAGTAAAGGATTAGAGTTAGACAGATCATGCACTACACAGGAAGCAGTTGTTTTAGCTACAAGATTTATACTTGATACATATAGTTCTCTAGATAAAGGTTCTAAAGGTTTGTTATGGAAAGTGTCAAATAATGATACTACTATTTATTTATTAGGTTCTATACATGTTGGAACTTATGATATGTACCCAGTTAACAGCAGAATAACAGAAGCACTTAACAAATCTGATGCTTTGATAGTTGAAGCTAACCTAACGAATACGAAAGCTGTTGTTGAAGCTCAAAAATACTCTATGTATAGTGATGGAACAACATTAAAAGACCACGTTAGTAAAGACACTTATGAAAAATGCTTGAAAGCACTAAAAAAGGCCAATCTTCCTGAGACAATGACTCAATTTAAACCTTGGTCTATTGCTAGCACTTTAACTATTGTGTCATCTACAAAATCCAAAAATCAATCTGATATTACTACAGCAGCTTCTACTGGAGTTGATATGTATTTATTATCAAAAGCGCTTATTAATGGAAAGCCAATACTTGAACTTGAAGGATTAATGGCTCAAGTAAAATTATTCGATTCCTTAAGCGACGAAACTAAGGAAAAATATCTTTCAGTTGCAGTAGATGAAATACTTTCTGATAAAAAAGATGGAGATTCTGATGAAAAAGATTCTGCCCAGTCAATAAAGAAATTACAAGAACTTTGGATAGATGGAAATACAGAAGAGTTTACAACTTTCTTCAAAGGAATGAATGACTCAACCTCTAGTGAGTTAGATGAATTTTCAAAAATGTTATTTGGAAAAAGAGATAAAGGTATGGCTGAAAAAATAATTAAACTTCTTGACAGTAAAGAGTCTAAAACATATATGGTAGTAATAGGTTCTGGCCACTTAACGCTAGACAATACCGTAATTGCCAATCTTACTAAAGAAGGTTATAAAGTAGAAGTTGTTAAATAGTTTTAATTGAGACTTAGAATTAAGATAGCAAATGAGATTGGGAAGGATATAAGCCCAATCTCTATTTTTAAACGGTTAATTCCTAATTTTTGTTAACTCATTATTAATATATGTAGCAGATATTATTGCCTAAGTATTAACTTTTACAGAGTTAATTTATGAACAAGTATTTTTTTACTTGATTGTTCCAAAATTTGTGAAGTTTAAGGAATAAAAAATCTTGAAGATAGGAGCGTATTTCTTCATACGTGACTAGTTTCAAGTTTTCTTAATGACTAAAAATTATGTAAACCAACTGTTTTTTAGCTATTCTATGTGTTATACTTATACTGGTCATGTAAGCATAATATAAATAAAGGTCACTCTTTGAGTGGCTTTTGTTTTACATATTCAACAAGGGGGTTTTGACTTGAATATTGAATTAAATGAACTGTTTGAAAATGATTTGACACTGGATGGCGAGGGGTTGACATCTGATGAAATGGAACAAGTGCAAGAGTTGTTTAATGCTGTTCTAAATGTTGTACGTGTACAAAGAAAGTTAAAGAAATAAGACGTTCATTACATATCTGTTGCATGTTTGTTAAGCATTGTAATCTTGCTTGAATTACTAATTAGATGTGTTATATAATCACTGTAGGAACATTCTTCCTAAACATGATGAGTAATATATTAGCTAGTGTATGAAGTCGCCTATATCTTTTGCCTTTGCCCCTACTTAGATAAAATGATATAGGTGATTTTGCTTTGTAGAAAAAAGCTACTTTACATAAACATTAATGTAGTTAAGTATTAATTGTTGATTTGGAATATATTTACATTTTTTATATAATGTATAATCTAATTAGATATTATTGGAAAAGAGGGTTTGTATGAAGAATCTAAAGAAGAAAATTAGCACAAGTTCTATCGTTGGGTGTAGCATGCCGTGTATCTGCAATTGCAAACAACGTACAGATTTTTTACAAGGGAGATCATCTGTTTTGATTGACTGGTAATACATAAAAGTATTAGAAAAGACTAGCATATGCTAGTCTTGGTTGTTCTTTGGTTCACTTTTATTAATATTAGAATCCGCTACCACTGATAAGATAGTACCATGTTAAACGACCAACTTCGCCATTTGCCACAACCCCTACTCTACGTTGAAAATCTTTAACGCAAAGTTCTGTTCTAGGTCCAAAATCTGCATCAATAGTCAATCCATACCCATATTTCATTCTCAACTGATACTGTAAGCCTTTAACAGCACTGCATTGATCCCCGTACCTTAACAGGACTATTAATTTTGACCATGTATCTTTCCCAACTATACCATCCTGTTTTAATCCTTTTAATTCCTGAAATCTTTTTACTGCTGATCTTGTGGCTCCGCCAAAATCGCCATCAGGGCATAAATCAAAACCTTTGGATATTAAAAGATACTGTAAAGTTCTAACGTTAGTTCCTTTATGGCCTTGTTTAAGAAGTGGCCATGACCGCAAATGAGTCTCAGAACTTGCATATGTCGCAATACTGCTAAATGCCATTGTCATTATAACAATAAATAATAATGCTAATCTTTTGTTATTTTTTTTCATATAAAACATCTCCCTTTATTTTTTTAACTATTATATAGAGTTCTATTTTTATATTTTTAATTCCTTTATTTTTAATTTATGTAATTAATTGTATGAGAAAAGACTAGCATAAGCTTGTCTTTTATAGTGCCATTGTAGCTTTGTATTTTAAAGTATTTTTACCAATTATGTTTATTTTTAAGTCTTGAAGTGCCAATTAGGTATGTTATAATTATTCTATTAGGAAATTCCTAATATGTATGAATTATATGTTTATTATATAAATCGCCTATTCTTTTCCCTATTACCTGGATATAGGCGATTTTATTTTGTAGAGAAAAGCTACTTTACATAAACATTAATGTAGTTCAGTGTTAGTTGTCGATTTGGAATATATTTACATTCTCACCCATATAATGTATAATTTAATTAGATATTATTGGAAAGGAGGGTTTGTATGAAGAATCTAAAAAAGAAAATCAGTACAAGTTCTATCATTGCGTGTAGAAAGTATTGTGGCCCCTGCAAATGCAACAACCGTGAAAATTTAATAGAAGGGAGCGCAACTGTTTTTGTTGAAAAAAATCCGCCGTATTAAAAAGACTATCTTATGCTAGCCCTATATGCTATACTTATACTGGTTATGTAAGCTATAATATTAATAGAAGCCACTCTTTGAGTGGCTTTGTTTATTATTGACAAAGAAAGTTAAAGAAATAAGACGTTTGTTACACGCCTATTGCACGTTTATTAAGTATCGGTATCTTGCTTGAATTGCTGATTCGATGTGTTGTATAATCACTTGTAGGAACATTTTTCCTAACATGATTGATTATTGATTGTAATATGCTAGTGTAGAAGTCGCTTATATCTTTTACTTAAATTTATTATCTTCCCCGATAATTGATTTAAAAGATATAGGCGATTTTGCCATTATAGCGTATATTCTTTCTGAGGTATTCTTAATCCTTTGTTTCCCTCAATATTAGGTACTGTATTCATAAAGTACGACATTTGTAAATCCCCCCAAGTCAATTTTTACACCAAATTTATACCATTTTCACACCATTTCATACTATTTTTTATTCTATAAATGTTATTAAATTCCTTTATTTATGTACGGGGGGATATTATGTTTATGCAACATTCTTCAATTTATTTATAATGTATCATTATTAAAAGGCTAGTTGTTTTTAACTAGCCTTGTTAGTGATCTTTTACTTGTTTATCATTTTTTCTACCCTGCTTATCATTTCTTCTACTTTGTCTAGTGTTTTATTGTTAAGAGCATTCCCTCAGCACGTGTCATTGGTTCGTCATATCTTCCTTCGTTAATATCAATGCCCCTGTCGATAAGCTTCTGTCTCTGTGCTTTCCCCCAGTGTTCTTTTGGCTTGACTCTCGAACTTGAATCCTTCTTGGTGAATTTCCATGTGGACGTGCGCTCCTTTTGACTCTCCACTATTTCTAGTATGAGCAATTATCTCCCCTTGTTTAACTGTTTGTCTTTTAGTCAGTTTAGGTATCTCGACTAGGTGTGCAAACATAACTCGTGTGGTGCTGTTTATATCTCCGAGAACTAGATAGTTACCCACGCGTTTATGGCTTCCACCTCTGTTAGCCTTGCAATACACAACTTTGGCTGTAAAAGGTGCAATCAAAGGTAGAAGCTTTGTCATCACGTCTTAGGCATAGCCACACATCTACTACATTAAATATCTACTCACATTCATTGAAGTCCGTCGATAAAATAGCAGCTGAAAAAATGGAGGGATTATGTTCGGGGAATAGCCTTTTTTGTTTATCTAATTCTGTCCCCAAATCGTCCCCAAAGACTAATATATAAAACAAAATAGCAAACCGCACTATTCGTACGATTCGCTATTTCACTTACATTAGCATGGTGCACCATGAGGGACTCGAACCCCCAACCAACTGGTTCGAAGCCAGCTACTCTATCCAATTGAGCTAATGGTGCATATCTTCTTAGAAAATAAATTAAACATTACATCTCTGTCTTTAATATTATTCTGACAATAAACCATTATAACAGTTTTGCATTTATATGTCAATTTTATAAAGCTATATTACACTATTGTTGTCATGCTGATTTTATCTATATAACTTAATTTCTGCTATGTCTTACTTTACAGTTATTATATATTATAATCTTCTAGTTCTATTATATCACTTTTTATTATATCATCTATCGTAATTAATGCTACACTTGCTTTTGTCCCTCCCTTTGGTATAGACGGACTACCAGGATTTAGAAACAAAATATCATCATGGACTTCATTATAGGAAATATGAGAGTGTCCAAATAGCACTACATCTACATCAAGTTCTTTTGCTCGATAGTATAAATTGCCAAGTCCGTTTTTTACACTATATCTATGCCCATGAGTCAACAAAAACTTCTTATCTTTTAGTTTTATTACCTTCTCTTCTATTTCATCAAAATTAGCACTAAACAAATCACAGTTACCTTTTATCTTTATATTCTTTATTTTTGTAGTATTTTCTATTTTAACCATATCTTTTAAATAATCTCCTAAGTGTATCACTAAATCTATTCCGTCTAACTTTGATAATAGAGATGTCACTTTATGCGTTGCTCCGTGTGTATCACTTACTACAATGATCTTCATTAGTATTTTCCCCCAAAAGCACAGTTAACTCACCTTTTAGTTTTATTAATGCATTTGCTCTATGGCTAATTTTATTTTTGATTTCATCTCCTAATTCAGCAAATGTTTTATTATATTCATCAACAATAAAAAGTGGATCGTACCCAAACCCTGAGCTTCCTGATTTAGTATTTGCTATCCTCCCTTTACATTCACCCTCTATAGTTTTAATTATTTCTCCATTTTTAGCTATAGCTATTATCGTTTTAAATTTTGCTGATCTTTTATTGATAGGAATGTTTTCAAGTTCTTTTAGGAGCTTTTTGTTATTATCTTCGTATGTTACGTTTTCTCCTGCATATCTTGATGAAAATACTCCTGGAGCTCCATTAAGCGCATCTACAAATAGTCCTGTGTCATCTGCTACTACTAAACCTTCAACTTTCCTTGATAGCTCAACTGCTTTTTTTATTGCATTTCCTTCTAACGTACTTTTATCTTCTACTACCTCAAAATCTTTAAAGCCGACATCGTTTTTCGATACTATATCTATAGGCAGTTCTCTAAGAATTTCTTTAATCTCTTGTATTTTATGTTGATTACCACTTGAAACAACTAGTTTTATCATATTATTCTCCCCTATATGTAATTTGAGATATCTCCTAATGCTTCTTTTTGAAGCTCTATCAATTCTTTATTTCCCTTTATAGCTAATGTTAGTATTTTGTTTAGTTGCCCCATATTAAATGTGTCACCTTCTCCAGTTCCTTGTACTTCTGCAAAATCTCCGTCTCCAGTCATTACTACATTCATGTCTACATCTGCATTAGAATCTTCATGGTAGCATAAATCAAGTATTGCCTCGCCATTAACTATTCCTGCACTTATCGCAGATATATAATTCTTGATAGGTATTGTTTCTATATCTCCTTTTTCTTTCAGCTTATATAGTGCTTCTACTAAAGCAACAAATGCTCCTGTTATAGAAGCAGTTCTAGTCCCTCCATCAGCCTGTAAAACATCACAGTCTATCCAAATTGTTCTTTCTCCAAGTGCATCTAGATCAACAACTGCTCTAAGCGATCTGCCAATTAGTCTTTTTATCTCTTGTGTTCTTCCTTCTAACTTACCTTTACTTGCTTCTCTCACTTTTCTAGTTATAGTTGAACCTGGTAGCATTGAATATTCTGCTGTTATCCATCCTTTTCCTGTATTCCTTAAAAAAGGAGGCACTTTTTCCTCAAGCATTGCTGTACATATAACTTTGGTATCTCCCATCTCTATCAACACCGATCCATCTGGGTGCTTCAAATACCCTCTTGTTATTTTTGCTTTTCTTTTTTCATCAAATTTTCTTCCATCTATCCTGTTCATCAATTTCTCTCCTATCTTCTTTATTACTAATATAATAACAAATGTTTGTACTTTTTTCTAGATAACATATCTAATAATATACAAAAAAATAAAAGCGACAGCTACTGCCACTTTTATTTTACCCATTTTGTTTAATATTCATTTGCGAATACTGGAATTGCATTATCATCAACTAAATCAAGTCCTGCTTCTTCTAGTGTCTGGCCATCTATCATTATCTTAATCTCTGCAATCTCATTAAACTGTTCTAATGTCAAACCTATATTTGTTGACATAGCATCATAAGTGGCTTGATCTTTCAATAAGCTTATATCTTCAACTGATAAATCAACATATGCAATACTATTGTTAACTTCTATCCCTTGCAAAGCAACTCCACCTGGTATATCTGTGTATAATCCTGAAAATTCAGGTGGCCCATCAAACAAAGCTTGAAGTGCTGAACTTACATTAGCATTAGGTGCAAGTATCGGTATTGTTACAGGTACATAATATTCATATTCTCCATTTGTAGTACTTTTATAATATACTACAACTTTTGAAGCATGCTCACCTTCTGCAGCCATATAGTTTATATCTTCTCTTAATAGAGCCTGAGAAAGTTTTGTTCCAAATTTCATAGTATTTGATTTACCATTGATTAATATCTTTACTTTTGAAATTGATGGGAACTCTGTTAATGTGTAAACAATACCTTTAACAAGATTGTACTCATCGTCTTCAGTATCATAGTTCAATATATCATCTGTAAAATCAACATTACATACCCCTGTTTCTTTGTCTATAGACATACCTTTGATACCTACTCCTGCTGGTATTATTGGTTCTAAACCTATTGCATTAATATCCTCTCTTACTGTAGGACTATCCGTTATATTTCTTAACGCTGCCTTTGCTATTCCTTCTTCCCAAGGTATTTTTCTCATAACAGGTACTATAAAACCATTTTCATTCTTATAGTATAATACTGTGTTTCTCATGTTTTCATCAGTTGTTACTTCAAATTCATCATCACTTTTTACTACCTTGATATCTTCTTCATTGTCACTTACATCATCTGCCTTATTAATAATATTGCAACCACTTATACAAGATACCATCATAGCGATTAACAGTAAAAATATGCTTATTTTCTTAATATTCATGCTATCCCCCCTTGGAATTTACTACACTATATATAAATTATATTAAGCAACAACAAATACTATGCCTGAATTATTAATGGAACTTTGATGAATCTATATAATTCAGGCTTTGTACACTTTTTTTATAATATGCATAATCTTACTGCAATATGTCTTTTAGATGAAAAAAGAGCTATTGCATTAACAAATAAAATTTGCAGTACAACGCTCTTTTATATGAATTATTTAATTTTAAATTTTCTTGCTATTGCATCTGCTATAGTATTGACTATTTTCTTTCTATATTGGGGCGAACATACCTTATACGTATCAGATGCATTACTCAGAAATCCAAGCTCTAAAAGCGCTGCATCCATTGCTGTTTCTCTAGTTACTACTAATTCTGGTCTTCTTTCTATCCCCTTATCTTGCGCATTTAATCCAGTCAATAAGTTTCTATGCATATACTCTGCAAAAGGATATTGGTCATTTTGCTTGACTTCACTTTTGTACGATGGACAATAGAGAGTTTGTATGCCATCTATAGAACTATCATTGTTATAATTATAATGGATACTTATAAATGCATCTGCATTATTTCTATTTGCAATATACGCTCTCTCATACAGATTTATCAATACATCTGTTCTTCTAGTCATAATTACATTAAAACCCATACTTTTTAGCTTTTCTTCTAGTAACAATGCTGTTTTTAGATTTAAATCCTTTTCTTTTACACCATTGATTGGCGAAATAGCTCCTGGATCTTGTCCACCATGTCCAGCATCTACTACTATAGTATATTTATTCTTTGTATCAGTTATCTTTTTAAATTCTAACTCTATACTATTATCTGCTTTTTTAATATTGTAACTTATATTATTTTTTAATATAATATTTATGTTTTTTTGACCATCTTTATTCTTTACTACAATATTTTCAATCATAGAATCATTTAGAATAAGTACACTGTTATTTAGATTATTATCATTACTATTCATAATCAAGCTTAGTGAGTTTGTATTTGCGTTATATTCTACTATGTCATCACTAGATGTTCTGCTGTCTATTATTAATCTACCAATATCATTGTTGTTTTTGTAATTAAGTCCTTTTAATAGCTTATTATCCGCATAAAAATATATTTTATTTTGATCTTGTTCTATTATTAAATTAGTATTATTTAGATTACTATCTAAATCAAATACCGTTCTAACGATTATATCATCGCTATCATATAAATTATCTGGTTCAAACTGAGAGACTCTTACTCCTTTGAGCTTGTCTGTTTTATATTCATATTGATTTTTAGCTTTTCCTATTGATGTATCTAGCATGTCTAGGACTAGTCTATTTGGATTTCCAAGCATTAAAACATTATATAGTGGCATACTTGTACTTTCTATAATAACCGCTCTTCTATCATCTACCATTTTATTGTCAATATTTATTATAGTATTAGCTACTGGTTTTATAATAGGGGCGCTAGTTATTAACCCTTTTCTTAAATTGTTATCCCAACCAACTTTATATCCTAACTCCTCAGCAACAAATCTTAAAGGTATCATTGTTCTACTATTCATAATTTTTGCAGGAACATCATAAGGAAGTGTTTTATTTTTTCCATTGACTAATATGTATTTACTGTCAATTTTGATTACAATGTTTTTGTTTGCAGTTATTATAGTTGCTTCTTTGCTTTTATTATCCCAGTAAACTTTCGAATTGAGTTTTTCAGCAACGAATCTTATTGGAATAATAGTTCTGGATTGGTATAAGAGTGGAGGTACATCAGAGTTTAGCATTTCTCCATTTATTAACACATCAATCTTTTCTAACTTGACATTTTGCCCATCAACCTGAACTTCTTCAAAAGATTGATTATATGCAGAATAACTCATTACAGAAAAAGCAAATATCATTACTATACATAGTAAAGCTGTTATAAATATTTTTTTCATATCATCACCTATCCAATTGTTTTGTATATGGGATAATATGCTAACTTAATTACATACTTCTTTAATTACTTATAACATTTCTACTTATTACAGTCAATCAATATGCTTAGTTTGTAACGGTATCTTAACTGTTTTGCGACCATTTGTAATATTCTGATATATTTGTAATGTATTCGTTATGAATCGTATTGTATTTTACACATACAGCAATTCTTTCCATTGATCTATACTCATAATTTTATGATCTGAAACTATTGCAAGAGGTATAATATTTTCAGGCTTAATTTCATGAAATACCATTACTTCACAATCATAGCCACACTTCATGTCATGTCTCTCACTAAGATTTTGTTCGTAGCTACATGACGTACTCCAATACGACTTTGCTTTGCGTTTGCATGTTTCTATTATATAATTTTCGGATTTGCTAAAGTCTTTTACGTTTTTTAGAATAAATGGTTCATAGCATTCATTTGCTATATTTTCATTAGCTATCCAACATTTTTTAGGATCAACTTTTAAAGCTAATATGACACTATGTGAATGCCACCCTGAATGATCACTAAGCTCTAAACTTGCGAAAATTGCTTTTTTTCGTATTACCCACTCTGGTACATAATCTGTCTTACAGTTATCAATAAATTCATGAAATTTCTTGTATTTTACTTCATATGTAATTTTATCATCAAAAACTATACCTTTTGTCAATATCTTATCTAAATCATGTATTGGTGCTATATGGTAAACTATATTCTCGTATAATCTTTCTTTAAACAATTTATCACCTCTAAACTATCATTTAATCTTATTATTAACTAAGTATATTTTTTTATTATGAAACATTAAATAGAGTGACAGGGTGTCACTCTATTTAATGTTTCATAATCAGTATGCTAATTTGTGATATTAATAATGTTTCTATACTAATAAGCAATAAAAAGGACCCCAAATTTTTTGGGATCCTTTAATCTCAAATTAATGCTTTAATAAATATGCCCACTTGTATTCAGATGTACCACATGCAGGTCTTATTATACCTTTTACGTATGGTCTTTGAACTATATCTGCTACTGTATGGTATACAGGATATATAGCAAGTTCCTCTGATAATATATCTTCCGCTCTTAACATAGCATCTATTCTCTCGTCTCCTGTACCTTCTATAGCAGTTTTTATACATTCATCATATTCTTTGTTACTGAAGTATGCATCATTGTTTCCTCCATCTGTAACAAACATATCCATAAATGTCAATGCATCATTGTAGTCAGCTCCCCAACCAGCTAAACTAAATTTATAGTCTTTCTTGTTGTATTTATCAAGTCTGATTGCAAAGGAAACATTTTGAACAAATATATCTAAACCTAAGTTATCTTTCCACATTTGTTGGAATGCTTCTGTCATTAACATCCATCCACCAGTATCTCCAGCTAAGAATGTTAACTCTTCTTGTAACTCTTCTTTAGTCATACCTAACTCTGCTAAACCTTTTTCAAGATGGTCTTTTGCAGCTGCAACATCAAATGGTAGTCTCTTACTCTCTAAACATTCACCAAAAGTCTTGCCACCTTTTCCTGCAAACGTCGGAACAGTTAACCCTTTAGCTGCTAATCCAACACCATTCTTAACATTCTTAACAAATCCCTCTGCATCTAGTGCTTGAGATAAAGCTGCTCTTATATGGTAGTTTGACATGATTTTGTCTGTTAAGTTATATTGTAACCACCAAGTAGTTGCAGATGGAACTATAGCGTATTCATCAGTGCTTTTATACTTATCTATAAATTCATCAGCTACAGCTATAAAATCTAATCCGCCTGTATCATATAAGTTTGCTATAGAGTTGTTATCTCCAATCATATCTCCTTCGATACGCTCTAATTTAACTGAATCTTTATCCCAGTAATTAGGGTTCTTTTCAAGTACTATATTTTGATCATGGTTCCACTCTTTTATAATAAATGGACCACTATATACCATCTTGTCTGCATCTGCAGCATATTGGTCACCGTATTTCTCAACAGCAGCTTTTTGTGCTGGAACATACGTACCAAAAGCAGTCAACTCTAAGAAGAAAGGAGTTGGTCTAACTAGTTCAACTTCAATAGTCTTAGCATCCGGAGTCTTTATTGCAACATCTTCTCTGCTTCCTTTTTTGTCGTGATATGCCTCTCCACCTTTAATATGATATAACATATATGCATACTCTGAAGCTGTCTCTGGTGAAAGTGCTCTTAACCATGCAAATTTAAAATCTTCAGATGTTATAGGTGTTCCGTCTGACCATTTAACATCTTTTAATTTAAATGTATATTTCAGACCGTCTTCACTTATTGTCCAATCTTCTGCTAGACCAGAACCTTTTGTTATTTCACCATTTGCTCCTAGTCTTATAAGACCCTCTCTTGTAGCCTTTATAATTGAGAAAGAAGTAGTTCCAGTTACTACTTGTGGGTCTAACCCTGGAGGTTCTGTTCCATAGTTAATTCTTAATACTTGCTCTTCCGCAAGTTCTTCACCATCTTGATTTGTGTTACTTTCTTCATCATTATTATCATTATTATCCTTGTCATCTCCTGATGGTTGGTTATTTGGTTTATCAACAGGTTTGTCTTCTCCACATCCAACTAATACTACAGTAAATAACATAACAAAAACAAGCATCAAAGCCATTATTTTGCTTTTTGTCATAATAATATCCCCCTTAAAATTCATAAAATTATTTTGTTACAAATCTGCAAATCAAGTTACATTTTTGTAATAAGTATCCACCTCCTAGCGACTTTTGGTCTATTCACAAGATTGATATTTATTATTTCAGCATTTACGTATATAATACATTTAATAATACTACACCATATAAGATTATTATAGGTATTTTTTTAAATGCTGTCAAGCTAATGTTTCAATTTTTAGAATTGTTGAAAAATTTAGCTTATTCTAAAAACATGTTTATAAGGCGCTTTACCGCGTTTAGAATCTCATAATGTAACAAATTTTGCCAAAATAATGAATTCCATCAGTTCTAAGTTGCATATACAAATAGTTTTGTATCGTAACATTCATATCATTGTTACAAAAGCGTAATAATCAACACCATAAGAAGCTAGGTTTCACTAGGCTTCTTATGACATGTGTTTCTACACATACTATCCTACTTTATGACACGCCACAAAATGACCACTTTCTACTTCTTTTAGTTTTGGAGCTTCTTTTTTGCATATATCACTGCATAAGCTACATCTTGCTTGAAACTTACACCCTGGCGGTGGGTTTATTGGACTTGGTACGTCTCCATCTAACATGATTCTGTTACGTGATTTTGATTTCTCAGGGTCTGGTATCGGTACTGCTGATAATAGCGCTTTAGTATATGGATGCATCGGATTGTTATATAACTTATCACTTGTAGTAAGTTCCATCATAGAACCTAGATACATAACTGCAATCCTATCGGATATATGTTTTACCATACTCAAGTCATGCGCTATAAACAAGTATGTTAAACCAAGTTCTTTTTGTAAATCCTCTAGTAAGTTTACAACCTGAGCTTGTATTGAAACATCTAACGCTGATATAGGCTCATCACAAACTATAAATTTTGGCTCTATAGCTAGCGCTCTTGCTATACCTATACGCTGTCTTTGACCACCACTAAATTCATGAGGGAATCTACTAGCATGCTCTCTATTAAGACCAACTAACTCTAGCAATTCATATATTCTCTTTTGTCTCTCTTCACCAGTATACAGTCTGTGTATATCTATTCCTTCACCAATAATATCTGTAACGGTCATCCTAGGATTTAGACAAGCATACGGGTCTTGAAATATCATCTGTGCACTTCTTGTGAAATTTATACGTTGATCATCATTCAATTTATGAACGTTCATTCCATCAAATATTACTTCTCCACCTGTTGCCTCGTATAGCCTGATTATTGTTCTACCTGTTGTTGATTTACCACAACCTGATTCTCCAACAAGACCTAAAGTTTCTCCTTTTTTTATGTCAAAAGATAAATCATCCACTGCTTTTAGCTTTAAGCCTCTACCTACGTTAAAATATTTCTTAAGATTTCTTACCTGTATAAGTGTTTCATTATTTTCGTACTCAATCTTATTTATATCCAAACTCATTATTTCGCCCCCTTACTGAATGGATTTTCAACATCAGGTGCCATATCATGTTTTAACCAACAGCGTACACTGTGACTATCAGTCATGTTTGTATGATCTGGCATTTCCTTTTTACAAATTTGCATTGCATAATCACACCTTGCAGCAAAAGGACATCCAACTGGAGGAGCGAATAAATCTGGTGGTGTTCCATCTATTGGAACTAACCTCATCTTATCTCCTATATCTAATCTAGGAACTGATTGTAATAATCCCCATGTATAAGGATGCTGTGGGTTATAAAACACCTCGTTTGCAGTACCAGTTTCTATAATTATTCCAGCATACATAACTGCTATTCTATCAGCTATATCTGCTACAACACCCAAGTCATGTGTTATTATTATTATTGCGGTGTCCATTTTCTTTTGTAAATCTTGCATTAAATCTATTATCTGAGCTTGAATAGTAACATCCAATGCAGTAGTCGGCTCATCAGCTATTAATAACTTCGGATTACAAGCTAGTGCTATAGCTATCATTGCTCTCTGTCTCATACCACCACTAAATTCATGTGGATATTGTTTAGCTCTCTTATCTGGCTTTGGTATTCCAACTAGATGTAACATTTCAACTGCTTTCTTCCATGCTTTTGATTTTTTCATTTTTTGGTGTTTTATAAGGCCTTCTACTATTTGATCTCCTATTTTCATTGTTGGATTTAAAGACGTCATAGGATCTTGGAAAATCATACTGATGTCTCTTCCTCTTACTGACTCCATCTGTCTATCTGAAAACTTCACCAGATCTTTGCCGTTAAATACTGCACTACCTTCTTTTATACGTCCTGGAGGCATAGGGATTAATTGCATTATACTCTGAGCTGTTACCGATTTTCCACACCCAGATTCTCCAACTATAGCTAATGTTTCTCCAACATTAACATAAAAACTAACGCCTCTTACTGCTTGAACTTCTCCAGCATAAGTGTCAAAGGACACTTTTAGATTATCTACCTTTAATAATTGTTTTCCTTTACTCATATTTGTCCTCCCTCCTTATTTCCTCAACCTTGGATCTAACGCATCTCTTAATCCATCACCAAAAAGATTAAAAGCTAGCATTGTTATGCAGATTAAAAGTGCTGGGAAAAATAATTGATAAGGGAAAACAAGTAACATTTTTGTTCCTGCATTAGCAAGTGATCCCCAACTTGTATTTGGTGGCTGTATACCAAGTCCTAAATAACTAAGCATAGCTTCAGTAAAAATAGCTCCAGGTACTTGGAATGTAAGACTGATTATTATTGGCCCCATTGCATTCGGTATTAGATGCCTTAATATAACTCTAATCGAGCTAGCCCCTAAAGTTTTTGAAGCCATTACAAATTCCATTTGTTTAATTTGGAGTACCTGCCCTCTAACTAAACGAGCCATTCCTCCCCAACCCGTTGCTGATATTGTGATTATTATAGTTTTTAAACCCGGTTTTAAAACTAACAGTAAAAGTATCATCCATAGCATTGATGGTATTGAGTATATTACCTCTACTATACGCATCATGATTATATCTACATATCCTCCTAGATATCCAGCTATACCTCCATATAGTATTCCAATTGTTACGTTAATCGCTGTTGCAACAACAGCTATAAACAATGAAACTCTTGCACCTCTCCAACATCTTACCCATAAATCTCTACCCAAATTATCAGTTCCAAAGAAGTGACTAGAGGACGAAAACTCGTTTTTGTGGGCAAAATCTTGATGATCATAGGTATGTTCTGATAACATCGGTGCAAATATTGTAAATAGAATGACCACGCTAAGTATTACCAAAGCTAACATTGCCATCTTATTTGCTTTTAATCTTCTTCTTGCATCTTGCCAGTATGTCATACTTGGTCTAACTATCTTGTCAGCCTTTTCTATATCTTTTCCTATTACTTTAAACATGTCTTTTTCCAGTTTAACATTTTCCATTCCTTTATCCCTCCTTTAGTCCAGTTTTATACGTGGGTCTATCAACCCATATAATATATCTATAACAAGCATCATGAATACCAGTATTGCTGCATAGAAAATAGTTGTACCCATAATAACTGTGTAGTCATTCTGTTTTATTGCCATTATCAAATATTTACCCATACCAGGTACTGCAAATACTTTTTCAACGATAAATGAACCTACAAGTATACCCGCTAAATAAACTCCAACCATTGTGATTATTGGTAATATCGCATTTCTTATTGCATGCTTTGTTATAACTACAAATTTTGATAATCCTTTAGCTTTTGCAGTCTTAATGTAATCTTGTCCTAGTACATCCAACATACTAGTTCTCATCATCCTAGCTATACTTGCTATATACCTTGAACCTAATGCAAGTACTGGTAATACATAGTGCATCTTTGTTCCCCATCTGGCAACCGGAAATAATCTAATCTTTACTGCAAAGAAATATTGGAACAATGCCGAATAAACAAAGTTTGGAACGGATACTCCTACTATGGCTATTAGTATTACAAAAAAGTCAAAAAATCTCCCCCGATTTATACCTGCTATAATACCAAAGGTTATTCCTACTAATAAACCTAATGACAATGCAAGCACTCCAAGCCTAGAAGAATTTTTAAAACCATCTAGCAACATCTCGTTAACCGTTCTTGTCTTATACTTTAGTGAATGCCCTAAATCTCCTTTTAATAAGTTTTTTAAATAAATTCCATACTGCTGAATTAGCGGCTTGTCCAGTCCATACTTTTGTTTCATTAGTTTTAGTATTTCTGGATCAATTTTCTTTTCGCTTGTGAAAGGATCACCTGGAATTGAATTCATTAAGATAAAGGTAATCGTTATTATTACCCAAAGAGTTAGAATTGCAATTGAAGTTCTTTTAATAATATACCTTAACATAACATATAACACCCCTCCATTTTTATAAAGTTTGAAAAATTAAAAAATTTCTGAATATTTCGTACGTTAAAAAAAGCTAAATTTTGATGTGTCAATCAGATAAATAGACAGCCATATGTCTAAACCTTGTAATTGATTGTAAGTTTCAAATTTTCTGAAAACAAACAACAGACACTCCTTTTAACTATGCGTCGAAATAAATTTGATTAGTGCATCCTTATTTAAGGATACTGTAAATTTGAAGATTTTACAATAGAATTTTCTTTAAATATTTATTAATTTTTCGTAATTTATGAGCTAATATGCGTAATTTAGGCTTATTGAAGGTATATTAATACATTTATTTTAATATATATTCTTGAATTTTGTCTGATTTAGTCGTAATTCGCCACGGCATATTAGCCCTTTATCTTTATCTGTCTATATTTCTCATAATACCAGTGAACTCATCAAAGTCTATTATCTTTATTCCTAGTTGTTCTGCTTTTATGAATTTAGATCCTGGATTTTCTCCAACTATAACATAATCTGTCTTTTTACTGACACTACTTGAGACATTTCCACCTAATTTAGTTATGATATTTTTGATTTCTTTTCTAGAAATCCCCTCTAATGTCCCTGTAACAACTATAGTTTTTCCTGAGAAAATCGAATCAGTACTCTTCTCTATTTCTTCGTAAACCGGTTTAATACCCATTTGTAACATTTTTTCTATGCTCTTGTTTATTTTTTCATCGTTAAAGAATTCTATGATATCTTCAGCTACTTTATTACCGATATCGTTTATTAATATTAATTCATCATATGAAGATTTCTTAATATTTTCTAATGATTTAAAGTTATTTGCCAAATCACTAGCTGTCTTTTTTCCTACATTTGGAATCCCCAGTGCGTATATGAATGATTCCAATTTGCATTGTTTACTTGCATTTATAGCATTTATTAAATTATCTGCTTTCTTTTCTCCAAATCGTTCAAGTCCTATTAAGTCCTCAATTTTTAACTCATATAACCCAGGTATATCTTTTAAGTGTATTTCTTCGAATAGCTGTCTTGCAGTTTTTTCACTAAATCCTTCTATGTTCATTGCATCTCTACTTGCAAAATGAACTAATCTTGATATTAATTGTGGTTTACATGATAATGAGTTAGGACAAAAAATGTGCACTCCTTCTTTAACTAACTCACTCCCACAAGAAGGACAATGATTTGGTTTTTTAATATCTGTAGTCCTAGCTTCGTCTTCTTGTACGATTCCCATAATTTCAGGAATAACATCATTTGATCTTCTTATCCATACTCTAGATCCAATTTTAACTTTTTTTCGTGTTATATCATCACAGTTATTGAGAGTGGCTCTTTTAACTGTAACCCCTCCAATATCTACAGGTTCTAACAATGCTGTAGGTGTAACTTTACCTGTTCTACCAACATTCCATACTACATCTAAAAGCTCTGTAGTTACCTCTTCTGCCTTGAATTTATATGCAACTGCCCATCTAGGGAATTTTTGTGTGTAACCTAATATCTCTCTTGTTTTCATATCGTTTACTTTGATTACTAAGCCATCTGTTAATACATCTAATTTTTCTCTTTCTTCTTTAGCTATCTCTATTTCTTTTATTACATCTTCTATATTGTCAAATTTCTTAATATATTTACTTACGTTAAATCTATTCTCTTTTAAGAAATCTATCATCTCTAAATGTGTTTTAAATTCTTTACCTTCTATATAACCTATGTTATAAAAATATGCTATTAAATTTCTCTTTGCTGTAACACTAGGGTCTAAATTTCTCAGCGCACCAGCTGCACCATTTCTAGCATTTTTTAAAGGCTCATCAGCTATTTTGTTGTATTCTTCTAGGGCAGAAAGTGGCATCATTCCTTCTCCTTGTACTTCAATTGTACCCTTAAAATCTATATCTAGAGGAACTGATTTTATTGTTTTTATCTGTGGTAATATACCTTCTCCTGTTATACCGTTCCCTCTTGTCGCACCTTGGATTAACAATCCGTTTTGGTATGTCAAAATTAATCTGAGTCCATCAAACTTATACTCCATAATATATATAGGACTAGGAAGTTTGTCTTCGTTTGATGTATTATATTGGTTTATTAATTTTTTTGCGCGTTTATCCCAGTCTTTAAGTTCTTCATAGCTTTGGGCTTTGTCAAGACTAAAGAGCGGTGCTAAATGGTTGTGTTTTTGAAATTTTTCTAGGATGTTGCCTCCTACTCTTTGTGTTGGAGAATTGTTTGCTATATATCCTGTCTCTTTCTCTAATTTAACTAGTTCATCATATAATGCATCATATTCACTATCACTGACTATTGGGTTATCTAATGTATAATAATGATAATTGTATGTGTTTAATTTATCTATTAGCCAGTTTACTCTATCCATCTTATCTATTTTACTCAACCTCCTCTTGTTAACGTGTGACCTATATTATCTCAATAGGTGCAAATGAAAGCATTAGCTTTTTTATACCTTTGTTCTTGAATGCAACTGTTACTTCTGTTTTTTCTCCTTCTCCTTTAACTTGAACAATCGTTCCTATTCCCCACACTTTATGGTTAACTTTTGTACCTATTGCTATGTTAGTACTATTTTCTATATCATTTATTGCTGGTTTAATGGTTTCATGCCTATATACATGACCTTTAAAGAGTTTTCCTTCTCGTTTTTTCATTCCTTCTCTTATCTGTTTTCTTTTATTTGCTTTTTCTCCTAGATACTCTTCTATCAAATTTCTAGGTATTTCCTCTAAAAATCTTGAGGGTGCATTAAATTGACTCTTCCCATGCAACATTCTTCTATCTGTATGAGTTAGAAACAGTTGTTTTTCTGCTCTTGTTATTCCCACATAGCAGAGTCTTCTTTCTTCTTCTAGCTCATCGTCTTCAAATATAGCTCTAGACAACGGAAAGACATTTTCCTCCATTCCAGTCATAAATACTATAGGAAATTCTAACCCTTTAGAGCTATGAAAAGTCATGAGTGTAACTGAATTGTTCACTGTTTCATCGGTTTTATCAATATCTGATAACAGAGAAATATTTGCTAGAAAATCTTCTAAAGATTTCTCTCCTTCATTTTCTTCATAGTTAACTGCAACTGATATAAATTCCTTAATATTTTCTATCCTACTTTCTGCTTCTAACGTTTGCTGTTCTTCTAACTCTTTAATATATCCTATATCATTTATTATTGCTTCGATTAGTTCTTTTACTCCCATTATTTCTTTCATCGCAATGAACTTGCTTATTAATAATGAAAACTTCTCAAGCTTGGCTATTGCCCCTTTTGATAGACCTCCTATATCTTGTACGTCTAATATAGCGCTATATAAACTTTCTCCTGTATTATTGCAATAATCCTGAACTTTTTCTACTGTTTTTAATCCTATACCACGCTTTGGTGTATTAACTATTCTCTTAAAACTTACATCATCAAGTGGATTTTGTATTAATCTCAAATATGCTACTATATCCTTTATTTCTTTTCTATCGTAGAATTTTAGCCCTCCAACTATCTTATATGGAATATTTCTCTTTATTAACATTTCCTCTAGTATACGAGACTGTGCATTTGTCCTGTAAAGTATACAAAAATCCTTATAAAAGTAGTTCTCTATATCTCTGATATTCTGTATTCTGTCTACTACAAAACTAGCTTCCTGCAATTCGCTTTCTGCATTATATAAACATAGTGGTTTACCATCTTCTTGTTCTGTCCAAAGATTTTTTTTCTTTCTGTTCATATTATTATCTATAACATAATTTGCGGCGTTCAGTATATTCTTTGTGGATCTATAGTTCTGCTCTAGTTTTATTATCTTTGAATTAGTGTATTCTTTTTCAAACTCTAGTATATTTGAGATATCAGCACCTCTCCACCCATATATTGATTGATCTGCATCTCCTACTACACAAACGTTTTTGTATTTTTTGCCTATCAATCTAATCAACTCATACTGTGCTGAATTTGTATCTTGGTACTCATCTACAAGTATATATCTAAACTTTTCTTGATAATAGTCTAAAATATCTTCATTATTTATAAATAACTCTATAGTTTTAGTAATCAAATCATCAAAATCGAGTGCATTATTTGATTTTAATTTGCTTTGGTATAGCTCATATATTTCTCCTTTTTGGCGTTCTCTAAAATCGCCAAAAAACTCTTTGATGTACTCCTGTGGACTAGTTAGTTTATTCTTTTGATTGCTTATAAAGCTAATCATCGATTTTACTTCATAATGTTTTGGGTTTACATCTAATTCTTTTATACAATTTTTCACTACTGTCTTTTGATCTGTATAATCGAAGATAACAAAGTTAGTATTATATCCTAGTCTTTCTATATCTCTTCTAAGAATTCTAACACATATTGAATGAAATGTTCCTGCCCATAAGCTATATGTGTTCATCTGTAATAGGTTTTCTATTCTTTCCTTCATCTCTTTTGCGGCTTTGTTTGTAAATGTTAGAGCTAATATATTATTGGGGCGTACCCCCTTCTCTGTTATTAAATATGCAATTCTATGAGTCAGTACTCTAGTTTTACCAGAACCTGCTCCTGCCAGTATTAATGTTGCTCCTTCTGTCTTCATGACAGCTTCTTTTTGTTTATCATTAAGGCCTTCTAAGCAATTCATTTCATACTCCTTCCTAAAACTCTTGGCTACTTCTGAAGTTAAGTATATCATAATTATGTATTTTTTTTGAGTAATATTTTATTATTATAGCAAATAAAAAAAGACATGTATAAGCGAGCTGTTTACTTCGCTTCATGTCTTAATTTCCATAGCTTATTATTGCTCTACAGTTTGTGCTTTCTTTTTACTGAAAGCAAGTATAGCTCCTAACGCTATA
Source organism: Abyssisolibacter sp. ZYX002 (assembly GCF_056892235.1). Lineage (NCBI taxonomy): Bacteria > Bacillati > Bacillota > Clostridia > Eubacteriales > Clostridiaceae > Abyssisolibacter > Abyssisolibacter sp. ZYX002. Next base: position 96,272 of record NZ_JARMXH010000009.1, read on the forward strand.
GATAGACTTGCTGCTACTAATACTCTATATTCTTCTGGCAATAAAAACGTTATAGTATGAGCTGGTATCCAGAAAAATGGTACAGTTTTTAAAATTACAAAAGAAACAAAACTACTCCATTCTACTTTTGTTACTACTTCTTTTAAAGATACTTTACCTTTACGTTCATATTTGAGGTCAATATATGTGTCTGTAATCCTATGAAAAGCCATCATAGTTGGTGCAAATGTAAGATTCATTATTGTACTTACAAAGAATGCAAATAAGAATTTCGAGTCTCCTCCTGGTAATAAACCAGTTATTAATAGTCCCTTAACTCCTCCTGTATAAGTTGCAAACATTAAAACTATAATCATACCTAATAATCCCCATATTAACGCTCTATAAATTATTCCTTTAGGTATCTTCCACTCTGATGATGTAATCCTTATAGCTAATAATTCACCCATAGTTGAAAGTATAGCAAATTTGATAAATCCTCCAATAAATTTATGCTCTGTAGTTAATTTAACAAATACTACATGAGTTGCTGGTAAAACCATAATAAGTATAAATCCGATTAATGCCAATCCCCATACAAAATCACCTTTTTTCATCTATACACCTCCAGTTGATTTATTATCACAATCTATTATATATAATTTATTTTAATCCTTCAAATTAATTTAAATTAATATTTGCTCTTACTATGTTTGAGTATCTTAGAGATTGATGTTACTAGTATTATACCAACTGATATTGATACTGCTGTAAATGCTGTTTGTATTGTTATGTCGATAGCCTTTGAATAATTGTTGTTTATCATATTTGCAACTGATAAATACATCGCAAAACCTGGTACTATCGGTACAATTCCAGGTATCACAAAAATCGTGACAGGTGTTTTCTTTATACGAGCAAGTATTTCTCCTAATATACTGATTGCAATAGATGCAATAAATGATGCAATTATTGGATTTGCGAAACTATTTATATAGCTGTATACCACCCATCCTATAGCCCCTGTAAATCCTACATGAAAGAGTAGTTTTTTTGGCACATTAAACATAACTGAAAAACCAACTGTAGCAAATAAGGCAAATATAAACTCTTTTACAAATATCATTATATTACCCCCCCTGTAATATATACTGATAGCTTAAGAACTGCACCTACTCCTGCAGCTATTGATATAGCAATCATAACAGCTTCTGCTACTCTTGTAATTCCTGCTACTAAATCTCCAGATATAAAGTCTCTAAGACCATTATTTAGTGCTACTCCTGGCACTAATGGCATTATCCCACCTACTATTATCACATCTATATTATTAACGATATGAAGCTTTTTTGTAACTATTACTATGCAAGCTGTTATAGCTCCGCTTACCATGTTGGCTAAAAAACTCGTATTGCTAACTCGTTCTATTTTCCAATTTACAAATATCCCAACAACACCCGCTACAAAAGCCACTATGAACTCTATTATATTAGCTCCAAACAGCAATGAAAAAAACGCTGAAGCAAGTCCTGTAGATACTATTCTTATTAATTCTGGATACTTCTGTTCATTATTAATACCATTTAATATTTCTATTGCTTCTGACTGTTTAATTTCTCCGTTAACAAATTGCCTTGAAAAATTATTAACTTTTGCTATTTTATCTAAATTATTTGTTCTGTTCTTTACTCTTTTTATAAAGCTTATCCCATCTAATCTATCATCTGATATAAATAAGCCTGTTGGTGTAACAAATGAATTAACATGCTTCATATTTTTTGATTTGCAAATCATATTTATAGTCTCTTCTGTTCTATAAGTCTCTCCACCATTTGCGAGAATTATTTCACCAGCATATAGCGCTATTCTAAGTATTTCCTTTTTTTCCTGTTCTGTCATTTTCACTCCCTCTTTTCCCATATGACTTATGTCTTACCAATTAGATATAATATCTTATTTTTATTATTATGTATATAGTAAATGTTTTTTATTTTAATTCGTTCAATATTACAAGTTTTAGGCAAATGTTTTCCTTGTGTACATTGTCTTTTTTTATATTATACTAATGTATATCAATTTTTTAATTACTATGAAATATTGAGCATTTGTAAGCTCTAGTGACTTATTTGATTATTATTGTGTTCAATAAATTAATTTAAACTTTTATGAATACAAACAGAGTTTTACTAATTTCTTATACAGGAGTACTATATTAGATGGTCTAAGACAGGTTTGCACATATAATTGGCAATAAATTCAGCTTTGCCCAAATAATACAACTGTGTTTTTTGTGAGTATTCGAAATAATAAGTTGTAACTATTTTAGTAAGTAATGTGCACTATTTTATATATTTGTGAGGTGTATTGATATGAATTCTTTTTTAAGCATAGGTATTGCGTTACTTATTGGTATAGTAATAGGCAAATCTATGAATTTACTTAAAATACCTGCTGTAGCAGGTTATGTTATCACCGGATTAATAGTTGGTATTTCAGGTTTTAATATTATTAATGATAGTATGATTAACAATTTGTCTTTTTTAAGCACTATAGCTTTAAGTATAATTGCTTTTAATATTGGAAGTGAACTTAAAATCACTACTCTAAAAAAACTTGGTAAGTCAATTTTTATAATTGCCTTATGTGAGGCCTCTGGAGCTTTTATTTTAGTAACTGGTATAATGCTTTTATTAAAACAAGACATGTCTACAGCTCTTATTTTAGGTGCTGTTTCATCTGCTACTGCTCCTGCTGCTACAGTTATGGTAATTAAGCAATATAAAGCTAAAGGCCCTCTAACTAGTACTTTATTAGGAGTTGTTGCTGTAGATGATGCTATATGTTTGATGATATATGCTGTTGCTTCTGCAATAGCTAAGGTTTTCATTAAGCATGAAATGATTACTATTTATAAGGTGGCATTTCACCCATTAATGGAAATATGTTTATCTCTATTTGTTGGAGCTATTTGTGGCATAATGTTATCATATCTAGTCAATAAGGCTAAAACTGAAACTGAACTTTTATGTTTTACTGTAGGTATTATATTATTGATCAGTGGAATAGCTCAGAAATTTGATTTATCCACGCTTCTTTGCTCTATGGCTATGGGTGTAATGGTATCAAATGTATCAAGCAAGAGCCACAAAACATTCTCTATAATAGAAAATTTTTCACCACCAATTATAACTCTATTTTTCATACTTGCCGGCTCAAGGCTTGATATATCCCTGCTGCCTCATATAGGTATAATAGGTGTAGCTTATTTAGTATTTAGAATTTTAGGCAAAGTTTTTGGAGCTTCTATAGGTGGGATTATATCTAAATCACCTGCTGTTGTAACTAAAAATATAGGTCTGGGTTTATTTTCACAGGTTGGTGTTGCTATAGGACTTGCCATTGCAGTTAGCAATGACTTTGCTTCTTCAAATTTAGGGACAATTGTTATCACTATATTATTAGCTACTACAATTATTACTGAAATAATTGGCCCTATTGCCACAAAAAATGCTATAATAAGAGCTAAGGAGATTAATATACAAACTAATTCATAACAAGATAGGAGGGAGCAAGAATGTATGCACTTTTTCTTATATTAAATGATGTTTATATGTTAGATGATATTTTTGAAATTTTCTATGAGTTAAAGGTTGGCGCTACTTCTTTTGATAGTATAGGAATGGGTAAGGTTTTACTTGAACATAACGTAAGTGTACCTTTTTTCTCTAGTATTAGAAAATTAATAGACGGAAATAAGCCATACAATAAAACTATTGTTAGTGTCATTAAAGAAAAAGAAGTATTAGATGAAGCTGTTGAAAAGATTAACCAAAAACTAGATAACTTTAATAAACAAGGCATTGGATTTATGTTTGTTGTACCAGTAATTGACTGCTATGGTTCAGGTAAAAAATAAAACTGCTATTTTGAGTATTGTAATCTAGCTTATCTTGATGACAAAGTTATCAAGATAGCAAAGTGTAGTAAGAGTTTAATTCGGGAGCGTGTTAAAATTGAGTAGCAGAGCTTACTTAGAAGTAAGCAAGCAACGTTAGACCAATGCAAAAAATTGAGCTTTTAAGCAGTATGAGAGGGATGTCCCCATCGACACCCCTCTCATTTTTTTAATTATTTAAGTTATAAAGATTGAAATTTATTATATAACATATAAAAGATATGTAATTATAGTCTAAATTTCAATAACGCTGTATTTTGCCATGGTGTATTTTTGTTAAAATATAAATTATGATTACGTTTATTAATATTCTTCTTCAATTCCTAGCCTATCTAGAATACTCTTATAACCATCTGAACCATAGTTCAAGCATCTACTTACTCTACTAATTGTTGCCGTACTAGCACCGGTTTCCTTTTCAATATAATTATAGGTCTTATTCATTCTTAGTAATTTTGCTACATATAATCTCTGTGCAATCGATTTCAGTTCATTTACAGTACAAATATCATCAAAAAATCTGTAACATTCTTCTTCATCATTTAATAGCAAAATAGCTTCAAATAGTTCGTCAACCATCTTATCCTTAACCTTTGATTGGTATCCCACAAGATCACCTCCACACTATCTGTATTAATTTGTAATATTATACCTAGGTGTTGTTCATACTATTTTTATAAAACACAATATGTTTTACTCATGTATTATTATACTACGTTTAAATATTAGTGTTTTATTATATTAATAATTTATCATTAACTAACTATATATTCAACAACTTTTAGGAGGAACTATGGATAATCACAATACTAAACAAAAGCAAATTTCGACAAATGGATACGATATAATTTTAGACACTTATAACAAATATAAATATCCCATAATCGAAAACCAAATTAACGCACTTACTTTTCCTTGGAAATTACAGAACGGTAGTGATATTATTGATACGATGAAATTTTGTCAAAAGGAGTTAGATGAAGAGTTCAATAATCTAAAATAGCGCAAATTTATTGTCGATTTATGATAAATTAAGCTTTTGTAACTCAATGTTAAAAAAAATTAACATTTGCTTAGATTACCATTTAACGACATAATAGTTATCTGATCTGTTTAAATATGATTACTTTTTGAGATATTATTTTTCAGATTAAGTATGAATCAATCGTATAAATATACAAAACTATAGTTTATTTTGTAATCTAATGTCATTATAGTGGTAATTAAAACAGATTCATATCTATTTTGCTTTTCTATAAACCAAATCCTATATGTAATTTGATTTTAAAGAATCCAATAAGAGCAATCTTAAAATACTTACTAAGATTGCTCCTTTTTTTATCCTAAATCTTTATAATTTAGCTATATCTCTTCTATAATGCATATTTTCAAATGTTATCTCTTTTGCTTTATTATACACCTTGTCTCTAGCTTCCTTTAATGTATCAGCTAACGCTGTTACTGCTAATACTCTACCTCCATTTGTAAGTATCTTGTCATCCTCTTTCTTAGTACCTGCATGAAACACCAATATATCATCAATATTGCTTTGTAAATTTTGTATTTCTTTATTTTTCTCATATCCTTTAGGATACCCTCCTGAAGCAATTATAACACATACTGATTTTTTGTCCGACCATATTAAATCACTTTGTTTTAAAGTTCCATTTATAGTTTTAAGTAAAACATCAACTAAGTCACTCTCTAACCTTCTGAGTACAACCTCTGTTTCTGGATCTCCAAACCTCACATTAAACTCTAATACTTTAGCTCCGTTCTCTCCTACCATAAAACCTATGAATAATATCCCTTTATAATCTATATTGTCTTTTTTTAGACCTGCCATAAATTTTTTTAGTACTTTTTCATTTATCTCATCATGTAAAGCATGTGTCAATATATTATTAGGTGAAAAGCACCCCATACCACCTGTATTTGGTCCTTCATCATTATCAAATGCTTTTTTATAGTCTCGTGCGCTCTCCATAGGTATTATATCTTTTCCATTTACGAAACATAAGAGTGATATCTCTGTTCCCTCTAAAAATTCTTCTATTACTATATTGCTTCCTGCATCTCCGAATTTCTTATCATTAACCATTTCCTTTATAGTAACTATTGCTTCATCTCTATTGTTACAAATAACTACTCCTTTACCAGCTGCTAAACCATCTGCTTTAATAACTATTGGCATATCGAAGTTATCTAACTCTTTTATAGCTTCTTTTTCATCACTAAATACCTCATATCTTGCAGTTGGTATACCATGCTTTTTCATGAAATCTTTTGCGAATATTTTACTTCCTTCTAGTTTTGCAGCTTTTTTATTAGGCCCAAATATACATAGGTTATTTTCCACAAACAAATCCACTATTCCTGCTACTAAAGGACCTTCAGGACCTACTACTGTTAAATCTATACCACTTTTTTTAGCAAAATCACATAGCCCATTTATATCATCTACTTTTATATCCACGCATTTAGCTAAATCACTAATCCCTGCATTACCTGGAGCACAAAATATTTCATCTACATTTGGGCTTTTACTTAGCTTCCAAACTAAAGTATGTTCTCTTGCACCACTTCCGATAACTAAAACCTTCATTTAAACACCTCTTTTCCTATTATTTTAAATTTAGCAATGAATTGTGTCATTTCCCCGGTAATATGAAGCTTTTATACTATTTTAATGTTTAAAGTGTCGAATGTTTGTAAATACCATTACTATACCATGTTCATCACAAGCTTTTATTGATTCCTCATCTCTAATAGAACCACCGGGTTGAATTATTGCCTTTATCCCCGCTTTAGCAGCTGCCAAAACACAATCTGCAAATGGGAAAAATGCATCCGATGCCATAACTGCTCCATCTGCTTTGCCACTACTTTGCTTTAGAGCATTCTCTAACGCCCATATTCTACTCACTTGTCCCGGACCAACGCCAACTGTACCCTTATCTTTTGCAAGTACTATACCATTTGATTTAGTATTCTTAACTGCTTTCCATGCAAATATTAAATCTTCTAACATTTCTTGGGTTGGTTTTGTCTTTGATACTACTTTTAATTCTCCGTTTAAAAGTCCATTGTTTCTATCTTGTACTAATAGTCCACCTAACACTTTTTTTGCATCATATGTGTTATAATCATTTTTATTTATATTATCAAGTTGTAATATCCTTATGTTCTTTTTTGATTTTAATATCTCTAATGCTTCATTACTGTATTTAGGTGCAACTAGCACTTCTATATATATATCATTTATCATTTTAGCTGTATCTGCATCTATCTCTCCATTGCAAGCAACTATCCCTCCGAAAATAGACAATGTATCTCCCTCGTATGCCTTCTTATACGCTTGATATATAGTATCTGCACTTCCAATTCCACAAGGATTTGCATGTTTTACAGCTACTACTGTAGGCTCATCATATTCTTTTAATATCTCTAATGCTCCATTAGTATCATTTATATTATTAAAGGATAGTTCTTTGCCGTGAAGCTGTTTAGCTTTTATTAATGTTCCTTCTACTTTATCAATCTGAGCATAGAATGCAGCTTTTTGGTGTGGATTTTCTCCATATCTAAGTTCTTGTTTTTTCTCAAATGTCAGAGTTATTGTATCCGGTAGTTCTATATTTAGTTTTTTATTAAAATAATCTGCTATCAATGTATCATAATGACTAGTGTGCTGAAAAACTTTAGCTGCTAATCTTTCTTTTGTTTCTAATGAAGTGTCTCCTTCATTTTTATATTCATTTAAAATCATGTCATAATCTGAAGGATCTACTGCAACTGTTACAAACTTATAGTTCTTAGCTGCTGCTCTAAGCATTGAAGGCCCACCTATGTCTATATTCTCTATAACTTCATTATGGGTAACCCCTTCTTTTAATATTGTAGCTTTAAAAGGATATAAGTTATTAACCACTAGATCTATTGTATTGATATCTAATTCTTTCATTTTTTCTACATGTGATTGGTTATCTCTTACTGCTAGCAATCCTCCATGTATTCTTGGATGAAGTGTCTTTACTCTACCATCAAAACACTCTGGAAACTCAGTGATATCTGATATATCAATCACATCTAATCCTGCTTCTTTTAATGTTCTTTTAGTACCGCCTGTTGATATTATTTCCCATCCTAATTTTACTAGCTCTTTTGAAAATTCTACTATGCCAGTTTTATCAAAAACACTAATTAGCGCCCTTCTCATATTAATCCTCCTAAGGTATAGTCTATTTTTCTATATAAACTTTATTTTCTTTCACGCTTAACTTTCCCTGACAATACAGCTTAACCGCGTCGACTAATATTTTATGCTCAATCTTGAGTACCTTTTTCTTTAATGACTCTAATGTCTCATGGTCACTTATCTTAACACATTCTTGCAATACTATTGGACCAGTATCCGTACCCTCATCTACAAAATGAACGGTTGCCCCTGTAAGCTTTACACCCTTTTTTAATACAGCTTTATGTACATTCTCTCCATAATACCCTCCACCACAAAAACTAGGTATTAATGAAGGATGAATATTAATAATCCTATTTTTATACTCTTTTATAAAATTAGGTGTTAATATCTTAAGATATCCCGCTAACACTACAAGCTCTACTCCTCTTTCTTTCATCTCATGTAGTATGTCTTCATTATATTGATAGATATTGTTATATTTTTTGCTGTCTATAACTAAACTCTCTATACTGTGTTTTTTAGCTCTCTCTAAACTGTAAACACCAAATTTGTTAGATATAACCACAGCTATCTCTGCATTTATATTATTGTTATATATTGCGTCTATTATAGCTTGTAAGTTCGTTCCTCCCCCTGAAACCAAAACTCCAATTTTTACTCGTGACATAATATCACTCCATCATTGCCTTCTACTATTTCTCCGAGCATAAATGCTTTTTCATTAACTTCATCTAAATACTTCATTAATTGACTACTATCATCTTTAGACACTACTAAAACCATCCCAACACCCATATTAAATGTATTATACATTTCATCTATTTCAATATTTCCTAACTTTCTTATGAAATCAAATATTGGTGGTGTTTCTATAACGCTTGTATCAATCTTTGCTGTAAGATTTTCCTCAAACATTCTAGGTATATTCTCATAAAAACCACCGCCAGTTATATGACTGATTCCTTTTACGTTAAACTTTTGTACAATATCATAAACGGGTTTAAAGTATATTCTTGTAGGCTTTAATATCTCTTCTCCTAATGTCCCTTTAAGACCATCATATTTCTTATTTACATCTAATCTATTTACATCAAATAGTACTTTTCTAACTAATGAATATCCATTACTATGAAGTCCTGAAGAAGGTAATCCGATTATTACATCTCCTGCTTTTATAGTAGCTCCATTAATTATTTTTTTCTTATCAGCTATACCAACTGAAAATCCTGCTACATCATATTCTCCGTCGCTATAAAAACCTGGCATTTCTGCTGTTTCTCCACCTATTAGAGAAGCTCCACAATCTATACAGCCATCTGCTATGCCTTTCACTATATCAGAAACCACTGTTGGCTTTAGTTTTCCTGTAGCAATATAATCTAAAAAGAATAGTGGCTTTGCACCTTGGCATAGTATGTCATTTACACACATTGCCACACAGTCTCTACCTATCGTATCATGCTTATCCATCATGAATGCAATTTTGAGCTTTGTTCCCACTCCATCTGTTCCTGAAACCAATATAGGCTCTTCATAATCATCCTTATTTATCGCAAACAATCCTCCAAAGCCACCTAGATCAGAAACTACATTTTTTGTAAACGTCTTTTTTACACTTTCTTTTATAAGTTTTACAGACTCATATCCTGCTTCTATGTCTACTCCTGAAGATTTGTAAGTTAAACTCATGCTATTCCTCCTCAATAGGTAATTTACTACTTAGTATTTCTTATTATTTCCTTCTAATGGTACTTCCATTGGATAATCTCCATTGAAACAAGCCTTGCAAAATCCTTGATCTCCACCTGCTTTAGATAACCCTTCTAGTGATATATATGCTAATGAGTCAGCACCAATAAGTTCTCTAATTTCTTCAACAGTATTATTAGCACCCACTAATTGGTTTCTGTAAGGAGTGTCTATGCCAAAATGACATGAATACGCTACTGGTGGAGAACTAACTCTGACATGAACTTCTTTAGCACCAGCTTTTTTTAGCATCTCTACTATCCTTTTACTTGTAGTTCCTCTTACTATAGAATCATCAACCATAATGACTCTTTTCCCCTCTATGTTTTGCTTTAATACGTTAAGCTTGATTTTTACTCCTTGTTCTCTCATCTCTTGATTCGGCTGTATAAATGTTCTCCCTATATATTTGTTTTTTATAAGCCCTATACCATATGGTATTCCTGACTCCTCTGCATATCCTATTGCTGCAGGTGTTCCTGAATCAGGAACAGAAATTACTATATCTGCATCAACTGGAGCTTCTTTTGCAAGTATCTTTCCTGTCCTGCTTCTAAATAAATACATGTTAATACCATCTATTGTACTATCAGGTCTAGCAAAATAGATTAATTCAAATATACATAGGTTTTTTTTACACCATTTATCACTCTTATAACTTTGCATTCCATTTTTATCTATTATGATTATCTCTCCTGGCTCTATATCTCTATAGAACTCAGCTCCTATAGTATCTAAGACACAGCTTTCTGATGCTAAAACATACCCATCACTTAATTTTCCTATACAAAGTGGTCTTAATCCATGAGGATCTCTTACCCCTATCAATTGGTTATCTGACAACATAACTAATGCATATGAACCTTTTACTACTTCCATAACTTTTCTAATAGATGCCACTACGTCACTTTTATGATGTCTTGCTAGTAAGTTAGCTATAACTTCTGTATCTATAGATGTCTGAAATACTACACCAGAATCCTCTAACATACCTTTTAAAGCTTCAGCATTTACTAAATTACCGTTGTGCGCTAAAGCTATATCACCTTTTTTATATTTAACAACCAATGGTTGTGCATTTTCTACATAACTTTCTCCAGTAGTGGAGTATCTTACATGTCCAATTCCAATATTTCCTGTTAATTTATTTATTATTTTATCATTAAATACCTCTGGTACTAATCCCATATCCTTATGATAGTCTATCTGACCATTTCTGTTTATTGCTATCCCAGCACTTTCTTGTCCTCTATGCTGTAATGCGTATAATCCATAATATAGATGACCTGCTATATCATCACTATTCTCTGAATAAATTCCTATAACTCCACATTCTTCATGTAGCTTATCTTCCATGCTTTTGCCTCCTCTTTTACCTAGGATACCATTACTACTCTAGGAATGCAAAGCGTTTTAACTAGAAGGAGGGTAATTCCTTAACACTTTGCTCTTCCCAAAGTAGAAATATAGGTTAGCTTAATCTACTCAATACTTCTGTATAAGCTTCTTCTACATCCCCAAGGTCTCTTCTGAATCTGTCTTTATCAAGCTTTTTATTAGTCTCTACATCCCATAATCTACATGTATCCGGAGATATTTCGTCTGCCAATATTACTTCTCCTTGATGAGTACCAAACTCAAGTTTAAAGTCTATTAGTTTCATACCTTTAGCTTTAAAGTAATCACATAATACTTCGTTAACTTTAAATGCATATTCTTTAATTATCTTAACTTGATCTTTAGCTGCTAGTTCTATTGATTCAATATGATACTCATTAATCATTGGATCTCCTAAATCATCATCCTTGTAACAAAATTCTAGTACTGTACTTTTAAGCTCTGTTCCTTCTTCTAAACCTAATCTCTTTGCAAGAGATCCTGCTGCAACATTTCTAACTATAACTTCTAATGGAAGTATTTCTACTGATTTTACTGACATTTCTCTATCACTTAGAAGCTCTATGAAATGTGTTGGTATATTTTCTTCTTCTAAAAGTTTAAATAATAAAGCTGACATTTTATTATTAACCATACCTTTACCAGCAATTGTGCCTTTCTTTTCTCCATTAAATGCAGTCGCATCATCTTTGTACTCTACTATATACGTTAACTCATCATCTGTTTTAAATACCTTTTTTGCTTTTCCTTCATATAACATCTCTGCTCTTTTCATTATTCACACCCCACATTTTTAGCAAGCTCTATTACAGCTTGATCTTTTTCTTCTACTTGTTTAGCCATTTCAACTCTATATTGCTTCAGTTTTTCTCTTAATTCTTCATGTTTCACTGACAGTATCTGAATAGCTAGAAGTGCTGCATTTTCTGCTCCATTTATTGCTACCGTAGCAACAGGTATTCCCTTTGGCATTTGCACTATAGATAAAAGGGAATCAAGTCCATCCATAGTTGATGATTTTATTGGTAATCCTATTACTGGTAATACAGAAACGCCTGCTAATACCCCTGGTAAGTGTGCAGCTTTTCCTGCTGCCCCTATTATTAAATCATATCCCATATCCTCTGCATTGTTTGCAAATTCTATGGCTTTAAATGGTGTTCTATGAGCAGAAAGTACTCTTACATCTGCCTGTACATTGAACTCTTTTAGGATTTTTAAACCCTTCTCTACTACTGGAAAATCTGAATCACTTCCCATTATTACTGCAATTTTCATGATAATAATTCCTCCTTAGCTAAAATAATTTATACCTGCTTTAAACAATTGTTGATCTTTTGAGCCTGAAACATTTTTACTTATGTCTTTTCCTATTCTTTCTGAATGCCCCATCTTACCGAGTATTCTTCCATCTGGACTTGTTATTGATTCTACTCCAAAATATGATCCATTAGGATTAAACTCGCCATCATAACTTGCATTGCCATCATAGTCTACATATTGAGTAGATATCTGTCCTCTTTCTATAAGTTCTTTTATCACACCATCGGTCGCTATAAATCTGCCTTCTCCATGTGATAATGGAATATTATATATATCTCCTACTTTTGTGTTGCTGAGCCAAGGAGATAAGTTCGATGTAATCTTTGTCATAGCCATACATGATATGTGTCTACCAATTTTGTTGAATGTCAATGTTGGGCTATTTTCATCAGTGTTTCTTATTTCTCCATATGGCAATAATCCAAGTTTTATCAGTGCTTGAAAGCCATTACATATACCAAGCATTAAACCATCTCTTTTATAAAGCAACTCCATTACTGCTGATTTAACTTTTTCATTTCTAAATATAGTTGCTATAAATTTTGCTGAACCTTCTGGTTCATCTCCTGCGCTGAAACCTCCAGGGAGTGCTATAATTTGACTTTGTTTAATTTTAGAAATAAAATCTTCTATCGATTCTTCTATGAGACTAGGATTTAAGTTTTTAAATACACTTGATAATACTTTACCTCCTGCTCCTGTGAAGGCTTTTTCAGTATCATACTCACAATTAGTCCCTGGAAAAACTGGTACAAAGACTCTTGGTTTAGCAATTTTAATCTGTGACTTTATCTTATTACCATTATTATAAGATACATTATTAATACCACCTTCTGCATCTTCTTTTATTTTGTAAACATCTGATAACTTTTCTTGCCAAGATTTTATAGCTTCGTCTAAAGTTATAACTTCACCATCTATAATTATTGTACTTTCTTTGGTTGTCTTTCCTATTTTTATAAAATCTAAGCCTGTTAATAATTCGTTTATGTTGTATTTATCATCTATTTCCAATATTAATGAACCATAGTCATTGCTAAACACATCGTAATTTAACTTACTTGATATATTGACACCTATCTTATTTCCAAACGCCATCTTACTAATACTTGCTGCTACTCCTCCAAACTTAACTATTGAAGCTGATAGTATTTTCTCATTCTTTATCAATTCACTTATAGTTTTAAATATTTTATCTAATATTTTTAGATTTGGCACTTCTTCTTCATTTCTTTCTACTGGTATCAATACAATATTACTTCCCGGTTTCTTAAATTCAGTTGATACTACTTTATTACTGTCACCTATTCCAACTGCAAAACTTACTAAAGTAGGTGGAACATGTATGTCTTTAAAGCTTCCTGACATACTATCTTTACCTCCTATTGCAGCTTTACCTAGCATCTTCTGCACATAGAATCCTCCTAATAATGCACTGAAAGGCTTTCCCCATTTTTTTTCATCATTATTTAACTTCTCGAAATACTCTTGGAAACTAAGATAGATTTCATTATAGTTACCTCCCATAAGTACAACCTTTGCTATTGACTCTATTACTGCATACATTGCCCCATGAAATGGACTCCAACTCGCTATCTCAGGATTAAAACCATGTGACATTATAGTACATGTATTAGTTTCTCCTACAGCTGGAAGTTTTGCAACCATACCTATTGCAGGTGAAAGCTGATATTTCCCTCCATATGGCATCAATACTGTACCCGCTCCTACTGTACTGTCAAATCTTTCTACCAGTCCTTTTTGACATGTTACATTTAACTGTTTTAAATTCTTAATCCATCTTTCTTTTATTGAATCATTTTCCTCTATACATGATTTTTTGAAATAATTGTCTTCTCCGCTAGGACTTGTCACTACTACTTTTGTATGTTGTTTAGCACCATTTGTATCTAAAAAATCTCTACTCAAATCGAGTATACACGTTCCTCTCCACTTCATTTTTAATCTTCTGTTATCTGTTACAGATGCTATAACTGTTGCCTCTAGATTCTCTTGCTCTGCGAGCTTAATAAATTCATCTACATTTTTATTGTCTATAACTACTGCCATTCTTTCTTGTGACTCAGATATAGCAAGCTCTGTTCCATCTAGTCCTTCGTATTTTTTTGTTACTTTGTCTAAGTTTATATCTAAACCATCTGCTAACTCTCCAACAGCAACACATACTCCACCTGCACCAAAGTCATTACATCTCTTTATTAATCTACTTACATTAGGATTTCTAAATAGTCTCTGTATTTTTCGTTCCTCTGGCGGATTTCCTTTCTGGACTTCTGCGCCACATGTTAATAGTGAATCTTCTGTATGAGCTTTTGACGATCCTGTAGCTCCTCCGCAACCATCACGTCCTGTTCTTCCTCCAACTAACAATACTACATCTGTATTTTGTGGGGTCTTTCTAATAACATTTTCTTTCTTGGCTGCCCCAACAACTGCTCCTATCTCCATTCTTTTTGCTACGTAACCACCATGGTAGTATTCTCTTACCTGACCTGTAGCAAGTCCTATCTGATTCCCATATGAGCTGTACCCACTAGCTGATTCTGTACATATTTTTCTTTGTGGCAACTTTCCGACTATCGACATATTTATTGGTAAAGTAGGATCTCCTGCCCCTGTTACTCTCATTGCTTGATATACATAAGATCTACCTGACAATGGATCTCTTATAGCCCCGCCTAAACATGTAGCTGCCCCTCCAAAAGGTTCTATCTCTGTTGGATGGTTATGTGTCTCATTTTTGAACATTACAAGATATTCTTCGTCTTTTCCATCAACTTTTGCATTTACTACAACGCTACATGCATTAATCTCTTCTGATATATCCATTTTCTCTAGATTACCGTTCTTTCTCAATTCTTTCATAGCTAAAGTAGCAATATCCATTAAACACATATCTTTTTGTTTATCACCATATACATAATTTCTCGAATTTAAATATTCTTCATATGCTTTCTTTATAGGAAGTGTATATTTTCCTTCATCTATTATTACTTCCCTGATATTAGTTTGAAATGTCGTATGTCTACAGTGATCAGACCAATATGTGTCAATTACTTTTAACTCTGTTACAGTTGGATTTCTCTTTTCTGTATCTCTAAAGTAATCTCTACAAAGTGTTATGTCTTCTATGCTCATTGCAAAACCCATATCTTCTTTATATCTAGCTAACTCCTGCATATCTTTATCTATAAATCCTATTACTACAGAAATTTCCTCTGGTTGTTCATTCACGCTTAACAATGATTCATATCCATCTAATGAGGCTTCTCTAGAATCTACTGGATTTATGATATATTTTTTAATTTTATCTAAATCTGTTTTATTCAAATCTCCTTTTATAGCAATGATTTTTGCTGATTTAACTAGTGGTTTATTTTTTGTTAATATTTGAATACACTGTATAGCCTGATCAGCGCGTTGATCATACTGTCCTGGTAAGTACTCTACAGCAAATACATCATAATCTTCTAACTTTAATTCTTGGCATACTATATCAACATTAGGCTCTGAAAGTATTGTATTTGTTACTTCTTTAATAAATTCTTTATTTATACCTGATATATCATACCTATTGATAACTCTCAATTCTTCTATTGCTTCTATACCAAGAACTTTCTTTAAGTCATTTTGCAAATGTTTTGCTTCTACTCTGTATTGTTCTTTTTTTTCTACATAAATCCTATTGTTGTACAATGTCATATTAAATCTCCTTTGCTAATGGTTATATAAATAACACTTTAACCTGAATTATTTATGGAACGCCTCAAATATGGCGTATAGTTATTGATTTTCTATGAATAATTTAGGTTTAACTTAGTAAATCGAGTTTAAAAAAGCCCGAGGCGATATATCGGGCTTTTTATACTAATGTGGCAGTACTGTGAATCGTGCTATAAACAGAGCTGCAAGAATATATATTATTGGATGTACTTCCTTGCCTTTGCCTGTTACTAATTTAGTTATTGGGTAAAATATTATACCTGCTGCAATACCATTAGCGATACTATAGCTAAATGGCATTATTGCAATTGTTAAGAATGCAGGCAATGCTTCTGTAAAATCTTCAAAATCAATATGTTTCACTGATGTCATCATCAATACCCCTACTATTATCAACGCCGGAGCTGTTGCTTCTCCAGGTACTATCCCAACAAATGGTGCTAAGAATATTGATAACAAGAACATTACTGCTACCGTTACTGATGTAAGTCCTGTTCTACCACCTTCACTTACTCCTGAAGCACTTTCTACATAAGTTGTCGTAGTTGATGTTCCTATTAATGCACCAACTGATGTTGCTATAGCATCTGCAAATAATGCTTTATTCATATTTTTAAGTTTACCCTGTTCATTTATAAATCCTGCTTTTTCGCCAGTTCCTATAAGTGTTCCAATTGTATCAAATAAGTCTACTAAGCTAAATGATATAACTACTGTTAAAACACTTGTTATTGCTCCGATTAGTGATACTTCGCCACCTAATTTCAATAATCCTTTAAAATCAAGTGCAAATAATGTTGGCTTTAAGCTAGGTATTGACCAATTAAATGTATCTGGTATATGGGTAATCCCTGCTGGTATCCCTATAAGTGTTGTAAATATGATTCCTATTAATATTGCACCTTTTTGTTTCCTAGCCATTAATATGCCTGTTAATGTTAATCCTGCTAATGGAACATAAGCTTGCGCTTGAGTAAAATCTCCAAATCCAACTAATGTTGCTGGATTTGCAATTATTATATGTGCTCCTTTTAATCCTATCAATGCTATAAATAATCCTATACCTCCACCGATTGCTCTCTTTAGCGAATCTGGCAAAGCATCTACTATAGTTTCTCTAAGACCTGTTACTGTAAGTATAATAAATAATATTCCTGATATAAATACTGCTGCTAGCGCTTGTTGCCACGTATACCCTAGAGTCAAAACTACTCCGTAAGTAAAAAATGCATTAAGTCCCATCCCTGGTGCTAATGCGAAAGGTAAATTCGCGAATATACCCATTATCAAACAGCCTATAACTGCTGATATACAAGTTGCCACAAATATTGCTCCTACTACTGGATCATCAAAACCTATTTTTGCTGCTGCGTCTCCTAATAATCCCTGTGAATTCATACCTGCTAGCTTTAGAACATTCGGATTAACAAAGATTATATACGCCATAGTTACAAAAGTCGTAATACCTGCCATAATCTCTGTTCTTACATTTGTCTTGTTTTCCTTTAACTTAAATAAAGATTGCATTAAAGTTACCTCCTAATATAAAATTCCTTATTCTAAATAATAAAACCCAAATAGAGGTCATAAGTGAAACCTACCATTTGGGTCATTATAATAGCTGTATATAAACAAACCTGTTTATATACTCCCTAAGTATTCTTCACTCATAGTCGAGCAATTTACGGTCGCTCGGTAGAAACTTATCAGCCACATCCTGAAAATTATATGAGTTATTTAATTATAAAAATTTATGCCTTTTGCAAATTATATTAATATAATAACAAAGACTTATATACTAGTCAATATGTTTTACGAATATTTATATGTTATTTTTTTCTTTTTTATGTATTAATGCGAACGTTCAGTATGTTATATTTTAAAATAGTTCGTATATTAAATGTTTATAAACGTAAAATAAACCCTGTAAACTTCTTGATACTAAGAATGCCAAGGATATTAAAATATTTTTTATACAAAATTGCAAGCCAAATTGATTAAATATAAACTAAAATAGGCCGAACCCCATATATTATCACATTAAACTTTTTCCTTGTTAGTATATTCTAAGTTTTTGTCTTTATTAGAGAAAACCTCTTAATTAACTTTTTTCAGTTATAGAATTAGATAAAATATAGTTTATTAAAAAACAAAAGACGCAAAAAATTTTTTAAACTTATTTTTAGAGCAAAGGACAAAACATAAACTATGCGAACTTCTTGATTGCTACTATTTTCACTCTAGTTCAAACAACTGATATAATTCTTTGTTTTATTTGCACGTAAAGTTTGTAATTGAGTTTAAGCTGTTTGACAAAATTGTTGATTATGTTATAATTATTTTCAAACATTAATGATTTAGAGAGTTATAATAATTATAAAAATTAATCAATAAAATCAAAACATGGCAAACGTTTTCCAAAAAGTAAACACTAAATCACTAAATTGATGACGATGGAGGGGATATGTTGCATGTAGAAATAATAGCTAGATTTATTCTATCAATATTTGTAGGTGGAATTATTGGGTATGAAAGAGAATACCAGAATAGACCTGCTGGTTTTATAACACACATTTTAGTATGTGTTGGAGCTACCGTTATTGCTATAATACAAAGTCATTTAGTAGAAGATTCAATTAATTTGATAGCATCTCACCCAGAATTGGTAAATTGTTTAAAAGTAGATAGTGGTAGAGTAATTTCACAAGTAGTGTCAGGAGTTGGTTTTTTAGGTGCGGGTGCAATAATACATAACAAAGGTTCTGTTACAGGACTTACAACTGCTGCAACATTATGGGTAGTTGCGTGTATAGGAATAGCATGTGGATTAGGATATTATTTTTTAAGTATAGTTGCTACAACAGGCGTATATTGTGTATTGGTAATATTAAAAAAAGTTAAATTTAAAATTCAAGACAAAATATCAGGAACAATCGTAGAAAAATAAAATTTTTTTTGGGCTGATGAGAAATATAATTTCACTCAACTATAGCAATGTCAGTAATATAATTTCATAATGTTCAGTTAAATATC
Organism: Abyssisolibacter sp. ZYX002; assembly: GCF_056892235.1. NCBI lineage: Bacteria > Bacillati > Bacillota > Clostridia > Eubacteriales > Clostridiaceae > Abyssisolibacter > Abyssisolibacter sp. ZYX002. Next base: position 115,654 of record NZ_JARMXH010000009.1, read on the forward strand.
CCTAAGTTAAAATAAATCACCATTTTAGAAAAGCTGTAAAGTATGAAAATTGAGTTAATATAATTCAGCAATCAAAAACAAATGTGGATACATAATTAACAGATTGTCTAAGATAATGAAATTATATATAAAAATGTGTAGACAATATGTTAATTAGTAGATAAAGCCAAAAGAGTATTTATAGTAAAAGAAGTACTAAATTTCCTATAAATATTTGGGTTAAGTTTACTATTAAGGAGGAGAAGCAAATGGCTAACGCAAAAATGAAGCACTTATGCCTCGACATTTTAGAAAAAGTCGGTGGTAAAGAAAATGTTGTATCCGTAACGCATTGTGCAACAAGACTTAGACTAGTTATATCGAATAAAGAGCTTGTTGACAAAAAAGTATTAAACAGAGTTGACGGAGTTATGGGGGTAGTTGAACAAAGTGGTCAATTACAGTTGATTTTAGGTCCTGGTAAAGCTGCTAAAGTAGCTGATGAATTTGGACAACTCGTTGGTAAAAATGTAGGAGTAGAAGATGAGGTAAAAATTAGAAAGGCTGAATTAAAAGCTAAAAATAGCACTCCATTTAAAATGTTTTTAAGGCATTTATCTAATATTTTTATTCCATTGATACCAGCTTTTATAGGTTGTGGTGTTATTTATGGATTAGCAAAAATACTTTATAATACCCACTGTGTAGATAAAAATACATATTACATTCTTTATGTTATTGGAAAAGGTGTATTCCTGTATATGAACATAATGGTAGGTATGAATGCAGCTAAAGAATTTGGCGGCAGTCCATCTCTAGGTGGTGCAATTGCCGGTATTTTGACAACGAGCAAGCTTGCCAAAATAGTAATAAATGGGGATAAATTAATACCTGGAGAAGGTGGAATAATAGCAGTGTTAATAGCTGTAATTATTGGTGCATTATTAGAGAAGAAATTGAGAAAGATAATGCCATCGGTAATAGATTTAATAGTTACTCCTACCATTGTATTATTAGTTATAGGATTAGGAAGTTTATATATGTTCCATCCATTGGGAGCATTTTTGTCAGCTGGCCTTACAACAGTAGTTACAGCAGCTGTTGAAAAAGGTGGTGTTCTAGTAGGTGCATTGTTATCAGGTACATTCTTACCACTTGTAATGACTGGATTACACAGAGTTATCACGCCTATAGAAGTTAGTTTATTAGATCGTACTGGCTTAGATCTATTAAGACCAATATTAGCAATGGCAGGAGCCGGACAAGTAGGCGCTGCTTTTGCAGTATATCTTAAAACTAAAAATAAGAGGCTAAAAAAAATTATAGCAAGTTCATTGCCTATAGGTATGTTAGGGATAGGAGAACCTTTGATGTTTGGCGTTACATTGCCATTAGGTAAACCATTTTTAACAGCTTGCTTAGGTTCAATGATAGGTGGAGCTTATATTTCATTGACCAAAGTTGCATCCATAGGAATAGGCCTTTCAGGTTTACCATTGACATTGTTGATACCGTCAAGCAGTGTGGTAAACTACATTATAGCAACAGTTCTAGCATATGTAGGAGGCTTTGGGTTGACTTATTTAGTTAAGTGGGATGACATGGCAGAAGATACTGATGGAGAAGAAAATAGTGTATTAAACGAAGTACTTAATATCAAATAAAAAAACTATAAAAGTACTTATTATGATAGGATACCAGATTAGCCTTTATATTTAGGCTAATCTAGTATTCTATAAAACAAAATATTTCTATTATGCTAAAGTATTAATAGTTTTATAAAAATTAATCTTTGTAAAGATAGGAGGTATTTATAATGAAATGTGATTTTCATATTCATTCTACGTTTTCTGATGGTAGCGTAGGAATAAAAGCAATATTTAATCAAGCTAAAAAACAAAATATTGATGCAATAGCTATAACAGATCATGATACAATATTAGGATTAGATTTAGCTCAAAAATATAGCAAAGAATACGGTGTCGCATACATTCCAGGTGTAGAATTTACGGCAATAGAAGATGATTTAAAATTTCATATTTTAGCTTATGATATTGATATAGATTCAAAAGAATTAAAAGAATACTCTCAAAATGTATTAAATACACTAAATAATAAATCAAAGAAACAAATAAGACTAATGCAAAATAACGGTATAGACATAGATGAAGAAATCTTTTTTGATGAAAGTAATGGAGGGCCATTATATAGAGCAAAGATACTAAAAGTTTTATCTGACTATGGATATATAAAAAGAGAAGACATAATGGAAAAAATAAAACCATACTTTTCAAATTCATCACCTTACTATGTAGAAGATGATTTTGAATATTATGATTTTAAAACTACATGTGACATTATTCATAGGAATTCAGGTATAGTGGTATTGGCACACCCGAATAAAATAAAAAGTAAAAATAGGGACTTATATTATAGCTTATTAAGTAGTGAATTGATTGATGGAATAGAGGTATATCATCCGTCAAATAGTGTAGAAGTTCGTATTGAATTAGAAAAAATAGCCAACGATAGAAATTTAATAATTACTGGAGGGTCAGATTTTCATGGGGAATACAATAAAAATAAAATTCAAATAGGTGATATACAAATTCCAGATAAAGTATACAAAAATTTAGAGCAATATTTGCACAATAAATAATGCCAGTATAAAATG
>NZ_JARMXH010000010.1:0-117453 GCF_056892235.1 Abyssisolibacter sp. ZYX002
ATGATAGGACTTGTGCTTTTTATTATTAATATATTTAGAAACGGCTATATTTTTATGTATACCCGTTTCTATTTGAAATAATTATAATAAGGATGACTAAACATCTAACCTCTAGTACATGTTACTAAAAAACTTAATGTAATCGTGAAAGTAGCTGGTACGGCTCTTTTAAAACTCCAGAATTATACTTGATTTTTAAGTAATACGTTTTATATGCACTAATATGTTGTCCACAGATTCCTTTAAAATCTATTCTTCCATCCTCATGCCAGCTACCCTCTTTAGCTTTAGCTATCTCATTTCCGTTCTCATCATATAAATAAAGATCTGCATCAAAGCCTTCAGTCTTATACATCAAATATAAGCTACAAGTTCCTGATGTATTTGTTCTAAACTTAAACCAATCTTCTTTATCATAGTCTCCCATTGTTCCAAATACGAACTCATCTTCATTTCTAACCGGAATACAGGTTGCCTCTTTAATTGTGTCATTCGATTCTTGCTCCAAACTAAAAGCAAAACCAGTTGAAGCCATTAACAATGTCATAATTACAATAATCAAAATATTTATAACCCTTCTCATATTATTGCCTCCTTATATTCTATATATTGTAATTATATTGCTTAATAGTTAATTTGTCTATATTTTTATTAATTATAACATTTCCGTCGTATTTAGAGTTGTTTTGTCTCATGTGTGTTTTATAATATGGAGTTGCTATTCAAATTTATATTGTTTTAGTCGTAATAATATTATTAAAACTTAAAAAACCCATAGTAAGCTACGGGTTTTAACCCTTTGGGTTTTGCAGATATACTGAGATTTTTAGAACCACTTAGTTTACTTTTCACACCTTAGTACCGTGAGGTGTTTTCTGACCTTTTTTCTTTTTTTGCATACTTGCCAGTTCGCTATCTAGCCATATTTCTAATTCCTGACTTATATCAAGTAATGATTCATTCAAAGAAAAACTAAACCCTTCACATCCTCTTTGGCAATTGCCATGACCACTTCCTTTTTTTCTATCACATCCGTATCCTTTAGATATCTTTTCCTGTAAAAACTCCGGGAATTTCTCGATTACATCAGCATATTTTGAGCTATTTTTTGTTTTAAGGATGATACGGTAACCGTTATGCAAAGATGTTGAAAACCTCCATATTACTTTGCCTTTATACGAATAGATAAAATGAACACAGAACATCCATAAATCTACATTACATTTCATTCCGGAATCCAAATAATGTTGATGTAATTTAAAGACGAATTCTTGCAAAGGAGTTGATAACGGATAAACAAATTCTTTCAAAATAGAGGTGACTTCCGTATCCCCGTTTTTCAATGCCCTGTAATCGCACCTGAGTAAAATATCGTCATTTTTTCGAGATGATAGTTCATTCTGGGCAATCCCCAAAGCCTTCCAACCTGTTAGCATAATCGGCGAATCAGGATATGTAATTTCTACTGCTTCAATTTTTGATACATCAGGTTTTTTCATACTCAAGTCAATACCATCAAAATCAATACCGCATTGAGTCAGAAATCGCATGCTCTTAATCATTTGAGAATCAGAAATTTTTGCAGTTGAATTTTTATTAAGAGATCTTTTGAGGCTAAGTATTTCCCAGCTATTAACCAACAGTGAATCACCTTTCTCGGATAATACACCATGCTAACCTATGTTTAGTAATATACTTTTAATGTTGTTTAAAGACGGAAACTCCACTGTCAAAGTTGTTTCGTCTGAAAACTTTTTCTTGCCTTTTTTAGGTATGTCACATAAACTATTGTCAGCAATTAAACAATCGCAAAATCGATATATGAAATCTCTGAAAGCAATGACGCCGTTTCGTATGTCCTCTTCGTGTGAAATGTTTAAAAACATAGATTTAATTGTATATGTTTTTGGAATATACACTGGTATTAATTGTTTTAAGAATTTTGCCATGTCTCCCATTGTTTTTTGCATAAGAAATTCTCCTTTCATTTTGCATAAAATAACGTCATCATCTATTTTACCTTTTCAGTTACTGACAATCTTTTATCGTAGCGTCCATATCCATTATACTCTTTTATCTATTGTAACTCTTTAAGAATTTTTACAATACCATTTGTACCATCAACCTCAATCATATCGCCATCTTTAATCATAGAAGTCGCTCCTGTCAATCCACCAACACACGGCAACCCATACTCCCTAGCTATAATCGCTCCATGCTGTAAAGTCCCTCCAATTTCCATGACAACAGCTGATGCATTGCTAAAAATCGGCGTCCAAGAAGGTTCTGTGGCAAAAGTAACTAATATTTCACCAGGCTCAAGATGTTTCTCATCAGGTGCGTGCATTACCTTTGCATACCCTCTTGTAATACCCTGTGAAATTGGATCTCCAATCAAATCTCCTTCTTTGCTTTTTTTAATTGCATGGAATATTTTCCCTCTAGAATCTATGATAATCGGCCAATGTCTGACGTGTCTAACTGTATCATAGGGCTCAAGATTTTTAGCTCGTTCATTTCTCATATTAAATGTTTCATGCTGCTCCGCCTTTTGAATCTGAGAAATTGTCAAATCAAATATTTCTTCCTTTCTATCTAATCTTCCTTGTGATACAAAAACCTCTCCTTTGGCAAGTGCGATTTTTCTTAGCTTGTTGATCATTAATACCATCATAACCTTTTTCTCTTCACGGTAACCAAAAAGATTTTGATAAACTTCTGCATTTTTCCTGAACTTCTTCTCAAATCCGCCTTTTTTGGCTAATTCAAGTAACTTATTATACCCCTCTTTACTACGTTCTTCGGAACTTGACATCTTATTATCGACTAAATTTATGTCTTTAAGTCGCATAAAAAAACTTGATGGATCTTCATAAGCTCTCGTTGTTGCTACATCAATTTCCCTATACCCTCTTGATCCATACTCAAACATATACGCTTCATAATCATCTATGAATTTTTTGCTATATTCTTTTCCACTCAGACGACGCGCGAATTCTTCAGGTGTTTTGGTCTCTTGCACCTCTGTGTAAGAAGCCAATCTGTACATATGAATCCCCATAAGACTTGTAGGATTCACTTTTGCGCCCATAGCAGCAATATACGATTCAACTTCCTGATTCTTAAACATTTTCTTGAGAATCCTTTCAGCATTCATCCCGGCGACCACAGCCCCTTGTTGCATCACAACATTATTTAAAACATTGAGTGCATCTTTTGTAGCATCAGCAAAAGGGATATTTAGATTCAGCTCTTCCTTAAATCGTTTTCTTGCATTTTTTGTAACTTCAAGATACTCGGCTTGCACCTTTTTATAATCAAGTAGACTTGCACGTATCAATGAAGGTGCTAATGATAAATACATCTTAAGCATATTTCGTTTCGCTTTTTTCACTCTTGGTAGTTTCTTGTTGTGCATATACTCATCTAAATTAATGCTATTTATTATTCTTTCAACAGAGCCATCATAATTGTAGATCATATATTGCCCCATTTTTCCAAGTCCAGCTAGTACATTAGGAATATGGAAATAGTGTCGGCCGTGGTAGTAAAACGTAATACCATCCATACCTTCTGGAAGATCGAATCCTCCAAGTTCTGAGAACAGCTTTTTCCAAATTTCCAGCCCTAGAACAGAGAAGCTTTCTGTGAATCCTTGGGTCATACAAATCATATCTAAATACAAATTTTTTTTATCACCCGGTTGTGTAACAAGTTCTTTGAAAAGTGGCAAATAAGTCGTTATAGGCCTTGATTGAAGCAAATATAGTTTCGAGTCCTCAAAAGCCCACTCTGTATCCATAGGCATATCAAAGTGTTTTTCACAATTTTTAATTAACGCTGCAAGTTCTAAGATTTGTTCATCCTTTAACGCTTGTTTTTTAGGCTCATGGTTATCCTTCTCGTAGATACCACCATCATTTTTTAGCCAAAGTCCAATCTGTTTTTCATTAACTTGCTTCTCAGTAATCTCGTTTTTTATACTATCAACGATATAAGTATCTGGTCTTACAATACCGGACACAATCGCTTCTCCAAGACCAAAAGATGCATTGATCATGACTTCATCATAACAGTTATTTAGTGGATTTAATGAGAAACCTACCCCGCTGACATCCGATACAATCTGACGCTGAACAACCACTGCAATAGATGTGTTTTCAATATCCATACCATGTTGCTTTTTATATGACATAACTCTAAAATCAAAACATGAAGAAAAAGCCTCTGCTATCGCTTTTTCAAGTGTCTCTCTTCTTTGCCCTAACAATGTTTCATACATACCTGCAAAACTAGTACCTTCTAAATCTTCTTCAGGTGATGATGAACGAACAGCAAAAACTTCACCCTGAAGTGATGCCATCTCAGCTTTAAAGCTCTTTTCCATATCAGCAGAAAACTTAAAATTCATTGCTTTGTTTTTGACCAAATTACAATTTTCTTTATTGGTATTATCTAACATCGCCTGCCATTCTTCGCTTGATTTTATTGCTGTTAACCATGAATTAAAGAATTCAACAGATAAGGCAATACCCTCTGGTACTGGGAAACCTGCCTTTGTTGTTTCTATTAGAGCTTTTGCTTTTCCTCCTACTTGTTTAACTTTTGGCACTTCATTTCCACTAAACTTATAAATCATAATTTCCTCCTTATATATTTTAAATTCTTCCATTTTTATAATTTACTTATTAATTTTGCTGTTAGAACAAGAACATTTATACCTGCTATTATCCCATTTGTATGAATTGTTTATCCAGTGCGCACCAAGAAGCATACCTCCTTTACTGATTACACCGACAATAAAGAACACTCTTGACATATAGTCTGGTGGTGTCTGCTTACCAAAACGGAGGCAACATCATGACTGTAAATCCCAGAAGCACCAAATACATATTCCAGTACCACCGATAAATGTTTTCTTTACTTTACCACTCTTAGAACTCAATCCAGCTATTATACTATCTATTAAAGTACCTACCATGAGTCTATCACCTATTACTCTGCAAAAGGATTATATTAATATCATTACCACCTTATTTGTATATATGTGATGCAAGCACTTGATAATAACGATCACATTCTTCTATAAGTTTTGATATGGCTATTTCGTCAGGATTTTTCCCATTTATATTCAACAAGTTTATAAAAAGACCTTTATATGTCCATTTGACCATATGGATAACTTCTTTTGAACTGGATACATCTTTCAACTTTTGCAAATTAATATTATGAGTATAGAACTTTTCTCTCCATACATCTCTATTATCTATATCTGAACTTTCGAAAATCAAGCCTGAAAACTTGTCGTAGAATCCAGTCATAAACAGATAATCTTTAGTGATTTCCAATCTATACTTAGAAACATCGCATATTCTCTTAATAATGTCATCGTCATTCCAGTCAATTTTACTGCTAACGGCATTCAGACATATATCAGCAGTGTAATTAATTAGAAATTTAAACAGATTTTCTTTATCGTTAAAATAGTGATAGAATATACCTTTAGAAATACCCGCTGTTTTAAGAATCTTATTCAACGACGCTTTGTCTTTACCGAATTTTGCAAATTCTTCCAAAGAAGCTTTTACTATTTTTTTAATCTTTTCATTGTTTATATCTATGTCTTTAAAATTCTCAATCATAGAATGCTCCCTTCCGTAACATTACTTTCAATATTTATTGTGAATATATCTGTTTTGTTAGACCATTGTGGTCTAATTTCATTTTACCTCAGATAAATATTATTGTCAAAAAAACAATCAAACCTCTACAATCCTTAGAATTAAAGGACTGTAGAGGTTTATATTTATACTCACTCATAAAATCATATCTCTTTAGGAGTAGTAGAACCTATTTTTTTCTATCTATTTCATTATATCACCAGTGATGAGACAAATTCATCCCTTTATATGTTTAATAAAATTGTTTCATTATATATAATTACTCTAGTAAAACCTTTGATTTTTCAGCATATTTATTTTATATGAAGAAGGCTAAATCTTCTATAACTTTTTTCCCATTTTCCAAATTACTAGGTTCCATTAATAACTGAAATTTTCATCCTTTTCTCCATTTTACACTCTAATTGTTCTTTAAATATTCAGCTAATGCTTTACTTGCATCTTTTCCAAGTAATCGTCGATATACCACTTTCATCATACCAAATACAACAAAACCTACACACTTAAACAATGGATTGATTTTTGTTTCATAATAATAATCACTTCTCATCCAACCATTTTCTTCCCAAACTTTTGTTCTATATGGCATTACATCTGGCGATACCTCAAGTTCTGTTTTATTAAACATAAAATATATATACTGTCTGAAATTGGGACTTACATTTATCTTATTGCTAGTTGCTGATATCAGTTTATCAGCTGCTGAACTCAATCTTTTGTTATACTTCATATGTGTTTTTCTATTATTGGTATAAAATGCATGTCTAATACCTATTATATCCACTATGTTGCATCCCCACCAATAAAAAGAATTATTTGCCATAAATTTAGGTGCCCCCATAACTCCATCTCCGCCAGAAGTTGAAAGTACCATTACAGGTTTTCCAACAAATTCAGGTATATGATCCAAATACATGAATCGATCTAGAAAATTTTTAAACAGTCCCGATACCATGGCCGAATAACCGGGAGATGCAAAAATGATTCCATCTGCTTCATGCATTTTTCTAAGTATTTCATCTTTATCATCTTTAAGGGGACATTGATTACCACCTTTTCTCAAGCACAAACAACACCCAATACAATATTTAAGTTCTTTATCAATTAAATGTAGATACTCAACGCTGATATTATCATATTTTTTATTCATTGCTTTTTCCACATAGTTTACCATGCTCATTGTATTTCCGCTTTTTCTGGGACTTCCTGATACTACTAAGATATTCATTTTCTCAATACCTCCTATCTTAATTTATATTCGTATTTATTTACTTATCGTTTAGTAAGTCGTTTAGTAAGTGAAATGTATAATATATTCTGCTTATTTCTGGTACTCATACCCAACTGAATTTTTATTATTATAGGGTGCGCCCGTCTGCTTTTTCTCCTTAGCCCAGTTATAACATTTCACCCAAGACTTTATTGTATTGATACTAACTTTGATTTTTTTCCTAGTTCTTTATATTTCATGCCTTTAAATAATATTGTTTAGCATCTTCTTTATTATCGGGTACCTTTATATCAGCCATAACCTCACTTTGTTTGTTTTGCATGCACAAAAAAAGAGTCTTGTTATCGGCTCTAAGTCTTATCTTCTTACACTAACCAACAAGAAATATGGTTGATAGAATTCTCCTGAGTTGTATTGATCTTTTAAATAATATGTTGTATTTGCTCTTATGTACAATTTTGAATGTTTTTTTTCGCTGTCCATTTGTCTCTCTTACAGAAGTGCCCATATGAGGTCCTTTATTATCATATAAATAAAATTTAAAAAAATATTGCCTTAAATCACTTCCTCCTGTTTTTCTTGACATAATTCTAAACCAGTCTACTTTATCAAAAACAAACCATTATCAGAATTTGATAAAGAGGTGTTTGACGCAGTTATAGCCCAGCATAGATAATAAAGGCAATAAACATCCTCATCAATTAACCTTTGTACTTAAATCAGGATTAACAGAGAATATAGATGGATCAAAGAAAGCACAAATATCTTTCTCACAATCAAATTACGCACCTCAAAATGTTAGATTTTTGTCTAACATTTGGGGTGCACTTCATTATCAGCTCTTCGTTATTTAATTTATCAATTCAAACGATAAATAATATGGCCTTGTTGGAGCGGGTCCACTAATGTATTTTATTTGCATATAATATATTTCATCTTTGTCAATATAAATATGATTTATACGCTCATCTTCATCGCCACCTTTCGTTGATGACCCAAGTAATTTACCTCTCTTGTCATATACAAATAAATCGTAATTCATACCCTTTTCTGTAATAGCTATCCAAAAATCACCTCTTCCGCTTACGCTAGACTTAACCTTATAGAAGTCGGTTTTGTCTGCTTCAGAAGCCACTCCAAAAATATAAATTACTGACCTACTATCTTTGTCTAGAGTATACGGACCCTCAGCAGTATCCATTGTATCATTAGCATTACCAGATTTCATTTCTGGCCAGTATTGAACATGTGCAAAAGCCATTGTTGAAAACATCATACATACCACACATAAAACTATTATAAATTTTTTCATGAAATAAACCTCCTTAATTTTGTTTATGTTAATTATATGATTTTTTGTCCATATATATTGCAAAAATGATGTGCCTTCCGTTTTAAAAGAGGCTGAAAAAAAGAGCCTTGTTATCGGCTCTAATTTTTATTAAGAAGTTATTTTTTCACGTCTAGAATTAGGGTATAATTAGGTAGTTCATGATGCCCGCCATCAAAAACAACTCTTACATAATAAGTTTTATCTTTTCTGATGAAAACATTAGTAACACTTGATTTAATTTCTCCTCCTGGATTTAACAGTCTCCCATGTTCATTATATAAATATAATTTGTAGTTGTTTTTCCATCCAAATACAACTATCCAAGATTCGCCAGAAAATGATGATGTATACTTAAACCAATCTTCATAATCACCAACAAAAGCTTCTCCCTCAATTTCTACTTTTTCAGTCTCAGTTATCTTAGGTGTATCATTTGCTGAATACCTATCATTATTAGGTTCAATATCCTTTGCAGTCGCACTCTGTTTGACATTGGCAAACGCTATTGATGAAACAATTACAAATACAACACATAAAACTACTAAAAATTTTTTCATAGAACCCCTCCTTTGTTTTATGTTAATTATATACTCATTTGTTAAATATGTACATTTTATTGCGAAAATGTAATCTTTATTTGTCCTTTATTATACCTTTTTTAACTTACATAAATCTTCAGATATATACTCTTTCCCATCTACCCCAACCATTATATCACCTCTGCATTATTTATATAACATGTGTTCAAAATTTCCATTATACGTGATGAACTAGACAAGTGCAAGAGTTATTAACGCTGTTCTAAATGTTGTGAGAGAATGGAAAATAAATTGGCCAGATAGTTCAGAGAAGTATAGAGAAATATTCCCAGAACGCTATGATTTTTAATTCTAGGATTTAATATCAAATTAATATCAAACGACATAAAAAAACCTCTGCAACTCTTAATTTATAAGGATTACAGAGGTTGTGTTTACTATTCCCACTCTAGCACTTTCAAAAAACAAGTGCTGTCAAACACTGATATTTACACATTTTTATTATTTGTATTTTTTCTATTTTAGGATAAAAAAGCACGTTCTCAAAATTTTTAGAGCCAAAATAGAGCCAAAAAACAATTTATCAACTGGCTATATTACTCACATTTTAACTGCTCATTGATCCCCTAAAATATTTACTCGTTTAATTGTATCTAGCAAACTATTATATATGAATGACTGTCTATCTTCTTTGTTCATAAAACGTTTATCGTCTATGTTAAATGAACTTTTACCATCTTTAAAGAACTCATATTCTCTTTGTCTCTCCCTAAAAAGGACAGTATTAAAAACAGACTCACGACCTCGCTTATAAAAATCTGTCTTAATATCAAGATACCTTTCAAATAAATAATCTCTTTTATTTAATTTTCCCAAAGCATTATTACATACCTCTCTAGCACACGAAGCGCTCACTTTTAAATCCTCTGCTATAGATGTATATGTTCTATTCTTGATACACTTTTCTATAAATACAAACTTCTCTCTTTCGCTCAATACCTCATCTATTATTTGAAATATAGCTTTCTCGGCTTCTCTGTCTGTAATCTCTTCTACGAACCTAATGTTTGTATCTTCTAATGTATCTATTATTGTAGTATCTCCATCACTATTTAAAGGCTTTTCCAGTGATACAGTTGATATGGTCATCTTCTCTCTAGTCTTAACCCTTAGTTCCCTTATGAATATACCACTTGATATATGAAAAAATATAGGATGAGAACTTAGCCCCTTTATCAAACTGGTACTTCTCTATTGCTTCCAATAAACCCATATATCCTATTTGTATTAAATCGTCTATATCCATATATGCAGCAGCTATCGGTTTGTATCTCTTAGCTACTTTAAAAACTGCACCTCTGTTATTTTCTATAATGTCTTTTAATATCTCCTTATTACCATCACAATATAATTTAATCATTTCCTCATTGGACATAATATCACCCTTTTTATTATTGGCATATGCCTATAATTCTTTAAGGTTATTATATCATATGTTTTAGTAAATTCAAATTTATATTTAGATATTATGAAGCCCTATTGTATCGTCTAATTTTGGTATGTCTTGCCTTTTTATCTCATGCATCAAATTAGTGCATTAGTAAAGACTAGCTTACGCTAGTCTACTTTGATACTCTGTGCACTATTTTTTTAGTGCAACAACCCCTAATTTATTACTCTTTATAATATTCTTCTCTTCCAACAACTATTGATTCAACTTTACCATAAGGTGCGTATATCCCTATTTGAAATTTAAATGAAGTGAAACCATAACCTTCTTCATAATCAAGATTATTATCGAGTTTTTCAAACATGTCTTTTACTTTAATATAATCTTCACCAATTAATTGAATATCGTTAAAAAAAACTTCTGGCTCCCAAAATTCTATAGCTTCACTTCTATCATTTTCATCATAGTATACGTGAAAAATCGAAAAGTCATCAGTTGGAGTCTCATTTGCTTTTTTAAACCTTCCAAGATAATTATTAGGGAAAAGATCTTTTATTTCTTTACTCGTTAAATTTAATTTAAGCTTATCAGTTCCTTGGAAAGGAAGTATTGTGAATTTCATTTTTGACACCTCGTTTTTATTTTTGCTATTATATTTCAACATCACCTTTTTTAATATACTTTTTACTTATTGCGTATTGAACCATTTCATGAAGAGCTCTATCATATTTATCACCAAAAAGCTCTTGTACATTATCAACATCCATTTGCATTGCTTTACCAAATTCGCCTTTGTCAATATATTTTTTTTGTTTCGCACGATATTTCTTAGCAGAAGGACCAGGCCCACAACTTGCTGTCCTTCTATGATCAGCTTTTAACATTCTAATAGCAGGTCCACTATAAGTACTTAAACCGTTAATTTTATCAGCAGGACAATGATGTCTTTCTCCACCTAATGCATCCATTCTACCATAAGCTCCACCAACGAAATTATATCTTTTATGTTTCTTATATCCATGTTGTGTTTCTCCTGCCTCAGTTAAGATATAGGTCAATTCGACTTCTTGTTCTAATACATTGCCAATTTTTTTATCCCAAGTGAACTCAGTAGTACCAATAGGTAATGGTTGAGTAAACGGAAATGGTGACCACTCATCTACACAAATACCATTATTATAAAGTTTTACGGTTGCCTCAAAAGCATCTATTTGATCCAAACCTATATTTCTAGCTTTTATTGTAATAGACTCTCTATTTGTAATAAACGTAATTTTAACATCATTTGGGATATCTATAAGTGCTTTGTATTCATTTTTTTCATTTTCCAATTTGCTTTCTGAAAAATGATGAACAGCAGTAGGTGCTGTAGATTCTGTTATAGTATTTATAGATTGTACATCGGCATATATGCTTACATTTAATCCCAAAATGCAAAATACTAACGTTAATGCTAATAATACTCTTTTCAATTTTTTCATTTAAAATCCTCCTTTTATTTTTATACCAATAGAATGATAACACAAAATTTGCTCTATTTCAATAATATTACAAAAAATAATAAAATATAAAAACTTAAATATTTTTACCATTTTAGATTTTTTTATAGAGCTTATATTATAGTCTCATCAGAAGCTATATTTCTAGCACCAGCTTTATCGTATTCACAAGAAATTGTTCATACATTTTATTTAGATGAGTATAATTCAATTGATATGGAAGCAGAAGAAATAATAATGGAAAATGGTGAATCAGGAAAGAAAATTAAATTGCATTTGATGGGACTTGATCATCTATTAGAAGAATGGTATGACAAGAAAAAAGCTCTTGAGTGGTAAAATATCTCAAGAAGAATATTACGATTGGAAAATGAATTGGTCTGTAGATGACTTATAAAAGTTAAAAATTTATATACTATTATCCGTTACTTAATATCAATTTAATATCAAACAACATTAAAAAACCTCTGCAACCCTTAGTTTATAAGGATTACAGAGGTTCTGTTTTCTACTCCCACTCTATAGTCGCTGGTGGCTTACTTGTTATATCGTATACTACTCTATTTATGTTTTCTACGTTGTTTACTACTTCTTTTGAAATCTTGTTAAGCACATCAAATGGTATTCTTGCCCAATCGCTCGTCATTCCATCTGATGATGTTACTGCTCTTAGTGCTATTGTATGAGTGTGTGTTCTTTCATCACCCATTACTCCTACCGTCTTGATTCCCGGTAGTACTGCAAAGTACTGCCATATATCTTTGTCTAGTCCTGCTTTTCTTATTTCTTCTCTAAACACCCAGTCTGCTTCTCTTACAATTTCTAGCTTTTCCTCTGTTATATCTCCTATTACTCTGATTGCAAGTCCTGGTCCTGGGAATGGCTGTCTTTGTACTATTTCTTGTGGAATATTTAGCTTTGTTCCAACTGCTCTAACTTCGTCTTTAAATAGTTGTCTTAATGGCTCTACTAGTTTGAAGTCAACATCTTCTGGAAGTCCACCAACGTTGTGATGGCTCTTTATTACATCTGCTTTATCTGTTCCACTCTCTATTACATCTGGATATATTGTTCCTTGTACTAAGAAATCAATATTCTCATATTGTGCTTTAAGCTTTTCTTTTTCTTCTTCAAATACTCGGATAAATTCCTCTCCTATAATCTTTCTCTTCTCTTCTGGATCAACTACTCCAGCAAGCTTTGATAAGAATCTTTCTTGAGCATTAACTCTTATGAGATTTAGATTAAATTTATCTCTAAATACTTCCTCTACCTGATCTCCTTCATTTTTTCTAAGCAGACCATGATCAACAAATATGCAAATAAGATTTGAACCTATAGCTCTATTTACCATAACTGCTGCCACTGCTGAATCAACTCCACCTGACAATGCACAGATAGCTCTTTTATCTCCTATCTCATCTTTTATTTGCTCTATCATCTCTTTTGCAAAATCACCCATATCCCAATTTGGCTTTAATCCTGATACGTTATATAGGAAATTAGCTATGATATCTTTACCTCTGTCTGTATGCTCTACTTCTGGATGAAATTGTATTGCTATTAGCTTACCATCTTGACTTTTCATTGCTGCCACAGGACAGGCCTTTGTTCTTGCTGTTATTACAAAGTTTTCTGGTACTTTTCCTATAAAATTTGTATGACTCATTAAACACTTGATTTCTTCATTTATACTCTCAAAGATGCCATCGTTATGCATGATATCAAGTTTTATCTGACCATATTCTCTAGTATCTGCTCTTGTTACCTCTCCACCAAATACCTGAGCCATTAATTGGCCCCCATAGCATATTCCCATTACTGGTACACCCATTTTAAAAAGCTCTTCATCGCATTTTGGTGCATTTTCTTCAAATACGTTTGATGGCCCTCCTGACAAAATTATCGCTTTTGGATTTTTCTCTTTTATTTTGTCTAATGAGTAATTATATGGAATTATTTCACAGTATATATTTGCTTCCCTTACTCTTCTAGCTATTAGTTGGCTATATTGTCCACCAAAATCTAATATCAAAACCACGTCATTCTGCATTTTTTTACCCCCGTTATTTAATACTATAGTTTGGCGCTTCTTTTGTTATGCTTATATCGTGCGGATGACTCTCTATTAATCCTGCACCTGTAATTCTAATAAATTGTCCTTTTTCTATTAAATCATTTATTGTAGCACTTCCACAGTATCCCATACCTGCTCTTAATCCACCTACTAATTGATATATAGTGTCACTTAATGGTCCTTTGTATGATACTCTTCCCTCTACTCCTTCTGGAACTAGCTTCTTGCTATCTTGCTGGAAGTATCTATCTTTGCTACCTTTGTCCATAGCAGCCATTGAGCCCATGCCTCTATAAACCTTGAATCTTCTTCCTTGATATAACTCTGTTTCCCCTGGACTTTCTTCTGTACCAGCTAATAATGAACCTAGCATGACTACATTTGCTCCTGCTGCTATTGCTTTAACTATATCTCCTGAATACTTTATTCCTCCATCAGCTATAATAGGAACTCCATATTTCTTGCCTACTTGATAACAGTTGTACACTGCTGTTAGTTGTGGTACACCTACTCCTGCAACAACTCTTGTAGTACATATAGATCCTGGTCCTATACCAACTTTTACAGCACTTGCCCCTGCTTTTATAAGTTCCTCTGTTGCCTCTGCTGTTGCTACGTTACCAGCAATAAGCTCTAAGTCTGGATACTTTTGTCTAATTTGCTCTATTGCCTTTAACACTCCTATAGAATGTCCATGTGCTGTATCTATAATTACTACATCAACATTAGCCTCTACTAATGCGTCTAGTCTATCCATCATATCGTTTGTTACACCAATAGCTGCACCAGCTAATAACCTTCCACCTTTATCTTTTGCTGCATTTGGGTATTTTATTGATTTTTCAATATCTTTTATTGTGATTAAACCAACTAAGTAACCATTGTCATCTACTAATGGAAGTTTCTCTATTTTATGTTTTCTAAGGATATCTTGGGCTTTTTCCATGGAAATATCTTGTTTAGCAGTAACTAAGTTCTCACTTGTCATTGCTTCTGATATTTTTTTAGACATATCTGTTTCAAATCTTAAATCACGGTTAGTTATTATGCCTACTAATTTTTTTGAATTGTCTGTGATAGGAACTCCTGAAATGTGGTATCTCTCCATTAATTCTAATGCATCAGCTATAACATTTTCTGGATGTAAGTAAAATGGGTCAACTATTACACCATGCTCTGATCTCTTTACTTTATCTACTTCTAATGCTTGCTTGTCTATAGGCATATTTTTATGTATTATGCCTATGCCACCTTCTCTTGCCATTGCTATTGCCATTTTAGCTTCTGTAACAGTGTCCATACTTGCACTCATCATAGGTATGTTTAATTTGATATTTTTTGTTAGTTTAGTTGAAAGCTTAACGTCTTTAGGCAAAACTTCTGATTTAGCAGGTACTAATAATACATCATCAAAGGTTAAACCTTCTTTTATAAATTTCTCCACTATAATCCTCCTTATTCGTTTTATATTTTGGGTATTTCCCGTAGATTAGTTTTTAATAGATTAACAAAAGTTATTTTCCTTGTCAAGCAGTTTATAATGTTTTCAATTTTCAGATTTTTATTTTATTAGCAAAAAGACTTTTGTTTTCTGTATTTACAAAAGTCTCAACATATTAAAATTTTTTATATTCTATTTAACTTATTGTATATATTTTGTGCTTCATTATAAATCTTTATTATGGATATATTGTTCTTGATAGCCAATTTTTTGCAGTCTTCGTATTCAGGAATACATTTAATAACTTCTGAGTTAACATAACCTTTTTTCATTCTCACCTGTCCATATACTGTATCTACTGTTATAAAATCTCGCTTTAAACTATATCTATCTACTCTGTATGTTCTTACTCCAAATGTAGTTGTTTCTCTAAAAATAATATCTGTTAATGTTTTTGCATTAATCCTTCTACAAAGAACACTAAGTTTTGTAGCTGGTCTATTCTTTTTCATGACTATACTTGTTGTAAATACATCTAAAGCTCCCTCATCAAACAGCTTAACTGTTATATATGAGTATATCTCAGGGTTCATATCATCTATATTTGTCTCAAGCATTACCAGTTTTTCATCAGTTTTTTTTTACCTAATATTACTCTTAATGCGTTAGTTATCTCTAAATCTTTTTTACCCAAACCATATCCTATTCTGTCTACTGTCATCTGTGGCATAGGTATAAAATCACTTGCCACTGTCTTAATAATTGCGGCACCTGTTGGAGTTACTAGTTCACTTCTTATACCGTTTGAGTACACTGGTATACCTTTTAAAATCTCTATTGTTGCAGGGCATGGTACTGGTATCACTCCATGCGCAGCTTTTACAAATCCTGTACCCAAATGCAATGGTGATGAATACACTTTATCTACATTTAGCATATCTAAGCATATTGAGAAACCTATTATATCAACTATAGAATCTACTGCTCCAACTTCATGGAAATGAACCTCTTCTATAGGCTTATCATGAACTTTAGCTTCTGCTTTTGCCACATGACTAAATATTTTTTTACTCAATTCTTTTACAGTGTCATTTAAATCACTTTGATCTATTATTTGCTCTATATCGCTAAGATTTCTATGAACATGACTATCGTGGTGATTGTGATGATGGTCTTGTTCATGATGATTATGATGTTTATGGTTATGGCAATGATTATGTCCGTGATCATGAGTGTGCTCACAATCAAGTATTACATCAAAATCCGTACCAGTTATACTATTTTTTTGAGCCTTTTTAATTTCAATACTATAACCATCTATATTTATTTTTTTTAATTCATTTAGAAACTGTTCTTTGTCTATTCCTAAGTCAAGCAAAGCTCCTATTGACATATCTCCGCTTATTCCCGATAGACAATCAAAATACAATATCCTCTCTTGCATTTTTGCACCTCTCTTTCTTATAGTTTATTTATTGTGCTAGCCAAATAACCCGCACCAAAACCATTGTCTATATTAACTACTCCTATACCACTTGCACAGCTATTGAGCATAGCTAGTAATGTCGTTATCCCTTTTAAATTTGCACCGTATCCAACACTTGTAGGAACTGCTATCACAGGTTTGTCTACTAACCCTCCTACAACACTTGCTAATGCTCCTTCCATTCCAGCCACTGCTATTACAACTCTAGCTTCTTTTAATTTATCTATATTTGATAGAAGTCTATGAATCCCTGCTACTCCTACATCATATAATCTATCTACTGTATTACCAAATGTCTCTGCTGTTATAGCTGCTTCTTCTGCAACAGGTATATCTGATGTACCTCCTGTTACGACTAGTATTTTGTGTTCTGATTTTTTAACTCTTTTAGCATTGATTACTATAATTCTAGCTTCTTCATAGTACTTTATATCTTCACAAATATCAGCTATGCATACATATTTTTCTTTATCAGCTCTTGTAGCTAATATTGTACTATCTTTTGCTAACATTGTCTCTACTATACCTCTAAATTGCTTTATGGTCTTTCCTTCGCTATATATTACTTCTGGATATCCATTTCTCATCTGCCTATGATGATCTATCTTTGCATAACCAATATCTTCAAACGGTAAGTTTTTTAGATTTCTCAACGCATCATCTACGCTAACAGTTCCACTTTTCACTTGTTTTAAAAGATCTTTAATAGTTTCCTCATTCATGTTGATCTACACCTACCTCTCTATTCATACTCCCTGTTTTGTATCCTTCCATATCAATACACACATATTTAAATCCCACACCTTTAATATTTTTTATGATATCTAAGACTACACTTTTATCTAGTAACTTTGGTATATCTTCTGGTAAGACTTCTATTCTTGCAACTGCTCCATGATGTCTCACTCTAAGTTGCTCTAGATTCATATTTGATAAGTATTCTTCTGCTCTTTCTACCATGTCTAATTTTTCTTCTGTAATACCACTATCATATGGTATTCTAGCTGCTAGACAAGACATTGAAGGTTTATTCCATATTGGTATTTCTAGTTCTTTTGCTAATGTTCTTATTTCTTGTTTTGTTAATCTATTTTTGAGTAAAGGACTCTTTATATCAAGTTCTTTCAATGCTCTCATGCCTGGCCTATAATCGTCTTTGTCATCATAATTTGACCCATCTAGCACATTACTGTATCCGTGTTTTAATGCTATGTCTTTTATTTTGTTAAATAGAATTTTCTTGCATATATAGCACCTGTCTTTTGAATTTGTTTGTATATCTACTAGATCATCCATTGTAAACTCTATTACTATGTGTCTTAATTTCATTGCTTTTGCTATATTAATAGCATCATTTATTTCTTTTCTAGGTTGCAGTGGTGTATTTATTGTTATACATATAACACTTTCTCCTAAAACCTCACTACATGTTTTTGCCAAAAAAACGCTATCTATTCCCCCTGAAAATGCTATTGCTACTTTTCTCATTCTTTCTATGTCTATTTTTAATTCTTTATATTTCGATTTAATGTTCATGTAATCACCCACCATATTTAATTTTCATTATATCATATACGTTTATTAGATAAAAAATAAGGCATTTATTACTATCAGCAATACACTTGCACATATTGGAATAATAGCTGTTGCTACACTCCATGTTTTTAAGCTTGTTTCAACCCTCAAACCTGAAAATCTAGTCACTACCCAAAAATAACTATCATTTGGATAAGATATAAACATAGATGTAGAACATAACGCTAATGCAGCAATAAGAGGATTTAAGCCTAGTGTTGGCAATATTGGTGCTAGTATTGATCCTCCTGTTACCATAGCAACTGTTCCTGAGCCTTGAGGTATTCTCATTAGTGCTCCAAGCAACAATGGTACAAATATTGCTGGTATTTTTAAACTAATTACAAAGCTTGCTATTTCTTGTCCTAAATTTGTAACTCTTATTACATTACCTAGAGATCCACCGGCTCCTGTTACGAGTATTATTAAGCCTGCACCACGCATAGCTGATTCAATGATTTCTGTTGATTCTTCGTTCGTTATTTTTGGTGCAAGGCCATATATGCTTAACAATAGTCCTATAAATACAGCAACTATAGGATTGCCTAGTAATGTTAAAATTTCCTTTGCTACTACTGGTAATTCTATAGATGTAACCTGTAATACTGTATTTAGTAATAGTAATAAAACCGGTAATACAACTGGTGCAAATGACATCATTGCACTTGGAAGTTCTTCTTGATTATAAAAATCCAAGTTATTAATATCGTTGCCATTTATTGATTTTTGTATTATATCTATAGCCTTCTGTCTTTTATCTGATGGTAAATTTTTTAAATCTTCTTCTATGTTTGGTATCACATCAGGATATTTATTGCCTACATACCTAAAGTAGTATACTGAAATTATAAAAAGAGGTATAGATAACAACATCCCTCCAAGTATCATAGCGCCTAAATCTACTTTGAAAAACTTTGCTACTGCAAGTGGTCCTGGCGTAGGTGGTATTAGGAAGTGCGTTATGTATAACCCCATAGCAAGCATTCCACCTATGCCAACCATTGACTTTTTTGTCTCTTTTGAAAATGCTTTAGCTAACTGCGATAAAACTACAAATCCAGAATCACAAAATACTGGTATTGCTACTAGTAACCCTGCAAGCCCTAATACAACATCCACATTTTTAATACCCACTAATCTTATTAAACAAACAGCTATTTTCTTTGCTGCTCCACTTTTCTCTAGAAATTTCCCCATTATACATCCAAAGCCTATTATCATACCAATACTACCTAATGTTTTTCCAAATCCCTCCGATACAGCTACTAGAACATCATCAACTGAAAGTCCTGCCATAATCCCTACTAATATTGATACTAAAATCAACGATGGAAAAACATGAATCTTAGTATTGATAATTAAGAAAAAAAGTAATATTATGCCTATAAATAAGCCTAAAAATGAAATCATAAATCCCTCCTATATGCTGCCTAAATTTTTATGTCTTTTGTTTTTTAACTTTTAAGGCATATATTTTTAATTGTATTATTTTTTTATAGATTTTTCAATAAAAAAGGACTGTCTCAAATTCTTAGAAACAATCCGTTAATATCTAAAACTATATCTTTTATTCTTCTTCTAGGTATTTTAATATTTGCTCTTTAGCATATTTTAAATGATGAGAATTATACTTCCATGACTTGCTAAAGTCTTTTTCTTTAATGCCTTCAATAATCATTTTGTGCTCATTAAATGATTCTTCAAATCTCTTTTTATTATGTAATGATATTATTCTGAATGGTTGCATCAAAGAGAATATATTTTTAAACGCATTATAAGCTACCTTGTTTTCACTCATAACTAATATTTGATCATGGAGCTGTACATCAGTTTTACAGTATTCATTGAAATTACCTTCTGAATAGCTTTTTTCCATCTTGTCTAATATTTCATCTAACAGTTTTATTTTATCTTCTGTAAGATTTTCTATAGTCTTTTGTAGAGCATACTTTTCCATAACATATCTAAGTTCATAGATATCTATTATGTCTTTTTTGCTCAACTTTCTAACTCTTATGCTCTTATTAGGGATACTCTCTAATAATCCTTCTCCAATAAGTTCTTTTAATACCTCTCTAACTGGAGATCGGCTAACATTTAGTTGTTCTGCTATTTTCTTTTCTTGTAATCTTTCTCCTGGCTTAAAATTACCATTTAAGATGTTTTCTTTTACTATATTGTATACTTGTTCTTTTATGGTATATACCTGATTAGTATTTTTTATAAATTCCATACACTCACCTTTCTCAATACAAATTGTATTGTATATTTATAATAATCCCCAATTATTATTTTATTTGAATTATGTAAAAAGTCAATGGTTTTAAGTTTTTTGTTATGCATTTTGCTAATATATATTAAATTTTATGAATATACACTAAAAGAAAGGGACTAAAATCCATGGTTTCAAGCACCTAGATTAAGTCCCCTTTAAATCATAACTTTATTGTAATATTTTATACTTTCTACATCATCGGCATTCCGCCTGGCATACCTCCCGGCATTCCAGCTGGCATTCCACCTGCGTTTTCTTCTTCTTCATCTGTTACAACACTTTCTGTTGTTAATATCATAGCAGCAACTGATGCTGCATTTTGTAATGCTGATCTAGTCACTTTGGTTGGATCCACTATACCTTCTTGTATCATATTTACATATTTTTCGTTTAAAGCGTCAAATCCAATTCCTACTTCTTTACTTCTAACTTTCTCAACTATTACCGAACCTTCTAATCCAGCATTTTCTGCTATTTGTCTAACTGGCTCTTCTAACGCTCTAGCTATAATACTAACACCTGTTTTAGCGTCACCTTTTTCTTCGTTTAGAAGCTCTTCTACTGCTGGTATAGCGTTAACTAATGCCGTACCACCACCTGCTACTATACCTTCTTCTACTGCTGCTCTAGTAGCCGCTAATGCGTCTTCTATTCTAAGCTTTCTCTCTTTCATCTCTGTCTCTGTAGCTGCACCAACTTCTATAACTGCAACTCCTCCAGCAAGCTTAGCTAATCTCTCTTGTAATTTTTCTGTATCAAACTCAGATGTACTTTCTTCTATTTGAGCTTTTATTTGCTTTACTCTATCATTTATATCTGATTGAGTTCCACTACCGTCCACTATAACTGTATTTTCTTTATCTATTTTAACTGTATTAGCAGTTCCTAACATATCTATAGTTATCTCTTTAATATCATATCCTAATTCTTCTGATATAACCTGACCACCTGTTAATATAGCTATATCTCTTAGCATTTCTTTTCTTCTATCTCCAAACCCTGGAGCTTTTACTGCAACGCAGTTGAATGTTCCTCTTAATTTATTAACAACTAATGTTGCAAGAGCTTCTCCTTCTACGTCTTCTGCTATAAGTAATAATGCTTTTCCTTGTTGTACTATCTGCTCTAATATTGGTAATATGTCTTGAATATTTGTGATTTTCTTATCAGTTATTAATATATAAGGATTACTTAGTACTGCTTCCATTTTTTCTGCGTCTGTTACCATGTATGGTGATAGGTATCCTCTATCAAACTGCATACCTTCAACTACATTTAAAGTAGTTCCCATAGTCTTTGATTCTTCTACTGTGATAACCCCTTCGTTCCCTACTTTTTCCATAGCTTCTGCTATTAAATTACCGATTTCTTGTTCACCTGCAGAAATAGAAGCAACTTGCGCTATAGCTTCTTTACTTGAAATCTCTTTTGAATAAGACTTAATCTTATCTACTGCTGTATCTACAGCTCTACGAATACCTTTTCTAAGTATCATTGGGTTAGCACCTGCTGCAACGTTCTTTAAACCTTCTCTTATGATTGCTTGCGCTAAAAGAGTTGCTGTTGTCGTTCCATCTCCTGCTACGTCATTAGTTTTTGTAGCAACTTCTTTAACTAATTGTGCTCCCATATTCTCGTATGGATCTTTTATTTCTATTTCTCTTGCTATTGTAACACCATCATTTGTAATAAGTGGTGATCCAAATTTCTTGTCTAATACTACGTTTCTTCCTTTTGGTCCTAATGTAACCTTAACTGTGTCCGCTAACTTGTTAACACCTTGCTCCATCGCACGACGAGCATCTTCGCCAAATTTAATTTGCTTAGCCATTTATTATCACTCCTTTTATTCTTAATAATTATTCCACTACTGCTAATATATCGCTAATCTTAAGTATTGTATATTCTTGTCCGTCAATCTTTATTTCTGTTCCTGAATATTTTGAAAAGATAACTTTATCTCCAACTTTTAATTCATTTTTCTTTTTATCATCTTCTGTTATTGAAGGTCCTACAGCTAAAACCTCTGCAACTTGTGGTTGTTCTTTTGCTGATGTTGGTAATACTATTCCACTTTTTGTTTTTTCCTCTGCTTCTACTTTTTTGATAACTACTCTGTCGCCTAATGGTCTAATATTCATGTTTCATCCTCCTTAATAAATTTATTTTTTAAGACCCGAAATATTCATAAAAAATTATGTAGTAACTAATATTTCAGTTAAATAAATTAGCCTGACTATCTATTAGCACTCGTTACACTTGAGTGCTAATAATTACATGTATAATGTTACATAATCAAGCATCATCAATCAAATGTCATACTTAACCATTTTTTAGTGTGATACCTGATTATGCTTGATTATGTTCGTTTTTCTAAGTTTTTTATTTATTTCCTCTTTATTTCTATCTATTACATATCTGCCATACCTTTGCTATCAAGCCTTCTTTTTATTATTCTTTCTATAAAGATTTTAATAACTGCTATTAAAGGTGCTCCTATAAACATTCCTACTAAACCAAACAACGCTCCACCTATTAGTATACCCGTTATTATCCAAAACGGTTTTATACCAACTTGATCTCCTAATATCTTTGGTCCTAGTATCCATCCATCAAATTGTTGAAGCCCTAATATAATCAATGCTGTCCATAATGCTTTGATAGGACTTACAAACAATGTTATGAGTATTGCAGGCCCTGCACCAATGAATGGTCCAAAGTATGGTATCATGTTTGTTATCCCTACTATTGTAGAAAGTATCAACGCATACGGGTTCCCTGTAATAAGCAATAATACAAAACATATTACTCCTATAATAGCTGAATCTAGTATCTTACCAATTAAGAATCTTGAGAATGTGTCATCTATCTCTTTATATATAGCTAATGTTTTATTTGCATTTTTATTGTCCATAAATGCAAATAACATTCTTTTCAATCCTTTGACAAAATCTTCTTTGTTATACAGCAAAAATATAGCTATTATACTGTTCACCATTAAATTAAACATCACATGCGTGAAACCTAAGGCTGTTGATGCTATGCTACCTATTCCTTGACCTGCATAATCCATAAGTTTAGCTATATTGCCAGTTTTGCCCAAATTAGCTATGGCATTGTCAATATATTCTGCTATGTTATATTTTTGAAGCAATTCGATATTATTTATGTCATTCTTTAAAAAGTCCCTCATTTCATTTATGAAGTCTGGCAAATTTTTTGCTAACTCAACAAAGTTATTATATATTTTTGGTACTGCTATTATAATTATGAATATAACTAATCCAAGAACTAATAGATATGAGATAGTTATACTTAGTACCCTCTTGCACTTAAGTTTCTTTTCTAACATTCTTATGAAGGGATTTAATATGTATGCTATCAAAAATCCTCCTAAAAATGGGTTTATTATTTTATAAAACATTGGTGCCACATTATCGTTGTTTACTATCTTGTATAATAGCATGATAATTACAGCTACTGGCACAATGTTCAAATATGGTATCTTGATTTTTTTATTATCCATATGACTCTCTCTCCTACTATAATGTATTTACATTATTATAACATAATCTATATATAATAATCACTACATTATTATTACAACATACGCTTTTGTAATTATTTTTTGCCTAACTTTGCTTCTCTCGCATAATAGAATAAATACTGCTGTGCAAAGCCTGCATACTTTCCGAATTTGTCCTGACCATATTTCTGTATATATTTTAATGAACTGTCTTTTGGCAAATAGAAATATTCCATGACCCTTTTTACCCATACATCTATTGGAAATGCATCATGTTTACCAATAGAAAACAACATTATACAATCAGCTACTTTTGGCCCAACTCCTGCAAGTAACATTAATTCTTTTCTAGCATCTTCTGTTGAAAGGTTTTTAAGGTTATATATATCCATTTGCTTTGATGCAACTACTACTGCTGTATTAAATATATAGCTAGCTCTATAACCAACTCCACTCTCACGTAAATTCTCCGCTCTTATTTTTTCTAACACCTCAGCATTTGGAAAGCTATAATATTCTTTACCTTTATATTCACCAATTTTCTCACCATATTTCATACTCAAATATTCTATACTTTTTTTTATTCTACTAATACCATTGTTAGCAGATATAATAAATGAGATAAGTGTCTCGAAAGGATCTTGATTTAATATTCGAATACCTTTGCCAAACTTCATTGCATGTGCAAGTACATTGTCTTTGCTAAGTTCTTTCTTTATTTCATCATAGTTTCTATTAAAGTCAAAATATTCCACCCATATATTATTGAAGTCTTCTATATTACAGTTATCTATATATAATATGTTATTATCTAATTTCATATTTATTACTCTATCATACGCAACTCCTGTATAACTACCATCATCTTCTTCATTCCATCTAAAACATTGTCCACAATCAAAAGTGTGCTTTGGCACAAAGTTCTTTATGTTTTTTACTATCACTCCATTATCTGTTTGCTGTATATCTAAATTTTTCAAGTTATCACCTCTATATCTATTTTATGTTATGATTATACCCAATTATTTAGATGTTAAAAATATATTGTTTCATTAAAGCATAAAAACCGTCTTATAGCAAGTTTTAAGCCTGCTATCCTAATTACTTTGTCATTAATCTAAAAAACCGCCTTACGGCGGTTTTTATTATCTATATTTTATTCAGATATTAATTTCTAGTAAGAACCTTGCTTAACCATAGCATCTGCAACTTTAACAAAACCTGCGATGTTAGCACCTGCAACTAGGTTATATCCAAATCCATAATCTTCTGCTGCTTTCATAGCGTTGTCATGGATGTTAATCATTATTTGATGTAATTTAGCATCTACTTCTTCTGCTGTCCATGAGTATCTCATGCTGTTTTGGCTCATTTCTAACGCTGATGTAGCAACTCCACCTGCATTTGCTGCCTTAGCAGGTCCGATGATTACTCCATTTGCTTGTAAATACTCTATTGCATCGTTTGTTGTTGGCATGTTTGAACCTTCTGATAGATATTTAACTCCATTTGCTACCATTGTCTTAGCATCATCTATTAATATTTCGTTTTGTGTAGCACATGGCATAGCTATATCAACTTTAACTTCCCAAGGCTTCTTACCTGCAAAGAATTCTACACCAAACGTCTTAGCATAATCTTCTATTTTATCTCTACCTGATGCTCTTAGCTCAAGCATATACTCTATTTTCTCTCCTGAAACTCCTTCTGGATCGTATATGTATCCGTCTGGGCCAGAAAGCGTTACAACTTTTCCACCTAATTCTGTTATCTTTAATGCAGCGCCCCATGCAACATTACCAAAACCTGATAATGCAACTGTTTTGCCTTCAAAAGTTTCTCCTTCATGCTTTAACATTTCTTGACAGAAATAAGTACAACCAAATCCTGTAGCTTCTGGTCTTATTAAACTTCCACCGTAAGATAAGCCTTTTCCTGTTAATACTCCGTTTTCAAATGCTCCTCTGATTCTTCTGTATTGTCCGTATAGATATCCTATTTCTCTTGCTCCAACTCCCATATCTCCTGCTGGAACGTCAACATCTGGACCTATGTGTCTATAAAGCTCTGTCATAAAGCTTTGGCAGAATCTTAATATCTCTGCATCTGATCTACCTCTAGGGTCAAAGTCAGATCCTCCTTTACCTCCGCCTATTGGAAGTCCTGTTAATGCATTCTTTAATATTTGCTCAAATCCTAAAAATTTAACTATACCAATGTAAACTGATGGATGGAATCTTAGTCCTCCTTTATAAGGTCCAATAGCTCCATTAAATTGTACTCTAAATCCTCTGTTTACATGAAGTTTACCATTATCATCATACCAAGGTACTTTAAACATTATTTGTCTTTCAGGCTC
Organism: Abyssisolibacter sp. ZYX002; assembly: GCF_056892235.1. Taxonomy (NCBI): domain Bacteria; kingdom Bacillati; phylum Bacillota; class Clostridia; order Eubacteriales; family Clostridiaceae; genus Abyssisolibacter; species Abyssisolibacter sp. ZYX002. The sequence goes on from NZ_JARMXH010000010.1 coordinate 26,473, forward strand.
ACAGAATCTGTCTAAAAGATTTGCCTCTACGTATTCTGGGTGTTTTTCTAAAACTGGTCCTAATGAATTTAAAACTTCTTCTACAGCTTGTAAAAACTCCGGTTCATGTGCATTTCTTTGCTTTACTCTTTCAAATACTTCTTGAATATAAGTGTTGGACATTGTAATGACCTCCCTATAAATTGTTAAATTTTTAACTTCCTTATGTTTTGAAAATGTTTTCCTTACTATAAAAAACTTTACCCCTTCTTTACACTGTAATAATAACACAGGCTAATTTCTTTGTAAACGTTTTTTTATTAATCATTTTTAACATTATTTTTATGCTAAAATTTTTTTGCAGGGTGTTATTATGTTTAAGTCGTTATCATTATTTATATATCTAATTCATTCATTTTCAAAAAACAAAAAATATGCTATTTCAACAGATATTAAGTGTTAAAAAAACATATTTATTAGTATGTTAAATATTAGTCATATGAAGTATTTCTTTCATTTCTGAATCGAATTTATTTATTTCTTGCAAAATACTGAATTATTTTATTTTGTTTATATTTAATTTTTTTATGTTTACGTCTACTGACAATATATTTAATGATGTCATTTGTTCTATTTCTTTAATAATTTGCTTTTGTAAAGTTTCTATAATCTCGGATATATTCATTCCATAATACAGTATGACATCTAGCTTTATTGCTATACTCCCTGCTTTACTAAGTACTCTAATATTACCATATTTGTCAACTTCATCTACCTTGGTGCATGCAATTCTTATAAGATTCTTGAGAACATTTTGTGATATTGTGTATCTTCCCAAATAGCTATATGTTGGCCTAACTACTGATTTTTCAATATATTGCTCATTTATTTTACCTTTTTTCTTAAATATCTTTAACTTATCTATAAAGTAACCTGAGAAGTCTTTTTTTATCTCAAATGTTGGCACTGGTATAACATGTTTTCCTTCCTTAAATCTACAATTATGGGCTGCTTGTAATTCTTCTTTTGTAGATATTTCGTTTATATCTATAAATTCATCTATCTTATCTAAGTGTAATGCAGCTGCTATTTTATTTACCATTTTTATTGATGTTCCTAATATTAGTAGTTTCTTTGGATGCTGTATTCTCAGCGCATCTAGTACACTTACTTTATGGTCTTCATCTAAAAAAACAGCTCTTTTTGTTGCACTTATCTTTGTGCTCTCACTCTTTGCGGATACACCTGTAATTATTTTATTTCCTTTAATTAATAATCCATCATCTATAATATATTGTATGTTATGTTTTTTTGCCACCAGCATAGCTTTATAGCTTTTTCCTGTGCCACTCTTACCAACTAATGCAAATACCTTCATTGTATCCTCCTTAAATAAAAAGGTTGTCTCAAACTGAATTTCTTTAGTCAAAATCCACTAGTTTTGAAACAACCTAAAGGAGCTTTAAAGAGCTCCTTGGTCACTGTTCTTCATCAAAAATGATAGTGTAAACAAACTTTCGTTTAAATGAACATTCTCTATAACTACACCTTCTGGCACTTTTAAATCAGTCGGTGCAAAATTCCAAATACCTTTTACACCATTATTTGCCAGTATATCTGCTATCTCCTGACTTCCTTCTTTAGGAGTACATATTATACCTATTTCAATGTTGTTAGCTTCGATATAGCTTTCAAGTTCATCTATATCATGAATCTTTATCCCTCTAATGTTTAGACCTATCATTTTTGGGTTTTTGTCAAATAAAGCAGTTACTCTAAAACCTGCTGATAAAAACCCTTTGTAATTTGCTATTGCTTGACCTAAGTTACCTGCCCCTATCAAAATAGTTTCGTAAGTCCTATCTAGACCTAATATTTTACCAAGTTGACTATGGAGATCTTCTACGTTGTATCCATAGCCTTGTTGTCCAAAACCTCCAAAATTGTTCAAATCTTGCCTAATTTGTGAAGCGGTAAATCCTGTTAGTTTACTCAACTCTCCAGAAGATATTCTCATAATATCCTTTTCTTTCAAGTCTGATAAATACCTGTAATATTTAGGTAATCTCCTAACAACCGCCATAGAAACTTTATTGTTTTTAGCCATAAAATATCCCTCTCTACTTTTATCACTTATTTTATAGTTTATATAAAATAGGAAATAAAATACTAACATCATCATGAAATTACTAAATTATTTACACTTTTGTGTTAATTATAAAACAATCTTTACGTTTTAGTCAATCTTTTTGATGATATTTCTTCATGACTAGACAAAGCATATTATCTATTTTATTGTAGTTTCGTGATAATATCAATGTAATCAGCATGAATAAATAATAATCATTCACTTGTCAAAATTATATCAATGTAAACTACTGTTACCAGTCCATTGCTTTCTATCTACAAATATCAAATAATCTAAGTTACATCATATTATAATACAATTCTTATACGTTTTCTATATGAATATTAAAAAAAATTAAAATTTAATATGAAATATTATTTTCAGAGTAGAAGCAAATTGCGTTCTCTCCACATTTTAGTAAAAAATCAAATTCAAGGCAACTAATATATTGTTTTTTCTATAATCTTACTAAAAATTGTTTAATTTAAGCTCTATATTTGCATAATACACTAATATTAATGTATTATATAAGTTGAAACACTGAATTTTAAGCTTTAGTTTTAGGAGGACATCATGATTGTATTATCATGTACTAATATAAGCAAAACTTATGTAACTGACAAAATTTTAGATAACGTCACTTTTTCTATTAATGCTGGTGAGAAAATTGGCCTTATTGGTATTAATGGTGCTGGTAAATCTACATTGTTTAATATATTGACTGGTAAAATTTCAAGTGATGATGGTCAAATATATACATCTAAAACATCAAAAATAGGTTATATGAAGCAACACACTAGCGTAGATAGTTCTAAGAATATTTATGATGAGTTACTTGAAATATTTAAACCTGTCATTGAACTTGAGAAAACACTTAGATCCCTAGAAAATGAAATAAGTGAAAAAAGTCAGGATCACGATTCTAAAGAATTTGAAAAGCTTCTTGACAAATACTCTAAGCTCACTGATGAATTTGAGAAAAGTAATGGATATGGATACGACAGTCAAATTAAAGGTGTTTTGGTTGGTTTAGGTTTTAATAGTAGTGATTTTTATAAACCAATAAACCAGCTTAGTGGAGGACAAAAAACTAGAGTATATCTCGCAAAATTATTGCTCCAAAAGCCTGATATTCTTTTGCTTGATGAACCAACTAATCATCTGGATTTGGATTCGATTGATTGGCTTGAAAAATATCTTAAAGACTATAAGGGATCTGTTATTATTATTTCTCATGACAGGTATTTTTTAGATAATGTAGTTTCTCGAATACTTCAATTAGAAAATACCGAGCTAAAATCCTACAACGGAAACTACAGCACTTATATGGATAAAAGGAAAAAAGAAATTGAATTGGAAAAGAAAAAATTCGAACAACAAAAGAATGAAATGAATAGACAAAAAGAAATAATAAAAAATCTTTCTTTGGGTGGAAAAAGAGCAATAAGACAAGCTCAAAGTAGAGAAAAAATGCTTAAAAAAATGCAAGAGCTAAAAAATCCTAGCGAAAGAAAAAAAGCTTCTTTTAAGTTTACTCCAAGTGTGAAAAGTGGTAATGATGTGTTACGCATAGAAGATTTGAAAAAAAATTATGATGGTAAACTGCTATTTGACAGTATAAACTTTAATATATATAAAGGCGAAAAAGTAGGTATCATTGGTCCTAACGGTATAGGTAAATCTACTCTCTTTAAAATCATAATGGGTATTACAAGTCTTAGTTCAGGAAATTATACTTTAGGCGCTAATGTTAATATTGGTTATTTTGATCAAGAGCAGAAGTATCTAAATACTGAAAAGACTATTGCAGATGAAATATGGGATGAACACCCTCTAATGGATCATTTTCAAATTAGAAGCATTTTAGCGCAGTTCCTTTTCACTGGAGATGATATATTTAAAGAGATTGGCTCTCTTAGTGGTGGTGAGAAAGCAAGATTAGCTTTATTAAAATTAATGCTATCTAAATCGAATTTTCTACTTATGGATGAGCCTACAAATCACTTAGATGTTGACTCCAAAGAAGTTCTTGAAGATGCATTAAAAAAATATGAAGGAACTGTATTAGTAATATCTCATGATAGATACTTTTTAAATAAAGTTGTAGATAAAATACTATATTTTAATAGTGATAAAATAACTGAATACCTTGGTAACTTTGATTACTATATTGAAAAAAGCAAACTCCTTAGCAGTAACAATGATGATTCGATTAATACTGGTATCACTAAAACTCAAATGAAACTGGATAGGAAAAAACAAAAAGAACTCGAGAAAAAAGAGCGTGCTAAAAAGCAACAACTGAGTAAACTCGAAGAAAATATAGCTCTTCTAGAAAACAAAATTAGTGAATATGAACATCTGCTATGTAGTCCAGATATTTATAATGACCCTGTTAAAAGCACGCAAATAAATAAAGATTTATTAAATATTAAATCTGACCTTGAACAAGAGTATGAAAAATGGGTAGAATTAAGCAGTTAATTTTTATCCACAATATACACCATTTATCCACAGTTTTATCAACAAAATCACATAATTTTATCAACATTATTGATATTTTACTGCTACAATGTATAAAGTTATGCACAGTTACCATCTGTTTTGTGGATAACTTTGTGCATAACTTTGTTAATACAATTAAATTACTGACCAATTTTTAAATTTGCAACTCCGTTAAGACTTATATCTGATATCTTTCCATTTAAGTAGTTATAATATCCCGCACATCCTATCATTGCTGCATTGTCTGTACACAATATCTTACTTGGGCATACTAGCTTTAGTCCTTCACTTAAACATCTATCCTGCATTTGTTTTCTTAATCCACTATTAGATGCAACACCTCCCGCTAGCGCAATTGTTGATAAGTTCTTAAGCTTTGATGCTTTTATTGTCTTATCCACAAGTACATCAACTACGGCTTTTTGAAAACTTGCTGCTACATCTTCTACTTTTATTTCTTTATTTTTCTGTTTATTGCTATTTAAGTAATTAAGTACTGCAGATTTTAGACCACTGAAACTGAAATCTAAGCTATCTGGTTCTAAATATGCTCTAGGAAAATCTATAGCATCACTGCTACCTTTCTCTGACAATCTATCTATGATTGGTCCTCCTGGATATCCCAACCCCATAGCTCTTGCTATTTTATCAAAGGCTTCCCCTGCAGCATCATCTCTAGTTCTCCCTAGTAATTCGTACTTTGTATAATCTTTTACATGTACTAAGTGTGTATGTCCTCCAGAAACAACTAAACAAAGAAATGGTGGCTCTAAGTGTGTATTTTCTATATAGTTTGCACATATATGTCCTTCTATGTGATTAACACCTACTAGTGGTTTTTCTAATGAATAAGCTAGTGCCTTTGCGCTAGAAAGCCCAACCAACAGTGCCCCAACTAAACCTGGTCCATATGTAGTAGCAACAATATCTATATCTTTAAATTTAACATTTGCTTCATCTAGTGCTTGTTGCAAAACTGTATCTATTTGCTCTATGTGTTTTCTTGATGCAACTTCTGGCACTACTCCACCAAATTTTTTATGTAGATCTATTTGAGATGCTATAATATTTGACAATATTTTCCTGCCATCTTCTAAAACTGCTACTGATGTCTCATCGCATGATGTTTCTATTGCAAGTGTTAGCAATTTAATCACTCCTATTAGAGAATTTATATTCTTAACTATGACTAGAATTTATTATACACTTTTGTGTATCTAGTGTAAAGGTGATATGAACTAACCCAGTTATGGAATATTTTAAATTAATAGTTTTTCTATTTTATCAGAAAATAATTATATGCCTTTGTTTGGGAGTGAGTATATGAGTGTTCTAAATAATATTGCTAAAGCTAATATTATGCCAGATGGTATGCTAAGTACTGTTAGTGGCACTGAGGAAGCTTTCATCAACATTATTAAGGATAAACCAAATCCGACTAGCACTAAATTTTTATCGGATAAAGGCGAACATAAGAAAAAATAACCTTATGTGCTACAAAAGGGGCTCTCATAGTCTGAGTTTGCCCCTTTTAAGCTTATAATTTGTTAATTGATTTAATCTGTACCTTCATCCATATTTACTAATATCTCATCTACTAAATCTAAATTACACTTATGATCTACAAAATGTTCACAGTTATTACATGTTACTCTTGATGTTTCTTCTCCTGTACTTGAAGAAAGTCCTGTGCTTCTAACAGCATTAAATTTACTACACCTTTGTGCTACTCTTTCTAGTTGAGAATTACTCGCCATAATATACCTCCTAAAATATTTTATAGGTATATTTTTTCTATTATTAGAATTTCTATTCAGAGTATTGTTTTTTACATTGCCGTTTTGACTAAGTTATTTGCACCAGCATATATAAGTATCCACACTCCCCAAGTAGCTAGTACTGGTATAGCTGCTATTCTTTTCTTAAGATCATACAAGTAAGAAAATCCTACTATCGCTAAAGCTTGATACCAAATTGTAAATAGGTTAAGTTGTGATAAGAATTCTTCAAGAAATGATCCATCGTATGCACTAGGTAAAAGAGCTCCAAGACTAAAGTTTAGACTAACATTAGACGTAAATAAGATCAGTGATACTATTATTTGCCCAGCAAATACGGGCAAGTATGAGTACGCTAATACAGCTATTGTATCTTTAAACTTCCTCTCTTTTCCTCCTAGCATTGGACCAAATCCACTAACTATAAAACCTTTAACAACCCATATAAGAATAGGTCCTAATCCAACCATCAATTTCGTAGTGTAATATTGTGTTTTAAGTGCGTCTACCGTTGGCGGTACTATGTTATTAGCTTGGTATTCGTCTATCATCATCTGTATGAATTGCTCTTTATTTTGAAGCAAAAATGATAATATTGGTAACCCAATTAAAACGATAAGCATAGGAACTATCAAATCTGTATGTACTGCTAAGTTTCTGAATGCCTTGTTTGGATTAGTAAAAACTTTAATAATCTTTTGTAAAGGACTTAGTTTTTCACCTTCTATGAATATATCATCATCATACATATCGTCAAAAATGACCTCTGGTTCATCTTCTTCTATTTGAATCCTGTTTTTTTCATCATCCACACTATCACCTCTCGTATTCTAATAGTTTTAATATACCATTATTACATATTTCTAGTCAATAATATTATTACAGTCCATATCTAACCACATTATTATTGCATCTTCTTTTGTATCCGTATAATATCCTATTCTTTTTCCAAACTCATAAAAACCAAATTTTTTATATAGTGATATAGCTGTTTTGTTATACTCTCTTACTTCTAAAGTAACTTTTTGTATTTTTTTCTGTTTACAGCTATCTAAAACACCATTTATTAAATGATTTGCTAATCCTTTACCTCTATAGTTAGGATGTATTGCTACATTTGTTATGTGTGCTTCGTCCAATATGAGCCACATTCCTGCATATCCTACTACTGATTTTCCTGATTTAATTACTATGTAGTATGCTAATTTGTTATTTTTTATTTCATCTATAAACGCATTTTTAGACCAAGGTGTTGTAAATGACTTATTCTCAATCTCACAAACTGCTTCTATATCGCTTAATATCATTTCTCTAATAGTCACGTCGCTCATATTATCACCTGTTCTTTTCTTCATATTCTCTTTCAGCTTGAGATTTTCTTAAGTACTCTGGAACTAAATCATAGTAAGATTCAAGTTGATTATTTTTTGCCCTCTCCAATGCCATCTGAGCTAATGATGAAGCCTTTGCCATATTTACATAAGCTGGTGAGAATACTACTTTTTCTCCTAGTTTCTCTTTAATTATATCTCTATATACTACTCCACCATCACCACTTATAATTACTTCTTCATCTCTATCTCGTAAATCATCAAGGATTTGCTCTATTTCTATTACATCCTGAGCTTTTATAACTTCAAATTTATTATCTCTCCATGTGTAGATTCCTGTATACACTCTATCTCTTCTCGCATCCATCATCGGAACTATCAAACTATTACAATTGAACATATTATATGCCATTGAATCCATACTAGGAATACCAACAACTGGTTTATCTACACTATGAGCTAATGCTTTGATTGTCGCTACACCAATACGTAAGCCTGTAAATGATCCCGGCCCTATTGAAACGGCAAATACATCAATATCACCTGTCTTCAATTGGCAAGAGTCTAGCACTTCTTTAATCATTGGTAGTATAGTCTCTGAATGAGTTCTTTTATAATTTACTGTATACTCGCAAAGCAACTTGTCATCATCTATTAATGCAACTGAAGCTACTATACTTGATGTATCAACTGCTAGTATTTTCATGATTTATCACTCCTATTTTAAAGCATTTTTACAATATCTTTATTTGACTGTCCGTGTGCTGTTATATATATAATTCTCTCATTTCCTTTTTTTGTAATATTAATATCTATTCTGTCTTTTGGCAATATTTCCTCTATTAGATTAGCCCACTCTATTACTGAAACACCCTCTGAATATATGTAATCATCATAACCTATATCGTACATTTCATCTATATCTGAAATTCTATATACATCAAAATGATACATCGGATATCTTCCAATGTATTCGTTTACTATTGTAAAAGTAGGACTTGTAACATAGTCCTTTACATCTAAACCCTTAGCTATGCTCTGCGTTAAAGTAGTCTTGCCAGCACCCAAATCTCCCATAAGACAAACTACACTTCCCTCTATTAGCTTTCGTCCTAGATTAAAACCTAATTCACTAGTTTCTTTTTCGCTAGATGATATAATCTTTTTCATAGCCTTCTCCTTTATTGTTGACTTTATCTTGACAAATTAATATTATTAGTTTATATATTAATTAGTTTTGACATATATTAATCATTATATAATGGTTATGTAAGTTGTACAAGTGACAATAGTATGTGTTTAGATTATAAAATCGAAGGGAGAAATACTATGAATAATATACTTCTTGTTGAAGATGACCTTAACTTATCTTTCGGTATCGAATTTGCACTAAAAAATGAAGGTTTTAGTGTCACTACTGCAAATACTATAGATAGTGGAAGAAAATCTTTTAAAAACGGCAATTTTGACCTTGTAATTTTAGATGTAATGCTTCCAGACGGTAATGGATATGAGTTATGTGAAGAAATCAGAAATACATCTAATGTATCTATAATATTCTTAACTGCTTGCGATGAAGAGGTCAATGTAGTAATGGGACTTGATATGGGAGGAGATGATTATATCACAAAACCCTTTAGAATAAGAGAACTCATATCAAGAATTAAAGCAGTGCTTAGAAGAAAAACATCTAGTAACACTAAAGGAAATATACTGGTATCTGGTGATATAAAAATAAATACTCTTGAAGGTTTAGTTTCTAAAAATAATAACCCAATATTGTTAACTGCACAAGAATATAAACTTATGCTGATGTTCGTAAAAAATGCTAAGCAAATAATGAGTAGAAAAATATTACTAGAAAAATTGTGGGATGTTGAATGTGATTTTGTTGACGATAATACTCTTTCTGTATATATAAGACGACTTAGAGAAAAGATTGAAGACAACCCCCAAAAACCTAAATATATCGTTACTGCAAGAGGTTTAGGCTATAAATGGGATGTTAGTTTAAGGAGATGATATATTTGACAGTTTTTAGAAATCGCGAATTTAAATCTTTTGCATGGAAATTAGTCCTTATAATGTGTATTTTTGCCCTTTTTACGTGTATTTACGCTAATCTAGAAATCGAAATGTTTAATAATGAGCTTATTAATCACAATACTGCTATTGTAGGCCAAATATTATCAAACCACCCAGAACTTAAAACTGAACTGCCAAAATATTTTACATCTGAACCTACTGATAAAGAAATCGAATTAGGAAGAAGTATTATGAAAACGTATGGTTATCATGAAGATGCTAATATAGTTATTCAACCAACGTTATCAAATTTTTATTCTAACTTTAGTGACAAAATAAGTCTATATGCACTATTTATGTTAATACCTATACTATTACTTACGATTTATGAGTATAGAAAAATATACAAAAAAATCAAAAGTATATCCTTAGCTTCTGAAAAAGTTATAGATGGTGATTTTTCGTATTTGTTGCCTGTTGATATAGAAGGTGATTTTGGTATATTATATAATAATTTCAATCAGATGGCTCATAGACTCAAGTTAAGTTTAGATAGATTAAATCAAGATAAGATATTTCTAAAAAATATTATTTCTGATATTTCTCATCAATTAAAAACTCCTTTAGCTTCACTTATCATGTTCAATGACATATTGATTGGTAATGAGGGGTTAGATAAAGATGATCGCAGAAAATTTCTTGAAAAAAGTAACTCTCAACTGAACAGAATGCAGTGGCTTATAATAAGCCTTCTAAAAATGACTCGTCTTGAAGCAGGGGTTATTGAATTTAAGAAAAAGCACACTCCTTTGATTAGCCCTATTAAAAATTCTGTTGATACTCTCATGATGATGGCTAATAAAAAAAATCAGACTATTAAAATATTTGGAGATACAAAAAATGTATACTTAAATGTAGATAGCGAATGGCTAAGCGAAGCACTTATAAATATAATAAAGAACTGTATTGAACATACAGATGAAAATGGAAAAATAGATATTTATATTAGCGAAACACCTCTCTTATCTCAAATAGTTATACGAGATACTGGCGAAGGTATTGCTCCCAAAGATATTCCTCATATATTTGAGAGATTCTATGCTGTCAATAACTCTGTTAAAAGTAACAGTATTGGGATAGGATTAGCTCTTTCAAAACTGATAATTGAAGGACAGAATGGCTCTATATCTGTTAGGAGTAAACTAGGAAAGGGTACGGAATTTACCATAACTTTTTTAAAAAAAATATTTTAAATAATTATATTCTTACTAAATTGTAAGATGCTATTCACTCATTAGTAATATTTGCATATTAGAATTATAATTGTTAAAAACGCAAAAAAGGTAGGAGGATAAAATGGATATATTAAAAACTGTTGATTTATGCAAGAGTTATGGTAAAGGTAACAATAAAATAGACGCTATAAAAAATATGAATTTATCTGTAAAACAAGGTGAATTTGTTGCTATTATAGGACCAAGTGGTTCTGGTAAAAGTACACTGCTCCATTTATTAGGTGGTGTTGATAGACCTACTTCAGGTAAAGTTATCATTGATGGAGAAGATATTTATAACTACAAAGAAAAACAATTGGCTATATTTAGAAGGAGAAAGGTTGGATTTATATTTCAGTTTTACAATCTGATACCTGTTCTAACAGCTAGAGAAAACATTGAATTACCTCTACTTATGGATAATAAAAAAATTGATAAAGCTTATATAAATGACTTGATGAATATCTTAGGGCTTGAGAATAGAAAAAAACACCTTCCATCTGAATTGTCTGGTGGACAACAACAGAGGGTATCTATTGGAAGAGCTTTAGCATATAAACCATCTATTATTCTTGCTGATGAGCCAACTGGAAATTTGGACAGTAAAAATAGTAGAGAAATTATAGACCTGTTAAAACTATCTGTTAGGAGATACCATCAGACATTGATTATTATTACTCATGATTTAAATATTGCTTCTCAAGCTGACAGGATTATATCAATAAATGATGGTATTATAACTAATGAAGAGGTGATGGATAATGAAAAACATCTCTTCTAGATACTTAAAGGTTCAAAAGAAAAGAACTATACTAACTATTCTTGGTGTAATAATGTCTGTTGCCCTTATCACTGGTATATTTACTATAATAACAAGTGTACAGGATAAACTAATACGATCTGAAATTAATAGAAATGGTAGTTATCATATAACAATAAAAGATTTGACCCCTGATAAAGTAGATATACTAACTAATTACACCAATGTAAAAAAACACAGCATATCAACACCATTTAAAACTGGTGTTTTAGAAGATCTGGGAAAGAACTATGATGGTAATAACAGATATAGAAAAATAAAAATAAAAAGCCATTCTAATTTTTCTCCTGACATAACACCCGTTAAATTAAAAGAAGGGTCTCTTCCAACTAACCCAAATGAGCTAGTTGTCGACACTTGGGTTTTGAACTATCTACCTGGAAATGCCAAAATCGGAGATAATGTTACATTAGACTTAGGTGAAATTAATAAAGGCATCTTTGAATCTAGCAATAAAAAAGAATATAAAATTGTTGGTACAATGTACCCTAATCTTACAACCTCAGGTAAAATGAACGCTATGGGGTTAACGTTCTTAGATGAAAATAATCTGAAAAAAAATGAAGTTTATTCTATGGACATAGAGTTAAAATCTTATAAAGATATTAACTCCAAAATAAAAACTCTAGCAAATGACGTAGAAATTCCAATAGACAACATTCGTGTACACAATTCATTACTTGGATTTTATGGAGAAAGTTCTAATACAGAGTTAAATGTAGCTCTATTTATGCTTGTAGGATTTATAGTTTTGTTAGTTGTCATCAGTACAATAGCTGTCATTTTCAACTCATTTAATATATCAGTTATAGAAAGAGCTTCTCAATTCGGTGTGCTTAGATGTGTTGGATCTACACCCGCTCAAATTAGAAAAATAGTATTTAAAGAGGCTGTTATTATAAGTATCATTGGTATACCTATTGGATTATTATGTGGTACTTTTGCTATGAAAGTTGTATTCTATGTAATTGGTCATATTGGTGCTGATAAAGTATTTAGCGATATAAATGTAGTAATATCTCCTCTTGTTATAATTGTTAGCTCTATAATAGGTTTTTTGACTATTATTGCTTCTGCATTTTTACCTGCTAGAATTGCAGCAAAAGTATCTCCACTAGAAGCTGTTAGGAGTACTGGTCAATTCAAAAAAGATAATATTAAAAGATCTAAATTAGGAACACTTATACACAACATATTTGGTTTTGAAGCTGGACTTGCTTGGAAAAACCTGAGAAGAAATAGAAAAAGGTTCTTGATAACTGTCTTCTCTATGGTAATTAGTATAGTATTGTTTATAGTGTTTAATAGCTTCTTAAAATTCACTTTTGATGGTAATTTTATGGATAATACAAATATGTATGAATTTATGATATCTAATAGAGATGGGAGCTCAATAACTGAAAAAGAATATAATGATTTACTCAACATATCTGGAATTGACAGAGTATTTCCTAATATGATATTCCCTGTCAAGGCTACTGTTAGTACAGACACTTTGACAGATGAATTCAGTAAATATTGCAAAGGTGAATACACTGTAACAAATAATACAGTTCAATTTGATAGTACAAATATCATGTGTTACGGAGATAACAATTTGGATTTATTTGGTGAAGTAATAACATCAGGTGAGATTGATATTAATGCAATGAATAAAAATAATGGTGTAATATTAATAAAGCAAGCATCAGAATATATTAGAAATCCTGAGACTGGTAAACTTAAAAAGACTTACTTTGATTTAACTAATACTAAAGTCGGAGATACTATACCTGTGACACCTTACAAAAATAAAACTATAAATGTCAAAGTAGCTGCTATCGCTGATACTGGTATATTTACGTATAAAAAATATTGTCATTCTGATGGATTTATAATGATAACTTCAAAAGATGTTTACAAAAATATTATAGGTAACGATAAATACAACTCTATGAATGTAAGTATAGTTGATGATTCGGATAATGATGCTGTAGCAAAGAGCATATCAGCTTATTGTGAAAAAAATGACTTTGACTATGTTGACTTGATTAAACAAGCTAAAGAATATAAAAGAAACAATTTAGTTATAAAAATATTCTTATATGGGTTTGTATCTGTTATTACGTTGATTAGTTGTTTAAATATAATAAACACTATAAATACGAACCTATTATTAAGAACTAAGGAATTCTCTATCTTGAAAGCAGTAGGCATGTCCGAGTTTAAGCTAAAAAAGATGGTATGTTTTGAAGGATTATACTATGGTATTATTTCTTCGCTCTATGGTGTTATCATAGGTGTTGGACTCAGCTATTTGTTATTCAATATAGTGACGCAAGTTAGTGATTTTGGTTGGAACACTCCTTGGAATGATATAGCTGTAGCAATAGCAGGTGTATTAGTATTTACACTACTATCAGCCTATATACCTCTTAGAAGAATGAATAAGCAGAGTCTAGTGGACAACATCCGTAAGGAACACTAATGGATTTGTTCTAAAATGGCCAATCCCGGCGTTACCGAAAAAATACCGACTAGTCACGTACATTAGTACGCTCCTATCCGCTATTTTTTCAGTGGCTTAAAATTTCCTTATTTACAAATCAAGTATTTAAAATACCCTATATAAATACTCACTCAAGTTATATTATAGTATATACTTTTGTGAGTATTTATGTTTTATTATCAACATTAAATGAGATTTATTAACATGCTTACGTAACGATTTCTCCTTTTATAAACATAATTGCTATTTGTGTTCTATGTTTTAAATTAGTCTTACTCAGTATTGAAGTTATGTAGTTCTTAACTGTTCCTTCTGATATAAATAACTTCTTTGATATTTCCTTGTTGGATAACCCCTGTGCTATTGACTCTATTATTTCAAGCTCTCTAGGCGTGAATGCTTCTGTATTCAAAACTTTGTTTACTTTATTTGATATGCCATCTCTAAGCTTATCTAATACTACATCTTGCAAAACTGTATTGCCATTATAGATTGTTCTTATAGCATCTTTGATTTTTATTGGTGAGTTATCTTTAAGCAAGTACCCCTTTGCTCCATTTTTTATGGCCTCTTTTATGTATTTATCTTCATCAAATGTTGTCAATATCAATACCTTTGTGTCAGTTTGTTTTACTATCTCCCTTGTTGCTTCTACTCCATTCATAACAGGCATTCTTACGTCTAAAAGTGCCACATCAATTTTTCTTTCTTTACACTCTTCTACTGCTTCGAAGCCGTTTTCTGTACATGAGATAACTTCAAAATCTTCGTCCATATTTAGTATAATTTTTAAGCTTTCACGTATTAATGAATCATCATCAGCTATTAGTATCTTTATAGACATAATACACCTCCTTTTTATTCTATTACTATTGGTAACAAAGTTATTACCGAAAACCCATTTGATCCATCTATTATCAATTTTCCATTGGCACTTTCAACTCTCTCTTGCATTCCTAGTAATCCTAACCCCTTCTTTATAACAAGGTTTCCTAATCCATTATCTTTAACCTCTACCTTAATAATCTTATTTAATACTTCTACTTTTAGATTAACCTTTGTGGCTTTGGAATATTTTAAGGTATTTGTTAAACACTCTGTGACGTTTGAGAGTATTATTTTCCACTGAATATAAGATATCTTGTCTATATCCTCATTATAATAAAGAGTAGTTTTCAATCCTTCTGCTTTTTCCAATTTACTTATAAATAACTTTAGATTATGTATCCCAAGCTCTTCTGTATTTGGTTTTATTTCTCTTAGAGTAGTCCTTATCTTTTCCATACCAACTTTCAATACATTAATAGTATTTTGTATCATTTTATCTGATTTTTTTATATCTTTATTTATCAATAATCTTGTTGCCTCTAATTGCATAATACTTGCCGTTATGGTATGTCCGACGCTATCGTGTATAGACTGAGCTATTTTGTTTCTCTCCTCTAGCTGTGATATGTGCTTTATTTCATCTTCATAACATTTTTGCTTATCTATAATATCATAAAGCTGACTGTTTTTATTCCTTAATCTATCATTTTCCTCTGTGATGTGTTTTATTTTCTGAACTGATTTTATGTAGACTTCTATAAATAAATATTCAAATCCTGCAATTAGCGCAAATTCTGCTAATGGAGTAATTTTTAAGAATAGTATAATCATTAATATAAGTACTACATTTGTCAAATGTGAACATCTAAAATAATGTGTTAGAAAATACATATTAATAGGCAATAGCAAAATATAACTATTATCTAATAATTTATACATAACTACAATGTAAATTGTTATCAATGTCGATAAGTATTTTTTATGCCTTGTATCATGAAATATATAATTTAGTAACCTAAAACACAGATATATTAATACACTTAACACTAAAAATGTAACATCAATATCTGTGTTTTTAATGCTATAGCAACAATAATATATAACTAAAAAAATCTCATTAAATATCAGCCATCTATACATAACACCCTCCTATAATAAATAATTATATCATTTTTTATTTGGTTTAGCAGTGAACATATTACTTTAGTCATATATAAAAGTGACTTTTTTCAACTATTTTTAAAGTTGGTTTATTAGTATAATTAAATTAATACAATAGATAGGAGAAATGCTTATGAAAATAGTAAAAATTGAAAAATTGATAAAAAAGTTTAACGATACTATTGCAATTGATAATACAAGTTTAGAAATCAATCAAGGAGAAATTTATGGTCTACTGGGCCCTAATGGTGCGGGAAAAAGTACTATTATAAATATTATTTCTGGCTTACTAAAAATGGATAGCGGTACTATTGAAATACTAGATAAAAATATAACAAAACATTCAACTTATGTAAAGAAAAATATGGGAGTAGTTCCTCAAGAACTTGCTATATACGATGATTTAACCGCTTACGAAAATGTTAAATTTTTTTGTAAGTTGTATGGTATAAAAGGTGCAGAGCTAAAAAAAAGAACCATAGAGGCATTAGAGTTTGTAGGACTGAGCGATAAAGCAGACAAGTTTCCTAGTAGTTTTTCTGGCGGTATGAAAAGAAGATTGAACATTGCATGTGCTATAGCTCACAGACCAAATCTTATAATTATGGATGAACCTACTGTTGGATCTGATCCTCAATCAAGAAACTATATCTTACAATCTGTAAAAAAGCTAAATGAGCTAGGTAGCACAGTTATATATACTACTCACTACATGGAAGAGGCTGAGGCTATTTGTAGTAGAATAGGTATCATAGACCACGGAAAATTGATTGCAGAAGGAACAAAAGAAGAACTAAAAGCTATTGTATCAGATATACAGTCAATTGTTTTTACAGTTGATAATAGTAAAAGTGTGAATATAGAAAAACTAAAGTTAATAAATGGAGTTGTAGATATAACTGTTAATGATAACGATATAAAAATTGAAAATAGAAAAGAAATTAACAACTGGGATAAACTCATAATGTACTTCAATGATAACAATATAACTATAAAAAATATTAAAAGCAATGAAATAACTCTAGAAACTGTCTTCTTAACTCTAACTGGCAGAAAACTTAGGGATTAGAGGTGATATAATGTTAAATATCTTAATTAAAGAACTTAAACAAGGCTTTAGAAATAGAAGCTCGATGGCTTTAATGATATTATTCCCTATAGTTTTGATATGGATATTAGGAACTGCATTTAATAACCAATTTGCAAGTAGTAGTTTAGATTACGATGGTGCCACTGTTATATATTCATACAGCGAAGAAGGTCCATTGTCTAGTTCGTTTGAAAATTTTATTGAATCAATAAAAAAATCTAATATTGAATTTATAAAAATTGAAAAAGATAAATATTCACCTGATATGCTAAAGGGAAATTCATATGCATGTTATATATCAATAAATGAAAAAGAAGGTAAAATAACAGTTCTAAAAAATCAAAAAATACAAGTTGTTTCTGATTTTATTGAAAATACGATTTCTGCATTTGTGCAGAAGTACAATTTTTACTATGAGGTATCTAAAGTTAACAGCAGTGCATTAGAAACTATATTAAATAAAAAATCACCTAGTAATATAAATACTTCTATGGTATCTGTAGCTGGAGATAGAAAACCTCGTTCAATTGATTATTTCTCTATTACTATGCTCACTCTTATTATCATGTACACTTCAAGTGTAAGCTTTGCAAGTGTAAAAGATGAAGATATTCTGAAAACTGGCGATAGAATACATGTATCCCCAATCAATATGTATAGTTTGTTTTTTGGAAAAGTATTTGGTAACATTTTATTATCAATTTTGAGAGTTGCAGTTGTCATATTGTTCAGCATGTTTGTATATAAGGTTTATTGGGGAAACAATATACTGATATTGTTAACTATAATATTTTCTCAATTGCTAATGTGCATATCAGTTGGAATAGGGGTAGGCTATTCTACAAAGGATCAATCCGCTGGTAATAGTATCTTAAACATACTCATTCCTATATTTGTATTTTTAGGTGGTGGCTATTTTCCTTTAGAACAATTCGGTAATAACATATTAGTTAAGATTTCAGTCATCTCTCCTATAAAATGGATAAATGAAACAATGTTTGATGTGATATATCTAAATGATTTTAAAAATGTGAGTTTTGTCATTATGCTAAACTTATCTATTTCATTTATGTTTTTATTGTTATCCTTATACAAATTCAAAAGAAAGGGAGTGGTTTAATATGAATAATATACTCATACTGTCATTCAACACCTTTAAAATGTTATTCAGAAAAAAAATAAATATATTTGTATATCTGATATTTCCTACTCTTTTAGTCTGTGGAATAATGTATCTAGGAACTAATTATAAAATAACTAAGCCAAATATGGGAGTAGTTGACAATGATAATACTATATATTCTGCTGATATGATAAATTTTCTTAATAGTACAGATAAATTTAATATAAAGCCTATTAATGAAGCTGAAATAAATGATAAAATAAATTCTAGGACTCAAGATTTTGTACTTGTAATACCTAAAGGATTTGAAGATAGTATTTATTCTGGCAAAAAAAGCACTATAAAAATAGTCTCAATAAAAGGTAAAACAGCAACTGTATTTATTGAAATATATACTAAGTATTACTTAGATATACTTCATGATACATTGATAGCATCTAACGGAGACAAAACAGTATTTAATAAAATTTTTAATAACTTTAAAAATGGACCAATTAAGATTGATTCTGAGTATGTCAATAAATATACTGTCAAGCAAGTTAGCGGAACTTCTTTAGGTATGTTTCTGATGTTTATTATGATTATATGCTCAAATATAACAAGTCTAATGCTAAAAGAAAAGCAGAACAGAACATATTACAGAATCTGCACATGTCCTGTTAATCCAAAAGAATTTGTATTAGCAAACATGTTTGTAAATTTAACTTTACTATTTACTCAAATTTTGCTCGTTCTTGTATCTATTAACTATTTGTTTAATATAGATATGCAGATTTCATTCTTATATCTTATTATAATACTATTTGTATTCGGGATTGTATCTGTTGGATTAGGAATGTCGATTGTAATATTCTCTACATCTAGTATTGGTGTAAGTGCATTAACTAACCTAATAATAGTTCCAACATGTATGCTTGGTGGCTGTTACTGGCCTAGAGAAATAATGCCAAACATATTGCAAAAGCTTGGAAACTTCGTTCCTCAAGCTTGGGCAATGAACGCAATTAAAAAAATTCAAATGGGTCGACCTTTTGGTGATATATGGATGGATCTATTAATACTAGGTGCCTTCGCCTCGTTTTTTTTCTTAATAACTGTTTACAAGGTTAAAAACAATAATACTAATAGGAGTTTTGTTTAATTTAAAATCAATATGCATACTTCATAAAAAATAATCAAAAACCTAACTGAGCCACTTTTATGTGGCTCTTAGATACTATTTATAAAGGTTCTAAATTGACTGTATTACTTCATCTACGATTTTCTCTGTTCCTTTCCCATCAACCAATGTCCTTTGCTTGTTTATCATATTTTTTCTTTTTTCAAAATCATTTATAAGGATATCCAAAGTGTTGAATATTTTATTTTTTGTCAAGTCACTATACCAACCTATATTTTTTATATACCCTAGTTCATCCATCTTTGTCACAATCGGCTCTTGATTCTTTGCTAAAATAACTCCTAAAGTTACTACACCACAAGCGCATAATTCATAAATAGTTCCTCCACCTGCTGATATAGCAATATCTGAGAGTAACATTATCTCAGATATTTTATTCACATTCTCGTATATTCTAATTTTTTTAAATTCCTTTAGTCTATTTTTTAAATTATTCTTATTAAGAAAACTATCTCCTATAATTACATTTAGATTTATTTCATCATATTTCTGATTACTTCTAATGATGTTAACTATTCTGCTAGTCGTATTATAATAATCTGCTCCACCTGTTGTTATCATAATATTTTTCACTTTTTCACGTACAATTATTTTGTTAATATTTCTAAATTCATCTCTTAATATGTTATATTTAGTGCCTAGTAACATTTTTTTATTAGGATTATTGTACTTATTATAGCCTAAACTGTGAGCTATAAGGCTACCATTAATGATAATATCAACTGGATAATCAAAGTCGTTAGTATCATCAATATATACTAATATTTTGCAATGCCTTCTGAGATTATCAAAGAATACTTTGTCTAACCCATATTTATCTACGACAATAATGTCATAGATAGTCAATTCATTCACAATGACAAAATTGTTTTCTTGCAATCTCTTGATGCCTTTGCTCCCATTACTAAAAAATAAGACACCAAAACCTCTCCTCTTAAATTCACTTGCTAATGCCATACATCTCATTATATGCCCTAGTCCTACCTTTGAACCACCACTAGCTATAAAGCATACGTTCATTAGACCATTACTCCTTAATACAATTAAACTTTATTTTGAATTATGTTTTTATTTATCTCTAGTAACTCAGGATTATTCCTTAATAATTTTAAGACATCATGTATATCTATAATTTGATTTTTCTTATAAAGGCATGTGTATATCTTATTTATTAGCTTATAGTCTTCTATCTCATCAACACACAGTCTAATTTTAAAACTTTTTAGCTTTGTTGGCACTTTGAATGAACCTATTTTAAACATATTTGGATTTTTATACATATATAAGGTTACATGTTCTCTAGATGCTTTGTCTCTTGCAAGTTTATCCGCTTTTTTCAGAGCCTCCATTGAAAAGATTTCAACATCTAAACCTCTTATAAGTCCACATTTTGACATAGGACTCAAATAGTCATACTCCGAATGAACAAATTTCTTAATTACACTATTTATGAGAGTTGGATCTATTAGAGGGCAGTCTCCTGTAATACGTACAATAATATCTGCTTTTTTTTGCAATGCTAAATCTGCATATCTTTTTAATACATCTTCTTCTGACCCTCTATAATAGCTAATATTCTTGCCTTTTAAAATCTTACACAAAGTATTGTCCTTATACGATCTTGTAGTCGCTACAATCACATCATCAATTAATTTTGATTGTCTAGCTCTTAAGTATATGTGCTCTATCATAGGTTTACCACATAAGTTGCACAACATTTTTCCTGGAAACCTTGATGAACCCATTCTAGCCTGTATTATACAAACCACTCTCTTTGATTTCATTTGCTTACCTTCCCCTTATTTAAGATGTTCCCATTTTAAAGCTTATTTTCACTTAAGTTCCTGTTATGATATCGCCAGACTCTATTTCGAGATTATAATTACTTGTATTTATCTTCTGACTGAAAAGATCCACCAACTATGATGTTCCTGTAAATTGTTTTTCCAAAAATCTACACGCTCTTTATTTTCAACTGTAAAACCACTATCTGTGAGCATTTTTACAGCCTCATCTAAGTCTAAAAATGTATACAGCATATTTTCATATGGCCCTGTTCTATCATCTAATAAATATGTGTTCTCACTAACTTGTTTTCCTTTTTTATAGTTATAATCTTCTTTGGTTCTAAAGTTAATAATCATCTTGCCATTTTTCTTTAATAATGAATTTATTATCTTTAAGTCTTTAGCTATTTCCTTCTGTTCTCTTAAGAAAATAACACCAAAACATATAATAAAATCAAAGAAATTATCTGCGTAGATTTTATCTCTTAAATCCGCTTTTGTTATTTTAATTCTATCTTTATAATCACTCAATATATCTTTGGCTATTTCTACACTTTTATCGCTATAATCAATACCATATGTATTAAATCCATAATCTAATAGTAACTTTAAATGTCTTCCTGATCCAAATCCTATATCTAGTCCGTTTTTTCTGTTATTTTCTTTTATTTCTTTAAAATTTTTTGCTAAACAAGCAATTACTCTTTCGTTTGGATATAACATCTGATTTTTTGCTATCTGTTTGCTCCACGCCTTAATATTTGATTTATCATAACTCATAATACCACCTCTTTATTTTATTTAAAATTTATTAATTATTTTTCTATAATGTTTAATGCCCTAGTTGATACTCCTGTTGCAATAATGAACCTCTTCTTAAAATATCTTTGCTCTCTATCATTCCCCTATCTTATCTACAACTTTTAGATTAATTTTATAATCTAATATATTCCCGTTATTGGTCTTTTTTACTAGGTATTTTATCAACATATCCATTTTCTAAGTTCAAAAAACTATACAGAACCTTAGGCTCTTTTCCTTGAGGTTGTTACTTCTCTCCCTATACTTAACCTTATACAATCTTTTATAATATCTATTCTTGTTGCTTTCTGCATAAAAGAGCTACTCATACTATAGCCAGAAGTTCTGCCTGCCATTTCTATTAGAAATGGTACTTTTTTGTTCTTCATTATTACATCTGCATGAATTGCGCACCGATTCATCTTGAATACTTTACAGTATTTGATTACTAATATTTCAATATCTTTTATCTGGTTATCAATCATCTACACTTACAGGATAAATATAGTCTATTTCTTACCTGTATGGTATTGGTGTAAGGTTTTTTCTTATCAGTATAATATATACCTTACCATCATTAATAATTCCATCTATTCCATATTCAAATCGGCTAATGAATTGTTCTATTATAGAATCCTCTTCACCTCTTGATATAATGTTCCTATATAGATTTAATCTTATTTCTTCTTTATCTGTTATAGCAGTTACTTGCACTATACTTTGGTTCGCAGTTTCGAGACCTCTGGCATCTTCATTTTTATCTAGTGCTATAACATTTAATCCCAACTCTTTTGCTTTTTTATACTATAACATTGCTCCAATCATGTTCCAATACACATTATTTGCTTTTTATTTATATTACTTTTGTTAACTCAATTATCATATTATTAGGATATGTCTTTATTTCTCTATGGATTGTGTCATTTATATTCTCCTTCTTTATAATATTCATCTAACCACTTCCTTATGATTTTTTAAAAGTATTATATTTTACAATAGTTTAATTCTAAAAATCTTGTGAATATATATAAATAAACTTTCGGAAAACCACCCCAATCTGACTAATATAACAGGTCGCAATTAATCATTAGGATTAAATAAAACTATGATATTTAACAATAGTTTAAAATTCTTTAAAAGTGTTTTCAAACAATTTCAGTATTACAAAAAGAACTGCTTATAATTAAAACAGTTCCTATTTTGTTACTATATTTTTTATCTATATAAACAACCTTGATTATATTTGGTAATCTAGTTTATACTTCAATCCTTGCTTAAATCACACATACTCTTTCTTATCAACACTTTACATTTCTACTTAAAATGTTCCCATTTTAATACAGTATTTTTTCTTAAGTCTCTATTTATCTTCAAACCTATAATTTTCTCTTTGTCATAAGGACTTATTCCATATCCTGGTCTTACGATTTTAACATGATTTTTAGTTATCCGTTCACCTTTATTGATGTCTTTAGCAAGGCTAATTGATCTTATAGATTTGTACCTTTCATCTATCTCACATTTCATAACCCTTTTTCTTGAATGTCCTAATGCACTTTCCATATTCCTTATTTCAGTGACTAAATTTTTCATATCTTTTTGGTTCATACTGAACCAATGATCTGGCCCGACCAATGTTTTGTCTAAAGTAAAATGTTTCTCTATAACTTTCGCACCTAATGCAACCGCACCTAGAGTAGCTGTAATACCTAAAGAATGATCTGAGAATCCAACTATACATTCTGGATAAATCTTCTTTAAGCTCTCTATAATTCTTAAATTCATTTCTTCCATTGGTGAAGGATACTGTGCCACACAATGCATAATTACTAATTTATCACACCCATTTTCAAGAAGTGTTGTAACCGCAATATCAGCTTCAGCTAGTGTACATTTTCCAAGCGATATCATTACTGGATTTTTGGAGATAGCTGATGATCTAAGTAAGTCTAAGTAATTCACATCAGATGATGCTATCTTGATACAACACATTTTACACTCATCAATTAAATAATTAAGCCCCTCTATGCTAAATGGGCTTGAAAAAGCTATCAGCCCAAGCTTATCTGCATATTCAAATAATTCATTAAAGCATTTTCTTGGTAAAGAAATTCTATCAAACATCTCGCCAATCTTTTCGCTCATTTCCTTTCCTTCTTCACCCCAAGTTATTATTCTATCATAATCGCTTACTAATTCTTTACCTGTATAAGTCTGAAATTTGACAGCATCCACGCCACATTGGGCAGCCGCATCTATAGTTTTTTTTGCTAGTATAATATCTCCATTATGATTAGCTCCTATTTCAGCAACTATAAACGCTGGTTGTTTTTCTCCTATTTTTCTATTTCTTATATTAAATGTGTTGATAATAATTACCTCCCCACCGTAAAAATCCACCAACTACGATGTTCTTTTAGATTAGTTCAATTATGAAACCACAAAAACTATCTAGATATATTTCAGCTCTTATCCTTTCTTTAAAGTTGTCCAAAATTCCATTAACTATTTTAGTACACACACATAGTTTCTTGCTAAACAAGCTACTATTTTTTGTTTATGTAATATTCGATTTTTATAATTTCCTTACTCCATGCTTTGATATTAGATTTCATAATTATGTCTATATATCCTTTATTATGAATTTGGCCATCAATTTTTCAATATTAGCTAACGCAGATTGAACGGAATCACCAGTTACTGCTATAAACCCTCTTCTTAGTATATCTCTTCCTTCCTTTACTAGACCTATATAATCTCCTTCCTTTAAATTAATCTTATAATCAACAATGTTTATATCATCAAAATCTTCATCTTTAGGTATTTTTTTTATATAACCTTCTTTTAAATTTAATAACTTATATACTAATATTTGGTTTTTTATGTTTTCTACATAAGTTATTTTTTTACCTATACTTAAGTTGACACATTCTCTAATAAAATCTATTCCAGTTGCTTTTGGAATAAAAAAACTACTCATACTATAGCCAGCGGGTCTACCAGCTATTTCTATTAAATATGGTCTTTGGTTCAGATTCATAATTATATCTGCGTTTATAGCACAATTATCAATTCCTAATGCTTTGCATGAGTTTTTTAGTAAGTCTTTTATGCTACATATTAGCTCTTTGCTCAAATTAGCAGGCGAGAAATATCCCACCTCTTGTCTATAAGGTAACAATGTTAAAATTTTCTCTCTTATTAAAACAATATACATTTCACCATCTTTTACAATACCATCAATACCATATTCACTACCATCGATAAATTTCTCTACAATTGTATCATCATCACCTTTTGTATGAATATGTTTATTAATATTGATACTTATATCTGTTTGGTCAAAAATCGTTATAACTCCTTTACTCCCTGAACCAAATCTGGGTTTTAGAATACATGGAACACCAATTTTTTCTATAGCTATTTTAATTTCTTTTTTATTTTTACATATAACCTGCTTTGCACATGCTATATTATTGTTTTGTAATATATTGGTACACAATACTTTATCAGTACAATTTGTTGCTGCATTAAAACTTATTCCTTTTAATCCAAGTGCATCATTCACTGCACCTACAACAGTCAAATACCTGCCTATGGGAGTTGGTATTGTTGCTTTAATGTTATATTGATTAGCAATACCAATTACTTTATCCATCTCTTTTATATCTTGTACTATACCTTTGTTCGCTATTGCCAGACCTCTAGCATCTTCATTTTTATCTAACGCTATAACATTTAGTCCCAATTCTTGTGCTTTGATTATACTATAACATTGCTCTACCCCTGCCCCTATACACAACACATTCATGATAT
Organism: Abyssisolibacter sp. ZYX002; assembly: GCF_056892235.1. Lineage (NCBI taxonomy): Bacteria > Bacillati > Bacillota > Clostridia > Eubacteriales > Clostridiaceae > Abyssisolibacter > Abyssisolibacter sp. ZYX002. The sequence goes on from NZ_JARMXH010000010.1 coordinate 52,587, forward strand.
TCCTCCAAACTATATTAATATTAGTTAGGTTTTGATATGATTTGCTTATTCCTTAGATTTTTAGTCATAAATATTATTTTATCAAATCATAATTATTTACTTTTCATTAAAATGATTTAATCTCCTACGAATGATATCTATATCTTCTTCTAAGTTATTTTTATGCTTAGTTGCATATTCTTTTACTAATGGCTTTACATCTTCGTTAGCATTGTTGATACAGTTATAACATGCTGTTCCCGACAAATCGTTGATTATGTGTCGATGTCTTAATTCTCTCATTTCTTTACAATTCCATGCTTCCTCTAGCGAAACTTTCTTCAAATCAGCTACTGCAAGATAATTATCAAAATCAACACAACACGCATTTAAATACCCGTCATAAGTAATATGGAATCTATTAAAAATCATATTACACGGTAACTTAATTGGTTTGTACTTATCATCTAGTATTATATGTGAGTTTATTTCATACATATTTCCCCCTTGGTTATATACGTCATTGCATACGATAGCATCGACATATTCATTTAAAGTTTCTCTGAGCAGTTTATACTCATCATTGTTCTGTTTCGTTTTTATGAAAGAAATGTAAATTTTAATATTCAAATTACTTTTCTTTCTATATTTATCGAATTTTATAATATTTTTTATCACTGAATCAAAATCATCTTTGCCATGAATTAAATTATATGTCTTATTAGTTCCAGCATTCACAGAAAATTTTATACTGTTTAATCCAGCTTCAACAATTTCTTTCATCTTGTCATCAGTCAATAGTGCTCCATTAGTTGTTAAATAAATATATTTATAACCAATTTCTTTTGCTTCTTTAATATATATTGGAAGCTCTTTACACATCAAAGGTTCCCCTGTTGCATAAAACCCCACCCTAGATGTCCCTAACGAGTAAGCTTCTTTTAAAATTCTACAGGCAAACTCCTTATTTATATATCCTCTTTTTCTAGCCATTTTTCTATTGGCACAAAATATACACCTATGATTACAGTAGTTTGTTAACTCAATTATCATATTGTTAGGATATATCTTCATATCTTCACTATAAATTGTTTTTTTTATATTCTCCTTCTTTATAATATTCATCTAACCACTTCCTTATGATTTTTTAAAAGTATTATATTTCACCATATTAAACTATAGAAAATATTGTGAATATATCTAAATAACCTTTTAGAAAATCATACCTATTTGTCAGATATAACATGTTGCTAGTCATTAAATTAGAGTATTAAAAATCTAGTTTGAATTCCACTAATTTTTTCATGTATTATAAAAGGAACTGCTTATGTTAAACAGTCCCTTTTTTTATCACTATAATTTTATTTTATCTCTTATACACAACTTTACCATCTATAATAGTTGCTACAGTCTGATATCCTATATCCTCTAATGGATGCCCCTTACATATTAATATATCTGCATCTTTACCTGCTTCTAAGCTACCTATTCTATCATCAACACCTAATATTTGGGCAGCGTTTATTGTTATGGCCTTTAACGCCTCCATCTTGTCTAATCCTGCCTTTACAGCTAATCCTGCACACATTGGTAAATGCTGAAGTGGTATAACTGGTGAGTCAGTAGTAATCGCAATCTTAACTCCTGCTTTGTGTAACTCTGCTGGCGTCTTGAATGTAAGGTTTTGTAACTCAAATTTTGATCTATGAGTTAAACTAGGACCTACTATTGCATACTTGCCTTCCTCTGCTAAATAATCTGCTATTAGGTGTCCTTCTGTACAGTGGTCTAGTGTTATATCCACGCCAAACTCTTTTGCTATTCTAAGTGCTGTAAACATATCATCCGCTCTATGCGCATGTGCCTTTAGAGGTATTTCTTTCTTTATGACTTTAGCTAATGCTTCTAACTTCATATCAAACTCTGGCTCTTTATCTAACCCATTTATAGATGCTTCTTGCTTTGAAACGTATTTCTTAGCTTTAAACAATGCTTCTCTAAGTAATGCAGCTGTTGCCATTCTAGTCATAGGTGTTTTTTTCTGTTCATTGTATACTCTCTTTGGATTCTCTCCAAAAGCTATCTTCATTGCCGCAGGTGCTTTAACAACCATATCGTCAACTTTTTTACCATACATTTTAATCACAGCTGCTTGTCCACCTACCACATTACCACTTCCTGGACCTGTACACGCACAAGTTATGCCACCCTCTATAGCCTCTTTGAGGTTTCTATCCATAGGGTTAATACCATCTATTGCTCTTAAATGTGGTGTTATAGGATCTGTCATCTCATTGATGTCACTACCTTCAAATCCTATACTATCTTCTTCAAGTCCTATATGACTATGTGCTTCTATAAATCCTGGCATTACATTACAACCACTTGCATCTATTATCTCGGCATTTAAAGGTACTACTAAATCATTACCTATTTCTTTTATCTTACCATTCTCTATTAGTATATCAGCGTTTATTATTTCATTATTTTTCATAGTAAATACTTTACCATTTTTTATAAATAACAATTTAAACCCTCCTGTAAAAACAATTTAATAGCTTTATTTGTCATTATATCAAAATTGTTTTGAAAAATATAGTATAATCTACTACTACAATTTACTATATCTATCTATAGTTTTCTTAAGTGCATTTATAACTTGCTCTACATCACTATCACTCATCTGCGGATATAGTGGGATTGTTATCATTCTATCATATAGTTCTTCTGCCTTTTCACAAAGTCCTTTAACGTATCCTAACTCTTTATAATATGGATGATAGTAAACAGGTATATAGTGTACATTAACACCTATTCCCGATTTTTTTAGCTCATCAAATATATGCTTTCTGCCTACTTTCAATCTATCTAATTTAAGTTTTATAACATACAGATGATAACTTGACTTTGTGTTTTTGTCTTGGTATGGTACTATGATTTCATCTATTTTACTGAGTTCTTCATCATATTTCTTTGCAATTGCTCTTCTTCTTTCAACAAAGCTCTCTATTTTTGAAAGCTGGCTTATTCCAAGAGCACACTGTATATCTGTAATCCTATAGTTATATCCTAAATCTACTTGCTCATAATACCAATCTCCTAGATCTGATGTGTTAATATTTCGAGTTATACCATGAGTTCTAAATAACGATAATTTTTCATAAAGCTCTTTATTGTTAGTTGTAATCATCCCACCCTCGCCAGTAGTTATATGTTTCACTGGATGAAAACTGAACGTAGTCATATCTGATATGCAACCAATCATACTGTCTTTGTATGTAGCTCCAAGGGCATGTGAAGCATCTTCTATAATTTTTAGATTGTATTCATCTGCAAGCTTTAAAAGCTCATCCATATCACAAGGTTGTCCTGTGAAATGGACTGGTATTATTGCCTTTGTTTTATTTGTTATTTTACGTTTAATATCTTCTACATCAATATTATATGTCTCTGTATTTATATCTGCAAATACAGGTGTTCCTTTGCAGTAAATCACAGCGTTTGCTGATGCTGCAAATGTAATAGGAGATGTAATAACCTCATCTCCTTCTCTTATCCCAGCAGCATGGCAAGCTGCATGTAATGCCGCTGTACCATTTGATATTGCCACAGCATACTTTGCACCTACGTAGCTAGCAAATTTCTGCTCAAATTCTGCTACTTTAGGCCCTGTGGTTATATAGTCAGCCTTTAATATTTCTATTACCGCTTTTATATCTTCTTCATCTATCCATTGTTTTCCGTAGGGGATGTATTTCATTTTTTCACCTTCTTTTATTAAGCAGTTTTGTTATTTCATCAACGATTCTCTCTGTTCCTTTGCCATCTACTAGTTTTTGTTGCTTTATTATCACACTTTCTCTTTTATCTTTACTTTTAACTAGACATTCTAGACTTTCTAATACAACCTCTTCCGATAAGTCGTAATACCATCCAATATTATTGATAAATCCTAACCGCTCCATCTTGTTTACTATTAATTGTTGATTTTTAGCTAATATAAAAGCAAGAGTAGGTACACCACACACACATAATTCATATATTGTTCCCCCCCCTGCTGAAATTGCTATATCGCATATTGACATTATTTCAGACATTTTGGCTACATTTTCATGAATTGTTATATTAGTATATCTTTTTAAATCCACTTTTAAGTTATTTATATTATGAAATCCGCTTCCAATAATAGCATGGATATTAATTTCATCATATTCTGAATTTCCACGTATATACTCTACAATTTTACTAGTAACATTATAATTATCAGAGCCACCAGTAGTTATCATAATATTTTGTACATCTTCTTTCACAATACGTTTAGGTATATCTCTAAATTCATTTCTTAATATATTATATTTAGTCCCGATTAATATTTTTTTGTTCTCATCATCTTGTTTGTAGTTAAGCTCAATAGCAACTAAACTACCATTAATTAAAACGTCAACTGGATAATTATAGTTGTTTAAGTCATCTATATATACCAATATTTTAGTAATCTTTTTTATGTCATAAAAAAAAGCCTCATCTATATCATATTTGTCTATTATAATGACATCGTAAATATCGTGCATATCATCTAATAAAGTGAATTCATTATCTTGTAATTTTTCTATCCCTTCCTTATAGGAGCTTAAAAAGAAAACATCACAACCTCTGATTCTAAATTCTTTTGCTAAAGCAATACACCTCATTATATGTCCTAAACCTATTTTTTTATTACCATCAACAATAAAACAAACCTTCATACTTATTCTCCTTAAGACTTTACGCATTTTTTTGCAATACATGCTTATTAATGTTTTTTAATTCAGGTTGTTCTTCAAGCAGTTTTAGAACCTCAGTAATATCAATCACTTCTTTTTCTTTATATAGATTATTATATATTCTTTCTATTAGTTCAAAATCTTTATTTTCATCAACACATAATCTTAAATCATAGTTTTTTAGATGTGGTGGTATTGGAAAAAATCCTAATTCAAATTTATCTGGATTTTTATACATATACATTGTTACATGCTCTCTTGATGGTTTATCATCAGCTAAACAATCAGCTCTTTTTAACGCTTCTATTGTAAATACTTCGGTATCTAACCCTCTGATAAGCCCGTGCATACTTCTAGGGCTCATATAATCATAATCCGAAGCTATAAACGTTTTTACAAGATTATCTATAAGTTCTGGGTCAATAAGTGGACAATCTCCAGTAATACGAATAATAACGTCAGCTTTTATTTTCTCTGATAAATCCATATATCTTTTTAGTACATCTTCTTCTGATCCCCTATAATATGGAATCCCTTTTTTATCCAACAATTCACATAATACATCATCTTTTTTAGAAGTTGTAGTTGCTATAATTACTTCATTTACTAGTTTTGTTTTTTTTGCTCGTGAATAAATATGTTCTATCATAGGTTTGCCACACAAGTCTTTTAAGATTTTACCAGGTAATCTGGTTGATCCCATCCTCGCTTGAATCACACATACTATTTTTTTTCTTATCATCACTCTACCTTCTCTACTTAAAATATTCCCATTTTAAAACAGTATTTTTTCTTAAGTCTTTATTTATCTTTAGCCCTATAATCTTTTCTTTATCATAAGGACTTATCCCATATCCCGGTCTTACAATTTTCACATGATCTTTAGTTATTTTTTCACCTTTCTTGACGTCTTTAGATAGACTAATTGATCTTATAGATTTATATCTTTCATCAATCTCACAATTCATAACTCTTTTTCTTGAATTTCCTAGTGCAATTTCCATATTTCTTATTTCAGCAACTAAATTTTTCATATCTTGTGGATCCATGCTAAACCAATGATCTGGACCTACCAATGTTTTGTCTAAAGTAAAATGCTTCTCTATAACTTTTGCTCCTAATACAACTGCACCTAGAGTAGCTGTAATCCCTAAAGAATGGTCTGAAAATCCAACTATACATTCTGGATATATCTTCTGTAAACTCTCTATAATTCTTAAATTCATTTCTTCCATTGGTGAAGGATACTGTGCCACACAATGCATTAATACTAATTTATCACATTCATTTTCAAGAAGTGTTGAGATTGCAATATCAGCTTCAGCTAGCGTACATTTCCCCAATGATAGCATTACAGGCTTTTTAGATTTTGCTGATGATTTAAGTAAATCTAAGTAATTTACATCAGATGATGCTATCTTTATGCAACACATTTCACATTCATCAATTAAATAATTAAGACCATCTATGCTAAATGGACTTGAAAAAGCTATCAGACCAAGCTTCTCTGCATATTCAAATAATTCCTTGAAGCACTCTCTTGGTAAAGAAATTCTATCAAACATCTCCCCAATTTTTTCGCTCTTTTCTTTCCCTTCTTTACCCCAAGTTATTATTCTATCATAATCACTTACTAATTCTTTACCTGTATAAGTTTGGAATTTTACAGCATCCACACCACATTGAGCAGCTGCTTCTATAGTTTTTTTTGCTAACATAATATCTCCATTATGATTTGCTCCTATCTCAGCAACAATAAATGTAGATTTCTTCCCTCCTATTTCTCTACTTTTTATATTAAATGTATTGATACTATTACCTCCCCACTGTGAAAATCCACCAACTATGCTTTTCTTTTAAATCATTTTTCCAAAAATCTACTCTTTCTTTATTTTCAATTGCAAACCCAATATCAGTTAGAAGTTTTTCTGCTTCATCTAAATTTAAAAAAGTATATAGCATATTCTCATATACCCCAGCTCTATCATCAAGAAGGTATGTATTCTCGCCAACCTGTTTTCCTTTTTTGAAGTAATCGTTGTCTTTAGTTCTAAAGTTAATTATCATCTTTCCATTAGGCTTTAATAACGAATAAATTTGCTTTAAATCCTTTATCATTTCTTTTTCTTCTCTTAAAAAAATAACTCCAAAGCATACAATTAAGTCAAAAAAATTATCTGGGTAAATTTCATCTCTTATATCAGCTTTTTCAAGTTTTATTCTATCTTTAAAATTGTCCAATATTTCACAGGCTATTTTGACGCACTCTTCACTATAATCTACACCATATACATCAAACCCGTAATCTAATAATAATTTTACATGCCTACCGGATCCAAATCCTATATCTAATGCTTTCTTCTTATTATTTTCTTTAACATTGCTAAAGTTTCTTGCCAAACAAGCTACTATTCTTTCATTTGGGTATAACATTTTATTTTTTATAATTTCATTACTCCATGCTTTGATATTAGATTTATCATAATTCATGGCTATACCTCCTTTATTATAAATTTGTCCACTATTTTCTCTACATTAGCTAACGCACATTCAATAGAATCACCAGTAGCTGCTATAAAACCCCTTTTAAGGATATCTTTACCTTCTTTTACTAGGCCTATATAATCTCCTATTTTTAAATTAATTTTATAATCGACGATATTTATATCATCTAAATCTTGATCTTTAGGTATTTCACTTATATATCCTTCTTTTAAGTTTAATAACTTATATACCAATGTTTGTGTATTTATGTTTTCTACAGAAGCTATTTTTTTACCTAAACTTAAATTAACACATTCTCTAATAAAATCTATTCCTGTTGCTTTTGGAATAAAATAACTACTCATACTATAGCCAGCAGGTCTCCCAGCTATTTCTATTAGATGTGGCCTTTGATTTTTATTAATAATTATATCTGCGTTTATAGCACAGTTATTTATTCCCAATACTTTGCATGAATTGTTTAATAAGTCTTTTATGCCACAAATTAATTCTTTACTTAAATTAGCAGGAGAAAAATAGCCTATCTCTTGCCTATAAGGCAACGGTGTTAAAATTTTTTCTCTTATTAGTACAATATGTGTTTCACCATCTTTGACAATACCATCAACGCCATATTCAATTCCATCGATAAACTGCTCTACAATTGTATCATCATCACCTTTTGTTTGGACATGTTTATTAATATTAATATTTATTTCCGTTTGGCTAAAAATTGTTATAACCCCTCTACTACCTGAACCAAATCTTGGTTTTAAGATACAAGGTATCCCAATCTTATTAATTGCTGTTTCTATTTCTTTTCTATTTTTACATATAATTTGCTTTGCACATGCTATATTATCTTTTTGTAATATATTGGTACATAATACCTTATCAGTACAATTTGTTGCTGCTTTAAAACTTATTCCCTTTAATCCAAGTGCATCATTTACCGCACCTACAACTGTCAAATACCTTCCTATTGGAGTTGGTATTATTGCATTTATATCATATTTCTTTGCAATGTCAATTACTTTTTTTATATCTTTTATATCTTGCACTATTCCTATGTTTGCTACTTGTAATCCTTTAGCATTTGGATTACCATCAATAGCTATTACTTTTAGTCCTTTCTCTTGAGCAATTTTTATACTATAACATTGCTCATCGCCAGCACCAATGCAAAACACATTCATTGTATCCCTCCGTATCATTTGAATTCTGTCAATAGTTTTCTTAACTCATCAATATCCAACCATGTATTATTTGAACCAGAATTATACTCAAATCCATCTTTTACTAACTTTCCTCCATTTGACAAATTATTGTTAGACCACCAGTTAAAATGTGGATATATTATATAATGTTTATCATATTCATATGTTAATCTTGAATCATCTCTTGTAACCATAACTTCATGTATCTTTTCACCTTCTCTTATACCAACCTCTTTTAACTTGCAATCTGGCAATAGTGCTTTAGCTAAATCTGTAATTTTAAAAGAAGGTATTTTGGATATATATGTTTCTCCACCTTTTGATTCTTTGATAGCTTTAAATACTAACTCAACACCTTGCTCTAGTGTTATCCAAAATCTAGTCATTCTAAAGTCAGTTATTGGTAATTCTATCTCGCCTTTTTCAATTAATGTTTTGAAAAATGGTATAACAGATCCTCTGCTACCTGCAACATTCCCATATCTCACAACCGAAAACACTGTTCCATCTTTTCCAGAGTAAGCATTAGCAGAAACAAACAACTTGTCTGAAACAAGCTTAGTTCCTCCATATAGATTTATCGGATTTACTGCTTTATCTGTAGAGAGGGCCACTACCTTCCTTACTCCTCTATCAAGTGCAGCATCAATGACATTCTGAGCACCATGTATATTTGTCTTAATAGCTTCAAAAGGATTGTACTCACATGCTGGTACTTGTTTCATAGCTGCTGCATGTATTACATAATCTATATCCTTAAATGCTCTATAGAGCCTATCTTTGTCTCTTACATCGCCTATAAAAAACCTTAGCTTTGACATTTGCTCCTTTGTGAACTGCTTTGAAAATGTATTTTTCATTACAAACTGCTTGTACTCATCTCTTGAATACACTACTATCCTTTTGGGATTAAACTTACTGAGTACCATTTTTATAAATTTTTTGCCAAAAGAGCCTGTCCCCCCAGTAATTAATATTGATTTATTATTTAACATTCTTATCTCCCTGTCTAAGTATTTTTTAAATGTTTAAAATCTATCCACTCTTCAAGTGTAGGTACAATTTCATAGGACAAAATGTCTCCAAATAATATATAATCTTCATTTTCCATTGCATCTAGTATCATTGGTAATTTATCTGTCAATTCTGATATCTGTATACTTTTATCATTGACTTCACTTGTCAATCTCATTGCATTTATTATCCAATCAAGACCTTCAACTATTAAAGGAATCATATTGATGTATTCTACTTCGTTTACATTTTGTAAGTGTTCATTGTATTTATATATTCCAGCTATCATCTTTAAAATATAATCTTTAGCATCTCTTAATGTTTCTTCTTTTAGGATTTTATCTTCAATCATATGTTTTCACCTTCTTAACTTAAAGTTTTTGTAAGATTGTTCATTATATTAACCAGTTCCAATTGCACCCCATAGCAACCTGTTATAATAGCCCCTGTCATTTTTTTTTGTATTGCTATATTCTTTTTTATATTTTCAGGGGTTAATTCATTACCCAACATTTTTATTTGAGTTAATGCCATCATCACTGGAGCTTGAAATAATGTTCTTGATATATCATTGTAGAGAACCATACTTTCTAGTTTCTGTGCTTTATTTAGTGAATCTAATGATTTTATAATCATTTTGTTACTTATGTTACCCTTTAATGAAATTTTCTTTTCAAGTTTATCTAGCCTTAATATATGTTTCCCTGCCTCTTTTCTAATATCATCAAACACTTTATTTAGCTTTTCTACTTCCTCTAAAGATTTATTTAATTTTGATACATCCAAAGTACCTTTAGGCAAAATTTCTCTTAAAGGTGTTACTTCGTCGTTACAATATTTGCTTATCGTTTCTTTAAGCGTCATTATCTTAGTGCCATTAATTAAAGCTCCACCCTCTGTAGCATCTATATATTCTCTCTTGCTTATATCTTCTGTTATCTCTATTTCAAACCATGTCAAAAAGTTCTTATATGAATTATAAGTTGGTAACATACTTCCATCTATTCCTTTAACAAATACTATATCATTTCTATTTTTATAATCCACTGTATCTAAAACTTCAACATCACTTTGATGTGTAATCCCTTCTTTAGTAAAAGCCAAATCCTGACCAATAAAAATTATTGGATTAGCCCCTATATATTTACCTAATGAAAACGCTATATGTGCACATGAAGTACCCATAAGTAACAGCCTATCTTCTTCTAATATATCATTATTGATCCATTCGTTAATCTTTTCACCTTTTTTTAAACATATTAACTTTCTATTATCTTTTAATTCGTTAAATATTTCTTTTCTTATAACAGGCGGACTTATTAATACTATATCTTTATCTATATCCTTGTCTTTGTAGAATTTCTCATATGTCAATAGTATCCTCTCTATACTTACAACTCCATCTGGCACTATACCATGCTTTCTAAGTGTTGTAAGTGTAGCATCTGTAGCTATAATTATAGCTTTACCGACTGCATTTTTTAATTCCTCTATATTCTTATCTAATGAAGGCCCCGCAGATACTATTATTAGAGGAGCATCCTTGTATTTATTCTTTATACAACTCAAATCTGAGCTTTTAATAATCTCCTCTATATTTTCAAAATTATTCTTTATACCTATTATAGTATCTTCCATATCATTTCCTAGCATAAAAAACGAATGCTTTATTACATCAGTTACTCTCATCGTAAAATCAACAATAATATTGCTGTATATTTTTTTGTAGGAGGGTAGTGTTACTATTTGCATATTTGAAAATAAAGGCATAATATTAAAAAACATGGTTTTTTTACTGAATTCAGCAATTATTTTATCTTCATCCCCAAAGAAAAATAATATATTATTTCCAATAATGTTTTTAATGTCTCTAAACTTGATAAAGTTTTTTATTATATTAAAATCTTTTTCTATAACAAATATCATACTTTTTGAACTAATCCTTTTTTTTAGCTCTTCTATATGATATCCCATACCTAATCCATAAACAAAGTAAATACAATCTTTGCTAAATTCTATATCTCTCAGAGTAGATTCAATCTCTCGTTTTACATCATATACACTGTGTATATAAACTTTTTTATTTGCTTTAATATCATATCTAAACGTCAAGTACCCATCTTTTGTTTCTTGGTTTATAATTTCTTTAGTCATACTAATGTTCTCAATATTCTTCATAACTTCTTTAGAAACTAGTTGTTGAAGTATATCCAGATTATGTTTATATAATTTATTATCCAACATTATCAGCCTCTCAATATAATTTACTACAACTATAATATCGAACTTTTTTATAGCATACTTTAGTGAATAATACTTTTTTATATATGTATTTTCTGCCAATATAAAAGCCAGAGGACAATCCTCTGGCAAAATTAAATCTAAGATTTTTACTATCTTAATAATTGAAGAACACCTTGTGGTGCTTGGTTAGCTTGTGCAAGCATTGCTTGAGCAGCTTGTTGTAAAATGTTGTTCTTAGTGAACTCCATCATTTCCTTAGCCATATCAACGTCTCTGATTCTAGACTCTGATGCTTGTAAGTTCTCAGATGATGTATCTAAGTTCTTGATTGTATGCTCTAATCTGTTTTGCATAGCTCCAAGCTTAGATCTCTCTTCTGATACTGAATTTATAGCATTATTTATAACCGTAATTGCCATATTAGCATCTTTCTTAGTATCAACTTTTATACCATTACCATTTTTAGAATCTGCTCCCTCAAATACAGCTGCTGTTAATACATTAGATGCAACTGCAGTCATTGCTAAAGAAGCTTTATCTTTTAATCCGAAAGCAGCATATTTCTCAGCATCTGTACCTTTTAATGCATCTAATGCTTGTTGTGCATTACTACCAGCTGATATGCTTACTCTTATAACTGTTTTTCCATCTACAGTCTCAACTTTTGCATTACTAGCGCCCGCAGTTGCTCCCATGCTAACAGACATAACAACTTCATCATCTGTTAAGCTTGTTGCAGTAATATTGCTTTGATCTTTAGCAGCAAAAGTACCTTTAGTAACATTTAATGCTTGCGCATCCATGTTGCCTATTGTTAATCCAATATTTTGGTTAGCATTTGCTCCTATATGGAAAGTTAGAGCTGTACTTGCTGAATCTTTATCTCCATTTAATAGCTTTTGAGTGTTGAACTCTGTAGTTTCAGCTATTCTTGTTATCTCTCTTGATAACTGGTCAACCTCTGCCTGAATCTTGTTTCTATCTACTCCAACATTTGTATCGTTTGCAGATTGTACTGCTAACTCTCTCATTCTTTGAAGTATAGCTTGTGTTTCTTGTAAAGCACCCTCAGCTGTTTGGATTAATGAAATGTCATCTTGAGCATTTCTAGAAGCTTGATTTAAACCTCTGATTTGTCCTCTCATTTTTTCAGAGATAGCTAGTCCAGCTGCGTCATCTCCTGCTCTGTTGATTCTGTAACCTGAAGATAATTTCTCCATAGCTTTTGAACCTGAAGTGTTTGTTAAAGTTAATTGACGATGAGTATTCATTGCCATAAGATTGTGATTAATTCTCATTATTTATTCCTCCTTGAATTTTGTTATTGGCATCCTTGCCAAATTATTTTAATACTTAGGCCTAAGTATTTTTAACCTCATATTATATCTCGGCTATTAGTAAATATTACTTAAACTTTTTTTAGTATTTATCTAAAAAATATTATTTCAATACATAGTTAACGTTAGCAAGCATTTGTTTTGCTATCTCTAGTAAGTCTTCGTCATCTATAGCATTATTTACAACAATATCTGTATTGTACTTATTTAGCTCATCTGACTTAGGATCTTTTCCAAGATGACGTGCATCTATCCCTAAATCTAGTAATGTAAACTCTCCAGAATGATTAACATCGTCTGGTTCTGTTATAGTAATTGTAGCTTCATCACATTCTTCCTTTGTTAAATCTTTTTCTAAAGCTATGCCATCTGTAACTTTACCTTTTGTGATGTCTACTAAGCCTTGTCCAGCTTTCTTTCCTTTAAACTTTAGCTTCAATAATGTTTTTTTAGCATTAACTATATTACTTTCTCCTTTACTTGCAGTAATCACTCTAAGTTTGCCATCTTCGCCTACATCTACTGTCTTTACTAATTTAACTCCCTCTACTTCTTCAAATCCTAAAAACTCAAGTTTTTCATGGTCATAATCTATTAATACATCCTCGGCTGTTATTCCTGTAATGTTATCTATAGTAAGATTTGCAGTGACTGTTTCATTTACCTTAATTTCATTTTTTTCAGGTTCAATGTCTAATATAATCTTTTTTTCATTGTATTCTTTCAGCTTTCCATTTGCATCTATATCTATAGCATCCAAGCTAAATCTTTTGCCGTTTTCAGGTTTTATCTCAACACTATGCTCTTTGTCTTCTAAGTCTAATTTTTCAAACAATACTCTTTGATAATAATTACTCGGATAATTACTTATTCCTTGTTTATATGTATATGTCTTATCATCAATACATACTTTTATATTTTCTGCATATCCTTTATCAAACAAACTAGAAATAATTCTAAGTTTTGACCCAGTAAAATTAAATTTTACACTTGCATTATTGGTATTTTTTGGATCAGCATTATGCCATGTCCCATTATAATATCTTTCATTAGTATCAGCATGAAGATTTTGATAAGTAAATCTTGAATCATTGTCGTCATACCTTGTCCAACCTGATTCTGGATTAAGCAACTGATCCCCCACAGTCACACCAAATACATTCATACTTAAAACGATTACTAACATTAAGGTAAAAACTATACCCACTTCAAATTTCCTTCTCATTACTTTCTCCCCTTTGTTATGATTTTTACCAATATTATATATTCACGCTACTTAATTAGTCAACATGATTTTACATATTTAGAGTAATCTAGTATATCATGAATAAAATACAAACTTATTTTTCTAATGCTTGCTCTAAATCTGCAATTATATCTTCTACATCCTCTAAACCAACTGATATCCTTATCATACTTTCTGTTAATCCAAATCTAATTAGTTCCTCTTTTGGATAACCACTATGAGTCATTGCTGCTGGAACTTCTATCAGTGTTTCACAGTCTCCTAAACTTACTGCCAGCTTTATCATATCCACATTATCTACTACCTTTATAGCATCGTCTATGTTTCCATCTATCTCAAAGCTAATTATCGCGCCATACCCTCTCATCTGTTCTTTTGCTATATCATGACCTTTGCAGTCTTCTAGGCCTGGATACATTACAGACTTCACTCTTGGATGCTTTTTTAGAAACTCTGCTACTTTTATTGCGTTTGCTTCGTGTTGTCTCATCCTAACTCCTAGAGTCTTTAATCCTCTAAGCAATAGCCAAGCATTAAATGGGCTCATTACTCCTCCAAATTCGCACATATATTCAAACTTGAGTGAATTTATATAGTCTATATCTTTAGATACGGCTATACCTGCAACTACATCACCATGGCCACATATGTATTTCGTAGCACTATGAACTACTACATCTGCTCCTAGTTCTAATGGGTTCTGAAAATATGGAGTTGCAAAGGTGTTGTCTACTACTACTTTTATATTCTTGATTTTTGCTATTTCCACTACTTTTTTTATATCTACTATACTTAGATTTGGATTTGATGGTGTTTCAAAGTATATAACCTTTGTATTATCATCAATTTTATCTACTAAATCTTCTATCTTAGTTAAATCAACTATCTTATAGTTGACTCCATACTGTGGTAAAAGCTTTGTAACTACACTATAACTTGACCCATACAATGTTTTATGAACTATTACATTATCGTTTGGCTTTAATAATGAAAACAATGCACTACTAATTGCAGCCATACCTGATGCAAAAGCTACTGCGCCTTTGCCACCCTCTAACTCAGCCATCCTATTTTCTAGTAACCTAAGTGTTGGATTGTTACCTCTCGTATACACATAATCATCACTTTCAAATGACATAACCTTTTTCACTTGTTCTATGTTATCAAATACAAACGTAGATGTTTGAAATATAGGTGGATTAAGTGCGTTGTTTGGATTATTTCCTTTTGATCCTGCGTGTATTGATTTTGTATCAAATTTCATAATTACCTCCATTTATTTATAATTCTATTACCGCTCTCGTGCATGTACAATTTTTTATATTTATTTCACCTCTAAATATTTCTATAAACGCTCTTGTTATCTTTTCTTTGTTATCAGCTAATGCTGCTTGCATATCATGTAGTGTTATATCGTCTCCTTTAAATCCTGTGCACCAGTTTGTTATAATCCCTACTGTGCTGTAGCACATACCAAGCTCTTTTGCAAATACCACCTCTGGTACATTTGTCATACCTACTACATCTACACCTATTTGGTTATAATATTTTATTTCTGCTTTTGTCTCAAACCTTGGCCCTTCGGTACAACCATATACTGCATTCCCCTTTATATCTATATCGTACTTATTTGCTATGTTCTTAAATAGATTTCTTAGATTTTTACAATATGGGTCACTCATATCTGTATGATATACGCTATTTTCACTCTCATCAAATATTGAAGCTGGCCTTGATTTGGTAAAGTCTACAAAATCATCTATTATCACTACATCACTAGGTGCATAATTATGGTTACATGAACCTACTGCTGCTGTTGTGTATATATACTTTACTCCTATTTGCTTTAACGCTAACATATTCGCTCTATAAT
Organism: Abyssisolibacter sp. ZYX002; assembly: GCF_056892235.1. Classification (NCBI taxonomy): domain Bacteria; kingdom Bacillati; phylum Bacillota; class Clostridia; order Eubacteriales; family Clostridiaceae; genus Abyssisolibacter; species Abyssisolibacter sp. ZYX002. Next base: position 68,744 of record NZ_JARMXH010000010.1, read on the forward strand.
TTATACCATGGGGAGGTACTGAGTGGTTTTTTCCATGTCTAGCTAAGAAAGCTATACTTTCTTCACCATTCTTTACTATGTTTAACTCAACATCACCAAATTTTGTGGTTACAGTTAATGTATCGCTATGCTTGCCTGTATTATATACTCCTGTTCCTCCTATTATTGCCTTTTTTATCATCTCGTCACCCTCTTTGATTATTTCTTTATTTTAATGATACTTTCTTTAAACGGTGGTTTTAGTATACCTTCTTCAGTTATGATACCTGTGATATTTTCATTAGGTGTCACGTCAAATGCAGGGTTGTACACATCTATTCCCATTGGTGCTACTCTGTTTCCAAACACATGTGTGACTTCCTCGCTACTTCTCTCTTCTATCTCTATATCTTCGCCTGTTTCTATATCAAAATCAATGGTTGTAACTGGAGCTACTATATAAAATGGTACGTTATATCTCTTAGCTATAACTGAAAGCATAAATGTTCCTATCTTATTAGCTGTGTCTCCATTTAGTGCTATTCTATCCGCTCCTACTAAGATAACATCAATCTTTCCATCTCTTATAAGTGTAGCTGCTGCATTATCCGCTACTAGTTTTGCAGGGATATTTTCTTTGACAAGCTCCCATGCCGTAAGTCTACCTCCTTGAAGTCTAGGTCTTGTCTCATCAGCATATACAAATATATCTTTTCCTGTATAATGTGCCTCCCTTATTACTCCTAGGGCTGTCCCATATCCTGCCGTTGCTAATGCTCCTGTATTGCAATGAGTTAGTATTGTTGCTCCTTTTGGTATTACTTCATTTCCATGTCTCGCCATCTGTTTATTTGTCTGGATATCTTCTTTTAGTATGATATCTGCTTCTTCTTTAAGCTTAGTATATATCTGCTTAGTATCTAAATCTTTGTACTCACTAAGCTTATTTCTCATTCTCTTTATCGCCCACATGAGATTAACTGCTGTTGGTCTTGATTTATTTATAAAATCTAGTGCGTCATTCATTTTTCCTAGGAAATCTTCTTTATTATCATTCATGAATTCTTTTGCTGCTAGTACTACTCCATATGCCGCTGTTGCTCCTATTGCAGGTGCACCTCTTACTACCATTTCTCTTATCGCATATTCTACTTCACTGTGTGTCTTGCACTCAAATAACTCTTCGTGTATTGGTAGTCTCCTTTGATCTATAAGGTAAAGTATATCTTCTTTAAAATCTATTGCTCTTATCATAGAATCTCCCCCTCTATTTTACTAATTCTTCTGCACATCTTGATGCATTATATTGTATTTTTTCTATATCTAAAGTCTTAAACTCTGTGTTTTCCATCAGAATCTTTCCATCTACAATAACTGTATCGACATCTGAAGCTTGAGCTGAATAAGCCATTGCCGATATTAGATTGAATTTAGGATAGAAGTGTGGTTTGTTTAAATCTACTAGAATCAAATCTGCTTTTTTACCTTCTTCTAATGTACCTATCTCTTTTTCTAGCATCAATGCTTTTGCACCGTTGATTGTAGCCATCTTTAATGATGTATAAGCTGATACTGATATTGGGTCTTTATTTACTCCTTTATTGATTAATGCCGCAAGGTTTATTTCTTCAAACATGTTTAGGTTGTTATTGCTAGATGAACCATCTGTTCCTAACGCAATGTTTACACCTTCTTTTAGTAGTTTATCTATTCTAGCAAAGCCATTACCAAGCTTTAGATTACTACCAGGATTATTAGCTACATGAACATTTTTGTCTCTTATTATTTCTATATCTCTATCTGACAAATGAACACAATGCGCTGCTAGTGTATGACAATCAAATAAACCCAAATCATTTACATGCTGTATCGGTGATTTGCCATAAGCTTTGATGCTATCTTCTATCTCTTTCTCACTCTCTGATAGATGTATGTGTATTCCTGTATTTAATTCTTTTGCTACTTCTATTGTCTTTTGTAAATAATATGGGTCGCAGGTATATGGTGCATGTGGACCAAACATTACGGTTATTCTACCGTCCCCTTTCTTATGATAATCCATGTATAATTTCTTGTTTATGTCTATCTTCTCAAGTCCTTCATTCTTGTTTCCTGCAAGCCCTCTACATATGCTCCCTCTTATACCAGTCTGATTTATAGCTTTTGCTGTCTCATCCATAAAGAAATACATGTCTGCAAAACATGTGATTCCTGATTTTATCATCTCTGCTATACTAAGCATTGAACCCCAATATGTATGCTCTGGTTTTAGCTTGTTTTCAACAGGCCAAATCTTCTCTGTAAGCCATTCCCAAAATGGCAAATCATCTGCATAGTTTCTAAATAGACTCATCGCTATATGTGTATGCGAGTTTACTAGACCCGGCATAGCTAGCTTATTATCTCCGTTTATAATTTTGTCTGCCTTGAAAGTCTCTGGAACATCCCCTATGTGTTTTATGATTTTATTTTCTATTGCTATATCACCTATTATTGTCTTATTCTCCTCTGCCATAGTTAATATGTTAACGTTTTTTATCAATATATTCATAAATCTACTCCTTTTTATTTATTCGTACTCGCCTATGTAATGATTATACCATATACTTTTATCAATTTATGGCATTTGCATTATTTTATTATAATTTTAAAACACACCTACTGAAAAGGTGAGTGTCAAATTTCTGCCCATAGAAAAAGAAGACGTCTCCAAGTAGCTTAGAGCGTCTTCTCAATTTAATCTGATATAAAACTATTTAGCCTGCTTTATACTAAGTGATACTTTCTTTCTCTCTAAATCAAGTCCTATTATCTTGACTTTCACTTCATCTCCAACTGAAACTACTGTCATAGGGTTCTTGATGAATTTGTTGCTTAGCTCCGATATGTGAACTAATCCGTCTTGCTTCACTCCTATATCCACAAATGCTCCAAAATCTACTACATTTCTAACTGTACCTGTCATAGTCATCCCTATTTGTAAGTCCTCCATTTTTAGTACATCACTTCTGAATATTGGTTTTACCATATCTTCTCTAGGGTCTCTTCCTGGCTTTACTATCTCACTTACAACATCCTTTAGCGTCGGGATACCAACTTCTAGTTCATCTGATAAAGAATTTAACCCCTTATTAAACCTTACGACTTTGGACTGGACAGGCTTTGTTTTTGATTTCATCATTGACTTTAGCTGTGATAAATCTTTTATAACTTCTTTTGGCTGATCCACTTTAGTATCTTCTACGCTTATTTCTGATATTTTTTCTTCTATGCTCACAACTTTTTTATTCGATATATCATCTTTGCTATAGCCTAACTTTCCTAACAATCTATTAGTTATTTCATATGATTCTGGATGGACAGATGTACTATCTAGCACATTGCTACCATCAAATATTCTAAGGAATCCTGCTGCCTGCTCGTAAGCTTTTGCTCCTAATCTTTTTACTTTTAACAGCTCTTTTCTATTACTGAATTTACCGTTTTCTTCTCTGTATGCCACTATATTTTTTGCTATACTTGCATTTATTCCTGATATATACTTTAGTAATGATACTGAAGCTGTATTCAAATCTACTCCTACGTTATTAACACAATCTTCTACTACTCCACTTAACGCTTCGCTTAGGTTTTTTTGATTTAAATCATGCTGATATTGCCCTACACCTATACTCTTCGGATCTATTTTTACTAGCTCTGCTAGTGGATCTTGTAGTCTTCTTGCTATTGATATTGCTCCTCTTATAGATACGTTTATATCTGGATATTCTTCATTTGCAAGCTTTGATGCTGAGTATACTGATGCTCCTGCTTCACTTACTATTGTGTAATAAACTTTTTTATCTATTTCTTTTAACATTTCAGCTACAAACATCTCAGATTCTCTTGATGCTGTTCCGTTACCTATAGCTATGATGTCTATATCGTATTTATTAATCAATGATATAAGGACTTTTTTAGACTGCTCTACTTTATTTTGTGGCTCTGTCGGATATACAGTTGTGTAATCTAATAGTTTTCCTGTAGCATCTACTACAGCGATCTTACAGCCTGTTCTGTATGCAGGGTCAAACCCCATTACTACGGATTTTTGTACTGGAGCTTGCATTAGTAATGGTTTTAGGTTCTTTGAAAACACTTTTATAGCCTCTGTCTCTGCTTTTTCGGTTAAGCTACTTCTAATCTCTCTTTCTACTGAAGGCAATAATAGTCTTTTATAGCCATCTTCTATGCTATCTATTAGGTATTTTGTTGTTATAGCTTTTTCATTTGTTATGGTTTTTGATTTGACGAGATTAAGGATTAAATCATCTGGAGACTCGATTTTTACTTTTAAGAATTTTTCTTTTTCTCCTCTATTAAATGCTAGTACTCTATGATTTGAGATGTTTTTTACTAACTCTTTATATGAATAATACATTTCATAAACTGACTTAACTTCTTTTTTTACTGCATTTGTTTCTATACAGCCTTCTCTAAATATTATATCTCTTATTTTCTTTCTAAACTCGGCATCATCTGATATCTTTTCTGCTATTATGTCCATAGCTCCCTGTAATGCTTCTTTAACATTTTTTACACCTTTTTCTTCATCTATAAATGATGAAGCTATATCTTCTATTGAGCCTTCTATTAATTCCTGTTTGTATATTATTTCAGCTAGTGGCTCTAATCCCTTTTCTTTTGCTTTTGATGCTCTTGTACTCTTCTTTTGCTTATATGGTCTATATAAATCCTCTACTCTTTGCAATGTTTCAGCTTTTAGTATTTCACTCTTTAGTTCTTTTGTTAATTTTTCTTGCTCATCTATTAGTCTTATAACTTCTTCTTTTCGTGACTCTAAATTCCTTAAATATTGCAATCTACTGTTTAGCTCTCTTAGTATTACATCGCTAAGTTCTCCTGTTTTTTCTTTTCTATATCTAGCTATAAATGGTATTGTGTTACCTTCGTCAATAAGCTGTAGGGTATTTACTACTTGAAATTGTTTTAGATTAAATTCTTTTGTTAACTGATCAACTATATTCATTTACATATATCACTCCTTTTGTATTTGATATTTATATATTTATAAATATTCATAAAAATAGACTACTGAATTATAACCTATTTACCTAACATACTACTTCTATACTATCGTACTTAGAATGTCTAAACTTTAGCTTTATTTATTTGTTTTACATGTTAATAGGGTGTCAGATGACACCCTGATGATTGTTTCAAAATATAACGAGTATAGTGCTTAATATTGCATTGAGCTTTAGTTTAACCTTTACCCGATAAACCTTGTTTTAAATAACCGTTGATAAATGTGTCTATATCTCCATCCATCACACTGTTGATATTCCCCATCTCTAGGTTTGTTCTATGATCTTTAACCATAGTATATGGGTGGAACACATATGATCTTATCTGTGACCCCCATGCTATTTGATTGTATTTTCCTTGTATATCTTCTATTTTTTCTTTGTTCTCTAGTTCTTTAAGCTCTATTAGTTTTGCCATTAGCATCTTCATGGCTGTTTCTTTGTTGCTATGCTGTGATCTTTGGTTCTGACATTGCACTACTATTCCAGTTGGTATATGAGTTATTCTTACTGCTGAATCTGTTTTGTTAATGTGCTGTCCGCCAGCTCCACTTGCTCTATAGGTATCAATTCGTATATCACTTTGGTTAATCTGTATATTGTTATCATCATCTAGTTCTGGTAATACATCTATGGATGCAAAAGAAGTATGCCTTTTACCAGATGAATCAAACGGTGATATTCTAACTAATCTATGAACACCTTTCTCAGCCTTCAAATATCCGTATGCATATTCTCCATCTACCATCATAGTAACGCTCTTAATACCACCTTCTGTGTCAGAGAGAATATCCAAGATAATAACTCTGCATCCTTTCCTCTCACTCCATCTTGTGTACATTCTCATCAACATTTCTGCCCAATCCTGTGCATCTAGTCCTCCTGCTCCTGAATGTATTGATAATATAGCGTTGTTTTTGTCATATTCACCATTTAGTAGTGTTTTAAGTTGCATATCTTTTACGTCTTTATTTAACTCACTTACATGTTTTTTTACTTCAATCAATGAGTCGTCATCATTTTCATCAATACAAAGCTCTAATAAGATATTCGCATCCTCTAATCTTGTACTCAAATCTTCTACGTTTTTTAGTTTTTCTTTTAATCTATTAGCACGCTGAGAAATCTCTTGAGCTTTCTGATTGTCATTCCAAAAACCATCTTCTAGCATCTTTCGCTCTAAATCTTTTATATCAGCTTTAATTTTATCGAGGTCAAAGAGAAGCCCTCAATTCTATAATTTCTTTGTCTAAACTTGTTAATTTACTTCCAAGCTCCTCGACGCTAATCATACTTCCACTCCTTTACATCTAAACCTATGCATCTTTCCCGCAACATTTTTTATATTTTTTGCCACTTCCACAAGGACATGGATCATTTCTTCCTATCTTCTTACCTTTTATTACCGTTTTCGGCTTACCACTTCCATGACTTGCCCCCGTAACTTCGGCTACTCTTTTTCTTTCTACATTTTGCTCTATAGATATGTTATAAAGAGTTCTAACTGTCTCTTCTTGTATAGTTTTAATCATATCTTGGAACATATCAAAACCTTCGTTTTTATATGCTAAGACCGGATCTACATTACCCATAGCTCTTAGACCAATACCTTGTCTTAATTGATCCATTGCATCTATATGATCCATCCACTTACCGTCAACTACCTTCAATAATATGATTCTTTCTATGTCTCTCATTCTCTCTGGAGTTACTTCTTTTTCTTTTGCCTCATAAAGCTCACTTGCAATATTTTGAATGTGTTCTATCAATGAGTCTACTGTAAGATCTTCAACGCTATCAAATTTTAGTGAACCCACTGGTAAGAATATTCTAGACAAATAAGCTTCTAGTCCATTTAAATCCCACTCTTCTGGGAACTTTGATGTGGATGTATACTGAATAACTGCATCTTTGATTAGCTCTACAACCATATTGAATACATGGTCTTTTAGATTCTCACCTTTTAAGACCTTTCTTCTCTCGGCATATATTACTTCTCTTTGCTTATTCATAACATCATCGTATTGTAATACGTGCTTTCTTATACCAAAGTTTCTAGACTCTACTTTTGATTGAGCACTTTCTATAGACCTTGATAATAATTTGTGCTGTAAAGGTTCATCATCTGGCATACCTAAACTCTCGACCATTCCTTTTATTCTATCGCTACCAAATAATCTCATTAATTCATCTTCTAGTGATATATAGAACATTGTTGAACCTTCGTCTCCTTGACGACCTGAACGACCTCTAAGCTGATTGTCTATACGCCTTGATTCATGTCTCTCTGTACCTATTATATGAAGTCCTCCAGCTTCTACTACTGCGTTATGTTCACTTTTTATATCTTCTTTTGCTTTTTCTAGAAGGGTTTCATAATCTTTTCTAACTTTTAGTATTTCTTCATCTGTTGTATCAAAATGACTGTCAGCTAGCGATATTAATTCCTCGCCGCATCCATTCTTTCGCATCTTAGCTTTTGCTATAAACTCTGGATTACCTCCTAGTGCTATATCTGTTCCACGACCTGCCATATTAGTAGCTATTGTTACTGCTTTATATTTACCTGCTTGAGCAACTATCTCAGCTTCTCTTTCATGATGTTTAGCATTTAATACTTGATGAGTTATTCCAGCTTTTTTTAGCATTTTACTTAATTTTTCAGAGTTCTCTATTGATATTGTACCTACTAGCACTGGTTGACCTTTTTCGTGCTTTTCTTTTATATCCTTTATTACTGCTCTAAATTTAGCTTCTTCATCTTTATATATAACATCTGAGTTATCTTCTCTTATAACTGGTTTGTTTGTAGGTATCTCTATTACATCCATACTATATATATGTCTAAATTCTTCTTCCTCTGTCTTAGCTGTACCTGTCATACCTGCAAGTTTGTCATACATTCTAAAATAGTTTTGGAATGTGATTGTCGCAAGAGTCTTTGATTCTCTTCTTACATCTAAGCCTTCTTTAGCTTCTATAGCTTGGTGAAGACCATCGCTATATCTTCTACCAAACATAAGTCTTCCTGTAAAATCATCTACTATAATTACTTCACCATCTTTTGTAACATAATCTTTATCCTTAAACATTAAATTATGTGCTTTTAATGCTTGATTTATATGGTGTGTTAACTCCATATTTGATGGATCTGCTAAGTTTTCTACTCCAAAGTAACTCTCTGCTTTTGCTACTCCTTTTTCACTCATTGTAGCAGTCTTCGCTTTTTCATCTATTGTGAAATCTGCTGTTTCTTCTACATATTCTCTATTAAATTTATCCACTACTTCGTTTGGATCAACTTTTCTTCCTTTTAATGTTTGTACAAATGAATTGGCTGTAAAATAAAGATGCGTTGATTTATCTCCTGCTCCTGAAATTATTAACGGAGTTCTTGCTTCATCTACTAATATACTATCTACCTCATCTATTATGGCATAATTAAGTTCTCTTTGAACCATTTCTTCTTTGTATATAACCATATTATCTCTAAGATAGTCAAAACCAAACTCATTATTAGTTCCAAACGTTATATCACTTCCATATGCTTTTCTTCTATCTACTGTATTTATTCCATGAGTTATACAGCCAACTGTTAAGCCTAAGAACTCATATACTTTACCCATCCATTCTCTATCTCTTTGTGCTAGGTAGTCATTAACTGTTATGATATGAACACCTTTACCTGTAAGTGCGTTTAAATATACTGGCAATGTAGCAACTAAGGTTTTTCCTTCTCCAGTTTTCATCTCAGCTATGTTTCCTTCGTGAAGTACTATTCCACCTATCAACTGAACTCTATAGTGTTTCATTCCTAATACCCTTACTGCTGCTTCTCTTACAACTGCAAAAGCTTCCGGTAATATATCATCTAATGTTTCACCTTTGTTTAATCTATCTTTGAATTCTATAGTCTTATTTTTTAACTCATCATCACTCAATGCTTGCATCTGGTCATCTAATACTTCTATTTTGTTTATCATTGGCTCTATTCTTTTTATTTCTCTTTCACTGAATGAACCAAATAGCTTTTCAAACAGTTTTTTCATTTTTTTCACTCCTTTTGCTCTTATTATTTATATGTTTTATCTTGTTCTCAAATTAATGAAGGTTTAAATTATAATTAACTCTCTATCATAACATTTTATCACTCTTGTCAATATGTTACAACCACAAATTTAAGGGGCTGTCTCACAGTGGTAAATTACTACGTTATGAAATATTACACTACTAATCATGAATATAGAATAAATAATCTACGATATCTAATAAACTACTTACTCATAAAACAAAAGATTATGAACGATTTTTTAATATTCGCTCTTATATGTGTAATTTTCAAAACCTTGTACTTTCCTGAAACAGCCCAATAGATGTTAAAAGCTAACACCAACCTATATCTAAATGTTTAATATCTTGATCTTCTTCCCATAAATCTAACCATATCACTATCTAGCATTACTACTTGCACTAATACAAATATACCAATGTATATTATTATATCACCTATACTAATCACCTGTGTGATTGGAAATGGTTTTTGTATTGTTATTATTTGAGCTAATTGCCCGTAGTCAGTATCTGACGTTAATGGTGTATAAAGCGCTACATTCCCTCCTTGTATTAAAGATACAAGGTTATTATATCCTGCTAGCTTCAAGCCTTCAACTGATATAGGTATTTTACCACCATTTGCTATAAAACAGAATATGTTCATCAAACCTCCTATGATGATTAATATCACTGGTCTATATTTTAGGTTCAAAAATAATCCTATAAATAGAATTACGTATGAAGCAATGTATAATTCTTTTATGTATTTTAATATCGTTGTATTTCCTGTAGCTCCAAATACTATTATTGACAATTGTATAGCCATAGATACTATAAATAGCCATACGCTTTTGAATTCTAGATAGCCTAATCTACCTATTTTACCGTTTCTAATTAGCCCTGTTAATATTGACAATACAAAGAATATGAGTATCACATATATCACTCCTTTAGTGTATTTTGCAGTTTTTTAGGACAATTTATACAAGTCTGTTTATGTTTTATATCATTTTATCATAAATATGTTATTTGTAGTTCAATATATCTAATTTTACTCAAAAAAATTGTGATTGTACAATAAAAGGGGCATATCAACATATCTAGATAGCCCCTTAATTATATTCTTTAATATATTTTGATTAGTTTAAGTGTCTGTATAAACTTAGTTGGATATTTAGAACAGTGGCTCTATCAATCCATATTGTCCATCTTTTCGTTTATACACTACATTTACTTCTTCTGTTTTTGCATTCATAAATACGAAAAATGAATGATTTAGTAACTCCATTTGTAAAACTGCTTCTTCTTGAAACATTGGTTTCATAGCAAATTTCTTGGTTTTAACTATTTTAGACTCTTTATCATTAAATAGTGTATTTGGGATATTTTCAAATCTTATTGTATCTCCATTATGCACCATTTTATGAAGTTTTGTTTTATGCTTTCTTATTTGTCTCTCTAATACATCTATTACTCTATCAAGTGATGTATACATATCGTCTGTTTCTTCTTCAGCTCTTATTATACCTTTTGGCAGTCTAATGGTTACTTCTATTATCTGGCGGTTCTTTTCAACACTTAAAGTAACTGTAGCCTCTACATCATCTTGAAAGTACTTTTCTAACTTTCCAAGCTTTTTCTCAATTGTGTTTTTCAAAGCGTCTGTTATAAATATAGATTTACCACTAATTATTGTTTTCATAAACTTCAGCTCCTTACTTTTTAGTGTTTATTAACTTATATTAATAAATTCTACAAATAATACTCTTTTACCTTCAATTTTATAAAAAATAATTCTTCAATATGTGTTAATAACTAGTCTTTATGGAATTATTTTTCTATTTTTCTTGCTTTCAAATTCCAATCTTTAGTATTGTTATCTAATTTACATGAAATTATAAGTTTATCCACAGGTTTTTTTATATTTTCAACATATAGATTATTTGCATGTGGAATAAATACTAATACATTTCTATAATCAGCTAATTATAGGTAGATTCAAAAATACTTCTCATCATCAAAACAGCTAATTTTCAACGTTTTATACTCTTTCATTATCCATATTTCCCCACTATTAAATATGTTAATTATCCACATAAATTGTTCAAAATAAATGTTGATATTTATATTGCAACCCTGTGGATAATGTGTATAAGTCTGTGGAAAACCCTTATATGGGTCATATTTATCTGTGGATAACTTTGGATCTTATCGCTAGATAATTAAATGTTTTAAATTATACATTTGAAAACTTTGTCCTATTTTCATAATTTTTGAAGGAATTTGTATTTGTTTTATAGAAATAGCTATAATGCTAAAAACAAAGGGGGAAAAATAAATGAATAAAAAAATTATTAGCTTTTTAACTTTAATCTTATGTATCACAATGCTCAGTACTAGCACTATCTTTGCAAGCAGTAAAGTATTCTTTACTAACGGTAGTACTTTTTATTTTGCTAGAAAAGACAACGGTACTACTTGGGGTTGGGGTTATAATGAAAGAGGATGCCTAGGAGATGGTACTAAAGCTAATAAAAATACACCGACTGAACTTTCTAATTTAGACGATATTAAGCAATTAGCAGGTGGTAATTCTTTTAGTATGGCTTTAAAAAATGATGGTACTGTTTGGGCTTGGGGCTATAATTTATGTGGTCAATTAGGTAACGGTACAACTACAGATAGCTGTACTACTACTCCTGCTCAAATTGAGAACTTAACAGACGTTAAAAAAATAGGTACGGGGCATTTTATTAGCTTTGCTTTAAAAAATGATGGTACTGTTTGGGCTTGGGGTCTTAATACTTATGGTTCAATAGGTGATGGTACCCAAGGTACTCATAAAAGCATTCCTACTCAAGTTGTTGGATTAACTGATGTTAAAGATATATGTGCTGGACAATATCATACGATAGCTTTAAAAAATGATGGTACTGTTTGGGCTTGGGGTGTAAATGGTTATGGTCAATTAGGTACTGGTAGTCCAAATGACAGAAACGTGATCCCTACACAAGTACCAGGTTTAACTGACATTAAATCAATAGGAGCTCATGCTGATGGAGGTATAGCTTTAAAAAACGATGGTACTGTTTGGACTTGGGGAAAAAATGATAACGGACAACTTGGTAATGGAACTACTAATAATAGTCGCGTCCCTGTCCAAGTATCTGATCTAAATAATGTTAAAGAAATTGCAGGTGGTTACTACCACTGTTTGGCTTTAAAAAATGATGGTACCGTTTGGACTTGGGGCTATAACGCTAAGGGCCAATTAGGCAACGGTACTACAGAAGATAGTCACACACCTATCCAAGTAAATAGTCTAACTAATGTGAAAAGTATAAGTGGCGGACAAACTATGAGTACTGCTCTAAAAGAAGATGGAACTCTATGGACTTGGGGTGGTAACGAATGGGGCGAAATAGGAAATGGTAATAATGAAAACCAACTAACACCTTACATGGTTATGGATTTAACTTCCAATGAAATACCGACTATAGACATTAATTCAGTAGATAAAACTAAAGTTGGCAAAGAAATAGTAGCTAATATTGAAATACATAATGTTACTAACATATGTGCCGAAGATATAAAATTAACTATAGACACAGATAAGTTTGATTTCGTAAGCGCAGAACCTGAAGAAGGTATGAAAATATTACACCAATCGTCTGAATCTGCAGGCTCTTACAGATTTATTGTAGCATGCCTTGGAGAGGAAAATGCAGCTAATGGTGATAAACGTTTATTAAAAATAAAACTGAAAGCCAAAGCTCGTGGCGAAGGAACCATAGATATAACTAAAACAAGAATAGCAGATAATAGTACATTAGAAATGAATATTGACTCTAAAAATTGTGGTGAAAAAACAATTTTAATAGAAGGTTATGCTGATGTAAATAGAACAGGTGACTTTACTTTATTAGATTTAGGTATAGATGCTTGGTACTATGGTAAAACAGCTGATGCTACTGATAAAACAAAATATGATGCTGATACTGTTGTAAATGGTAGTATTGATAATGAGGATTTAAAAGCAATTGTAACTGAACTATTGTCTAATTCAAACTATGAATTTAATAATTAATCTTTAAATTTAAAGTGCTTATCAAGGTATTTTCTTAATGATAAGCACTTTTACTTATATTGTAGACCTTTATGTTATTTGTATGCAAACACACTATACTTTTACTTAATATATCTCTTAAATATTATTGAAGCATTATGACCCCCAAAACCAAATGAATTTGATAATACGTAATTAAGTTCTAAATCACGACAACCTTCTACTACATAGTCAAGATCACACTCTGCATCTTTGTTTTTATATCCTATTGTCCCATGTATACAATTTTCTTGTATTGATTTGATACATGCTATTGCCTCGACTGCTCCTGCTGCGCCTAGCAAATGTCCTATCATAGATTTCGTAGAACTTGTGGGTATATTCTTTGCATAATCTCCAAAAACTTTTTTGATAGCTTTAGTTTCTGTTTTATCATTTATTTGTGTTGATGTACCATGTGCATTAATATATGATAAATCGTTAGGATTTATTGATGCATTACGAATAGCTAGCTCCATTGCTCTAGCTTCCCCTTCAACAGTTGAAGCTGTTAAGTGATATGCATCACATGTTGTACCATACCCTACCACTTCAGCATATATCTCTGCGCCTCTATTCTTTGCATGCTCCAGTTTCTCTAAAATCATCATCCCTGCACCTTCGCCCATGACAAATCCATCTCTGTCATTATCAAATGGTCGAGATGCTCTATATGGATCATTACTTGTTGATAATGCATTTAAGTTTGTAAAACCAGCTAGAACAAGTGGTGTTATACACGCTTCGCTTCCTCCTGTTATTACCACATCTGCATCCCCACACAAAATAGCTCTATATGCTTCTCCAATTGCATTTGTTCCTGATGCACAAGCTGTTATTATGGTGTTAACTATTCCCTTTGCCTGCAGATCAATAGCTATATTAGCTGTTGCTATATTAGGTATAAATTTAGGCATCAATAAGGGAGAAACCCCTCGCATGCCATCATTAATCAAATTATTAGCTTCTTCCTCAAGTGTAGTGACACCGCCAACACCGTTGCCCATGATAACGCCCAATCTATATTTATCCATATTCATAGAGTCTAACCCTGCGTCTATATATGCTTCTCGTGATGCAACTATCGCAAGTTGTGAAAAACGATCCAACCTAATAAGTTGTTTTGCACTGAAATGCTGCCCTGTATCAAAGCCTTTTACTTGAGCCGCTAACTTCACTTTGGACTTTTCTACATCAAACGTTTTAATATAGTCAATTCCACACTTGCCTAACTTCACATTTTTCCAAAATTCATCTACATTATTTCCTATAGGTGTTACTGCTCCTAACCCCGTAATCACTACTCTATCTTTTTCCATTTTTTATACCGCCACATTATGCTCTATAAAGTCCACAATATTGCTAACAGTTTTAAACTCTGATAGAACTTCTTCACTAATTTCTATTTCATACTGCTTTTCTAAAGCTAGTATTATCTGAGCCATATCTAACGAATCTAGATCTAGTTCGTTGTATAAATGACTATTAATTTCTATCTCATTTTTAGGAACACCTGAATTATGCTCTATTATATCCTTAACCTTCTCTAATACCATTACAAAACCTCCTAAATTATAAGTAGCTTTAGAACTTCTATTACTTAATACTCTCATGCATTGTCAACTAATTTTTAAAATATAGTTGACAATAGAGTTATAATACTATATTTTATATATAAATACAAGTATTTAAGGAGAAATAATTATGGTTAATCTCTCACAAAAATTATCCATTTTAGATAAAAATGGACTGTACCGTGATTGCAAATATATCTGCTCTGAGCAGAAACCAATTATAAATATAGACGGTAAGAATGTTATTGTATTAGGATCTAATAACTATCTTGGTCTTTGCAACCACGATGATATAAAGCAAGCTAGTAAAAAAGCTATTGATATGTATGGTGTAGGCTCAGGTGGCTCTAGGTTGACTACTGGTTCTTTTGATTTGCATAATGAATTAGAACAGAAAATAGCACAATTTAAAGGTACTGAAAAAGCCCTTGTGTATGGTACTGGCTATATGGCAAATATAGGCGTTATCTCCGCTCTTTGCAATAAAGACTGGGTTATTTTTAGCGATAAATATAATCATGCTAGCATTGTTGATGGTTGCTTATTAAGCGGTGCTAAGCTAGTAAGATATAAACATTGCGATATAGAGGATCTAAAGGTAAAAATAAAGACTCATATAGGCAAAAACAATTTGATTGTAACCGACGGTATATTCAGTATGGATGGTGATATAGCACCATTAAATGACATTGTAAAATTATCTTTAAAGTACAACATTATCACTATGGTTGACGATGCTCATGGAGTAGGTGTTTTAGGTGAAAATGGCTCTGGTACTATATCCCACTTTAATCTCAATGATAAAATACACATTCATATGGGTACTTTGAGCAAGTCTATAGGGTCAATAGGAGGATATATTGCTGGAAAAAAAGATTTAATAGATTACTTAAGAAACACTTCAAGAAGCTTTATTTTTACTACATCTTTGCCCCCTGCTAGTATTGTAGCTTCTCTTAAAGCTATTGATATCATCCAAAATAATAATAAAATGCGAGAAAACTTCCAACATATGATTAAGTGGTTTAGAAAAGAGCTTTTATCATTAGGCTTTGAGGTTGCTCAATCAATCACTCCTATTGTGCCTATAATAGTTGGCAGTGCTGAAAAAACTGTTCAGTTTAGTAATATATTATTCGATAAAGGTATATATATACCTGCTATAAGGCCTCCTTCTGTTCCTAGAGGAACAAGTAGATTAAGAGCTTCTCTTATGGCGACTCATACTTATGAGGATTTAAAATATGTACTCAAATATTTATATCAATATGGTAAGAAACTTGGTGTAATATAATGCACAAAAAAGTTTTATTAATATTATCTGGATGGGCTGTAGATTCATTTGTATGGACAGGTTTAGTAAATAAACTAGCGAAGATTTTCAAGATATATATAATATCATGGAATGATGTTTTAACAATGGACTGTTTTAAAAACAAGGTTATAAATATAATAAAGCAAAATAATATAGGAAGTTTTTCTATAATAGGTTGGTCTTTAGGATCTTTGGTTTCTATAGATATTGCTTGCTCACATTTAAAAAAACAAATAGAAGGTATGATTTTAGTTAGTCCTACTAAAAAGTTTATACAACAAGATCTAAGTAGTAAATATTTTGGATGTACAGAAGATATATTAAAAAATATGATTTTAAGCTTAAAGGAAAATCCCAAGCGGACAATTAATAGTTTTTATAAAAAACTCTTCAGTCTAGATGAAATTAAGAAAGGGTTCTATGGTAGTTTTATTAGAGAAAACCACCATAATAATTTAGGTAGCAAAAATAAAGCTAAAAAAAATGAAGCATTGATTTTGGGTTTGGAATATCTCTTACACAAAAATACTTGTGAGTATATAAATACTATAAATATACCCACTATGATTATACATGGCGTTGATGACAGAATATGTCCCGTTGAATATGGAAGAGATGTGGATAATCACCTTAAACATTCAATATTCAAAGAATTTAGCCAAACTGGCCATATGCCTTTTTTCACATACCCTGATGATTTTCTAAGAATAGTTACTAATTTTTTTAATAAGGAGATTGATTTATTTGATAGATAAAGAGAAATTAAAAAGAAGATTCAGTAGAAATGCTAAACAGTACAATAAATACTCTAATGTCCAAAAAATAATGGGAGATGAACTACTTAACAATATTCGTGATATGACTAATAAGGCAAATGTAAACAACATATTAGAAATTGGCTGTGGAACAGGTTATCTAACAAAGGCTATATTAAAACACTTTCCTAATGCACATATTACAGCTGTTGATATAGCTCCTGGTATGATTGAACATGTTAGAACTACTATAAATAGTAATAACATATCTTTTGTATGTGATGATATTGAAACTATAGCTTTAAAACAAAAATACGATTTGATAATATCTAATGCAACCTTTCAGTGGTTTAATAGTATGCATAAAACCATAGCAAATTTACTAGGAAATTTAAATAAAAATGGAACAATGATTTTTTCTACCTTTGGTAATCACACTTTTAAAGAACTACATCATTGTTTCCAAGAAACTAGACAATTACTAAATATAAAGGATATTGTAACTCCTGGTCAATCTTTTTTTTCTTTACAAAATCTAAAGAATATTTGTCATGATATAGTAACGAAAAGTAATGCTGAATATAATGTAGATTTATCTGAGGATTTCTATGTAGAATATTTTAATTCTTGTATGAATTTCTTATACTCTGTAAAAAAAATAGGTGCAAATAATTGTCTAGCGGATAGTACTCCATTGGCTCCTCAATTTATAGAAAAAGTTATGAGTTTATATGATGACTATTACTCTCAACATGATAAAGTGTGTGCTACATATCACTATATACTTACTAGTATTAAAAAATGTAGTGTGTAAAAATATTATAGCTTCATACTACCATCTCATCCACAATAAATTATTAGTTAAAATCAAAGTAGCAGTTATTTAGGGACTTTTCCCTAACAACCGCTACTAATAAAATCATCTTCATTATATGTTAATGGAATTTAGCTCCCACTCTATCTTTTTTGATCAATCATTACTGAATTACTAACATTTTTATAAGTGTTATAACCACTGACCATTTTCTTTCCTGTATTGATATTTTTAAGTTTTCCTTTTACGTTTTTAATTGCCTGATTCAATGTAATGCAGTTTTTCTGCTCTATATCTTTTATTTTTTTAAGGAGTGATAATATATCAGCTGTTGATGATTGTAGTTTTTTAGCCTGAGGATATTTTTCAGTATCTAAGTCCTCCATACTTTGTATTCCTTCTTTGTTTTTAAATTCATTAATTAAATTAAAGAATTCAAGATCTATATTATCTACTTTTTTTATTACAATCTCTTTTAATTCCACAAACGTTTCTATATCTTTTATATTATCATCTGATTGTACTGCTGTTGATTGCTTCTTTGTATAATCATATATCTGGTTTAAAAAATCTATTTTCTCTTCTAGTAATAAATTCATATCATTTATTAATTTCTCAGACATTTAACTCACCTATTTCTGTTTTTTAGCTATATTCATAGCTTCTTGCCAAGTATTTCTCATATCTTCAACTATAGGTATTATATTATCTAATAGCTCTGGTTTTTTTTCTATATTTGCATCTATTAATACTCTCAATATGAATTCGTATAAGTCTCTTAATCCCTGTGACAATTCGTACTTCATGTCTAATGTTATATTTAATTCTTGTATTATATTTTGTGCTTTTATATTAGTATTGTGTGCATTTTGTAAGTCTTTCTTCTCTATATACAACTTTGATTGCTTCATAAATTTTATAGCACCATTGTATAGCATCAGAGTCAACTCCTGAGGACTAGCTGTCATAACCGAGTTCTGCTGATATTTATTATAAGCATTATTTAACATCATAATACCTTCCTTTTCTGCTATTTATCCACCCATTTGTTGTGTAAGCCAATTACTCTGAGATTGCATTTTCTTTAATGCTTTCTCCATAGCTGTAAACTTACTCCAATAACCATCTTCTTTTGATTTAAGGTATCTTTTCATATTATATATGTCTTTTTCTATCTTTTTTTTGTCACTATCAAGGTCGCTTATACTTCCTTTTTTCGTTACAAAATCTACTAATATATTAATCTGTACTTTTCTAAAGTAATCATTATTACCACCTGTTCCTGCTTTGTCAATTACTTTTTTGATTCCATCTGTGATATCTGCTTGTATCCGAGTAAATATACCACTAGTCTTTCTAATAACCTTTTCGTCTTTTTCCAATGGATCAGGTTGTTTGAATAGCACTTCCAATACACCATCTACATTGTCTTTTATTGCTTCTTTTAATCTAGATTCATCTATTTTAAGCTTACCACCAGTTTGTCCTTGACTATATTTATCGGTTGTAATTCCAATATCAAATAAAAAGTTTATCCCATGAGAAGTACCTTCTATTTTCTCATATAATCCACTTCTAATATTACTCAATGTACTTGTAAACATACCATCATCTCTTAATAGACCACTTTTTGCTTTGGTTGTCCACATTTTAGCTTCTTCATCAGACATCCCTTTTCTTTGCTCCGTAGTAAGAGGTTTAAAATCTTTGTATTTCTTCTCTCCTAGCTTTAGAGAAAATTCGTCTACTAGTTTATTGTATTTATCTACAAAACCTTTTATTTTTTCATAAACAGAATCCACATCAGTGCTAACATTTACCTTAAAATCTACACCTTCTGCTTTCAGCTCCATATCTATTCCGTATATTTTTACGTTGTTATCTGTAATCTTTATATTATTTGCACCGTTAAAGTTTATTTCTCCATCTGCTCCTTTATATACAGTACCATAATCAATCGCTAATTTCAATTTATTATTTGTTCCTGCAATAAAGTTCACTGTAGAATTTACTCCCTGTGTTATTTTAAAACTTTCCTGCTCACCTGTTTTTTCTGTTTGAAAAAAGAATCTATTAATAGATGCATCGTATACTGCTTTTACTCCCAATCCTTTTTTATTACCATCTCTATAATTATTAATATCATTAGCAATATCAGCTATAGTCTTATCAGTCAAATCACTACCACTATACTTGAATGTATGCGATACCCCCTTACCATTTTCTATAGTGAATTCAATGATATCTGTATCTGATAAATTAAATTGGTTTTTTAGTGGAGCAAATTCATTGTCCAATTTTGCTGAACTACTAATAGATATATTTTTAGCTAACCTCGTAACATGAACATCAAAGCTTCCATTTACAGCACCAGCTGTTGCACTAACTTTAGCATAATCCTTATTTGATGATGTTGCTTTTTTTACCCAGTTAAAATTTCCTACGCTTGAACTAGAAAGCTTACCTGTTGATGAATAGCTATCCAACCCAAATTCTTTTCTCGCTTCTAATACAAAACTCGCTAGCTTTTTATTATATTCGTTGTATAGCTCTGTACGCCATTCATTTAATTTTTTATTTTGATTAAGGACATCCATTTTTGCATTTTCTGCTTTCATCAGATCCTTTATTATCTTATCTGTATCTATACCTGATGCCAAACCACCAATTCTTAGACTTGAATTCATTAATATCACCCTCTCTTAGTCTATTATATTTTTTCGTCTACTAATATCCCTGCAACTTCCAAGAATTTTGCCACCATGTCTAGTGTTTTCTCTGCAGGTATTTCTCTAATAACCTCATCCTTCACAGTATCTATAACTTTGACCATTATTTGCTTTGTCTTATCATGTATTGAAAACTCCAAGCGTCTATCGTAGACTATAACACTTTTATTCGCTTGCTCAATTGCATGAATTATGTCTTGTTCTTGTACTTTCGAGTTTTTAATGTTGTTTTCTTCTTTTGACGTGTTATTTAATCTAATATTGATATTCGGTTTACTTTCACTTTCTGTTACCTTTTGAACTCTATTAACATTATTAGTTTCTATAGAACCTGTTATTTTCATATATGATACTCCCCCTTCTACCTCATAAGTATTATTTTTATAACTTATTAAAAAAGTCACTCAAACTCTTAATATCCCCTTTGTCATTCTTTGCTGCTACTTTATTCATGTCCTTAATATCATCACATATTTCTTTTCTGTATATCTCTATATCTTTAGGAGCTTTAATCCCAAGCTTTACTTTGCCATCAACTACATCCATCACTATAACTTCTATGTTATCATTTATAATAATACTCTGGTCTTTTTTTCTAGTTAGTATAAGCATTATTTTGCCTCCTGTTTTGCTTCCTTTAAAGCCTCTACAACATAAAACTTCACAGGATAGTTTCTATTTTCAATAATTATTTGTTTTGCTAACTTTGAGTTTATATTGATAATCAATGGTGCAGCTAAATTAGCAGTCATTTTACTGACATCGTTAGGTATAACTATTATGTTATATACCTCTATGTCGTTTATACTATGTATCTCTAGTAAGTCGTCTACTTTTTTTGGTATATTAAAATCGTAGTCTTTCTTATATATAAATGGATTCATTATTACAAATGATAATTCTGTATCTTCTATTGATTGTAAATATTGAAATGGAGTTCCTTCTTCTGGATTTATAATTACAAACTCTTTTTTATCTTCAAATCCTATCAAGCCTTTTGGAAAGTGTATAACATCTTCCTCTTTTATGTCCATTTCTCCAAAAAATTTAGTTTGTATTTTCAATAATAACACCAGCTTTCTTTATTTTTGATTCTTCTCATCAATCCACTGTATGTCAATGTCAAATTCCCTCTCTAGATATATATCTACCTTACCTGGTTTATAATCCATTGTAGGTTTATTCACTTTATATGCTATCTGAGCCTCTCCTAGCTTCCAGTTTATATTCAAATGCCCAACAACATCTATCTTAGGTCTACTTCTTGGCATTGTCACTACATCAAAAACCCTCTGCTGTGGATAATAGTTCCTGGCTGCTATCTCTGACAATGCTTCTGGCATTCTTACTTTGATGTTTGCTAACCTATTGCCGTTTTCTACTCTTCTTCGTATACCTTCTATCGCTTTTTGCTTTGCTAATTGTGTATTTTCTTTAGATAAATCTGATGGAGACTTTAGCCCTGATTCAGCAAAACACTGGTATTGGTCGATTATAACTCTAGGTGTTTCACAATCAACTTCAAATCTAGGTGATATTTGCTTTATACTTTGTTCTCCTTTAGGTTGCCTTAAGTTCATCTGTGCATTTGTAGTTTTAATGCCTAACTGTGCATTTGTAGTTCTTATACTAAGTTTCATAATATCACTACCTTATAAAATCAACTAACGTAGGCATAATTACTTTCATCCCTACTGCAAGCGAAGCATTATATACGCTTTCTTCCATCTTTGATTGCATTATTGCTTCACTCATGTCCACATTTTCATTTTCTGACATTAATTTAGTAAATGTTAAATTTTCATCCGTCATTCTCTTTTCCGTCATATCTAGTCTATTGCATTTAGCTCCTATTTCTGCCCTTAATGATAAAACTACTTCGTTGACATTTGCAAGTCTATCTAAATCCTTGTTTAAATCCACATTATTATTTGTATCCATACATTTTTTTATGTCATCAAATAATGCTATCATATAACTCTTATTAGTATTAGTATCTATTTCTGATGTTTTGCTTGTCTTATCTACTTTATAACCATTCACACTACCTGTGTAACTAACCGTATCTAAATCGATTCCTTTTTTCCCAAATAATCTTATTCCTACTGTATTTATCCCTATTTCATCTGATACTCCAATATTGTATTTACTGACCTCTGTATCATTTAACTTTATTATATCTGACCCTCCAACTGTTCCTGCTTTATAATTAGTGAGCTTATAGTTGCCATCTTTGTCTAAAAGGTCTGTATCAGTTTTGTATCCTGTAAATATACTTCTTCCTGCATATGTTGCATTTGATATCTTTATCAATTGTTCTTTTAGTTGTCCGATTTCCTCTGATATTTTTTTCTTATCATCATCTGAGTTTGTACCGTTTAGAGCTTGTATTGTTAGCTCTTTTGCTCTTTTCATTATCTCTCCAACTTGCTTGATCGAATCTTCTGTTACCTTCATCCAAGACAGTCCGTCTTTCAGATTACTTTGATATTGCTCTATTCTTGATAAATCTGTATGAAACTTTAAGCTCTTTGAGACCCCTATTGGATCATCTGATGGTAATTGGAATTTTTTGCCCGATGCTATTTTTTGTTGAGTTTTATCTAATTTGTTTAGGTTCGAATTTAAATTGTTCATAAGATTCATCACAAGCATATTATTTGTTATTCTCATCAGTCTCCTCCTTATCTACCTACATAGCCTAGGTTATTAATTGTTATATCGTATATTTTATCCATTGTAGTTATTATTTTAGCTGATGCTCTGTATGCATGTTGAAATTTAACTAAATTAGCTGTTTCTTCATCCATTGAAACTCCAGATATAGACGTTCTTCTTTTTATTATACTTTTCAATATTATTGATTGATTCTTTTCCATTCTCGCTGCTTGACTGCTATCAACTGATAGAGTTGATATAATAGCTAATACAAAATCTTCTGGCTTACCCTTTGGAGCATCACTACTATCGAAAAAGTGTATATCATCTCTTGTTGCTAATAGCTTCTTTACAGTAGTACTGTCTTCCACTCCAGCACTTCCTTTTGCACCTGTAGCTATTGCATTAACATCTTTTTGGATATCAAGTGACACTGTTATATTATCTGCTCTCACATTGTTCTTTATATAGTCGTTCATTGCTGTAACTTTAGCAGTATCAGTATAATCCATACCAGTAAAAAACTCACTAGACGATTTATTGTCGTGTGTAAATAAGAATACGTCTTTATGCCCTTCTAAGCCTTGTCCTTGAAAGTGTATTTCATTCATTTTTTTGACCATTTGCTGTGCATATTGGTTTAGTCTCTTTATATAAAATGGTATACCTCTAATGCTTGATCCACTCCCATCACCATCCCTCATCTCGATTAGTGATTTGATTTCACCTGATTCTAAATGTACTGGTTCACCATTACTTTCCCATTCTACTTTAACTAATTTCTCTTTTGGATTCCATGGATTGTCCACTAAATTTGGTGGATATTTTAACTTATTAACATTTTTCCCATTTACTAATGTTATACCCTTGATTGAAACTGAGAATTCTCCATTCTCTTCATTAGCAGTCACATTTACAAGTTTTGATAGTTTATCTACTAATAAATCTCTCTGATCTCTGAGATCATTTGCCATGCTACCGTCTAGTTCTAAAAATTTTATTTCTTTGTTTAGATTACCTATCTGCGATGCAAAATCATTAACTTGTTTTATCTTCGTCATTACTGAAAAGTTCAGTTCTTTCTGTGAATTATATAACTTGTTAACTGTTTGATTTAGTTGCTTTGTAAGTGTAATTGCTGCTTCTTTTACTACTTTTCTTGTTTCTGCCGCCTGTGGATTTGTACTTAGTGTACCAAGAGCTTTGTAAAAATTATTTAAATCAGTACTCAGTTTATTGTCACTTACTTTTCCAAATATATTCTCTAATTCATGCATATTATCTTTTTTTATTTCCCAGTCACCATGACTTGCATTTTCAGTCCAATATTTAAAATCCACAAACTCATCTCTAATTCTTCTCACATCTTCTACAGTTGTACCTGTTCCTACGTAACCTAATCCCTTTAAATACAATGCTGATTGTGCATTTTGAGTTCCTTTTTGTCTTGAATAACCATCTGTTTGTATGTTAGCTAAATTGTGGTTTGTAGTGTAAAGGCTTCTCTGACTTGCTAATAACCCTGATACTCCTGTACTAAAGCCTAACCATCCTGACATATTTTACACCTCTTTTATCTATATTATCTTCCTACTATTCCAACTTTGTTTATTATCCTATCAAGCATATCATCTACAGCATTAACTACTCTTGAGTTTGCTGCATATGAATGTTGGTATTTTAACATATCGGCCATTTCCTCATCTAATGATACCGACGAAAGTGCTTTTCTCTTATTATCTACTTCGTTTCTTAATGTTGTTTTATTTTTAAGAAAATTATTGGCTGTCTTTCCTACTACCCCTATATCAGACACAATATCTCTAAAATAATTGTCTGGGTTAAGGTTTCCAAATATATAATCATCTCTTATATCGTATATTTTTTTTGCTATCTCACCATTATCAGCTTCATGTGGTCTTGATCCTATTGCTATATTGTTTAACTCTGCTAAGTTATCGTTTAGTTTAATATTTCCTGCCTGTAATGGTAAAGTAGGATTAATAGCTACGAAAAAGTCTTGCCCGGGATTGCCATCAAATGTAACTCCTTGTCTATGAATATAATTTACATTTCTTACTATAGTGTTTACAAATGCATTCAATCTCTGTTTTATTGATGGTATAATTTCATTGTATGATTTAACTTGTCCCATCTTCGAGCTTATGTCGTTAGTTGTAAGCTGTGATATTTCTACTCCTAGCTTACTAGCTGGTGATTTATCTATATCTATAAAACTACCACCTGTCTTTTGTGCAAGATATTCCCAACCTATCTCTCCAGTGTCACCTATTTTCTTATACTTTTCTTTTGAAACTACACTTGTCGAGACATCAAGTGCGTTTAATCTTTTGATATAATCTTTAGCATTAGCTAGACTTACTGGAGTACCATCTCCACCTATACTTTCATCGGTAATAACTACCAGTTTTCTTAATGATTTAGGATCAAAGGTTGTGCTTTCAATTAAATTTACAACATCTTCAAAGTTTTCTGCTACTTCTGGTTCTGTACTAAGTGAATTAAGCATAGCAGTAGTGATATCTGTCTGGAAATTAGGATTTACTGCTCCTATACCAGTTCCCCCAAATCTGACTAGTTTGAATACTGGCTCTAAACCTCTCTTTTTCATGTCTTCTTTGTAAGCTTTAATAGTCTCTTTTATTTTAGTCATATCTGCACTTGTCGTGTCAACTGCTATAACTATCTCTACTTTCTGCTTTACTGTACCATTATTTTTACCTAATATGGTCTTTGCCACATCTCCTCTAGCTGTTATAATACCTGCTATCTCTCCACTCTTTATATCAACTTTTATATTATCATCTGACCAATATACATCGTAAAATGCTGATCCGTTTGTTCTAAGTTCTAAGTCTGTCACATTATTATTCATCACAACATGTTTCCCACAAAGTCGTACATTAACCATGCCATTCTGAGTTTCATAGTAGTCTATATCTGCTATTTCAGATAATCTATCAAGCAATGCATTTCTTTCGTCTCTAAGGTCATTAGCTTTTATTGCTGTAGTTTCTTTTCCTTGTATAGCAATGTTTAGATCTCTTAATCTATGAGTTATTGTGTTTATTTCATTAACTTTATCCTTTAACTGTTTGTTGAGATTTACTTGTAGATCATCAAGCTGTTTTGCATAATGGTTTACCGTATCTACTAATGCGGTTGCATTTTGTTTGAGTAATCCTCTTTTTGTTGAGCTTGATGCATCCTTCGATAACTCATCCCAAGCATTCCAAAACTTAGTCATTACGTCTTGAAGCCCGCTTCCTGAAGTTTCATTGATTATTCCTTGCACCTGTTCTAGTATTTGATTTCTAGAATTATAATAACCTAAACCTGTTGAATGTTCTCTATATTTTATATCTAGAAATTCATTACGTATCTGCCGGATTTGTTGTACTGTGACACCTGTGCCTGTTTGAAATCTTGACGTCCTTTTATAAAATGAAGTTTCTTGTATAGCTTGTTGTCTAACATAGTTTGGGTTATTGACATTAGCAATGTTATGAGAAGTTGTTTCTAATGCTTTGTTATTAGCATATAATCCAGAAATAGCTGTTGATAATGTCCCCATTATATTTGTCATATTCTTTCCTCCCACTTATGCCTTTACATCAAAGATACTTTTGTTTTGCTGTACGTAGTTGTTATCTTTTTTATTGTATACACTTCCTTGTTTAGTATTAGTCAAAAGGTTTATATTTAAGTTAATATACTCTAATACATCACTAATCAAGGTATTGTTAAGTTCATTTTTTTGTTTTATTTTATCTAAAACATCTATTAATTTTAATCTTATCTCTTCGAAATCTTTTTTATCCTCTAGACTAAGTTTATCTATAATATCTGTCATATTGCTATCTTCTGCAAGCTTTAAACTGTTCCTTAGCCCTATTGCTATTTCTTCTCTCTTTTTTTCTAGTGTTGCTATCATAAGTATGTGTTTTTCCTCTTTTTTTGTAATAGCATCTAATTCTTTGGTTTTTCCTTCCATAATTACTTGAGTCTTATTATCTGTTAATTCTAAGAGTTCATTATATATATGACATTCCTCTGCTAATATTTTTTTTAACTCGTCTAAATAAATCTTCACTGTTTCACCACCTACTACGAAAATATTTTATCTACTATCTTTTGGATATCTATTTTGTACGTTCCGCTTTCTATTCTTTTTTTAATCTCGTTTACTTTTTGCTCTCTCACTTCTGGAAGTTCTTTAAAGGCTTTCATTGCATATTGATATTCTACAGCTTTGGACGATAAACTGACCTCATCCCTCTTACTCAGCTTAGCTATACTGTTAGCTTTCTTTATGTTATTATTTTTTGAATATATCTTATAAGCCTTTTGAACCTGCGAACTATTAAATATTTTCATAAAAACACCTCATCTTGACAATATATTCTATACATAACATCGTCATAGATGAGGTCTTACTTTAATTATTATTTAATTTATTAATAGTAACTACTTCTTAAAACGGTTTGATATAAACATTCTATCACTTTTAGTATCTTTTTTCTCTACTTTTTTAGGATTGGAGTCTCTTATCGCTTGTTGAAAAACATTACTCATTTCTACCGCACATCTATCGCAATATCTACCTGTTGATATGGGTTTGCCACATCTCTCACAGTTTAATAGTAAATTGTTGTCAGCATTTCTAATCTCCAATCTACCTTCTTTTAGATACCCTAATATTTTCTTTACTGGCACCTCTGTATCTTCTGAAATTTTTTGTATTGATGCAGTCGGATTTTCATATATATAATCTCGTACTACCTTGAAAACTTCTTCCTCTTCTTGTCTACAGCTAAGGCAAAGCTTAAAGCCGTCAAAGTTATAAATCCTACCACACTTTTTGCAATTTCGTATATCCATATCAATTCTCCTCCCTTTAGTTTAACCTGAATATTGTTCGTTGTATCCTATAGCTAATGTCAATACGTATATGCTCTTAGCTCCTGATTTCGTTAATTCTTTACAACATTCATTGATTGTTGTACCTGTTGTATATATATCATCTACTAGTATTATGTTCTTATTCGCAATCACTTCTTTGTTTCTAACTGTAAACGCACCTTTTATGTTCTTTAATCTGTCTTTTCTGTTTAGTTTATTTTGTCTTCTTGTATTCTTTGTTCTAACTAGAGATTTAGTAATGACCCGGCTGTTTGAATGTTTTGATATGCACTTACTCAATAGCTCTGCTTGGTTAAACCCTCTTTCTAGTAATCTTTTTTTATTGAGTGGAACTGGTATTATTATATCAAAGTCTAAGTCTAGACTATTTAAATAGTCTAGCATAATGCTTCCTAGAGCTTTATACATATATGGTTTTTTGCCATATTTAAACTTGTGAATACAATCTCTTATGTATCCTTCATATATTAGTGGTGATATTCCCTTCTTGAATATTTGTTGTTTGTTATTGCAATCATGACATAAAGAAGGTAGATAGCTTTGTTTTAAAGGTCGTCCACATTTCTCGCATGTCTTGATATTATAGACTAATTTATTGTAGCATTTTGGGCAAATTCCACTCTTGATTTCTTCACTAAATTCATCACATAATAAGCATATATTTCTTTGTGGGTATATTACGTCTATGATTGTTATGATAAAATCTTTTATTAACTTTATTACCATAATTACCCCTCACTATTATTATACATTATCATTCATGAATAATTCAAATAGTCCTTTTATCCTATCTTTCAACGAAGAATACCTAGTTTTTATTCTGTTATTTTCTATCATTATATTCATATACTTTTTAATTCCTACTAGAACAACTAACTCTTTACTTCTAGTAACCGCTGTATATAGCAAGTTTCTTGTTAGTAACATAGGTGGTCCCCAACTTATAGGAATAATCACAACTGGAAACTCACTTCCTTGACTTTTGTGTATCGTAGTTGCATATGCTAACCTTAGTTCATCTAGTTGGTTGTACTTATACTTTACTCTCTTATTTTCATCAAATACTATTGTTATAGTGCTATCTTCATCATCTATATCAACTATATATCCAAAATCTCCATTAAATATGCCTTCTCCTTCTGTAATTTTACCAAAATTATTTATCTTCCATTTTATCTTGTAATTGTTTTTTATCTGCATTACTTTGTCCCCTACTCTATATATTACATCGGCATGTTTTTTTTCTGGTTTATCTTTAGAATATGGATTTATAACAGATTGTAATCTGGTATTAAGCATATTGACTCCAACATCACCTTTTTTCATCGGTGTTAATATTTGTATATCTTTTAGTGTGTCATAGCCATTATATTTGGGGAGTCTCTTTGTACATAGTTCTAGTATAGTATCTGATATATGATTTGTATTATCTCTTGTCATGAAGAAAAAATCTTTATCTTTGACGTTTACTAGTGGGTGCTCTCCTTTGTTAATTCTATGTGCATTTACTACTATCATGCTTTCTCTTGCCTGTCTAAAAATTTCATCAAGTTTTACCACTTTTACTATATCACTATCTATAATATCTCTTAAAACATTCCCCGGGCCTACTGATGGTAGTTGATCAACATCTCCTACTAATATAACTCTAGTACCTACTAGTATGGCTTTAAGCAAGTTATTCATAAGAAGTATATCTACCATTGAGACCTCATCTACTATCAATACATCACATATTAGAGGTTCTTCATCATTTTTCGCAAATGACATCGCTACATCATCGTCAATATACCCATACTCTAACAATCTATGTATGGTTTTTGCTTCTTTATTTGTTGCTTCTGACATCCTCTTTGCAGCCCTGCCTGTTGGTGCAGCTAATAATACTGTCTTCTTACATTCTTCAAATATTTTTATGATGCTGTTTATGGTTGTAGTTTTCCCTGTTCCTGGTCCACCAGTTAAAACCATAAATCCATTTTTGATAGCCTGTTTTATTGCTTCTTTTTGTTTTACTGCAAAATAAAATTTTTCGTTATCTTGGATCGACGCTATTTCTTTATCTATATCTATGTCTATATTATCAACCTTTGCTCTTGATAACTCTATTATTTTTTTACTGACGTTCATCTCTGCTATATAAAATGGCATATAATATACTCTTGTATCTTTATCACTAATCTCAAGTTTTATCTCTTGGTTTATTGCTAATGAAGTAATGCCTTCTTCTACTAACTCAGTATTTACTGTTAATAATTCTGAGCTTTTTGCGATTAATTCCTCTTTTGGCACATATGTATGTCCTGATGATGAATGATTCATTATTACATACTTTATGCCTGCAGAAATTCTATATATAGAAGTTTTATCTATACCCATATTTGTGGCTATATTATCCGCTAGTTTAAACCCTATACCATGTATAGTTTCTGTAAGCTGATACGGATTTTCTTTTAGAATTGCTACTGCTTCTTCTCCATATTGTTTATATATTTTCACAGCGTAACCTGTAGTGATATTGTGTTTCTGCAAAAACATTATAATATTTTTCAAGTTCCTTTGCTCAGCAAATGCTTGGGAAATTTTCTCGGCTTTTTTCTTCCCTATACCTTGTATCTGCGTAATTTTATCAGGACTATATTGTAATACATCTAATGCATCTTCACCAAAATGCTCTACTATTTTCTTTGCCATTTTAGGTCCAATACCTGGTATTAAGCCTGAAGCGAGA
This sequence comes from Abyssisolibacter sp. ZYX002, assembly GCF_056892235.1. NCBI lineage: Bacteria > Bacillati > Bacillota > Clostridia > Eubacteriales > Clostridiaceae > Abyssisolibacter > Abyssisolibacter sp. ZYX002. Next base: position 99,488 of record NZ_JARMXH010000010.1, read on the forward strand.
TATTTTTCTATACCACTCGTTGTTGTAGGCTGAATTTTTTCATATGATTGTACTTTCAATTGCTGCCCAAATTTTGAGTGGTAATCCCATTCGCCCTGTACATTAAGGGTATCTCCTATATTTATTATGGGTATACATCCAACAATAGTTACTATATCATCTTCTGTTTCTATTACAGCTACTATATATCCATTTGATTCGTTCTTAAAAATAATTTCCTCTACAGTACCTTGTAAGCTTACCAAATATAAAACCTCCAAAAGCTCTTATCATTTTTCTTCGTTTTAAATTATTATACCATAATTTAGCTTATAGTATTTTTTATTTATACATATACCTATAAATAAAAAAACCTAGAGATACAAATATAACTGCTCTCTAGGTATAAACCTATTCATTGTCTATATACCTTATTTCCAATCTATTTTCATCAATCAATTTCCTTGCGATTTCTTCTGTTAAATCATCTTTTTCTTCAAACACTAAGCAAATATATGAAAATTTATCTTTAACCATTCTGAGTGTATACTCAATAGTTTCTGGTTCTTCTACGTATATACATATTTTATCTTTTATATGTTTCTTATATGCGAAATTACAGCCAACTTCCATAATAAATTGTATTATTCCGTAAACAAAAAAAACGTATATAAAAACAGAAACCAGTAGAATCAACAATGTATCACCTTCATTCTAAAGCTATCGCTTAATAATAAAATATATGGTTAATACATTGTACTCAATCTACTGATCTTTTGTTACTTAGCTATTTATAAATTTGCTTCTTTCTTTAATACATCTACTTTATCTGTTTTTTCCCAAGGTAAATCTATGTCTGTTCTTCCGAAATGTCCATATGCAGCTGTTTGCTTGTATATCCCTCTTTTTAATTCTAAGTCTCTAATTATTGCTGCTGGTCTTAAATCAAAATTATCTTTGATTAATTGTTCTATCTTTTCCTCATCAATTTTTCCTGTGCCAAAAGTATCTACATATATTGAAACAGGATATGCTACTCCTATAGCATAAGCTAGCTGTACTTCACATTTGTCAGCAAGCCCTGCTGCAACTATGTTTTTAGCAACATATCTAGCTGCATAAGCTGCAGATCTATCAACTTTTGTAGGATCTTTTCCTGAGAAAGCTCCTCCTCCATGACGAGAGTATCCACCATAAGTATCTACTATAATCTTTCTTCCTGTTAATCCTGCATCTCCTTGAGGTCCACCTATTACAAATCTTCCTGTAGGATTGATTAGGAATCTAGTGTTATCATCTAAGAATTTAGTTGGCACTACTTCTTTTACAACTTTTTCTATCAAATCTTTTTCTATTGTCTCTAATTCAACATCAGGACAATGTTGTGTAGATATAACTATTGTATCTACTCTATGAGGTTTATCATCATGATACTCTATTGTAACTTGTGTCTTTCCATCTGGTCTTAGATATTTGAGGGTACCATTTTTTCTTACCTCTGCAAGTCTTCTAGCTAATTTGTGTGCCAATGAAATAGGTAATGGCATAAGCTCAGGTGTTTCGTTACACGCAAATCCGAACATTATACCTTGATCCCCTGCACCTGTAGCATTTTCAGAATCATTTATTTCTCCTTTTTTACTTTCAAACCCTTCATCAACGCCCATAGCTATATCTGGTGATTGCTCGTCTATAGATGTAATAACTGCGCAAGTATCTCCATCAAAACCATATTTAGCTCTTGTATAACCTATATCTTTTACTGTCTGCCTAACTATCTTTGGTATATCAACATAGCAACTTGTTGATATCTCTCCAGACACTAATACTAATCCTGTCGTTACGGATGTTTCGCATGCAACTCTAGAATTTGGATCTTTTGATAAGATTGTGTCTAGTATTGCATCTGATATCTGATCGCACATTTTATCTGGATGGCCTTCTGTTACAGATTCAGATGTAAATAACCATTGTCTCATAATACAACCCCCTAATTTTATTTTTTAAACGAATAGTAAGTGGAATCAACTCCCATCGTGACCCAAGATTTGCCTGTTATAGCAAATCTCAAAGGAACTGCTATATGTATCTATGTCATATCTAAAGTTGTTCAAATTAAAAAATCTCTTCCTTAAGGAAGAGTTGTCTATAGCACTTCCTCATCTTTCAGATGTAATATCTGTAGGATTTAGCACCTTTCCTATTATTGCTAGTAATAGTCGGTTGCTGGACTTCATAGGGCCTATTCCCTCAGTCACTCTTAATAAGGTTACTTATTTAGTTTTACGTTCTCTCTTATAATAGCATATGTTCATAAATGTTGCAATACTTTTTTACATTTTTTTGGTTTTTTGTGTCTTTAATTAATAATAACGACGCTTAAGACGTAAACAATCATTCCAGATGTTATTACTCCTGACAAGATAGCTTTTAATGCATCTTTGTATTTAATCCTAAGTAATGTTGCGACCAAGCAACCTGTATAAACCCCTGTAGATGGAACAGGTATTGCCACTAACAAAAATAAACCAAAGACCTCGTATTTTTTTACTCTTTCGCTCTTACTCATCGTTCTTTTATGTACCCAAATAACATATTTCTTAAAATATTCTATTCTATAAAAAAACCTCAGTATTGGTAATATTGTTTTTAGCAATATTGGCACTAACAGGCAATTCCCTACAATACTTATAAACAAGCTAAGGGTAGGATCTATTCCCATTGATACACCAACTGGAATTGCCCCTCTTAACTCTACTATTGGAACCATCGACATTAAAAAAACTAAAACATATTTTTTCATGTAATTATCCTCGTTCTTTGTGATTACTGTATAGTTATTAAATATACCTATTGTTAGCTAATTATATTAATTGCAATTAAATAAATAACATGCGTAAACGCGGATATACTAATTATCGTAATCACTATGTAATATTAGTTACCCCTAAGTAAATAATTATATATAATCAATCTGATAACTGTTAAATAAACAATCTTTTTTAATACTTTACATCTTATATATAATATCACACATTTATATTATCATTAATACTGTCCGATGTCTATGTGTACCGCCCATATTCTTAAAATTCTATGTAATTACTACCATGTTAATTAATTCTTTTGTAATTTATTTGTAATGCTTATATAATAATTATATATTATAATTAATGCTATACGCTGTATATGAAAGGAATGGAATATTGAAGAAAGTTTTAGGTGCTATAAGAAAAGCAGTACAAGATTATGAAATGATTAAAGATGGAGATAATGTAGCTGTCGGAGTTTCTGGTGGAAAAGACAGTATGGTTTTACTATATGGACTAAAATTATTTCAACATTTTAGCCCCGTTAAGTATAATCTGAAGGCCTTTAGTGTTACCTTAGGTTTTGATGATTTTGACCTAACTGCTGTTAAAGATTTTTGTAAAAAAATAGATGTTGAATTTGAAATAAAAGAAACGGAGATTGGAAAAATAGTGTTTGATGTTAGAAAGGAAAAAAATCCTTGTTCTCTGTGTGCTAAAATGAGAAGAGGTGCCCTTAATGATCTGATATCTGAAAGTAACTATAACATATTAGCACTAGGCCATCATTTGGATGATGCTATAGAAACACTGTTTTTAAATATGTTTTACACTGGTAGAATAAGTACATTTTTACCTAAGACGTACTTATCTAGGAAAAATATACATGTTATTAGACCTATGATATATCTTCCAGAGCATGAAGTTAAAAATGCTCTAGTTAGGCATAATATACCTGTAGTTGAGAGTGTATGCCCTGCTGACAAAAACACTAAGCGAGAGGAAATTAAAGAACTTTTCTCACATATGAATAAGCTAATTCCGGATGCTAGGGATAAAATTTTAACTTCTTTACAAAATAAAGAGCAGTTTAAACTATGGTTTTAATAAAAAATAATATAGCAAAGGATGTGATATGATGAACAATGCTCTTAGAAAGTTTTTGTCTACTGTAGCTATATCACTTGCCGTACTTATATGCACATCTAGTACATATGCAGTGGATCAGTTTATGATATATCAAGATAAAGACAAAAAAACTATATCTAGTGGTTTATCTCATGAAACCATTAGAAGATTTACCTCTACTGGCTGGGTTAATATAAATGTTTTAAGGGTTAATTTGTCAGATGAGTATACTAATATTAAACCGTTATTTAGTAAAAAAGGAATAATACATAGAGATACTATAGGAAACATGGTCAAAGACTGGAATGCTATAGCTGGTATAAATGCCGATTTCTTTTATACAACACACTTCTCCACACCTATTGGTCCTGTCATAAAAGATAGTGAATTTGTATCATCTCCTAATAACTCGGATAAACCTTTTCCAATTCTATTTCTAAATAATCAAAAAGTTCCGTTTATAGATTTTTTGACTTGGAATATGCAGATAATACCACAAGGCAAGCCACCTTTGAGAGTTTATTCAATCAATAAAGATGGTGGAAAATATGAAGGAATTATGATGTTTGATAGCAATTGGTCCGATAAGACAGTAGGAAATAGATATTTTAAAGATCTAACTGAGGTTGTGGTTGTGGATAATACTGTAGTAAACATACAAACTGGACATGCTCCACTCCAGATGCCTCAAAATGGTTATGTTCTTACTGGAAGAGGCTTTGCAGGAGAACAGCTTATACAGCATTTTAAGATAGGCGATACTGTTTCTTTGCAAATGAATACTTCTAGAGATATTTCTGATATCTCTGCCGCTGTAGGAGGTGGCTCTGTACTTATAAAAAACGGGGTAGCAGTAAAAGATTATGCTATAAATATGCGAGGAAAACAACCTAGAACTTCTGTAGGTATAACTAAAGATGGTAACGAACTAATCATTGTTACGGTTGACGGTAGACATACTTCTTTTAAAGGTCTCACCCAAGCAGAAATAACTGAATTAATGAGTGAACTAGGTTCATACAATGCTATTAACTTTGATGGTGGAGGCTCTACTACTATGGTATTATCTCCTCTAGACAAAGATACTACAAAGTTAATTAATTACCCTTCTGATGGAAGCCAAAGAAGAGTAATTAATGGTCTTGGAATATTTAATAATGCTCCTATAGAAGCACTAAATAGAATTGAGATATCATCAGATAGCAATAGCATGTTACTAGGAACATCTAAAAGTTTTTTTGTTAAAGGATATGATATACACAATAACCCAATACAAATTAAACAAGATGATGTTATATATTCTTCCAATATAGATGGCGTTATATCTTCCAACAAGTTTACTCCTAAAAAAGTTGGGTCAGGTAAATTATATGCAAAATATAAAGGTATCAAATCTGAAGTCGATATTAAGGTACTAGATAGTGTAAAGGAAATACAATCAGATAGATATGATTTTGACGTTGATATAAACGGTAAAATAGTATTAAAAGATTTAATAAAGAAAGTTTATGGTTTAAATGACAATGGATTTTCTACGATAATAGATCCTAATGATATAACATGGAAAGTTTATGGGAATATCGGTGAAGTTAAAGATGGAGTTTTATATACTAACAAAACACCTTCTAGTGGAATTTTAAATGCTCAGGTAGGTGGTGCCTCTAAAAATTTCTATTTTTCTGTTGGTTATATAATGAAAATGCTAGATGCTTTTGAAAGTGCTAATGGTGTAACCTTTGACAGTTATCCTAAAACAGTGGAAGGTAGTGTGATTAGTAGCCCAAAAGAAAAAGATGGTCAAAATTCGTTAAAACTTAACTATGACTTTACAAAAGCTGAAGGTACTTCTGCAGCTTATGCGGTTTTAAGAGATGGTGGTATAACACTAAAGAATAAAGCGGACAAGCTAGGTTTATGGGTTTACGGAAACAATGATAATCACTGGCTTAGAGCTGAAATATTGGATAACAAAGGAAAGACTCATAGATTGACTTTAGCTAATCATATTGATTGGAGTAAATGGAAATGGGTAACTGCAAAGATTCCTTCTTATATTAGTTATCCAATAACTATTAAGAAAATATACGTAGCTGAGACAAGCCCCGTGAATATGAACAATAGTTTTATCATTATAGATGGTCTAAAATCTCTCTATCATACACCATATTCTTATGAAAAAGCAAATGCTCCTAATGAAACTGAAATAGTCGATAGCAAAAAGCAATTGGTTGATAAAACTGAAAACGGATATAATATTGCTATTACATCAGGTGTTGCAAGTCTTAACAACCTATTAGATTACCAAATAGCTAATAGATTGAATCTTGCTTTAAATTCATTTGATATAAGTATTATACTAGACAAGATGCCAGGTGATTTTGGAAATATAAAAAGCAAGCAAGTTCTAAAGCCTAAGGATGGCTTTTCAACACACACTATTGGCACTACACTTTTTATGCAAATTAACGATACTGAAGGTGGAATAAGACAAACAAATCCTTACCAATGGACAGAGTTTTTAAATAATATTAAGAACTCAAATGCAAAAAATATAATAATTTCATTACCTAAACCTGTGTTTGGATCAAATGGTTTTTCCGATAACCTTGAGGCAAATCTATTTCATAAAATACTTAAGGATAATAAAGATAATAAGGATATATGGGTAGTACAAACAGGAAATGAGGATAAAACTCAATTTAAAGATGGCATAAGGTATATTCATATAAATAATAACTATACTGCTAATAATTTTATGAAAATGAAATATCTAATGTTTACTGTAAATAATGATAAAATAAATTATTCTTTTAAGAAATTATTTGAATAGAACAAACTAGGAGATCTAAACACTGTTTTAGATCTCCTACAAACTATTTTAATATAAGTCCATTCTTCTTAATAAAACTATTTTCTTCTTTGTTTTCGTTTGTATTTTCTGTAATCTGCTCCTTAGAGCTATCTTTTATATCAATGTTATCTTCTTGTTTTTGTATATAAACTATAACACATATTGCTAGAATAGTTAAAAATATAACGCCAATTGAAAGTATGTTTTTCTTCATATAAACACCTCCTTGGCTTTTATTTTTACCACTTGTTACTTATTTATGCATTTTATCAAGTATAACCTTGGGATTACTTGAATAATTTGAAATTTAGTCCCATTTTACTATATAAACAACACTTTTATTATGGTATATTTATTTTTTGATGGGCTATTTGCACGTATAATATCTAAATTTTTAAGGTTAACTATTAGGAGAAAATCATGAAAAAAAATTGCTCGGAAAACACCACCAAAGATAAGATAAACAAACTACGTTATACTTTAGAAAAAGCTATTGACGAAAATCTTCCAGCTAATGAATTACTCAGGATAAGTCAAGAACTTGATAAATTAATACTTATGTTTTACAAGAATTAAACTGTTCTTTATCCTACTACATAGAAATGACTATTATGTTTTAATTGTTAAAGACCTAAATCACAATTATCGTTGTGATTTAGGTCTTTAATATCTTATAGCTAATATTATTTTTTAACTTTATCAATATAATCTAAAAGCCCCACTATTATTTTACATGCTTCTTGTCTAGTCAACGGCTTATTTGGGTTAAAGTTGTTTTTAGTATCGCCATTCATTAAATTCTTGCTATGAACATTCATAATATACTGTACATTTTTTGGTGAAGCTTTATCTAAATCTTTATAATTAAGTTTTATGTCAAGATCGTCTAGTCCAACAATAGTACTTAATATTTTTGACATTTCTTCTCTTGTTATATTATAGTTTGGTCTAAACTTGTTATCCTCAAAACCATAAAAGAAATTCTTTGCTGTAACAGACTTAACATATTCTAGTGCCCAAGGTTTTATTGTATCCTTATCTTCATATGTTAGTTCAATATCCATTTTGCCAAGTTTTAATGCCTTAGCAATCATAACACTAAATTCTTGTCTAGTTATCGTCTTGTTTGGATAGAAGTGGTCACTAGCTCCACTAATTATCCCCATGTCTTTTAGTTTAGTGATATACTCTAAACCCCATGCCTTTGACACGTCTTTAAATGGCGCATTTTCATCACACGTTTCTTCTTTTACTTCACCTATTTTTGTTATCCAGTTTCCTGCCACATATCCCTGCAAATCTGAATCTTTAAGCTTAACTTTATACCAATAGTAACCAAACTGCAAATTGGGCTTATCAATTACGTATAGTACATCATCTGGGTTTAAGCTTCCAACTTGCTTTCCACCGGCAGAATCTCTTATTTTTAGAGAATTTTCACAGCTCACTGCTACAATATCCCCAGTATCATATTTATCTATGTCTCCATAGTGAAAATCTTTAGGTGTATCTAATATTAACCCTTTTGATGGTAATCCACGTTTTGGTAATTGCTTAGTGTTAATTTTAGCTATCGGTTGCTTATACTCCCTCTCTGCAATCGTAAACACTAGTTCCTGATATGAATATTTCTTTACTCTTCCACTTGAATATTTATATGGGATCATGTTTGGGTTATTGCTCTCGCTCCAACCATTATATGCCCATAATGCAAAATACCAATGCTCTAAAATATTAGGATCCATATTTTTAAATTGTGGGAGCTTTCTAACACATGTATCCCACTTTCTTAAAAGCATTGTCGCCCCAGCTTCAATGTTGTAAGGTATATCATATTTTAACCTTCTAGTATCAAATCCAGCACCTCTATTATTAATCTGCATTATTCCTATACTACCTCTTGATCCAGTGTATACACTACCATCTGAGTTGTACTGTTTGAACACACTTTCAACTCTAGCAACAGATTTTAATATAACTGTTGGTATACCTCTCTTTCTTGCTACTTCATCTATTAATCTTTCTACCTCTTGTCTTGATGGATTTTGTCTGTCATTTGAAGCTAACGCTACATTTGCCAAGCAAGTTAAAAGAAAGAATGCAATGAAAACTATTGCTACCTTCTTATACATTGTCTTCCTCCATTTCATTTTTATTTCACATAGTGTTATTTTATTAAATCTAATTAAATTTGAAAAGTCCTATTTTACAAAACACACAAATTCACATATTATTTAATATTGTTGTCATTTAATTGTTATAATATACCCTATATAGAATATTAATGTTATCTGTATAGGTTTGTCTTGCATTACTAATTTATAACACTATAATATAAGACTAATGTCAATCTGTCAAAATTTCTGTTTATTGATTCTTATTATTGGTATAATCTTTATACCATTTTATAAAGTAATCCAGCCCTTTATTAATTGTAACTTTAGGCTTATAATCCACAGCTTCTGTAATTTTGGCTGTATCTGCATGTGTCTTTTTTATATCTCCTAAATGCATTGGTAGATACTTTATGTTAGCTTTCTTACCAAGTTTGTCCTCTATCATGGATATTAATTTCATTAAGTTAATTAATCTAGAACTACCTATATTATATATCCTATACCTCGCAATGCTTATTGATGGGTCTTGACTAGATAGATTTTTGTCATTAATGCCTACTGGAGGTTTGTCAATAATCTTCATAACTCCACTTACTACATCATCTATATATGTGAAATCCCTATCTATGTGACCAAAGTTATATACTTTAACTTCTTTGTTATTAGCTATTAAATTTGTAAATTTATAAACTGCCATATCTGGCCTTCCCCAAGGACCATATACAGTAAAAAATCTTAATCCTGTTACTGGTAAACCATAATTATAGCTATAAGCATGAGCTATAAGTTCATTTGCTTTTTTTGTAGCTGAATACAAACTAGCAGGATGGTCTGTGTTGTCTTTTTCTGAAAATGGCAACTTTTCGTTTAAACCATACACCGAACTTGACGATGCAAATATAAAATGTTTTACACTATGGTTTTTACACTCTTCTAATATATTAACAACTCCTGCTAAATTAGATTTTATATACACATATGGATTCTTTAAACTATATCTTACTCCTGCTTGAGCCGCTAAATTTATAACTACTGAAAAATCAAATATTGCAAAAACTTTTTTTAATGTTTCCTTATCACTAATATCGACATGAGTGAAACGGTAATTTTTATATTGTTTTAGAATTTTTAGTCTATCTTTTTTTAGATTTACATCATAATAATCGTTCATATTGTCTAAGCCAACTACCATATATCCTTCATCTAATAATTTTCTACTAACATGGAAACCTATAAATCCTGCACTTCCAGTAACTAAAATTGTTTTCATATAATCCTCCTATATTTAATATATACTTGAAGTTTATAATTTGTTATGTTCGCTGATTGTCCAAGCTTATTAAATATATATGCAATAGATTTAGGATATATTTGTGAATTTGTTAGATATCAATAGTTCTTTCATTAATATATGTCGATAAGAAGGTCAAAAAACAACCTAAACTAATAAAAAAAATTAAATATTAATAATAATATAGCTGTCCCAGCTACCGTGGATAATTGATATATATATAATATTGCAGGAATTGTCATATGAATATATAATTATATTCTTATAGCCTTAAAGACTAATTCATGAGAAAGGAAACGAAAATGATAAAAAAATTGAGATATTTAAAAATTTTTCTATCCCTGTTAATAATAATGAGTATCTTATATATCTCCTATAACAATGTAGTCTATAAAAATAAAAAATATATAAAGTTAAATAATAATTTATTATTGAGTATATATCATAACAAAATATGTATACTTAAGCCCAATAAAAAACTCATATCTAAATACGAAATAGGCGATGAAAATACTGAAATACTAAGCTACGATATAAATGATATCAACAACGATAAAAATCTAGATATAATCATATTGACTCGCAATAAAAAAGAAGCATATGGAAATGAAATAAAAATATTCTCATATAGTAATAATTTGAACGAAATATTTAGTATAGATTTCAAAAGATTCAACCCATGGAAAGTACAGTTTTGCGACGTTGATGGGAGCAATAATATTGAAATATCAATCGGGGTCTATAAAAAAACTAAATTTCATCCAGTAATGGCTAAAAGACCATTTATATTTAACTATGTTGATGGTCAATTAATTCCTAAATGGAGAGGCTCAAGATTATCTAAGCCTTTTGATGATTATATCTTTGTAGATATAGATTATGACCAGGAGGACGAACTTATATCAATAGAACACTTGCGAGATGGGCAAAAAGTAATTAATTCATATAATTGGAATGGATTTGGTTTTGAAGGCAAAACTCAAAGTAAACCTTTTACAGATATATTATCTATCTCAAAAGCAAATGACAATGAATTCATGGTTTCACTTAAAAAAGGAAATCAAGAAGAAATGTTGAATGTAAAATATGATAATAACAATCGTAGATTTATATATACTAAAAATAAAAAGGAGGGATTCTAATTGTTTAGAAAAATCATATCAATACTTTTATGCTTTGTTATATTGTTTATAAGTACTACTGGATGTAACAAAGACAAAGTAACAACCAATGTTAATAATAATAAAACACCACAAATTAAAGAACGCAAAAAGTATACCTTGGAGACAAAAAATCAACCAACTAGAGATTCTATAAGTGTGACGTATACTGTTCCTAATTATAATGCTAAAGTTAAGCCCTATAAAATCAAGAGTGATTTATCTAATATAGTTAATGTGAATCAATTCGGAAAATTTACAAGAAAACAAAAAGCTCTATTATGTAAAAATGGTTTTGTTGTAACACCTCGCAAATCTGAACAGCTATTTCATATATATGAATACAACGAATATAGCAGTATACCTAGTTTTATAACTACAGACTCAGTACTACAAACATATCACGTATTTTATGGTCATACATTAAGAAAACTCGAAAAAGAAATTTTCTTAAAGGATTTGGAAGCTCTCACTAAAAGCATGTTAATGAAATCTGCCTATTTATATAATAAAGTCAACAGTCCCTATGTAAAAAAATTATTAGAAAAAAACATTACATATTTTACGGTTGCATATATGCTTTTAGATAAAAATGATTTTCCTAAGGATGCTCCTACAGAATCCATAGAACTAGCAAAAAAAGAAATTCAATTAATAGAAAAGCATGAAGGTGTTAATAAGTCGGTTCTCTTTCCATATCAACTTGACTATAGCCAGTATAAGCCTAGAGGTCACTACACAAGAACTGATGAATTAAAAAGATACTTCAAAGTCATGATGTGGTATGGTCAAGCTCCATTCCCACTTTATGTGATGAAAAATGATGAAACTGTTAAGAGTAAAGATCAGACTGTTCAAGCTTTATTGATGACGTACAGTATGTTTTTAGTTAATTATAAAACTGATGATATAAAGCTTTGGGAAAATATATATGACATTACTAATTTCTATGTTGGTTCTAGCGATGATTTGAATATTTATCAATATAAAGATATACTTATAAAAGTATTCGGGAAAAATCCTGATATCAACGATTTTGAAGATGATAATAAACTTAATGAAGTTTATGAAGAGGCTAAGAAACTACCAGAGCCTAAAATAAAAAATAAATTTGTAGGATATACAATACCCGTTGGCAAACAGTTCAGATTTATGGGGCAAAGATATACCCCTGATGCAGAAGTACTTCAGCGTTTATGCGAACCACTCAAAAGACCCATCCCTTCAGCAATTGATGTAATGGGCGTATTAGGATCAAAAAGGGCTTTGGACATACAAACTAATATCAATAAAGTTCCTGATTATTGGGAAAGATATGCTGAATCTTTTAACAAGCTAAAAGATGAATTTGAAGAATTAGAAGAAAGCAAATGGCAGTCTAATATGTATTATGGTTGGCTTTGGACTTTAAAAGGTTTATTAAAAGAATTTAATGAAGGTTATCCTAGTTTTATGACTAATGTAGCATGGCAAGATAAGTCTTTAATTACGTCCATGAGTTCATGGGCTGAATTAAAACATGATACAGTTTTATATGGCAAGCAAAGTGGAGCTGAATGTGGCGGTTTTGATGAGCCTCCTACTACCAGTGGATATGTAGAACCAAATATTGATGTATATAATAAACTACTTTGGTTGACTAAATACTCAAAAGAAAATCTAAAACATAGAAATATACTTTCAGAATCAACGAAAGAGAATATCGGATATTTTGAGGACCTGCTAAAATTTTTAATTAAATGTTCTGTTAAAGAATTGAACAATGAAAATCTAACAGAAATAGAAAATGAAAGAATACGAACTTACGGTGGATGGTTAGAATCCTTAACTTTAACATTCATTGAAGATGGTCTAAGTCATTGGTATGAGATAACATCTGATGCAGATAAAAATATGGCATGTATTGCAGATATCCATACATCAAAAGAACTATATTTAGAAGCAGGTGTAGGACCTGCATATGAAATATATGTAGTAGTTCCCGTAGGCGATAAGTTACAACTTAACAGAGGAGCAGTATTCAACTACAACGAATTTATTAGTCCTAAAAGATTAACAGATGAGGAATGGCAACAAATGATAAAAGATGATAAGGTGCCAGAACAAGAAATCTTAAAGTGGATAGATAGTTTTTTTGTCAATCAACCTATAAAAAATCCAAATGAATCAACCTCTAGATGGTAGATTTAGCTCCTTTATAAATCATTATAAAACAGCTTGCTCTAATTTGAAGATCAAGCTGTTTTATTATATAATTTATTATTTATCTATAGAATAATGTATAACTTTAGGACTTTGTATGTTTTTTATTGTTATATTTGTTGTGTTTAATTCTTGTGTTTTACCTGTGTCTTTGCCATCCTTAATAACACTATATATATTGTATCTACTTATCTTGAATTCATATACATCATGATTTATAGCACAATAGAAGTGTCTTGATGAAAATACCGAATCGCTATTAGGTCCCCTAAGCGTAGCTTTACGTTCTCCTGTTCTTGTAATTATTCCTTCCTCATTGCCTGTTAAATATAAATTTATTAACTTTATTATATCTGAATTACTAGTGCCGAAATTTAAGACTTTTCCCGATATCTTCTTATCGTAACTGAAATTTTCTCTAGTCACTCCTTTTGCCACACTTTCAAGAAACATGCTATCTTCTTTACCAATATCATATTTAGTTATAATGCTTTCTTGTATGATGTAATAAGATTTTATATATTCTAATCTATCTAGACCTATTGTAGATTTTAGCGCATTTTCCATTAATATACTTTCGTCTATGAAAAAAAGTTTTCTTTCTGCCTCTATATATTTATCTGTTGTCTCTTTTGGCGAAATCTTATTACATGCACATAAATATAGACAAGTTATCAATAACATAACAGTTTTTATCATTAATGATTTTTTCATGATACTCTCTCCTTTGTTTTAATGGCAGAAGTTATTTTTAATAAATGTATTTAAATATTCTCTAAAATCTTTTTCTAATTTTTTATTTCTAAGTGCAAATTCAACTGTTGCTTTTAGAAAACCTAGTTTGCTACCTACATCATATCTTAAACCTTCAAACTCATATGCATAGACATCCTGTTTTTTGCATAACGTATTTAAAGCATCTGTGAGCTGTATTTCTCCTCCACTTCCTTCTTTTGTATGTTCAAGTATATTAAATATTTCTGGAGTTAATATATACCTGCCTAATATAGCTATATTTGATGGTGCTTGTTCTATTTCAGGTTTTTCTACCAAACTCTCTAGATTATAAAGTTTTTCTTCTATCCTATTACCCTGTACTATTCCATATTTATTTACATCATTAGATGGTACTTTTTGAACACCAATAATTGTACTATTATATCTTTTGAAAACTTCAATTAATTGACTTACACATGGCACTAAAGGTGAGAATACTATATCATCACCAAGTAATACTGCAAATGGCTCATTTTTGATGAATGATTTACCACAATATATTGCATGACCTAAGCCCCTTGGTTCTTTTTGTCTAATGTAATGTATATTGGCTAAATTTGATATGTTTTTCATAGCTGTTAATAGTTTTTCTTCTCCCTTTTGTTTTAACTTCATTTCTAACTCTAGGTTTAAATCAAAATGGTCCTCTATTGTTTTTTTGTTTCTACTCGTTATTAGGAGAATATCTTCTATTCCTGCTTTTACTGCTTCTTCAATTATATACTGTATAGCAGGTTTATCAACTATAGGTAGCATTTCTTTTGGTTGAGCTTTCGTAGCTGGTAAAAACCTAGTCCCCAATCCCGCTACTGGTATAATTGCTTTTTTTATTTTCACATAATCACCTCGAAAAAGTATATGTTTATTTCATGGTAACTATGTTATTTTAGTCTATATATTTGACATTCCAATGCTTAGGGAACAACCTTTTATAGCTGTTATATGCAAATCGTTGTCCTATCAAAAGAACTACTCCTTTGTCTTCTTCTGTTCTTATAACTCGCCCAGCTGCTTGTAATACTTTGTTCATGCCAGGATACATATATGAATACTCAAATCCTTTGCTGTTCTTTTCATTGAAGAAATCCCTGATTATATCCCTCTCTATGCATATTTGAGGTAGTCCTACCCCTACAACTATTGCTCCATTTAACCTGTTGCCCTTTAAATCAATTCCTTCGGAAAATAAACCACCTAGTACACAAAAACCAACTAATGTCTCTTTATTTTTTTCATCAAATTTACTTAGAAAATCTTCCCTCTCTTGTTCGCTCATATTATTATTTTGCATTATTATTTTGGTTTTAGGGCTATAATCTGTAAATATATCTACTACATCATTCATGTATTTAAAAGATGAAAAAAATACTAAATAATTACCCTTGTTTTTTACTATACTCGCTATTTTGGAAGCTATTATCTGCTTTGTGTCTTCTCTATCTTTATATCTTGTAGATATGCCTCTAGCTACTGATAAATCAAGGTTATTTGGGTCATAAGGACTATCTAAATACATAGTATAATCTTCTTCTTTCCCTCCTAACAAATCTGCAAAATACTTTATTGGCATTAATGTAGCAGAGAAAAAAACAGACGTTTTACCTCTGCTAATACATTCACTAAGCACCATTGATGGATCCTGACAGAATATCTTAAGTATTATATCTTTCTTTTGTTTTTGTGCATATGTTATGTAGTTATCACCATAAAATTCAGATATTTTTAAAAATCTATACACATCAAAATACAGCTCTAATAGATCATTATAGTAATCTGTTTTCTGCCCTTCTGTTAGGAACTCCTCTAATTCTCTGTTTAATTTCATAAAAATATAATATAACTCTTCTGGTTCGCTTTTTTGTATATAAAAACCTTTTTCTTCACATTCATTTTTCAAGGAAATCATAAATGAATTTACCTTGCCAAGTAATTTGTGTATCTTTTTTTCTTTCCCTTTAGTTATTTTCTTTAAATCCATAAATTTTTTCTTATTAATCTGTGCTGAATACATCTCTCTAGCTCTATCTACTAGATTATGTGCTTCATCAATTAGAAAAGTATAATTGCTTTGCTCTGTATCAAAAAATCTTCTTAAATACACTATTGGATCAAATACATAATTATAATCACATATTACACAGTCAGCCCATATAGCTAAATCAAGAGCATATTCAAATGGACACACTTTGTGTTTTCTAGCATATTTTTCTATTATTATTCTCGAAAACTCATCTTCACTTTCCATGATGTCTAATAATGCATCATTTATCCTATCAAAATGTCCTTTTGCAAACTCACAATCATCTGGATTGCAACTACATTCCTCTATGAAACATATTTTCTCTTTTGCTGTTAGTGTTATACTCTTAAATCTAAGACCTTCTCGCCTTAGTAAAACAAACGCTTCTTCTGCCGCTTGTCTTGTTATAGTCTTTGCTGTTAAATAAAATATCTTATCTCTGAGCCCTACTCCTAGCGCTTTAACGGCAGGAAATATTGTAGAAATAGTCTTCCCTATCCCTGTTGGTGCTTGAACAAATATATTTTTCTCATCTTCCATTGCTCTGTATACGCCTACTGCCAGCTTTCGTTGCCCTTGTCTGTAATTTTTATATGGAAAATCTACTGCTTTTATTGATTCATTTCTTTTTTCTCTCCACTCTTTTATAAGCTTAGCCCAAACTATATACTGCTCTAATATTTCATATACAAAATCTTTTAACTCTTCTTTCTTATATTGTTTGTTTATCTTTTTTAACTCTTTTGTCTTTATATTGTAGTATGTTAGCTGAACTCCTATGATATCTAAATCATTTTGTAATGAATATATATACGCATAAGTTTTGGCTTGAGCCCAGTGCAATAAATTAAATGTATCGTCTATTTGATTTAGCATCATAGTTGTTGACTTTATCTCATCGATTATTACTAACTCTTCCTGCTTATTTGGTATTATGATACCATCTGCTCGACCTTCTATATCAAATATGAACTCATCTAACTCTATCTCTTGTTTTAAACTAACTTCTGCATTATAATTGCTTTTTTGCATACTTTGAACCTTCTGATGTGCTTTCGTTCCTTCTACAGCTCTTACATTTGACCTAAATCTATTATCTAGGTCTCCATGTCTAAGTATAAGCTCTATTAAATTTCTAACCGATATCTTCACTCTAGTCTTTTTGGTCATAGTAACCTTCCTATCATACAAACATATATTCGTTCTTTACTATATTATACTATATTTTAATTCTTTATTTCAAACTATTACATCCACCTTCATGAAAGAGGAATTCAAAGCATCAGGTAGTAGCTTTCCTCGCTGTTGATTAAAAGCTGATACAGTAGCTGTTTCGGCTGAGTAGCTAAAGTATTCTAGCATTTCCCTGGAGAGTGAACTGCCTTCTATAGTAAGCATCATATGAATCATATCAATTTACTACTGCGGGGTAAAATCCTTTTTAAGATATTTACAAAAGAGGTAAGAAACTTGAGATAATCATCAATTAATTTGACTAAAGTATTTTTAACTTTAACAGCGAAACTATTCATAAGTAGAATCTCCTAAAATATTATATATTCAAAAGGCTACGCCACATTTTTTATTAAATTGTCAGTGTTTTTTGAAATAAAAAGCCCTATGTATTAATT
>NZ_JARMXH010000011.1:0-111272 GCF_056892235.1 Abyssisolibacter sp. ZYX002
ATATTTATATATATAACACATGATTTAATGCAGTAACCAATAATGCTAATTATACGTTTCTACAGAAACTTAGACTAATTAACATAATTATTGCTGGATACATCATTTCTTTTGCTTTTCTTAATTTAATATCATCTATAAATCGCAATATGTCAAGCCTTTCAGCTGATTTCCTACATTTTCCTTCCATGTAATATATATATCGTTGAAATGACATCTACTGTAGTGGTATATTTAATCATAGTACACTTTTAATACTTTTCCACTATGTTTAGATACTGCGTTACTTTGCTTATGTTCTTTTATTTATGGCAAAAATTTTTGAGCAACAAACTACCCCTATGAGTTTTGAGTTAACTTATCCATCAATTACTATAAGGGGCTATGTTTTAACAGTATAGTAATGCTTTATAAACAGTGGTTTCTAACACTACAACGGAGGGATGTCTTTATGAAAAAATTTTTAACTATTTTTGCTATTTTAGCTCTTGTTATCTCAAGCTTTACAGTATCTTTTGCTACTGATGGTACTGTTGATATTGACTGGACAAGTGGAGAACAGCCAAATTTGGATACTTCACAATTTAATTTAAACTCAGAAGTATTTGAAAAAAGCAATTTAAAATTAAGTGATGAGGAAAACGTTAGACTTATTGTTGAATTGACGGAAAAACCTGTTATCACTCATGCTACAGAAGCTCATAAAAAAGTAAATGAACTTCCTAAAAGAACTCTCAAATCAATTACTCAAAAGATAATTACTCAGCAAAGAGTTATAAAAAATCTTTTGGCTAGTAAGAACTACAACATAAAATATCACAAGGATTTTAAAAATGTTTTTAATGGCTTTAGTTGTACAACAAAAGCAAAGGAAGTTAAAAACCTAAAAAAAATTCCTGGTATAAAAAACGTGTACGTAGCTATGGAATATACTCGTCCGATACCTAAAATGCATGAAAGTGTTACTACTGTTGGAGCTAGAACACTATGGTCAAAATTAGGCTATACTGGGGAAGGTAAGGTTGTTGCTATTATAGATACTGGTATAGATCCTTCGCATCATGATATGGCTTTATCTAATCCTAATAATGAAAAAATTAATCAACAAACTGTTAATAACTTAGATTTACCTGGTACATGGAGATCTGATAAAGTCCCTTACGGTTATAATTATTATGATAAAAACCAAGAAATACTTGATTTAGGTAAAGATGCTAGCAGACATGGTATGCATGTGGCTGGTATTGTTGGTGCTAATGGTAATGAATCTAATGGTGGAATTAAGGGCGTTGCTCCAGAGTCTCAATTACTTGCTATGAAAGTATTTGGTAACACTGGCAGCGGCACAACTAGTAGCGATGTTTATATAAAAGCAATAGATGATTCTATTTTATTAGGAGCCGATGTAATAAATATGAGTCTTGGCTCACCTGCTGGTTATGTTTCAACTGACTTTCCAGCTCAATTAGCAATAAAAAAAGCTGTTGATAATGGTATAGTAGTAGCTGTTTCTGGTGGAAATTCTCATAGATTCGGTAATGGTTTTAAGCTACCTACTACTGACAATCCAGATACTGGTCTTGTTGGAGCACCTGGTACTACTCTTGAATCATTCCAAATATCTTCTGTCAATAACACCACTTATCTTTATGAAAACAATTTTAGTTTTGCTCCATTAAACAACAACGTATTAGGTTATAGTGCAGATAATTGGAAAGAATTATTAACTAGTTCAGATAGTTTGGAACTAACCTCAATAGGTGGAACAAAACTTGGTAAACTTACTGATTATGATGGCATAGATGTCACTGGTAAAGTAGTCTTGGTTAAGAGAGGCGAACACCCTTTTAGGGATAAAACTCTATGGGCTAAAGAAAAAGGTGCAAAAGCTATAATAGTTTATGATCATGGACAATCTACCTTTTATAAAAACCAAGGCAATTGGGACATACCATTTGCGTTAATATCTAAAGAAGATGGTGAGGCTCTTGAATCATTATTAGAAAATGGCTCTGTTAATTTTAGTGCCTCATTAGAAAAAAAATATATAAATCCTATATCTGGTTTATTGTCACCATTTAGTTCTTTTGGTCTTGCTCCAAATTTAGTGTTTAAACCTGAAATATCAGCTCCAGGCGGTATGATTCTTTCTACTGACCAAAACAATGGATATCAGTTAATGAGTGGGACTTCTATGTCTTCTCCATGTGTTGCAGGAGGTAGTGCATTGATATTACAATATATTGATGACAAGTTTCCAAATCTAACTGGAGAATCTAAAGTACTAATGGTTAAAAATCTTATGATGAGTACAGCAAATCCGATATTGGAGAATGTAGGAAATGGTGTTAATGAATTTACTTCTCCTAGAGGACAAGGTGCTGGTGTAATGGATTTGGTTAAAGCAACTTCTGCTAAAGCTATAGTAGTTGATAGTCGTACTAATCAATCTAAAGTTGCACTAAAAGAAATAAGCAACTCAACTGATTTTGTAGTTACTGTTAAAAACCTTACTTCTGAAAATCTTAATTATACAGTCGAAGGTTCTGTAGCTACAGACTTAGCAGAAAACGGCAATATACTAGCTAAACCTCAACCTATAGTTAATTCAAGCGGAAAAACTCCTATTAAGTTTTCTTCTACCAACATCACTGTACCTGCAAATAGTTCTACTGATGTAAAAGTTACTCTTGATTTGAATGGTGCAAAAGGACTGATAAATAATAAATCTCTTAGTCAAATATTTAAAAATGGATGTTTTGTTGAAGGATTTATTACTTTTAGGGAGAATTCAGATGTAAATACTAAATCTGATTTATTGATTCCATATTGTGGATTCTACGGTAGTTGGGATTCTGCTCCTATATTAGATGGAACTAAATATGACAAGAGTTCTTTTTATGGTAATTCAGGTTTTATAGATGGTGCTAGCCAACAATATCTTGGACAAAACTTTGATAAAACTTTTGATGCTAATAAAATAGCATTTTCTCCTAACGGAAACAATACATGTGATACTATTGTTCCTGTATTATCATTCTATAGAAATGCTAGAAAGATTGATATAGATATCTTAGATGCTAAAAATAATAAAATACTTGATCTTGTTGATGATGAGTATTTGAGTAAAAGCTTTGGAGACGGTAAAGAAGAAAATACTATATATTATAATCCAGATTGGAAATGGGATGGTAAGGTCAATGACTCTGTATTACCTGATGGTCAATACTATATGCGTATAAATACAATTATTGATTATCCTAATTCTAGATGGAACTCTAACATTTACCCTGTATATATTGATACAACTAAACCTACAATAACTGATCTAAAATACAATGAAAAAACTTCTATCTTGTCAGCCTCTGCTATAGACAAGGGAAGTTCTGTTCATTCATATGTATTAGTAGAAAACGGTAAAAAAATTGCAACTTCAGGTGATGGTAAATTTGATATGAGCAAACTTGGTACTGGTAATCATAAGTTATTTTTGGCAGTATTAGACTACGCACAAAATATAGCATCTACACGTTACTTCACTATACCTGTTCAATAATATCATGTTTTTTATATAATACTTTCTAAAATAAAATATTGAGAATGACCATTAATTTTCTTGTAAAATTAATGGTCATTTTTTACTTCATGAGACTTCTAATAAACTCATCAAAAACTTTCTCTATATTATATTCCTCTATAAATTTCTCTATATCTTTATTACTTTTTTCTTCTATAACACAACCTTGAATAGTCAATATATACTTAGCTTTTTCATCTTCTTTCGTATAAATTAAGTTATCCATTAAGTCACTTTCATCTCTTATTAACTTATATAATGTGTTATCATTGATATTTATGGTATCTTTATTGTTACCATATGTGTTTATTTCTTCAGATAGTTGCATTTCCAATGAGCTATCTTTTAAATACATATGCATATTAACATATATCCTTGGTTCATCATCACAACCATATGTTAGATATAAGCCTACTACATCATTGATAATATTATCACGTCTATATACCTTATCCATCTGATATTCTTCAGGTTTTGGACTGTTATAATACACACTCCTACTGGCATTTACCCCACAATCACTGAGTGCTTTGTATTCTATCACTTGAGGGATAAATGTAAATTTATCATCAAAGTGTGTATTAATATCATTTAGCGTTCCATTTGTGTTTAATTTAGCTATATAAAATGGTCTATCGTTATTATTTATGAATTTATATTCTCCAAATTTTAGTTTTTCTAGTTCTATATCTATTTCTCTATCATTGTCAAACTGAGTTTGAGTCTTAACTATTTTACTTTTATCCTTTTGACTGAATTGCTTTAGAAATTCACATATATTATAAGATATAGTCTTCATCCAATCGCTATCTACTTGATCTAGTGTATCTTTAGTTTTATGTATTATATCAAAATTAAACCCAGTACTTATAAGAATCGAATCTCCAAATGATATATGGTCACTTATACCATAGTTGCTTATATACTTTGATTTAATATTATTATGGTCCAAAACATCTACCATCTCTCTACACATCTGTTCTACTTCTTTTGTGCCTATATAATCTATTATTATCTCATCTGTGCCTTTCTCCCCCACACAATCTAAATTTATATCAATCACATTGCTATATTTTTCGCTTAAAGCTTTTGATATTTTATAGCTCCCTTTTAGATTAGTCTCTTCTCCATTTACAGCACAAAATATCAAATCTCTACTCGGGATTTTCCCATTTTTGTAATACTCACTTAATTTACTAGCAATATCTAGCATCACTGCCACTCCTGAACAATTGTCTAAAGCCCCTCTATATATCGAATCTCCGATACTTCCTGCATGATCCAAATGGGCTGTTATGATTATAGCTTTACCTCTATCCTTACCTGGCAAAATTCCCACTACATTATTAACTGTTTCCTTATTTTGTTTATAGACCATAGACATCTTCAAATGTTGTCCTACACACTTTTTTAGTGATTCATATGTACCTTTATTTATGCTGAATACATTTTTATTTCCAATTTTCATAGTACTGGGAGCTGCTCTTTGTAAATCCTCTTTTAGAACTAACACTCCTTTGACATGCTCATTATCTAAATACTCATTTGCGTTATTTGAAGTCAATATTATACAATCAACACCTTCATCATTTTTATATATTGGCAACATTATATTTTCATTTTTTATTTTTGCTTCTACGAAATTTTTTCCATATATAAACTTCTTTCCATTTTCTAGCTCTAAACATACTTTACTTTCATCTATTGTGACTGTTTTTTGTTCATATGGAACATAGTGTCTCTCATCAAAAGTATCTAATCCAAACTCTTTAAATTTATCTGCAATATATTCTTCTGCTAATTTGTTTCCCTTTGTTCCAACAAGTCTGCCATCACATTTATTTGATGCTAAATACTCT
The DNA here is from genome assembly GCF_056892235.1 of Abyssisolibacter sp. ZYX002. NCBI lineage: Bacteria > Bacillati > Bacillota > Clostridia > Eubacteriales > Clostridiaceae > Abyssisolibacter > Abyssisolibacter sp. ZYX002. The sequence continues at coordinate 5,437 of NZ_JARMXH010000011.1, forward strand.
AATGCATCTTCTATGACAATATCTTTATTACCACGATAAGTCTCCAAGCTACACGCCATTAAACAAAATATACTGAGTACTATAAAAAATATTAGCTTATTTACTCGCTTCATTATATTTTCTCCTTTATAAAGAGGCTGCCTTAAATGACAGCCTACCTAGTTAATGTTTTATTGAATGTTTAGTTTTTGTTTGAGTATAGTGTTTCACACCTCCTTATCTTATTAATTTAAAAATATATCACATATATAATATTTTGTAAATACTTTCAATTTTACAAATTTTCGTCATTTTATATAGCATCATTAACCAATTTTATCAAACAAAAAAGCCATGCTTATACAGCATGACTCAGACTGTAGACAAAAGCCCAATTTCTGCGTTGTTGTTAAAATTTCCGTTGCTCACTTACCTCTAAGTAAGCTCTGCTACTCAATTTTAACACGCCTTGAAATTGAACTCTTACTACAGTCTGCTATTTAGATGACTTTGTCATCAACCTAAGCCATGCGTATACAGCATGACTTAGGTTGATTTTCTTAGAATTTATTTAATTATAACTGGACTTCATTATTACCCTTATCTATAAAAAATTTCTTTGTAGTACAGTTAAAATGCTTTTCTAATAAATTACTCAATAAATCCATAGCTTCTAACACATTTTCTTTATTAACAGATATGAAGCCATCTATTGGGAAAAATATATTTTTACTTTCTTCTGTTATTCTTCCTCTATTACTCTGTCTCCAAATCCACCTACGCGTTCTTATTCTTTTACTATCAGCGTATACAAGCTCTCCTGGTTCTACATTTTCTATTTTTTCACTACCTAAAGGTACAAATGCATCACCTTCATGTGAGAATCTTACTGCTATCTCATCCTCTAATGCATCTATATCATGAGCACCCATAGGTAATACATATTTTAATGATATAGCATTTACTAAATCAACTATTGGATTAATTGATGGTAAATCATTACCTTTAGCAACTCTTTTAGACATTGCCTCTATTGAACTCATATATTTATTAGGGTTTATCCCCAATTCTTTAAATGTGTCTCTATAAGGAACTATATATTCAAATTCCTTTATATTTAATCCTTCTAGTCTATCTCTAAGAACCTGCATTTCTTTATTTAACATTTCTTTTATATCAGTGTTTTTTACTTTATTATCAATACCATATCCAACTACTGCACCGAAACATAAATCTGGTATTTTATCAAACAATTCTTCGCTTACTTTGAATTTCAAGTTCCCACCTCCTGTTAATAATTTATATTATAATAGACTTTAATTACAATCTAAAATAAATATCTCACTAATCACTCTAAACATTCACAATATTCTGTTTTTAACTAATCTATTACTTTATAGTACCAAATTCAACTGTAAACGTCAACTTTAAATTATTAATCAATATTATACAATATCCTCTGCTTCTTTTCTATATTTATATCTTTTGCTAACAGAAAAATAACATATCAATATTATATAACTGACTATTGCTAATAGTATTATTGTAGCTCCTGAAGGAATGTTCATTGTATATGATATATATAGACCTAAATAGCACAGTATCATAGATACTATTATTGAACTTATTATCCTCTTGAATAAACTTTTGGTATAAAGCCTAGATATTATTGATGGTATGGTTAGTAATGCAATAATAAGTGTTATACCTACTATTTTAATAAGTAACACCACTGCTACAGCAATCATTATTATGAATACTATCTCTAGTAGCGTGACATTATATCCTAATATTTTAAGATGTTCTTCGTCAAATAGATACGCTTGCCATGTATAATACATAGTAAATATAATTAATACGATAATACTACTTAGTATTGTTAGAATTTTTATATAATTATTTGATACTGCTAGTATATTGCCAAAAAAATATGAAGTCATATCTGGAGGATATCCTGGAGTTATACTAATAAACAATATTCCCAACGCCATACCTGCTGCCCAAAGCATGTTAATCAATGTATCTACTTTTGTATTAGACACTTTTTTTATCATGGTTATTATCAATGTAGATACAACAGTGAAAACTAATCCAACTATTATCGGCTCTTTTTTTATAAGATACCCTAGCCCTATTCCTCCGAACGATGTATGTGCTATTCCTCCTGCTATATTAGCCATATGTTTTTCAACTATTATAGTTCCTACTATACCACATATAATACTAACAAAAAACGCAGATAATACAGCATTTCGCATAAATTGATATTTAAGTATAGCTTCAATCATATATATTCCTCCTAACAACTTCTTACTTTATATGCACTTATGTTTTTCTACTCCTATTTTCCTTATATGTAGTATGTAATCACAATAATTTACTATGTCTTTCGTATTATGAGTTACCAAAATTATTGTTTTATCATTTAAGTTCTTTAGTATTTTAAGTATCTCTTTTGTGCTATCTTCATCAATATTTGCTGTTGGCTCGTCTAATAATAATACATCACTACCAGCTATTAATGCTCTGGCTATAAGAACCTTTTGTATTTGACCTCCTGATAATTCCCCTATTTGTCGCTCTAATAAACTTTGTAAACATAGAACCTTAGAATAATATTCCAGAGCTTTTATATCTTCTTTGTTATATCTTGAAAAAGGAAAATTCTTCTTAAGTCTACCTTGCAATATAACACTTTTAACATCAATAGGAAAACTACTATCAAACGCTCTGAATTGAGGTACATATGCTATGTTATAGTTTCTTGCTATTATAACTTTGCCTGTTTTAGGCTTCTTGAGCCCTAATATCAATTTTAGTAAGGTGGATTTACCCGAACCATTGTCACCTGTTATACTTATGAACTCTCCTTTTTTAACTGAAATTGTTACATTTTTTAATGCACATATCTTTCCATAATTTGCTGTAACATTTTCAAATTGTATAATATCCATATTAATCATTCCTTTTTAGTACTAAAAAAATAAGCTATCATCCAATAGCTTATTTTAAATTCTGTTCAAATTCACCATATTTTAAACATTCTAGTACAATTTAAGTCTTAATTATATAAACAAATCACTATCACCTTTTGAGATTCTATCATAGTATTTATCTAGTGTGTTGATTAACCCCGTTTTTGTATAGAATGGATTGTTTTTAATTTCGTCCATTTCTTTTAGTATCAATGCTTCTCCTAGTTTTTGAGTTTCTGGTGATGCAAAATCATCTAAGTATTCTTTGTATGTCAATACTGCATTTAGTTTACAGAACTTGCCCTCTGAACATTCTTTTAGCATATCCATTATCTTATCTCCTGTTCTTCCACAACGATATCCCGCTGTACAGAAAGATGTAATGGTTCCATCCTCAGCAAGCTTGTGTATTACCTCTTCTAAGCTTCTGGTATCTCCTAACATAAATTGTTGTTTTTCTTTATCCTGCTGGCTTGTTTTTTCACTATATGAACCAATCCCTATCTTTGTGGATGCGTCCATCTGAGTACAGCCTACTTTTACTATATCATCTCTAAGCTCTGCTCTTTCTCTAGCAGTAATAATCAATCCTGTGTATGGTACTGATAACCTTAAGATAGTAACTAGCTTTTTAAAGTCTTCATCTGATACTCTGTATTTTGGATTTGTACTTATTGATGAACCCGATGCTGCTGTTAATCTAGGGAATGATATAGTATGAGGTCCTATGCCAAATTGTCTCTCTAAATCTCTAGCATGAGCCAATAATCCCATTACTTCAAATCTCCAATCGTTTAGTCCAAAAAGTGCTCCTATAGCAAAGTCATCAATTCCTGCTTCCATAGCTCTATGGAGTGCGTACAATCTCCACCTATAGTTTGATTTTGGTCCTGACGGATGTAAATCTCTGTATAACTTTCTGTCATATGTCTCTTGGAATACTTGAAATGTTCCTATACCTGCTTCTTTAAGTCTTTTTAAGTCAGCTATACTTAATGGTGCTGCATTTACATTTACTCTTCTTATACTGCTAGGTCTACCTGTTTTAGGTGATATTCTCTGTACACTATATATGTTCTTTATTGTCTCTGTTATATAATCTATATCCGAAGAAGGATGCTCTCCATAAACTACTATTAATCTCTTATGTCCTTCATCTATTAGTGCTTCTGTCTCTTTTCTTACCTCTTCCATACTCAATATTTTTCTTTTTTCTTGGCCATTTTCAACTCTGAAGCCACAATATTTACAGCTATTAACACATAGATTACTACAGTATAATGGTGCGAAAAACACTACTCTATTATCGTAAACATCCTTTTTTATTTTATTACCTGCTTCATATAACTCTTGCCACAAATCTTCGTCTTTAAGATTTATCAATGCTGCTGTTTCATCTAGTGACAGTGTCTTTATGCTAAGTGCTTTATCCATTATATTTCTTATGTAGCCTTTGTCTGGATTTGCATTGTTCTTTATTTTAGTTATAATCTCCTGTTCATCTATGAAGTCTTTCCCATCGACTAAATATCTATCAATCTCATCCTGCTTTATTACTTGATCAGCCCAACTCTTTGCGCTCATAACTGCCATAGTTATTCCTCCCTAATCTTTGATATTTTTTTAACTTACACTGCATTAAAAAAACTTCCCTGCCCTAGGAAAGTTTATATAATCACATTTTATATACCAACTATTAGAAAATACTACTGGTATTATAAATTATATAACAATTCCTACTAAGGTCAGATTTATCTTTCCTTTAAGGGCTTATAATTTTGAATACAAACTAAAAAAATCGTAATTCTTAGAGTTTGATTACCTACTCTCATTAAATAATATAATGAGTGTTTTGTCAAGTATATTGTTTAATTATTAACATAAATTTTGAATTAATTTATCGTGTTATTAATTATGTTTGAAATAATCTCTGTTTGTTTAAATATAAAGAAGTGCCCTCCTTCAAATTCAAAAAAATTAATTTCTTCTCCTGCGTATGATTTCCATTCTAGTATTTCTTCTTTAGACACCTCTGTATCTTCTAAAGCATACAAAACTGTCATATCGCTATTAATTTTTTCGCCTTCTCTCTTACACTTATATTCTTCTATTATCTTATAATCAGCTCTTATTACAGGTAAGAAAAAATCTATTAATTGAGGTTCTTTAAAAAATTGTTCATCAAGCCCTCCAACATCAGATAACTCTGCTAGAAATTCTTTCTGTGACATTTTATGAAACACTTTACCATCTGGTCTTTTTAGGTGTGGCGCTCTTCTAGCAGATATAAATACATGATCAGGCTCTCTTAGATTAAGCTCTCTCATCTTGCATATAAGTTCATACGTTAGTAAACCTCCCATACTATGTCCAAATATTGCATACGGCTGATTTATTTCATTTTTTATTATGCTTATAATATCTTCTACTGCTTGATATACATCAGTATAAAACGGTTCATTTTTTCTAGAACCTCTACCCGCTAGTTCAACGAAATGTATTTCTATTTCATTATCTATGTATTTTTTTAATACACTATACGAAATTGCATTTGCGCCTGCGTATGGCAAAAAAAATAATTTCACTTTACTCATCCCTTCTAGTTTAAATATCTGTCTATGTTCTTATCTAAGAAATCACATATTTCATCTATTAATTTTCTATATTCTTCTTCTACTCTAGCTGCCGTTATACGTATCCAAAACAATTCATTTGGATTTTGTATCTTGTTATTATTAAAAAATATTTCTGGTAGTATAGCTATCTCTTTTTCTATTATTATGTCTCTTGCTAAGTCTAGCTGTTTTTTGCTAGGTATGTTTTTAAGTTTTATGCAAAAATTAAATCCACCTCTTAATTCTGTTACAGAATGGAGATGCTTTTTTAATTTATTTTTAGTGTATAAATAGTTATTATATGTAATGTTATAATTGTTATCTATCTCTTTATAAAAATTATCTATTTCTTTAACTTCAAATACTGAATCTAATATAGGTTTTGTATAATTTCTATATAATCCTTTTGGAGTATTAAGTTTTGAGATATTTTTATACATCTTATTTACTATCTTCATACCACTTACTCTTGATTGTTCATCGTGTATTATATAATTGATTCTTGCTAGTAAGTCTGCTATAAATGGTATTACATATGTCAATGGAGGTATGCAATAATATATTTCATTTAAATATGTTATGTAATCAATTATTTCTTTATTTGCAAATATATAACCCAATCTTGCTCCAGGTAAGTTACGTGTTTTTGATATGCTATTTATGAATATTGTGTTTTGTACATAGTCTTCTTCTAATATTACTTTGTTCATATTTAAAAATTGATAACAGCTTGCAAATTCTTCTAATTGACATTTATCTAGTAGCAACAATATATCTTTTTGTTTTACTATTCTAACTATCTCTCTTAACTCTTCTTCACTATAACACTCTCCTGATGGATTCATAGGAAGTGTCAAAACTATTAGTTTTGGATTATACTTTTCTATATACATTATTAACTCTGTGGTTGTTGGAGCTATCCTGTCATGCAGCGTGGATGTAACTGTTATTCCCTCAATTTTATACTTCGTCATACACTCATAAAATAAATAATAATTAAGTCCTACTAACATTATTTTTTCATTTATATATTTATTAGCGAAATATTCAAAGAAAAATGTTATAGCTGGAGTAGCACCTGTTGTAACACATAAATTTTCTACTAAATTTTTATTTCCTTTGAACTTATTTGCTAGAGTGTTTTCATAGAATTTTAATGTTCCAGTCAACATTGGGTGACCTGCATTTGCAGTATACCTTTTGATAAAATCATGATTTTTTAACTCTTTTATAAAATGATCTGTATAGAATTTAGGTGGGTCTAATTCACTTACACCTATTGATATATTTGTATTATTAGCGATTATAACACTTCCATCTACTCCTATCATTTCATATTCATCTCTTTTTCTCTTGTTAACATACTCGAATAAATCCATGTTTCCCCCCTTATCTTGTGCAAAACCTTTCTATAAAGCGGTATTCTAATTTGATGATTTCATCTATTAACTCTATGGATTCATTTACTGCATTTATTTTATATTTATTAGTGTACATAAATTTTGCTATGTTTTTTCTTATTTTACTCCACATCAATACAACATCATTTGTTAACCTAGTCAATTCTTCGCTTTGTAGTAATCTTTCAGCTTTATATTTTACTACTTCTTTTGCGTTTATGATATTATTCATACTTGCAACTAACTCTTGTACATTTTCACTTAATTTTTTTTCATCTTGCATTATTATTTTAAAATCTTTTGCAAAATTTCCTAAATCATTTAATCCTTTAGCCCATATATCTTTAGACTTCAAAAAATTGCCTACATATACATTATACTTGTCAATATTTTTACACGTAGCTCCTTTGTCAAACATATAAAGTGAAGGTTGTTCATTCTTATGAAAATTATTTATATATCCTTCATAGCAAGCTTCTAGTTCTTTGAATGAAATACTCTTTTTCTGATATCCTAGACTATCTTTATGCATATGCTCTATTATATCAAATGTTTTATTTTTTAAATTATATCCAAATACTAACAGAGTATGAGCCCAATGCTGTTTATTATACATCTGTTCTCTTATGCTTTCGTAAAAGCAATCTATCCAAATAATAGCAGGCCTTTCTTTGTTTATTTGATTTATTAATTCACCTACAATATCTTCGCTGTAAATCATGCTAATGCACTCTATAGCTAAATCTTCATAAAGTGTCTCCTCTTCTTCTATTTGATTGTATTTTATATCTATATTAATACTATTTTCTGTTTGCGCTAGGTTATAAGTCATTATGTCATTAATCATAAATCTCATTACATCCCCACCGAAGTGTTTTATTACTGGAAATAATGAATTATAATAACAGTTTTTATAAAACAGATCATTATAAGGTTCTATATTTTTTATAAATCTTTTATGTTCTTGTTTACTACTCACATTATCTATGTAATTTGCTAGCTTTCTTATTGTATTATGCTCATAGATATTATCCTCTATCTCACTCTCCATATCTATGTCAAAGCTGTTCTCAATTTCACTTATTAACCTAATCACTAATAATGAATTTCCTCCTAACTCAAAAAAATCTGAATCTAAATCAATCTTTTTATATCCTAATATATCTCCCCATATATTGCCTATAATTTGCTGAGTGTTTGTCAAATTTTTTCCAATTAATATTACTTTTTCATTTTCTTTAATATGGCTATCTTTAGCCCAGTAACTCCTTCTCTCAAAAGGATACGTAGGTAAGCTAATTTTACTGCAATTTGAGTCTTTATATAGTTTTATCCATTCAATATCTGCTCCATTAACGTACAGCTTACATATGTCTAATAGCTTTTCTACTGCTTTACCGCTATCAATATTATTGATTTCTTTTTGTGCTGTAGCATCAAGTTCTTTTTTCTTTTCCCTAGATAATGTATTGTTTTGGGCTGATGATACGGAACCTATTTTATGATTGCCATATAGCACTTCTGGTGAAAGCAAATCCTCTAATCTTTTAATACTACCTATTTTCATTCTTAAATCTTTTGGGCTATCACATAAAATTGCAAGTCTCTGTGAAAAATGTGCTCGTCCAACTGTTGATGTAAAGCAAACATCCTCTATATTCACGTCTGAATTTTCTTCTAAGTACTCTTCATATTTTTCTATATACTTTAAAAGAGCATGTTTCGATTTTGCTGAAACTGTAAATATAAATTTACTATTTTTCTCTTCGTTAATAATTTCTTTTGTATACTCCTGCAATACTAAATGTCCATTGGTTCTGCTAAATCCAAAAGAGTTAATCCCTGCTATTCTTACTCCTTCATTTACATCCCACTCTTTTAACTTATCGTTTATATATACTGGGGAGTCTTGTAACTGTGCTAGTGGATTTGGTTTTTCGATATTTATTAAACCAGTGAGTTGCTTGTGTTTTAATGACATTACTGTCTTTTGCACCGAAGCCATAGCACCAACACTTAAACAATGTCCTATATTTGGTCTAGGTGAGCCTATAGAACAAAACTGTCTTTCACCTGTAAATTTTTTAAAAGCCTTATTTAATGACTTTATCTCTAAACTATCGCCTAATTCTGTTCCTATAGCGTTAACCTCTATATGTGATATATTAGTTGGATTTATATTGGCTTTTTCCCATGCTTTCAGCATCACTTCTACCTGCGACTGAGCACTAGGAGCAGATATGCCCGTCGATACTCCACTGTTATTTATTGCACTTCCTTTTATTATTGCTTGGATATTGTCTCTATCTTTTATTGCTTTAGATAATGGTTTTAACACTACGAATCCAAGTCCTTCTCCCCATATTGTTCCATTTGAACGCTTATCAAATATTCTTAGTTTTCCCCCTCCTACTTCCTTTGGTGCCTCCATACTCTCTATTTTAGACTGCATCTTTCCTATAAGGTTGATTCCTCCTGCTATTGCCATGCTACAATCACCAAAACTAAGAGCTTGACAAGCTAAATGTATTGCCACTAAGCTAGATGAGCATGCTGTGTCTATGGATATACATGGCCCTTTTAAATCGAGATGATAATTTAGTCTACTGGATAATATACTTGTCATTATCCCTATCATTTCTGTTGCATCCTTGTCACTTCTGCCATAATCTATCCCATAAGTAGTATCTATACCGAGGTATACTCCAATCGAGTTCTTTGTGTTACTTGATACATTGCCTGAATCTTCTAGCGCTTCCCAAGCTTTCTCTAGAAACATTCTCTGAGTAGGGTGCATTGACTCTGCTTCTTTAGGTGATATATTAAAAAACTGTGCATCAAACATATCAATTTTGTCTATATAGCCACCTATTGTGATATTCTTATCAATTCCCATAATTTTTTTTCTTCTTTTAGGAAATTCCCTTATTGCATGCACTTCATTTTTTAGTAATCTCCAATACTCTGGTATGTTATCTGCAAGAGGATATTTACATGACATTCCTATAATAGCTATATCGTCATTTAATGATGTTTTTTTATTGATCTCTTTTAATATAAGTAAAGATATTTTTTTGTCCATATTCCCTTTTTTGACTTGCTCTAATATATATCTATTTATATTCTCTTTATTTGTCATATCAAACATCCCCTTATTATGTTCTTAGTCATTTAAAGCTTCTAGTATATTATCTATTGAGATATCACCAGATTCTAGATCATCTAACATGTTTTCTAACGAATCCTCTTTTCCTTCTTCATCATTTTTGTACTCAGCTACTAGTGTATCGTTTATATATTTAGCCATCTGCTCTATTGTAGAATATGTGAATATATCAGAGATATCTATTATTTCTGGATATACTTCTTCTATTTTTTTTAGTAACTGTATCGCCATTAGGGAATCTCCTCCTAATGCATAGAATCCTTCATATACATCTATATCTTCCATCCCTAATACTTCACACCATATACCCTTTATACAGTTTTCTGTATCGCTATAATCCTCGATATACTCTCCTTTTATTTTAGCTTTGACATTCTGTGTATGTGATTTCTTTTCCTCAGGTTTATTTATCTTCTTCCTAATAAGTAGCTTTTCTATCTCTTTAGAGAGCTTAAACTGCAGAAAATTACGTTTATCTATAAATTTCATATAATTTAGCTCTCCTGGCATTACTTTTTCTAAACTGGAATTTAATATTTCTTCGAAAGCGCTCAATGCTTTTGCAGTATTGTTTCCATTAATAAATGAGTAAGATTCCGTCACTCCATAGTCCACTGCCATTCCTGTCTCTTTCCAGCTTGGCCAGTTAATAGCTATGGAATTCCCTCTATATGAAGCAAATGAATCCATATATGCGTTCGATGCTGCATAGTCGCTCTGTCCTAAATCTCCAAATACTGAAATCATTGATGAGAACATTATAAAGAAATCAAGTTCATCTTGTTTTGTTAAGTCATCTAGTATCCATGTTCCATACATTTTAGGAGCAATAACACTATCAAATTTTCTCTTATCCTTTGTAATTATCAAACCATCTCCTGCTTTTCCCGCGCAATGAATTACGCCTTTTAGTTTGCCATGTTCTTTTCTTAGGTTGTCTAATGCTTCTTCCATATCTGATAGGCTACATACATCCGCACTCACACAATGTACTTTTGCTCCTTTACTTTCCATTTCTTTTATGCTTTCTATTGCTCTTATTAGTTTTTTTTCTTTTCCATCAATTAATATCTCATCCCATTTACCTCTTTTAGGTACTGATGATCTACTTATTAATGCTATATTTGATGCGTTATTTTTAGCAAGATATTTACCCATTTCCAGTCCTAATCCACCAGTTCCACCTGTTACTACATAAACTCCATCAGAACTAATCTCTATGTTCTGTCTATTTTCTTTGATATCTACTTTACCAAATTCCTGCACATATCTTTTATTCTTTCTATAGGCTATTTTATATTGTGTGTATGACTGTATTTCTTTTACTATATTTTCTTTATTGCTACTTTTATCTATATCAATACATCTACATTTAAGATTATCATACTCCCAGTTTATTACTTTTCCAAGTGCTAAATAAGCTTCTCCATGAGGTTTGATTATATTCTCTAATCCTGTTACTTTATTGGCATTATCCGCTACTAGAACAAGTTCTATATTGTCACTATACTTATTTTTTAAGATAGCCCTTGTACTATAAAATAAACTAGATAGACTATACTCTTGTAATCTCTTTAAGTCCTCTAAAGATTTTGGATTACCTTCATCTGTTATGAATAGATGTACAACTCTTTCTATTTTTTTATCTTTTATATCTTTAAATAACTGTATATAGTCAATTTCTGTATTAGCTATAGTATATTCAAAATCGTTTATTTTTCTATATGATTGTCCAAAATTAACTTCTATTATTTTATTATTTGTCTTTCTTAATTCCTCTGTTATACACTCTGAATCTTGTGATGAATTATTGAATACCAGTGTAACTTTATTTTCTATTTCTCTATCTTTAGATACAGATTCTTCTTTCCAGATTAAATTAAAGTATTTATTCTTTAGTATCCCTTGCTCTTTGAATTGTGTTTGTGTTTTGTTCACTCTCTTTATATTGTAATCCTCTACGCTTGCTATAATTTCACCATTCATATCTACTAAATCAATATCAAATGATATTGTCTCTTTTTTATCTGGTGTTTTATCGTTTATTCTGATATAGCTATAAATTTTGCCATCTATAGATTTATATAGTTTAAAGCTTTTGTAGAAATATGGCAAATACGTTCCTGTTCCGATTTTTTGGCTTACTATATTCATTGCATTGTCTAGTATACCTACATGTAGCCTAAAGGTATTATAATCATCTTTTATATCGTCTGCTAACTCGAAAGCGTATATTATCTCTTTTTTGCCAATTCCCATTCTTTTTTCGTTTTCCCATCTATGCCCTAAGTCTATACCTATGCTTTTCTGACCCAAATCAATTTTGCTATTATCTTTATCCTTTTCATCACTAAATTTGTTTATAATCGTATTTATATCTAGCTTTCTTTCCTTTTGCTCTTCTATTTCGTAAACTTTACATTCACAATGTTTTATCCAAATTTCTTCAAATTCATCATTTAATTTGCTAGCAAATTTAATTTCTAGATAATCATTTTTCTTGTTTACTATTATTTGCATGTCTCTTTCTTCATCAGGTTCTAATATTAATGGTGTATAGAAAATTATATCTCTTATATCCAATTCTTCACTATAGTAATTTTTGCATACCTGAGCTACCATTTCTATATATGTGGTACCTGGTAGTACATGATTATCGAAAATCTTATGTTCGCCTAAAACCCACTGTCTATCTTTACCATACCTAACTACGTATATATCTTGATCAATTGACCTTACCAAGCATCTATCTAAATATGGATGGTCATATTCTTTTTCGTGTGATGTACTTTTAACTTCTATTTCTTTTTTTGGTTCTACCTCATACCAATATCTAGTTTTCTCAAACGGATAATATGGTATATTTATTTTACTCAATTGCTCTTCATTGAACAGTTCATCCCATTTTGCACTCGCACCTTTTACGTATAAACTGCATACTTCTTTTGCTAAAGCATCTGTAGTGTTTTCTCTAAGTCTTTTTATTAATTTATTTATTTCTTTAGTCATATTTCTTTTTTGAGTTTCTGTAATTTCTCCATCATTTTTGTTGGGTTTATTTTTTGATACTATTTTATTTGACCCATAATATATTCCTTTTGCATCAATAGTTTTTATTTCACTCATTAGTTTACGTATTTTTGTCTTTAGTTCGTCTACATTTCTAGCTATTAATGCTATTCTATGAGCATAATGACTTCTTCCTATGCATGTTGTGTAACTAAAATTTTCTAAACTTACGCTATTTTTTTCTAAATACTCATTGTATTCTTTTAATAGATTTTTTAATGAATCCGTAGTTTTTGCTGATATCGTTATTATTTTTATACTATCATCTTTTTTCAAATCTTTATTTATGATTTCAGGAGCTTCCTGTAATATTACATGTGAGTTTGTTCCACTAAATCCAAATGCACTGACACCTGCTGTTCTAGGTATATCACTCTTCCATTCTATTTTTTTATCAGTTACATATACTGGTGAATTTGAAAAATTAATGAATCTGTTTGGTTCTTCAAAGTTTATTGTTGCTGGTATTACTTTATTCTTGATCATCAAAATAACTTTTATAAATGATGCTAGTCCTGATGCAGCTACTAAATGCCCTATACTTGATTTTACTGATCCTATTGCACAAAATTGTTTTTTATCTGTTAAAGTATTAAATGCTTGGGTTATAGCTTTTATTTCTATTGGATCACCTAGCTTTGTTCCTGTTCCATGTGCTTCCATATAACTTAACGTATTTGGATCTATTTTTGATTTTTGCCACGCTGATGTTAAAAGCCTTTTTTGCATATCAGCATCTGGTGCGGTTATACCATTTGATGCTCCATCATTGTTTATTACTGATCCTTTTATCACTGCATGTATAGGGTCACCATCTTCTATAGCTTTGGTTAGTTTTTTTAATACTACTGCTCCTACTCCTTCTCCCCAAACTGTACCTGCTGCGTTTTGATCAAATGTCCTAACCTCATCTGTTTTTGACTCTACCGACTCTAGTTCTTTTAATTCATCTTTAAATGTCAATGGAACATAATTTAGATTACTTAAACCACCAGCTAAAGCCATATCACATTCACCGTTAAGTATAGCTTGACAGCCTTGATGTATAGACACTAATCCTGAGGAACACGCTGTATCTATGACAATTGCTGGCCCTTTAAGATTTAATATATATGATACTCTGCTAGCTAGTATACCTGGCCATGTTCCTGTAACAACCATTGGATCATTTGCTGCTAACCTTTTATACTGTAATTCTGCCACATGATCCATACCTACATAAACTGCTGTGTTACTTCCTTCTAACAAATCTTTGCAATAGCCTGCATCCTCAAAAGCCTCATATGCTACTTCCAAAAAAATACGCTGAAAAGGATCCATTGCATTTGCCTCTCTAGGAGGTATCCTAAAAAATTTGGCGTCAAATTTATCTATCTCTGTTAAATACCCTCTTTTATGATACTCCACTTTTATTTCTTCATTTTGATTTATGTATCCAGATTCTTTAAGACGCTTATAATGAAACCTCATCAGATAGTTTTCTACGTCTTTTTTTCTTTCGTTAGGCAAACTTCTTATACTATTTTTACCTTTAAGTATGTTTTGCCAATATTCTTTGAGATTACTAGATTCTGCGAACTTACCAGACATCCCTATTACTGCTATATCTATATTTTGATCATCATTTGAATCTTTTTTTAATTCTAAAAGCATTTTCTTTGCATCATCTTTAGTCAGCTTATGATTTGCAACCTGTGAAAAAATATATTTTTCTATACTCTCCATTTTTACACCTCAAATCGTTTATTTTTTGAAAACTTCATCTGCCTGACTAACTGTGATATCTCCATTAGCCAGCTTACTCAGTAATTCGTCTAAATCATCACTCTTTTCTTTAGTAGTGTTGCTTTTATTTAACTCTTTATTTATATACTCTGCCATATCAAAAACTGTTGGATAATTAAATACATCTGTTACATCTAAAACTTCTGGATATTGACTATCTATTTTTTTATATAACTCGATAGCTAATATAGAATCTCCCCCCATACTAGAGAAAGTATCATATATGTTTACTTCTTCTGCCATTAATACTTCTGCCCATATTTTAGATAGTCTCTTTTCTATAGGGCTATAAGCTTCATTAATTTCTTCTTTTATACTTACTTTTTTATTCATTCTTACTTGTTTTTTTTCAATGTTAGATGTTTCTATTGAGTCATCAATTAATAACGGTAGCTTTGATGATACATTTTTGTTGAAATCACCCACTACAATTCTATTTGTACCACTACCAAATGCCCATTCTAATATCTCTAGCCCTTCATTTACATCTATCGGACTGAATACATCATCTTTTTTTATCGCACCATTATCATATGCCATCCCTACGGAATTAAAAGCTGGCCAATTTATAGATACCGTCTTTAGCCCTTGGTTATTTCGATAGTAGCTGTAACCATCCATAAATGCATTTGCCATGCTATAATCGCCTTGTCCCTTACCTCCTATTAGCGCGTTTATTGATGAGAACATCACCATAAAATCTGGATTATCTTCTCTAGTCAAAACATCTAGATTAATAGTTCCATCCACCTTTGGAGCTAAGACTTTTTTATACTCATCTATGTCTTTTCTAAATATGAAACCGTTACCTGCCACTCCTGCACAGTGAATTATCCCGTTTATTTTGCTAAATCTTTTTCTTATGTCTTTAATTACGTTTTCCAATATGTTTTTATTGCTTATGTCTACACTATACGTTTTTACTTTACTAGAATTCTTCTCAATATGCATTATTGATTTTATTACCCTAGACACCTTGGTATCTTTATCACTATCTAATACATCTTCCCACTTGTTCCTATCTGGTATTTCTGTTCTTGCTAATAACGCTATATTTATCCGCTCTTTTGAAGATATATACTTTGCTACTTCGAGCCCAAGACCACCTGTTCCACCAGTTATCAAATATACACCATCTTTTTTTAGTTTATATTCTAGCTTGAAGTCAGTATCACTATATTCTTTAATTGCTTCTTTATAATACACTTCATTTCTGAGACCAACTATTGGGTCTAATAGGTCATTTTTTATACAATCTATAAGAATATTTGTATTAACATCGTCCACATCTATGAAGTTACATTTTAAATCTGGATTTTCCATTATCGCTACTTTAATTAAACCCACTATCGCTGTATTATAAGGGTTTATATTCTCATCTTTTTTTATTTGAAATGCATTTTTACTAATATAAAGTATGCTGATTTTCTTAGATAATTTGTTACAGGTTATTTCTTTAATCAGTTTATAGACACTATCTAATGTCAACTGAGTTTTACTGTCTCTAGGATCAAAATAACCATCATTAATATAGATTAACTTTTCTATATTCTTTTTTTCAAGCTTCTCTACTAATCTTTGATAGTTTTTTATATTATGATTCATTGAAATCTTATTCTCTTCTTCTACATATTTAGGACCAAAATTAATACTCATTACTTCGAACCCAAATTCTCTCAACTCTTTAGCATATGTTTCATCACCAATCACAGCTAGGTTTTTATAATTTTTTACTTTCTTAATGCTTACATCTACAGGTTTAAAGCAAATATATTTTAATATAGCCTTGTAATAATTTGTGTTAATTTTATTGACTTTTTTTATTGAGTAATCAATTGCTTCTACACATATATTTAAAGATGCATCTAAAAGTTTAATATCAAAAGTTGCTATTTGATTATCCTTGTTTTTAATTTTTACTACGCTATATATTTCTTTAGGTAATGGTCTATAAAGTCTTATCTCTTTGTAGTTAAAAGGTAAATAGTTACCTGCTATATCTATGATATCTATAGCTGTGTTTAAGCTCCTATCCATCATTGCTGGATGATAAAAATGTTCTTTAAAATCATCTGCATATTCATCACTAACTTTAAATTTAGCTACATATCCTTCATTTATTTTGTATAATTTCTTTGATATTCCTTTCCATCTACCTTTAGTAATTACTAACTTATCTTTTTTATCTACTGATATTTCCTCTTCTAGCTGGGGTATTGATGCTTTTTCTTCTTGTAAATCAACTATTCTTGCTTCTCCTTCAACATGTATATCCCAAATTCCATTATCTTCACTAGCTATAGTAAATCTGTAGCCCTCTTCGCCTTCTTTCAATATTAACTGTAATTGTTTACATTCATCTTTAAACAATGCAAATTGTTTAATGAATACTACATCTCTAAACACTATTCCTTTTGTATCGTGAGCTTGCTTAATCGCTTTAACTACCATTTCAATATAAGCAGTTCCTGGCATTACATACTTGTCTCCTACTTTGTGATCCCCTATAACCCAATCATCTTTAGGACTATAATTATATGTATAGATTGTTTGGCCTAATGTTCGAGTTATTTTTGTATCTTTTGGTAACGTTTTTTGCACAATTCTTTCTACCCAACATCTATTTTTTTTGAATGTATATAAAGGCAATGTCACTTTTCTATTATCAGTACAGCCAATGAAGTCGACTTTCGCACCTCTTACATATAACATGCATAATTTTTTCAATGAATCTTCAGTACGTATTTTAATACTACTTGCCTCTACATCTAATTTCTCTTTTTCTTCACTGCTTATTTCGTAATCATTTAATCTTTTCTTTTTGTGATACGCTATTTTGTGGTAAGCGTAAAACACATTATCAGCTTTGTTATCTTTTATAAAATTACTCAAACTATTTAGCATCTCATCTTTATCTCTTGTGATTATTGCTAATCTATGTTCATGATGTACTCTACCTATGTTACTCGTATAACATACATCATGTATGTTTATCTGTCTTACTTTTAAATCATCTATATAACTTTTTGCTAATTTTTTAAGTGTATCTTCATCTTTAGCCGACAATGTAAATACACTTATTTCATTTTGGTTTGTCTTTATACCATGCATATCTTGAGTGTATTCTTCTAGCACTACATGACAATTTGTACCACTTAACCCAAAGGAACTAACCCCTCCAATTAATGGAGTTTCTTTTTTCTCCCACTTGTTTAACTTATCATTTACATACACTGGTGAATCTATGAAGTCTATTTTTTTATTTGGTTCGTTAAAGTTTATCGTAGGAGCTAATTGTTTATTTTTAAGCATTAATATCAATTTTATAATTCCTGGCATGCCTGCTGCATTATCCAAGTGACCTAGATTTGTCTTGCAAGAACCTATTGCACATATGCCTTTTTTTTGTGTATATTTATTAAATGCCATTTCAATACCATTTATCTCTATAGGATCTCCTAGCTTTGTTCCTGTTCCATGTGTCTCTATATAAGAAACGGTCTCTGGCTTTATCCTTGCACTTTTCCATGCTTTAATTATCACATCTGATTGTGCTTTTGCACTTGGGGCTGTTAATCCTATGCTTTTTCCATCTTGATTAACTGCGCTACCTTTTATTACAGCATGAATATTGTCTTTATCTCTAATCGCTGCCTCTAGTGATTTTAGCAATAATACTCCTACGCCTTCTCCAGAGGCAAATCCATCTGCACCTTCATCAAAAGCTCTAGTTTCATCTCTTTGTGATCTGATTCCAACTTTATCATCAAATCCCCTTTGTATAGGCATTAGATTTATTTTTATGCCACCTGCAATAGCCATGTCACAATCTCCGTTTTTTATCGCTTTTGATGCTAAGTGTATTGCTACTAATGCTGAAGAACAAGCAGTATCTATTACCATACTAGGGCCTTTCAAATTAAGTATATATGCAATCCTTCCCGCTAACACCGATCTTACATTTCCAGGTAGTGATAGATTCTCATATGCTTTGTTATTTACTGCTTGTACATACCTATAATAATCTAGTCTTAGATCATTACTATGCCCTACATAAATACCTGTGTTACTTCCTTTTATATTTTCTCCTCCATACCCAGCTTCTTCTAGAGTACTCCATACTGCTTCTAAAAATATTCTCTGAGTTGGGTCTATCAATTTTGCCTCTCTATAGGAAATATTAAAGAATTCATAATCAAATTTATCTATCTCATCTAAATATGCAGCCTTAACTATTTTTTCTTTTACTAATGGTTCATATGAAACTCCATATGCATCCTTCATTCTACTTTCTGGATAGCTTCTTATACAATTCCTCCCATTTTTAAGAATTTGCCAGTATTCTTTACAGTTTTCTGCTGTTGCGAATTTACATGTCATGCCTATTATTGCTATATCATCTACTTTATTTTTTGTAACTTTTGATTCTATATTTTTAAGGTCGTTTATGTTAAAAAACTCGCCCTTCATCATCTCCCTCCTTTCATCTTTTGAGCAATAATTCTATCCAACATATCGGTTGTCTTTATTTAGTATATCTTTAGTATTCGTTTCCTCAAATATCTGCTTAAATCTCTGCTCTTGCTCTGATTTTGGAGTTTTTTTAGTTATAAATATCTGTTTCAATAAGTCTAGTGACTTACTCATCTGTTCTATGGAAGGCTCGATTCCTTCTTTTTCTACCTTATCTCTAATTGTTTCTATTTCTTTATATGGCAATATAACTCCGTTCTTATACTCTTCATTGTCATAGTTGTAGTTTTTAGTACATACTGCTATGGCTAAACACCTTGTTATAACTGATGGTGCTTCTCTAGTTTCTTTTAACATTTCTTCTTTTAATAATTGCATATCCATTTGAACATCTGTTGAATATGTTTTTATGTCAAATTTATTCTTTTTCATTAAGTTTTTTAGTACTGTTTTTGGCCCTATTTCTAAAGCCACATTTATACTATTGTCATCTAGGTATTTCACTGAATCTGACCAGTGTACTGGTTCTTCTAACTGTTTTGTCAAATTTGTTATAATATCTTTATATGTCTCATATGGTTTAGCTGTAACATTGGATATAACAGGATATTTCAGCTCGCTGTATTTATATTTCATTAATTCATTCTTTAATTTACTAGCTGCCGGTTTCATTAACGGGCTGTGGAATGCTGCACTCACTTTTAAAGGTATTACTACTGCATTTAATTTCTTAAGTTTTTCACATGCTTTTTCTACTGCATTACTATGGCCTGAAATTACAATCTGATTGGGTGCATTATAGTTTGATATCACTAAACATTCTTGATCTGTTGAAAATTCACTACATATATCTTCAATAATGCTACTATCTAGCCCCCCTATAGCAGCCATCTTACCAACGCCTTCTGCACTAGCTTCTTGCATAAACTGCCCTCTTTTATAAACTATCTTTACTGCATCTATAAATGAAAGTGCACCACTACATACTAGTGCTGTATATTCTCCTAAGCTATGCCCTGCTAAAATAGTAGGCTTTATATCATATAATTCTTTTATTATGTTGTAAGCTGAGTAGCTTACAGTTAATATAGCTGCTTGAGTATTTTGAGTTTTTGTCAATTCTTCTATATCACCTTCAAAACATAACTTTGCCAAATCCATACCAAGTGCTTCGTTGGCTTGTTTGAATATATCTTTAACTTTATCATACTTATCGTATAGATCCTTTCCCATTCCAACATATTGTGAAGCTTGTCCTGGAAATAGTAATGCAATTTTATTCATCCTAATCTCCCCTTATTATAATTTCTATATATAGTTTTCTATAATATTTATATATAGATCAAACAACTCTTCTACCTTTTGAGAGTTCAATCTTAATGAATCATAATAACACCTAATACTTTTCTTCTCTAGTGATATTGCTATATCGAATAAATCATAATCTATTCTTCTTAATTGCGTGCCAAATAAAATCATTGCTTCATCTGCTTTCTTATTGCTTTTAAAATAACTTAAATCATCCATAGTTATATCTTCTAAGCAATCCTGACTTGCTAGTTGCTTTGCAATTTCTACTAAATTATTGTACTTTGATATCTGTATCGTTGCTTTATAAATATTTATATTGGTCATCTGTTTTGTTGTATAAATGTTAATTATATCTGTATTGTTTATTTGGTGAATTAAGTACATATAGTAAGATAATAATATATACTCTTCATCTTCATCGAATTTTTTTAGTGCTTTTATAGTCGAATCTCTAAACTCATATTCAATATTATCTACATATATATCACTTACCTTAAAATAATCATTTGGTAAGTTTACGTAGCTATTTTCAATATTGGCTTGATTATTTATGCTACTTATATAGCGTGATAATTCCATTATAGTAGGATTGGCAAATATATCTGTTACTTTAATTTTGCTACTATACTCTCTTTGGACTATATTTAACATATTTATCAATAATAGCGAATTTCCACCCAAATCAAAAAAATTATCTTCAACTCCTATTTCGTTTATTTTTAAGATATCCTCCCAAATTTCAAGTATTTTCTTTTCTACTTCTGTACATGCAATACTGTAATCATTTTGAAGGCTAGGTCTGTGAGTATTTATCTCAGGTAGATTCTTTCTATCTTTTTTTTCATTTATGGTCCGTGGCAATTTTTCCATATATACAAATCTATCTGGTATCATGTAATGAGGAACTTTCTTAGCTAATTTTCTTTTCAAAACTGCTACATTTAACATATTCTTTGATTCATAATACGCCACTAGACTTTTATTATTATCTATAATTTTTACATCGCATATACATTGAGATATATCTTCTATTTTGCTAATATGGTTCTCTATCTCTTTTAGCTCTATTCTGTAACCCCTTAATTTAACTTGATAATCACTTCTTCCTATAAAACTAAGTTCTCCGTCTTCTGTCCATTTTACGATATCTCCTGTTTTATACAATATTTTATTTTCGTCAAAAGGACTATTTATAAATCTTTGCTTTGTAAGCTTTGTTTTCCCTAAATATCCTCTAGCTATTCCGCTTCCACTGAGATATAACTCTCCTCGTACACCCACTGGTTGTATACGCATTTTATTATCTAATACATATGCTTTTGTATTTTTTAAAGGTTTACCTATAGTTATATTTTCGTTATCTACTATTTCTTTAGTACTACACCATACGGTAGCTTCTGTTGGCCCATAAACATTATATATTTTTAAATCATTATGTTTAGTTACTTTTTGTAACTTTTCATCAAATTCTTCACCACCTACTATTAATGTTTTTAAACCACTCAAAAAATTCATTCCTAATGTATCTATCAACATGTTTAATCTTGATGGTGTAAGTTGTAATATGTCGACATGGTTTTCTCTAATTAATCTTTCTATGCTATGTGGATCTACAGTCTCTTCATGTGATGCTAAAACCATTGTTAGTCCTTTTGCTAAGGCTAAAAGAGACTCTAGTACAAATATGTCAAATGTAATAGTTGTTAATGATAATAATTTCCGCTCTTGCTTAAACTCTATTTTGTCTGTAATTGATAATATAAAACTCATCAAATTTTTATTACTTACAATTACACCCTTAGGATTTCCTGTAGAACCTGAGGTATATATTATGTAAGCATTTTGATTTAAATCGCATTTATTAATAGGCTTTATTTTGTTCTCTAGATTATCTATAAGTATATCTGTCATAACTATTTGCTTTAGTGTAAGATTAAATTTTCTATCTGTTAATGCTATATTACATCTACTATCTTTTATAATATAATCTACTCTGTCTTGAGGTACAGACATGTCAATTGGCAAGTAACTTAAACCAGCCTTTAGTACACCTAACATAGCAATTATTATAAGCTCACTTCTATCCATTACTAGCGCTACTACACCATCAATCTTTAGATTTTCTTTTATGAGGATATGCGCTATTATATCTGATCGTATTTGTAGTTCTTTATAGCTTATCGTATTAGTTTCACATTTTATTGCTATCTTTTCTGGATGTTTTATTTCTTGCTTGTTAATCATTTCTATTATATTCTCTTTAATATCCATATTACTTATAAACTGATTATTGAATCCATTCAAAATTTTGTCCTTGTCTGATTTAGATAATATATTTATATCTTTAAGTTTTATATCCTCGTTACTGTATACTACGTTTCTGATAATGTTCTCTATACTATTGAGCATATTTTCTATTGTGGTACTTTTATATAAATCTGTTGAATATTCTAATTCAATAGTTAACATGCTTTCTTCTTCTAGTACGGTCATTGTGATATCAAATTTAGATGAATACCTCTTGACTATTTGTCTTTCTCCAAAATCTAAGTTATTTATTTTTTGCAATATAAACATGACATCAAAGAGCTGACTCCTACTTAATGATGGTTTAATATCTAAATCTTGAACTACCTTGTAAAGTGGATATCCTTGATTCTCAATTGACTCAAGTAAATTATTTTTTTGATATTGCATTAAATCCCTGAATGACATATTATCTTCTATTTTACTTCTAAGTGGCAAAGTATTAACAAACATTCCTAGTGTGCTTTGTATATCTGCATGACTTCTACTTGCTATCGGTGTTCCAACTATTATATCCTGTTGCTTGGCATATCTATGTAAAAATACTAAAAATACTGATATCATAAATGAATACATCGTGCTGTTTTCAGCTAATACAATTTTATTAATTTCTCTACATAATTGATTGTCTAATTTTTTTGTAATGCTATCGCCTTTAAATGATCTTATTGGCTTTCTTGGGTAATCTGTATCTAGCCCAAGTGTAGGTATGTCTCCCTTAAAATAATCAATCCAATACTTCTTGTGCTTTTGAATGTTTTTTACTCCATGCTTTTTAATCCAAAAACTATAGTCAAGAAACGATTGGTTGTGAAATTCTTTGTTTTGGCCGTTTAGTATGGATGATAGTTTCTCTTTTATTAATTCTTGTGAACTTCCATCTAATATGATATGATGTACATCTGTAAAAAGAAACTTCTTGTCTTTAAAATCTAATATTGCTACTCTGATAAGTGGTGCTTTTTCCAAATCAAACGGCTTAACTAGCCTTGAAGCAATCTCTGCTACATTGCTCATCTCTCTTGGGTTATATATATATGTTGGAATCTCAAATATTACATCAGTGTTAATAATCTGCATTATTTGCTCATCTATAACATGAAAAGATGTTTTGAATATGTCATGCTGTGATATTAATTCTATGTACGATTGCTTTAGTTTATTTACATCTATATTTTTATTTATCTCTATCAATTCTGGAAGATTATAACTTGTCTTAGTATCTTGCATATTACTAACTATATATATACTTTTTTGACCTGCTGTTAATGGGTATTGTTTTTTATAAGTTTTAGTTAATTTCTCGTATTTATTTTTTTGAGCCCTAGCTACATAAACTACTATTTCGTTGATTGTCTCAGCTTTTAAGACATTTGCTATTGTCATATCTATATCATAAAATTTATGTAATTTCATTGCTAAATTAGCTGCATCTAAAGAGTTACCCCCATGTCTTATGAAACTTCTTCCCAAGTCTATATTCTCTATACATAATACCTGCTTTATTATTTTTAATATGCCTTTTTGATATCTGTCTATAAACTTATTTTCTTTATCCTTTTTAAAATTGATTGGATTTGGTAAAGCTTTTTTATCTATTTTCCCATTCAATATATATGGCATTTTTTCTAAATATATAAAGTAAGTTGGTATAAGATGATTGGGTAGCTCACTTGTTAATTTTTGTATAATGTTGTCTTGGTTTAATATATTTACTGCTGTATAATATCCACATAGCTGTTTTTTGTTTTCAGTTATATCTATTGCTGTTATTATTGCCTCTTTAATGGGTAGTAGCTGAATCATTGCTTGCTCAATCTCGCACGGTTCTATTCTTACCCCTTGTATTTTTATCTGTCTATCAACCCTATCTAAGCATATGAAATCATTGTTATTATTTTTAGTCCCTATATCACCAGTCTTATACAGTGTTTTATTTCCTTTAGCTGATTTTATTGTTATAAAGCTTTTTTTAGTAGCCACATAATCACAGTAATAGCCATCTGTCATATAGTTTGATTCTATATATATTTCTCCTGTATCACTCTCTTCTAGTTCATCATTCAATAAGTATAGTTTAGCACCATCAATAGGTTTACCTATTGGTATATTATCTTGCTTTATATCTTCTTTATTTGTTACATGAAAAGCTTTTATCATAGTAGTTTCAGTAGTTCCATATAAGTTTACTATCTTTATTCTATCTTCAAACACAGCATAAAAATGTTTTATATCAATTCCTTTCAACTTCTCACCTGATAACAATATATATTTCATTGATGCAAATATTTCACTATCGACCAATTCTCTTGCCATATTTACAAATAATGATTTGACCATATGTGTTAGAGTTATCTTTTCTTTATCTAACCAATTAATAAGTTTAAGAGGTCTATATATAATATCGTCATTTTCAGGTATGATAAGTTTACCTCCAGATAGCAAAGGTACAAATACATCTCTTAAATAAGCATCAAAAACAGGCGTTATAATTTGACTAACATTAAATCTCTCATCCACTTTAAATTGGTTTATTTCCCAATCTAGAAACTGTATTAGAGATGATTGTCTTCCAACAACACCTTTGGGCTTACCTGTTGTACCAGATGTAAAATATATATAACAATGTTCATTGTAAATGTAATCTATTTTTTTATTCAAAGAATACGGTGGTAATTTTTTGATATATTTATAAGATATCGTTATTATTTTGATATTTAGATCTTTTAGTAACTCACTAAGCTCTTTTTCGTAGTTATCAGTTGTAATTATTACATCACTTTTGATTTTACTTAGTATATATTTAATTCTTTCAATAGGAAATTTAGGTGAAATAGGCACAAACACCTTCCCAGATTTTATCACTCCTATGATAGAGGTAACTAGTTCTATGCTTCTGTCCATTATTAGTGCTATGTTTTTCGAATTGCATTTAATCATGTCCAATTGAGTGAAAATTTTATCTGATGATGTTTTTAGTTCTCTGTATGTTATGTGTTTTTCGCCATGTTTAATAGAGACTTTATTTGAGTGTTTATTAGCTATTTTGTCTATTCTACTATAAAGCGTCATGTTGTTCATAAAAAATACTCCTTGCATAATCTTTTGTATTATTTATTATTCTACTGACTTATTATATGCATCACACACAATATCTTTTAGATTTGAATATTTTAATAATGTATTTTTATCTAAATCATAATCATCCAAATCTATATCTAACATTCCTTCTATGGTAGCAATTAGCTTTATTGACAATAGAGAATGAAACCCTAGCTCTATTAGATTTGTGCTATCATTAATATCTTCTATGTTTATTTTGCTCCCTAAATCTTCTGTAACTATTTTTTTTATGATCTCTTTTGTTATTTTATTTATATCCTTCATATCAATACCCCCCTATCTTTTGATGTTTGACCCATTGGGTATAATAAAAATCTACATACTTTCCCTTTGAAATAGGCAAATTTCTGTATTTTGGTTTTCCGATCCGCTCAGGTATGTTTGAATTATCGTCTCTTATCTTAGCACTTACTTTATTCATATTTAATTCTCTAAAACAATACTCTATTATTTCTCTAGAAGCTAATGGTCCATATCCTATACAATGGTATTTCTCATCGATTATAATACTTATTTGGCATATTTTTTCTACCCAATTTATCATGCAAATATATGCATATCCAATTACTTTATTATTCTTAGTTTTGCGAATTATCATGTCTATCCTATCAGTGCGAATACTGTTTAATATATCTTTTAATTCCATTGATTTTTTCTCTTTGTCCATGCATTCACCATATTCTTGTGTTATCATATTTGCTGGCTTAGTTCTCAATAATTTTATGACATCAGGTATATCTTTTATTCTCATGCGTGAAATATAAAATTTATTATTATAAATCAACTCTACCAGACTCCTTATTTTTTATTTTACTGAATATTAACACATCGTGATAAGCATAGTTTTTGTAGGTATGTTTTCTTAATATTGCTTCTATATTGAATTTTAACTTTTCGCACATTTTTTTGCCTTCTATATCAAAATCATAAATCTTCATTTTTACTTTATCGTAATCATTTAAATATGTAAGTATAGTATTATAAACCTCTATGCATTCATCATTCAGTAATGCCATGTTATTGAATCTTATGTTCATAAATATAGCATCCTCATCAAATCTATCTTTCTCTAAGAGTAATAATCCTTCTCTTTTTTTATCCCTAAATAATATATAAGATTTATTACTTTTAATTATCAGTTCTCTTATCTGTCCCTCAGATAATGCCTCTGGCTTACTAGTTCCTATAAAAAAATTATTTGTGAAGTAATCTAAAATAGTACTTAAATTTTCATCATTTATTTTCACCAGTTGATAGCTCAATAACATCACCTCCAAATGAAACTCAGTTTATATAATCAACAACATGTCCATAGTAGATTGTTTCTTTGTCTAGTGCTTTACCTTCATTGCAAAATATTTCATTAACAATACTGCTATTGTAAGAGCTCTCTGTACTTACTCCATAAACACGTTTTAATCCCAAGCAACCATGCGCAAAATCAACTATATCTTCTATTGCTTTCATTAAATATGCATCTTTCACTATGTGAATTTCATTCTCTAATAAAGAACCTTTAATTTGACAATTATTATTTTCCCAATCAATATTATCTAAACAAAAAAAACCAACTACATTTCCTTTTATCTCTAATGTCAAAGCAAATATTTTTCTTTGCAATAAAAGTGTTGTTATATCAGGTTTATTCCTTTTAATTTCTTCTTTTATCTTATCCATACTAGGGATAATTTTAATTATATCTTCTTGGTTAATTATCATGTCATAATATTTGTCATATTTACTCTTATGTCTGCTTAATAAAATTTCATCTCCCATAATATTCACCTTCATTTTATCTATTTAAAAACTCATTAATTTCTTTATTAATTAAAGAATAAGTTATTGTATCCCATTTTTTTTTATTGTAAATTATATTATCTTTATCTATCATCTCTTTGCATAATCCACTTTTTCCATAAAACTCTATATCTTCTGTATCAAATTCAAATATTTCAGTTTGAATTCTTACCAATTCAGGATTTTTATCTCTTATTATATTTAAGAATTCCTTTAGCAATTTAAGTTTCATATTGTAATCTATATTTTTGATTAATTTAAATCTGAAATAACCGTGTTCACATGTATAATTATTAAATAATCCTAATCCTATTACTTTATCCTCTTTTTTTATAAGATATGTTTGTTTGCTTAATAAAAATAATTCTATTTCTTTTTCTGGTACGAATTTAGGGTATTTTGTCAAAAATAAAAACTCTGGGTCATCAAATAATAATACTGCCTCATTTATATTTTTTTTTGTTATTAATTCAAAATTCACTTATTTTCGCTCCTCATCTATTATATTTAGAATTTACGGTTACTATTAAATATAATAAATCTATATAATTTAATCCTTGTGTATATTAATAATTACTCTTTCTATTTTGTAAAAGTCATGTAAAATAGCATATACTCTTTTACATGACTTTTGTTTCTAATTATTAGTATTTAGTGTGATCATCTAAACCGTTCATTATTTCACCTCCTTATAACACATATTACATTAGAATAATGAAATTGTCGTAAATTATTATGTATATATTGAAATATTATAATGTATGTAATATGTTTTCTTTAGTATATTTTATATTTTCACCTAATTATATCATGATTTTACTTTTTTTTTCAACATAAATTTCTATTTTTTTATAAGTTTTTAATAATAATGAAATTGATTCCAATAAAAACTACTAATGTGATGTTTTTTCCAAATAAAAAAGACCATTTATAAAATGGTCTTTTCAATATTATTTTAATTCTTTTTTATATTGCTCAAACTCTTTATTATTTGCTAAAACAAAATGTCCAGGTGTTATCTCTTTAAGCTCTGGCTTATCTGTTTCATAATCATGCATACTTGGATCATATGTTATTCTCTTTCTATTTCTTTCATGTTTTGGATCTGGCTGAGGTATAGCTGATAGTAATGATTTAGTATATGGGTGCATTGGATTTTTATATAAATCCTCAGAATTAGCTAATTCAACCATCTTGCCGAAATACATTACTCCAATCCTATTAGAGAAATATTTAACTACAGATAAATCATGCGCTATAAATAGTATAGTCAATCCTAACTTCTCTTTTAGTTTGTTTAGTAGGTTTAGTACTTGAGCTTGTATCGAAACATCTAGTGCAGATATAGGCTCATCAGCTATAACTAAGTCTGGCCTAGTAATCAATGCTCTAGCTATCCCTATACGTTGTCTTTGTCCACCAGAGAACTCATGCGGATATCTTGTAGCATGCTCTTTTGTAAGACCAACAGTGTCAAGAATATCATATATCATTTCCATCATCTCATCTTCACTGTTAACCATTTTGTTTATTTTTAACCCTTCTCCTATAATCTCTTTAACTGTCATCCTAGGATTTAGAGATGCTATAGGATCTTGGAATATCATCTGTATACCTTGTGTTACTTCTCTTACTTGTGTTTTTGAAAGTTTACCTGATATCAAATTACCATTGAAGTAAACCTCTCCATCTGTAGGGTCATAAAGTCTAATTATAGAACGTCCTGTAGTGGTCTTACCACAACCTGACTCTCCAACTAGACCAAATGTCTCTCCTTTATATATCTTAAAGCTTATACCATCAACTGCCTTTACAGTTATCTTATTTTTACCACGTCCACTTGTAAAGTGCTGTTTAAGGTCTTTAACTTCTAAAACAATATCTTTTTTATCTATATTCATTATTTTTCACCTGCCTTCTTCAACTGTTTATTGATACGATTCTTTAAGTTTTCAGGCATTTCTACTTTTGGTGCATCTGGATGAAGAAGCCAAGTTGCTGCATAATGTGTATCGCTCACTTTATACATTGGAGGTTCTTCTTTGAAATCTATTTCCATAGCATATTTATTTCTAGCTGCAAAAGCATCTCCTTTAGGTGGAAATAGCATATTAGGTGGTGTTCCTGGTATTGCAAATAAATCATCATCATTATCTGTATCCATGTCTGGCATTGAAGCTAATAATCCCCATGTGTACGGATGCTTTGGATTATAGAATATTTCATCTACTGTTCCTATCTCCACTATTTTACCAGCATACATAACAGCAACTCTATCTGCAACATTAGCAACTACTCCTAAGTCATGTGTGATAAATATTACTGAAAGGTTACGCTCTTTTTGCATATCTCTAATCAATTCTAATATCTGTGATTGTATAGTAACATCTAGCGCCGTTGTAGGCTCATCACAGATTAGTACCTCAGGGTCACAGGCAAGTGCTATAGCAATAACTATTCTTTGTCTCATACCTCCAGAAAACTGGAATGGATATTGGTTATATCTTTTTTCTGGCTGTGGTATACCAACAGCTGCCATTAATTCTATTGCTTTCTTTTTTGCATCACTTTCTTTAACTTTATGCTTTAATCTTAATGTTTCCGTTATCTGTTTACCTATCTTCATTACTGGATCAAGCGAAGACATAGGATCTTGGAATATCATTGATAATTCGGATCCTCTTATTTCAGTAAACTGCTTATCGTTATAATTAATTATATCATTACCTTTATAAAGTATTTCTCCACTTTTAACGTTTGCATTTTTTGACAATATCCCTATTATTGATTTATTAGTAACAGACTTACCAGATCCTGATTCACCAACAATAGCCAGTGTTTCACCTTTATGCAAACCGAAGTCAATTCCTCTTACAGCATGAACTTCTCCCGAAAAAGTGTTGAAAGTTATATATAAATCTTTAACTTCTAATATCTTTTCTTTATTCTTCATAATAACAACCTCACTTCTATTGTCCTCTTTGTGTTGGATCAAATGCATCTCTTAAACCATTACCAAATAAGTTAAATGCTATCATTAATATAGATATCAAAATAGCAGGGTATAGTGTCAAATACGGATATGTTAAAAGCTCTTTCTGTCCTTCCGCAAGCAAAACTCCTATTGATGGCTCTGGTGCTTGTAATCCTAGTCCTAAATATGCTAGGAATGATTCTGAAAATATAGCTAATGGTATCGATAATGTAGCTCTAGTTATTATAGGACCTATTGCATTAGGTAAGATATGCCTAAATATCAATGTTCTATCCTTCGCTCCCATTGTCCTTGATGCTAGTACATATTCTTGTCTTTTGTATTTATAGAACTGTCCTCTTATGATATAGTTCATTCCAACCCAACCTGTTAAAACCATGGCTATAGCAAGTGAGAATATACCAGCGCCCCAGTACATAATAAAGAGTATTATTATGACCAGTTGTGGAATAGATACAAGTATCTCAACGATTCTTTGCATAATCATATCTGTCCACCCACCGTAATAAGCTGATATAGAACCATAAGTAACACCGATTATTAAATTTATAATTACAGCCAAAAATGCAATAAATAACGAAATCCTCGAACCTCTCCAAAGACGTGTCCACTGATCTCTACCTAGATAATCGCTTCCTAGCCAAAAATAAACATCTTCTGCTTTATTTAGTTTATACATGTCTATTTTTGCTTTCACCATTTCAATTCCTCTTACCTTATAGGTGTCATAAGTCTTTACAACAGCACCCTTGTAAAATGTATCTAATGTATCTTTCCTTACTGGGATAATAGTTGTTCCATCGCATATACCATATTTCTCTAGTATCGGTATTCTTGGTGGCATATATGTCAAATCTATACGTTGCTCTCTATAAGAGTATTTATTAAATGATGGTCCTATTATAGCCATTAATATAACTATAGCTATAAATATAAACGAAACAATTGCGGCTTTGTTTTTACAGAAACGAATCATTGCATCTTTAAAAAATCCAATAGGTTTTGTTTCAAAATTTGTATCCTTGATATCTTCTTGCAACTGTACAAAATTAAAATCTTTAGGGTCTATTTTTATATTCTTATTCATTACTTTCTACCTCCAATACGAATACGAGGATCAATTATACCATATGATAAGTCCACTAGTAATATAGAAGATAAGGAAATAAGTGAATAGAAAAACAGTATTCCTATAGTTAATGAATGGTCATGTGCATTTATTGAAGTCACCATTGCTCCACCCATTCCAGGAATCGCGAATATCTTTTCAACAACAAGTGAACCAAATATAAGTCCTGTAAACATCGGTATTATTATGTTTGCAAGAGGTATAAAAGAATTACGGATAGCATGTCTAACAGTTGCTTGTACATTTGTAAGTCCTTTTGCTCTAGCTAACAGCATATATTCTGAATTTAGTGCTTCACATAACTCTGCTCTTACATATCTTGTAACTGTGGCTATTCCTCCAAATGATAGTGCTAATATAGGAAGTATCATAGAATAGAATTTAGCCCAAGATATACCATCACCAATATTTAATGTTAAAGGGAACCATCCCCACTTGAATGCTAAGAAATATTGCATTACCGATGCAAATACGAAACTCGGGACTGAAATAAATAATATAACCCAAAACGATATAAAATGATCAGAAAATCTATTCTTTCTCAGTGCTGCTATTATACCTAAAATCATCCCTAAAGGTATTATCAGTATTAACGCAAACACATTCAACTGCATCGTTATAGGTAGTTTTAATTTAATATATTCAAATACTCCCATTTTAGGTCTTACTTTCATTGATACCCCTGGATCTAACTTAATAAAGTCTTTTATAAAGTATCCATACTGCACAATCAAAGGGTCGTTTAAATGATATTTGTCTTCCAGTGCTTTTTTTATATCTTCAGGTAATTTTGGGTTATCTATTGG
This sequence comes from Abyssisolibacter sp. ZYX002, assembly GCF_056892235.1. NCBI lineage: Bacteria > Bacillati > Bacillota > Clostridia > Eubacteriales > Clostridiaceae > Abyssisolibacter > Abyssisolibacter sp. ZYX002. The sequence continues at coordinate 38,367 of NZ_JARMXH010000011.1, forward strand.
ACTCCCCGGCATCATCCTAACTACAAAAAAAGATAAACTAATAATAATAAATAATGTCAATAATAATGCCACTACTCTTTGTAGTGTATATCTAAGCATAAGCTATTACTCCTCTCAATAGCAAAGTTTTAAACTGTTAAACTATTAAACTGTTAAATATGTTACTATAATTTATTTTATATTACGATTTTGTAATTTATTTTCTTCATACTATTAGTGCTTACAGCATGGACTGTAAGCACTATTGTTAAAGACTCTTTTATTAATATTTTTTAATCAACTATATCAGCTTGTAACATACCAAATCCTGCACCTGGTACATATAGTCCATCTTTTGTTTTTAACTTCATTCTATCAGAGAAAATGCATGGTAACTCAAAACCTGCTACTGGTTGTGTTGAATAATTTGAAATCAACATGTTTTCAAGCTCCGCTAATGCTTCTCTTCTTTCTTTCTTCTTAGTAGCTAAATCTCCTGTTAAACATCTATCCAATAACTTGTCAAATTCAGCATTTCTGAAACTGTTAGATTTGTCTGGAGCATCTGTTTTATATCCTACAAACCATAACCATGGGTTAAATCTACTTTCATATGAGAATGAGAAGTTTGTTTGGTAATCTCCTTTTTTAACATTCTCGCTTTGTACTTGGAATGGTACAGATCTTAAAGAAATTTCAAATTTATCTTTTCCAAATAAATTTTCATAGTTTTCTTGTAAAAATTCTGCTGTTTTCTTTAATCTATCATTTTCTTCGTAGTAACTAATCTCTAGTTTGATTTTCTTGTTTTTGTTTGCAGCATAAGCTTTATCAAATAATTCTTTTGCTAATTTTTTATCATAAGCTGGATGATTTGCTTCAACTGATTTTCCTTCTGCTGTATTTCTATACATTTCTCCAGTTTCATAATCAGTTATATAAGCTTTTGTTACTAAGTAATTTACTGATGTTCCTGTTCTAAATATTCCTTTACCTATACTTTCTCTGTCCATACCTACAAATAAAGCTTTTCTGAAATCTTTATTTGCTAATATAGGGTTTTCTTTACTATCAGTATTAATTTCAAATCCAAAAATCGTGATAGCTGGAGCATATCTTACTCTAGGATCATTTCTGTATTTGTCTACTTTAGCACCACGGATATTTGCGTAGTCTATTTCGCCATTTTCAAACATTCTTAACTCTGTTTCAGCATCTTCAATAACTCTCTCTGTTATTTCGTCTGGAACATAAACTTCAGCAAGTGGAGAATCTGGATTCTTCACATATTTTCTATTCATATCTTGCTTCCACTCAGCTAATTTAAATGGACCTGCAACACATTTAGGAGTTTTATCCATATCAATACCATACTTTGTTTCGCTTCTGTCTTCGTTCATATTTGCTTCATATAAACCTTTGTGTACTGGTGCTGTAACAACATTTCTAAACTGTGTTATAAAATCAGCGTTAGATATTGGATTTGCTAACTCAATTGTGAATGTTAAATCATCAACTTTCTTGATTCCAACTTCTTCCCATTTACATTTGCCTAAGAAGTATTTTTTACCATTAACTACAGGTATGTTGTCTGTCAAAACAGTAGAGTTTACATTTTTAAGTTTTGGATCTATTAGCATCTTATATGAGTAAATGTAAGCATCAGCATTAACTGGTGTTCCATCGTCATATTTAAGACCTTCTCTTAACTTAAATGTCCACACTTTACCAGTTTCATCAACTGTAGGTATCTCTTTACAGTGATTAGGGAATAATTCATAGCCATCACCAGCTTCATTTAATATAATATCAATTGGAGTACCACAGAACCTTTTAGCTGTTGACTGGTTGTCACCTAATGTTGTATTATGTGGATTTAGTGTATTAACTTTTCCACCTGTTAATCTTAAAACCTTAGGTCCTTTTGCTTCTTCTTTTTCATCTTTTCCTTCTTGATTTTGCTCATTTTTCTTGTTGTCGTTTTTTGGCTCATCAACCTTGCCTTTGTCACCACAACCTACAAAAAGAGACATCATCATTGCCATAGCTAATACTATAACTAGGACTTTTTTAAAATTTTTCATTATTCTCTATTCCTCCTTATTTATTGATTGTTTCAGCTGTTTGCTGTTATTATACTAGCATATTTTTGTACTGTATGTCAATCATATGTATTCTTAACAAATTGTAAACTTTTTTAATAATTAAATTCACATGTTAATATATATGATTTTTTGCTTTAATAATTTAAAATATAACTACAATCACATTAATTTTTCTTATATACAGAATATTTTGGATACATAATGACAAAAAGTTAATTTACTAATTTTATTATTTATTGTATAATAAACTTTGGAGCCTATTTATTTGGCTTTGTTGATTTTTGTTAGTTTTTGGAGAAAAGAACAAATATTTTAGTTTTATTTTTGAGTATATAGTTTTATAATAAATAACCTTATAAAGGAGATTAAAATGACAAAAATTATTGTAGGCATATTATCTACTATATTTATTACATTATATTTAATTATGTGCAATGAATATGCACTTTTTTTACGAATATCTAATGCATTTTTTATTTTGGGTATGATTTATTTTTGTATATCGTTTGCTTTTTACGTTAGAAATTTAGGTTTCTTTAAATCTTTTACGTATTTTTTCTATAAGAGAAAGCAGGTAAAGCTAAGAAATCATAAAGTAATTGACAAGAACGAAAAAATTAAAGAACTACATGAATATTGTACTGAAAAATATAATTACAAATTTGAATATAAATTGTTACTACTAACTTCTATACTACTATTAATTATTTCAGGTATATTTGCTTATATAAGTCATAAATAATTTTATCATAAAAAAAAGTAAGGGTAAATCCCTTACTTTTTTTATATTTTTCCAAATTTTTGATACAGTTCCTTAGTCTTTTCATTTAATCGTTTGGATAAAGCGCTCATCCATGGTGGTTTATCTTCAATATTGACCAACATGGCTTTTCTTATATTAATATACTTATATAGTTTTGAGAATCTTATTATCATACTTGATTTGTTTAATAGTTTATCTTCTAATTTACGGATGGACTTATATCCATCTATAAAGTTACCTTTAAAACTTAATAGTTGCTTTTCACTCACTGACTCTGATAACTCTTCATAGAAATTTTCTATAAAATTAACTACATCTGTTATATACCAATGATACATCATATCCCCAAAATCTATTACGCTAATTTTATTATTTTTTTCATCATAGAATAAATTATCTAGTTCGTAATCAAAATGTACTAGTCCATAATTACTTGTATCTTTATCTAATGAGTTAAAAAAATTCTCTAGTATTTGTATTTCTTTATTTATATTGCTATCGTTTATATCTTTATCTGTTAGATACTTCTTGATATCGCTAATACAATCTTTATAGGTTTTAATTTTATCTCTTCTCTCATATTTGACACTTAATTCATGTAAATTGGCTAATGTTTTTCCCATTTCAAATAGTATGTCATCAGTTAAAGTTATTTTGTCTAATCTTTTCCCATTAACTCTACTGAAAACACTCCCATTATATTTACCCCATTTAGTATCAAGTTCTTCTATTATATTATTATTTTTTGAGTTTATAATATCAGCTACTGGGAAGTTATTTGCTTTTAAAAATTGTATAAATTCTAACTCTCTTTCTACTAAATCTGAACTAGTTTCTTGACTTGGAAAAAATCTTAATATTCTAATCTCCCCATCCTTGGTAAATGGATAGATGGCACTTGATGAGATTCTATATTGATTCATGATTTCCATATTATCTATATCATAATCCCAATTCTTTAGCATAGTTACTGCTAACTCTCTATTATCAACTAAATATCTTAAATTCATCATAGGTTTTTTCTCCTTTTAATTTCTATTTTAAATGGATATATTAACCTCTTGTATCATACGACATTTCATGTCAATCACCTCTTCGAAAATTATATTTATACTATTCTTTAAGTATATCATTTTTTACCTTTTATCTATCGTAATTTTCGTATTTAAGTTAACTATCATTATAATTATAAACAATACTACACTCGCAACTATTGCTATTATTTTAAATGCATATATCAAACTATATTGATCTCCTAATTTCCCTATTAGAGGGAATAATAAAATCATGAACAAGCTAAAAGCCATACTTTGAAAAGATAGTATTGTCGCTCTTTGCTCGCTAGGTATCAATCTATTTATATAATCACTTATCACAACATATAATATAGACTCAACTGCTATGAGACATACGAAGGATATCTCTGTTATCCTGATAATAGTTATACCCCAAAGACTTAATATTCCTAGCAAAGGCATAACTGTCAGTATTCCTCTAAACCCAAACCTTTTCTCTATTTTATGAGCTTTAGTTGCTGCAAATGCAGCCGTCAATGCAGAAATAGAAAGTATTATACCTATATTCAACTCATTTCTACCTAGCCCTTTAAAATAATTTTGTATATAAAAGAATTCTGTTGTTACAAATGTAGAGTATATCTCTGCAGTTATTATCAAAAATGCAATTCTACTATCACTTTTTATAACTCTTATACTTTTCATAACTTGATCTAAAAATGTTTTGAATCTACTATCGCTCTTTTGTATTTTCCCTATTGTAGGTTCTGTAAATGTTAATGATTGCAGTAGTGTAATTACTGCAAATGCTAATGCTAGCATGTAAACATAATTATAACTTATTGTCCCTAAATATCCACCAACGACAAGTGCTATAGAACTAGATGCCTGATAAAATATTTCTTTTTTGCCCGATATCTTCATGTACGTATTTTCTTCGTTTATTTCCTTTAACGAATCATATATCAATGCATCTCCTGCACCTGATTCCAAGTTATTGCCTATAGCTGTAATAATAAAACTTAGCGCAAAATAATATACATTATTACCAATAAGCATTATAACTACACTTATCACTCGTGCTACACTTGAAAGAACTCTTGAAGTTTTTCTGCCATAAATATCAGCAATAACTCCTGTTGGTATCTCCATTGTGAAAGATGTAATATGATAAATTGACTCCATAATTCCTATCTCCATCAGGTTCAATCCCTTAAATGCTAGATACAGCATCCATATACCACCTGTTAAATTGAAGCTACTTAAAAATGTATATAAATAATTCTTTTTTACATTATTCTTTAGTTTTCTTGTATTAATCAACATAAATTGTTCTCCTCCATTCCAAAAGAAGACAACTAAAAAACCAGGCAACTTAGATGCCTGGTTTAGCTATTCTAACTCACTTAATCATTCTATAATATTAAAAATAGACGCACTTCTCCCTTGGTATAAATAAAGTATGAATTATTCCACAAAATGCCAGTGGAAGCCTATCTAAAATTATAGAATGTGTGAGTTTTGACTTCATTAGTTTATCTCCTTATATATTAACATACACTCTCATTGTAACAGTCACTGAATTTTCTGTCAATTAGCTATTTTTTTACAACTCCATTTACTTCAATAAACTATTAATTTCATTTATCTTATCACTAATATCTTTAAATTCATTCTCTAATAATTCTTTATCCTCATCATTACTATTTTCAAAGCAAAGTTTCCCCTGTATGAATGAACGTTTTATCTGGAGTGTCGCTAATTCTGCTTTTAGATTTTTGTACTCATGTTTTTTATCATTTTTATTATTTTCTGTTTTATAATTTACATACTCATCGTACGAGCCATCAAATTTGTTGATTTGTTTATCTTTTATCTCTACTATTTTATTAGCTATTCTCTTTATAAAATATAGATCATGGCTAACAAACAAAATTGTTCCCTTATATTGATGTAATGCTCTCTCTAGACATTCTTTTGAAATTATGTCCATATAATTTGTTATCTCATCTAACACTAATACATTGTTCTTTTTTAACAGTAGTTTTACAAATGCAACACGGCATTTTTCACCCATACTTAAATCTTTTATCTTTGTGAACACTTTATCTCTTTTAAATAAGAAGCAAGCTAATACTTTCCTAATTTCACCTTGCTCCATATCATGTACTCTTACTTCCTCGTATATATTATTGTCTTGGTTTAATAAATCAAGTTCCTGTGAAAAATAACCTATAGAAACACTCGGACTTTTCTTTATATTGCCATTCGTAGGCTTTAATTCATCTACTAACAACTTTAGAATCGTTGATTTTCCTGATCCATTTTCTCCAATTAAAGCTACCTTTACATTTCTCTCTATATTGATATTTATATCTTTTAGTACTTCTTTATCTCCAAAGCTCTTGCTCATATTTTCTATTCGAATTACTATTTTGGGTAGAGATGTATTGCCTATAAAATGATTTAATCTGTCAAATGCTAAACTAGGATCATCTTCTGGTTTTTCTACTCTGTTTCGTTTTATTTTTTCTAATCTCTTTTGAGCGTTTTTCATTACATTAACATGTTTCTTCGCTTTACTTCTATAAAAATCATGCTGCCCAGCTTCTTTATGTGCTATAGCATAGTTACGTTTTTTTTGATCTATGATACTCTCAATGTGAGCTATCTCTCTTTTTTGTTTATTATATATATTTGACTTAGTTAAATTTTCGTGCTCTTTTTGCATCTTAAAATCATCATAAGTACCTGTATACTCGTTTAATTTATGCTTTGTTAGCTCAAACACTTTTTTTACTACAGAGTTCATAAAATCTCTATCATGAGAAATAAATATATACGTCTTAGTAGAAGAATTAATTATTTTTTTTAATATTTCAATCGTCTCTATATCTAAGTGGTTAGTAGGTTCATCTAATATAAATATATCTGCGTTAGTAGTCAATGTTTTCAATAAATATAGCTTAGTTTTTTCACCACCACTTAAATCTTTTGTACTCATAGCCATTGTTTTTTTATTCGATTCGAAGCTATTGATTAACAGCTTTATATTTTTTATAAACGTTATGCTATCATTAACACTACTAATATTCTTTCTTATGTCACTTATTGTTTGCGCCATTTCCGTATTACTATAATCAATTTCTTGAGGCATATATGAAATTCTCAATTTATCTAGTCCATTTATAGTACCTTTATCTTTATCTTCAATACCTAACAATATCTTAATCAGTGTTGTTTTTCCTACTCCATTATTTCCTATTAGTCCTATTCTTTCTCCTTGAAAAACAGAACATGATATATCTTTAAATATAATTTTTCCATCATAACTTTTACAAATATTATTTAAATACAACATAAAAAAACCCCTTTCTAAACATAGGGGTAGACAAAACAATCTATTATATATATTACAAAATTCGTAACCACATAATATGTTCTCCTACCACCTAAAATTTAAACATAACAACAGACAACACAAACAAACATCTAAATTGATGTTAGAAAAAATAGTCGTAAGTTATTAAAATTTTAGCATCTTAGTAAAATTACATATTATTTAATCATGTTCGTGTGGTTACCTCCATTTCTATTATTTTATTTATATTATAAGTGATGTTTGCTTGTATTGTCAATCACTTATAGTTTCATATTTATTTAGACCATGTTTAGGCAACTGTCCATCATAACCTTTAATACCATGCTTTTTAGATTCTCTCTCCAATTCTTTGTATAGAACAAGTCTATTATCTAACAGCACAATCTTATATGGTAATATCTCTGCTAATTTTTCTCTATCTCTTATTGATACTGTTTCTATTTTTACACTACCTTCATTTATTTCTTTGCTCTTAAGATATTCTTTAATAATGGCTCTGCCATAATCAACATCATAAGACACACCAATAATATCCCCTTGTTTATCTCTTACTATTCTGTATGTCTTAATTCCCATAACCTGTTTAAAACCATCTTCTATTGCTTTTGAGTTAGTTAAAAGCATTTCGAGAATTCCCATATTATATTCCTCCTTTACATTATACTTAACCATTAACACAATATTATTCGAATTAGTAGACTCAAGTAATATTTATTGAAGCACTCAATCTTCAAAACATACGTATGTGTAAAATAAATCAATTAGAAATTATTGATATTTTTCTAGAACATTTTATCAAATTTTAGTACAATTATGTTATACAATTAAGAAACTAGGAGCGTATAATATGATATTTAAAACAAAACCTTTGAAAACTATATTATACACATCATCAACTCCTCTTGAGGATATGAAGATTGAAAATGTATATAATAGAAACAAAAACAAATCTTTAATTAAACCTGTGTTGTTCTGTAGGTATATTGGATATAAAGGTGATGAACAAAGCTACTATCAAAGGCTACAGGACATAGATTATCATTTAATTAATAGCACTGTTAATTATGTAAAAATCACCGAAGGTCTTGATAGAACATTTAACAATGATGAAGTTCACAAATACAAACAAATTATAGACTCATATATGAAATTAGAATCAATTACTCCATTTAATCCATTATGTTTAATCAGTTTTGATCTAGGGCTAGTTATAGCAGATGATATATTAGAATGGACTAAAAAACTTGAATTTAGAAAAATATTAACCTTGTTTAGAAAAAATAACCCACATACCAATTCTACTGTTATTAGAAATTTCGGTATCAAGATATTAATATGGATGGACATATACATAAAAAAGCTATTCACAGAAAAAGTATCATCAGCACCAAAATTGATTTATTATGGAAGTATAAAAGAACATGAATATTATTTTTTAATTCTATTGTCTAAGCTAGGCTGTGATATACTATATATTAATCCTAAAGATGATATTCGTTTTTCAAGGAGCATATTAGAATACTCTACACTAACAATCAATAGATGTTTTACTAATAGTATTATCCCTTTTCCTCAACAAAAAGAAAATAATGTTACATCACAAAAAGTAACTAAGCCTATACATAATAATCAAGAAACTACTAACAATATACATATTTCAAGTCAAAACACTTTACACCAAAACACAGCAACAAATTCTAAGATAGAAAAATCGTATGAAGAATTAGCTAAACTTTCTACTTCTATAGTAATGATAAAAGTATACAATAAAAACAAAAAAGTTATCGGTGGTGGTTCTGGTGTAGTTATTAAAAACAATGGTTATATTATTACTAATTTTCACGTAGTGAGAAAAGGGTTTTATTTTGGCGTATTGTTTGAAAATGACGAGACGGAGTATCTTGCAACTAATATAATAAAATACCATACTGACTTTGATTTGGCGTTATTGAAAGTAGAAAGAAATTGTACTTTTGTCCCACTTAATGACAAAGCACTAGTAAGAGGACAAAAAATCATCACTATTGGAAGCCCTCTAGGCTTGTTTAACACCATATCTGAAGGTATAGTATCTGGCTTTAGAAGTTTTGATGACAATAAAATGATTCAAATAACTGCCCCTATGTCTGCTGGTAGCTCTGGTGGAGCACTTATTGATTTATATGGCAACTTGGTAGGAATAACTACTGCTGGTTATAATGAAGGGCAAAATCTAAATCTCGCTGTTCCAGCAGAATATATAAAATTCTTTGCAAATCAATATTTGTCATCAAGATAGCAGACTGTAGTAAAAATTCAAGATAAATGCGTGTTAAAATTGAGTAGCAGAGCTTACTTAGAGATAAGTGAGCAACGGAAATTTAAACACAACGCAGAAATTGGGCTTTTGTATACAGTCTGTAAAAGGCATCTATATTACTAAGTAATATAGATGCCTTTCTTAACCTTTAATTGCTAATTTAACCTTGTGCGCTAAATTCATCATACGAGCATATTTTTTCATAGATTTATAAGTCATTAGTATAGTTTTATTCCCTTTACCATTCTCTGCTTTATTTCTTAATCTATTTGTTATGCCTCCAAGCTTTTTAAACTGTGTAAGGTAAATTAGAGCTATCCATATTTGATTTTTGTTCATTATGTTCATAGCTGCTGGTCCCCAATACATATCGTACTGATCTTGTATAGAGCTATACATTATATTATTGAGTTCTTGCTTTGTTAAATGTCCAGCCTCAACTGCCATATCAACTATATCCGTACCTGGCAAAAAGTTCAATCCATGTAGCTGAAGCTTAAATGGTTTTTCTAATTTAGTACATAATTCAAAAGTCTCCTTTAAATCATCTAACGACTCAAATGGATGTTGTAGCATAAAATCATATATTATTACTGGTACTTTATGCTTTACTAATATTTTACTTGAGTTTATGATTTCTTCTTGAGTCTCCGGACGATTAAACACATTTTTTCTGATATTAAACGAACCACTTTGAATACCTACTACAATTTGATTAAGTCCTGCACTTACTAAATGCTTTATTACATTTTCTTTTATTTTAAGTGGATGACCCCATATGTTAAATGGCAGACCTATCTCACTCTTATACCTTCTACTGAACTCTGAAATCCACTCTTCGTTGTCATTAAATATTTCATCCCAAAAATGAATTACTTTGAGGTGAGTCATCTTGCTTTTAGCTTCTCTTAATTCTGCTATAATACTATCAACACTTCTAAATCTTACATAAGTTCCTTTTTTAGCATATAAACGTTTTAAGTTTATTGAGCTACAATATGAACACGTAAATGGACATCCCCTTGAACACGTAAGTTCGTATGTAAGCGCATTTAGCTGTGGGTCTTTTGATAATAAATTGTTATTTTCTATAAAATATGTAGGAACATCATCTATATGAGGATAACCTAGTATATCTAAGTCGTGAACTAATGGTCTAACGTCATTTATAATAACATCGTTTTCGTCTGTGTATGCTAAATTTTGTATATTCTTAATATCTTCTTTCTTCTCTATATTATCCACGAGTTCAGTTAAAGCATTTTCACCCTCTCCTCTTATAACATAATCAGCATATTTAAGTGATTCTTTAGGAAAAAGCGTAGGATAAACTCCACCCCAAATTATTTTACTATCTGTAGTATCTCGTATACATTTGTTAACTTGGTATACTGTCTCTAAATATAAAGAAGACATGACACTCATTCCAATAAATGATGGCTTTATATCCTCTATCAGTTTCTTTAATAAATCGAGTTCTTCTTTTGTAGCTTTTTTTGGATTCACACTATTAAATTTCTTAAAAAATAATATATGTACTTCGTAGTTATTTCTCTTTAGGCTATTTGCTAGGTATTTTACACCAAGAGCTTTTTCATTGTAAAAACCTATTAATAATACTTTCTTAGACAATTATAATACCTCCGTAGTTACGCTAATTTGCATAATATTTTATCTGATAGTTTACACATATAAAATTGTAAATATACGTCTTAAACAATCTTGTATATTATTTTACTCCTTTTTAAGAGTTATTTCAAATATTATGCCTACAAATTACATTTGTTTTTATTATATTTTAGCATGATAACATAACGGTTTTATTACATTTACATTAATTAGACTAAACATTCCTTTTTTAAGTGGTTTAATAAATTCATAAAAAAACAATAAAACAATGAGGAATAACTTGAATCAAAAAATTGTATTACAAACTCTAATCCTATCTATTTTAGCTATTTTTTTATTTTTAATCCTGTAATATTTCTATAATATAAATTTTGTTATAGTAATCTAAAGTTAACACTAGTGTTAAAATGTCATACACAGTTAATAATGTTTAACTTTCCTGTAATTAAATTGTCGAGTCACCTATGATATGATTTCATTAAGGGGGCTGTCTGATAATAGAAAAATATTAGGTTATTAAAGTATGCATATTCACCATGTCATATTTAAAATAACTATTACAGCCATCTATCAAAATACTATTACAAGGGAGGAATTTAATGTACAAGACAAAACAAAAAACGCAGAACCTAACAAAGTTAATATCCTTGACTATGGCTTTCATATTGATAGCAGGATTATTCTCGCCTATGCTAACTTCTAATGCTTCAGTCAATGATTGGCAAACAGGCAAATATTACAAAGTTGGTGATATAGTATCCTATAACAACGTAAATTATAGTTGCTTACAATCACATAAATCTATAGCACCTTGGGCCCCTGCCAAAGCATTGTCTCTATGGAAACGCACTTCAAGCCCTACAAGTAGCAATAGCAACAACAATACAAATAATAATAGTAGCAACAATCAAAACAACAATAACAATAATACTACTAATAATAGTAATGACAAATTTAACGTTGTATTCGATGCATCCTCAGATTGGGGTAGTGGTATGACAGCAAATGTAACAATAAAAAATACTGGAAATAAAAACATTGAAAATTGGAAACTTAAATTTTCTCTTGACAAAAACGCTAAAATCAACAGTCTTTGGAATGGAAATATGAAAAAAAGTGGAACTAGCATAGAAGTTAAAAATGCTGGTTGGAACAAAACTATACGTCCTGGACAAAGCGTTACATTCGGTATGTCAATTAGTTACTCTGGTTCATTTAAAACTCCAAAAGAGTATTTATTAAATGAGATGAAGTATGTTATTGACAACAATAAAGATAAAGACAACAATAAAGATAAAGATAACAATAAAGATAAAGATAACAATAAAGATAAAGATAACAATAAAGATAAAGATAAAGATAAAGATAAAGACAAAGACAAAGATAAAGATAAAGACAAAGATAACAATAATAAGAATATTAAAAACAAATACGTTGGTTATTTCCAGTCTTGGTCTGATAAATGGGCATCTAAAGGAAAAGATACCCATCTTGCAAATCTACCTAAATATGTAAATGTCGTAATGCTAGCATTTGCAAAGCCTGATATGAAATACTCTGGAAACCTTAATCTAAGCGGTACTGGACTTGAATTTAGCTATAATGGAACAGTACTAAAAGAAGCTATCCAGCATCTTAAAAACAAAAACCCTGACACAAAGGTTATCATATCTATAGGTGGATTGACTTATACAAATTGGTCAAATATGAATTACAGCAATATTGCTAAATTCATAAAAGATTTCGGTCTAGATGGTGTAGATATTGATTATGAACCTAGTGGTGGCTTTAATACATCATATGACTCTAATGGCAAAATAACATATGCAAAAGAAAATGAATACGTTAATATATTGACTCAAATGCGTAAACAATTACCTAGACCATATATTTTATGCGCTACTGGCTGGAGTGTTGGAGCATATGGAGAAGACCAGTGGAAGAATGCTAAGCCAGGACCTTTTGCTAGTACAGGTATGATGCTACCTATACTTCGCAAAGCAGGTGACAAATTAGACATGGTTAATGTTATGGGATATAATGCTGGTGAATACGATCCTATTGATGCTTTAAAAGCTTACAAAAACTATTTTAATGGTCCTGTTAATATGGGAGTTATGGTTCCACCAGAAGATTGGGGTGGACATGTTTGGAACCTTGAAAAAGTAGCTAAAACTGCGAGATACGTTAATAAAAACAACGTTGGTGGTATGATGATCTGGAGTTTACAAAGATCACATTCTAACGCTAGCTATGAAAAACCTGATAATCAAATGATTTCAACAGTTATAGCTCAGGATTTGGAATTGCCAGAAGCAAATAAACCACTATTTCCATTAAGTAATCCTTCTTATTCTCCAGCTTGGGGAAATAAATTTCCATTAAAGGATACAAACAATAATAATAACAACAATAACAACAACAATAATAATAATAACAATAATTCATCAGCTCAAAAGCAGGGATTTGTTATTGAAACTAAAAATATTAATGATAATGGTTCAAGCTTTAAATCTAATTTCGTCTTAAAAAATCCAAACACTTCATACAAGTGGGATAGCGGAATGTTCAACCTTTGGGGCTTTACTTTTGAAACGACTTCTAAAGTAAAAAGCATCACAGGTGCTAAGTCTTATTCTCAAGATGGAAATAAGGTTACAGTATTGCTTAATCCTTGGGAAATAACATTCGGAATGGGTGAATCAAGAACTGTTACAATGGATTTTGAGAAAAAAGGTAATAATGCTTATCCAAGCAATGTAACTCCTAACTTTATGCGTGGTGAGAATATATATCCAAAAAGACCAAGCCTACCATCATCATTTGTTAAAGGAAAATCAAATCTTAGTGTTAGTGATTTAATTAGTAACTCTTCTGATTATTACAAATCATCTGCTTCACCTATAAAAGATGGGCTTATATTATATAACAGTCCTTCTAATACTCAAATAAATATAGGTTTAGCAAACAATGTATATACAAATCTAACTAACGGTATAAAGATGTGGGTTCCTTCAAAATACATGGCTATGGGATTAGGCTATATTCAAGAGATATATGGAATCAATCCAAACTACATGGCAGCACTTGGAACTAAGGAGAATTTCTCCTTTGCAGTATACCCTACTAGAGAGGGTGCTTTAAGCCACCCTGTCAATATCAAAGGTAAAACTTGGTATTGGGGTATGACTTCTGGTTCTCCTGATGGACCATTCCAACAAGAGACACCAAACTTCAATGAAGTAAAAGATTTCTTCCCAGATTCTTTTGCTAAAAATGCTAGTCATGATGATTTCACACATGTATCTATATCTACAGAAGACCCTAAATTTGTTAAAGCTGCTATATCATCTGCTGCAAGCTTAACAATGACTAGAGAATTCATGTATGCTGTACCTTCTTATAAATTTAAAGATTTTGTTCAAAATGCTAAAGACAGGTCAGCTGAAGATGTGTTACTAACATACATCTACAACAGAGGTCTTTATTCTGTAAATGGTGATGTATTTAAAGCAAATAGACAGACAAATATGAATTCAACTAATATAGTTAAAACTCTAGGATATAATGGTTTTGCTGACCATGTTCCACAAGTTTTAAATATAATGAAAAAGATGAATAATGAAACTTCTGATATCTATGATATTAAACTATCTAAGAAAGATGTAAAAGTGTTTATTGATAATTTGAGAGCATTCTATCCACATGGTGTACCAACTGAACAACAATGGACTGCTATGGTTAAAGACGTGAACAATGCATTTGATGTGCTAGCAAAACATTGGGGTGACAATAATATATCATTTAGATATGATTTCTTAACTATCATAAGAGTAATGAAAAAACATCTACCTTCTGATACACCTCCATCTCCAAAAGGTATTAATTATGGGTATCAAGTAATGAACAGAAATTAATATTTTAAAAATAATCTAAGGGGTGTCTTAAACTTAAAAGACACCCCTTTTTTTTAAGTAGTAATATTTAACTTTATTAATATAGATTAATGAATAGATTAATGACAACCAATATTAACAGCATAAGGGCTTATTATACTTAAACCGTTACAGGTTTTAGGTTCTCTTCTCCTGTCAAATCTAATATAAATTTCGTGAGCAGTTCAATTTCTTTATCAATATCATCTAAACTTACTTCTTCAACTGGAGAATGCATGTATCTGAGTGGTAAAGATACAAGTGCAACAGGTACTCCTTTACCGCTTAATCTAATCTTATCCGCATCAGTTCCTGTGCTTCTTGGAGTTAATTCGTATTGAACAGGTATATTAGTATCAGAAGCTGATTTTTCAAGTAAATCATTTATTAAATCATTTATAGGAGCTCCTTTTGATAAAACTGGTCCTCCACCAAGTTTTACATCACCATGTTCTTTTGGGTCCACATTAGGGTGATCAGTTGCAAATGTAACATCGCATGCTATACCTAATGTAGGCTGAATAGAATTACTTGCAAAGTAAGCGCCACCCATATTGGTCTCCTCATTAACTGTACTAACAGCATAGACACCAACTTTTGGATTAGCTTTGGCTACATTTTTAAGAACCTCTGCAACTATAAATGCACCAGTTCTATTATCTAATCCACGTGCTACCAAACGATTATTAAGCATATAATCATAGTCACAATCATAGATTACATAATCGCCTACAGATATGTTTTCTAAAATCTCATCTTTGCTTGTAGCTCCACAATCAATATACACTTCATGTATTTTGATATCATCTTTTGCACCACCATGATGCTCTGCAGGTACACCAAATACACCGAGTACAGGACCCTTTTTACCGAGTATTTTAACACGCATTCCGAGTGCTATTTTATGATTTATACCTCCTGCTTTTGTTATATATACGAAGCCATCATCATCAATATAATTTACTACAAAAGCTATTTCATCACAATGCCCTGCTAACATAACTTTAAAAGAGCTATCTGGATTAACACAAGCTATGACATTTCCTGCTGTATCTGTCTCGATTGTATCAGCGAAAACTCTAGTATAATCAATCCATTTTTTTTGCAAATCATATTCTGCACCTGATGGTGAGGGTGTTGTAAGTAGTCGCTCTAAAAATTGTTTTGATTCGTTATCCATCGTTATACCTCCAAATTTTGTTATTTACTCATAATCATAACTATACTTAGTATACCATGTTATTGTAATTAATACCACATTCCCCTTTTACTGAAAATATTATTGTATTCGATGTTAGTTTGTCAGTTCAATACTTAATTTATCGGACAAACTACCCTAACAAGGATTTTATATTCTTTTAGATATGATTATGCGATAATTCTTTAATTTTCTATTTGAAGTCATATCTAGATTTTTTATATACACTATGGTATCATACTATTTAAACTGTCTATCTATATTTATTTGGAGGTTATTTTATGTTTGATAAACTTTTTGATGAAAATCTACAAATCAAAATGACGAACTTTTTTGCTAACGAGTTAAGTAAAAAGGGCTCTATCAAAAAATACAAAAAGAAAGAGTATATAACCCATTGTACTTCTGATAGCATTTATATAGTTATATCAGGACAAATAACTCAAATTATTATTAGCAATACAGGAGATGAAGTGTGCTTGTTTAGACTGCAAAGAGGCACTATTTTAGGAGAAATGAATTTCTTTGAAGGTCAACACACTGAGGTTATCGCAAAAGTTATAGAAGATTGTGAAATATCATTGATAAGTAAAGCTGTTCTTGAAAACGAACTGTTAAAGCATCCTGAAATCTATCGATACTTTATGCATAGTATTATTCGTAAATATAGGATACTTATGTTGAATATAGCAGATTATAATTTTAACAACGCTATTGGCAAAGTTGCTAATTGTCTACTTAGATTGGCTCATACAAGCAAGTTTAGGTATAAGAGTACCAAATCAATTGATTCTATAGAATTTAAGATAACTCATGAAGAACTCGCTAATAGAATAGGTTGTAACCGTACTACTGTTACAAATGCTATTAATAAATTTCGCTCTGAAAGTTTAATTGAAATTGATAAAAAAAGAATTATTATAAAAAACAAAACAAAGTTACAAGAATATGTTAATTATCATTTATAATAAATTTAAAAAAACTCCAGTAATATTTATTAAAAAATGTTGCCTAAACAACAGAATATATTCAAAATAAATATTATAATTATCAAAATATTCAAAATATTAGAAGGGAGTTTTATTATGGAGTACATTAAACTTATTGGAATTTTAATTGTAGTTGTCGGCTTCTTCTTAAAGTTAGATACTATAGCTGTAGTTTTGATAGCTGGCATCACTACAGGTCTATTGGGAGGTCTTAATATTATCGAAATATTAGACAAAATAGGTACAACATTTGTTAACTCAAGAAATATGTCTATCTTTTTATTAACGCTTCCAGTTATAGGTATATTAGAAAGAAATGGACTAAGGGAAAGAGCTGCACATCTCATCAATAACCTCAAATCAGCGACTGTTGGAAAAGTATTATCAACTTATACTACTATTAGGATGATAGCTGCCGCACTTTCTTTGAGACTTGGTGGCCATGTTCAATTTATAAGACCTCTAATCAATCCTATGGCTTTTGGTGCCGCTCAAAATACTTACGAAAACGTAGATGAAGACACAGAGGAAATAATTAAAGGGTATGCAGCTGCTTCTGAAAACTATGGTAACTTCTTTGGACAAAATGTTTTTATTACAGCAGGTGGAGTTTTGTTAGTTATAAACACTTTAAAAGAACAAGGGATTACTGTAACTGATGCTGAAGTTTCTAAAAATGCAATACCTGTAGCTATTATAGCTTTAATACTAGCAATTATACAAAATTATTTACTTGATAAAAAGATTAGCAGAAAGCTTAAAGTAAGAAAGGAGCTTAGCAAATGAAGAAAATTTTATTAGAAACAATATACGTATTAACAGGTATGGTTGCAATATTGACAGCTATATATGCTTTCAAGGATGATAAACACCCTTCACGAATAGGAACTGGTTTATTCTGGGGACTTGTAGGAATAATTTTTATATTTGGAAAGCTTATCCCAGGATATATTACTGGTGGTATGATAGTCTTCATGGGTTGTCTAACTGCAATGAAGAAAGTAACATTTGGCTCAATGTCAAATGCTTCTGAAAAAGATCGAGAAAATTGTGCTATCAAACACAAAAACAAGCTGTTTATACCAGCATTAACCATCGGAATTGTTGCATTTATTTTTGGTCAATTTATAAAATCTTTAGGTGGCATTATAGGACTAGGTGTTGGAGCTCTATTAGCATTATTAATTGCAGCAACAATGACAAGAACAAAACCAAGCAAAGTTTGCTACGACGGAAGTAGATTATTGCAACGTGTTGGTGCTGCTAGTATTTTACCTCAGCTCTTAACAGCTTTAGGTGCTTTGTTTACTGCTGCTGGTGTTGGTGACGTTATCTCTGGAGGTATAAGCAATGTCATCGGTAGTCCTAGTAAACTTGTTGGCGTTATAGCGTATTGTTTAGGGATGGCTTTATTTACTATGATTATGGGTAATGCATTTGCTGCATTCTCTGTTATGACTGTTGGTATAGGTATGCCATTTGTCATAGCACAAGGTGCTAATCCCGCTATTGCTTGTATATTAGCTCTTACAGCAGGTTACTGCGGAACTTTGATAACACCTATGGCAGCAAATTTTAATATTGTCCCTGGTGCCGTATTAGAAACTAAAAACAAATATAGAGTTATTATTGCACAGTTGCCTTATGCATTTGTTTTATGGGTTATTCATGTTATACTAATGTATACGTTAGCATTTTAATATATAAAATATTAAACAAAAACATATATGTAATAAAGGAGGCTTTAATTTGAAAAAAGTATTAATAACAGGTTTTGATCCTTTTGGTGGAGAGTCTGTAAATCCTGCTCTTGAAGCTGTTAAAAAATTACCTGATATGATAATGGATTATAATATTGTAAAACTAGAGGTTCCAACAGTTTTTAAAAAATCTATAGACACTTTAAAAAAAGCAATTATCAAAGAATCACCAGATATAGTACTGTGTATCGGCCAAGCAGGTGGTAGGTTTACTATATCTATTGAAAGAATTGCAATAAATTTAGATAATGCTAGAATCCCAGATAATGAAGAAAATCAGCCTATTGACACACCGATTTATAAAGAAGGGAAAAATGCTTATTTTTCTAATCTGCCAATTAATGCAATTCTAAAAAAATTGAGTGATAACAATATACCAGCAAATATTTCAAATACAGCAGGTACTTTCGTTTGCAACCATTTAATGTATGGCTTGCTTCATATGATTGAAAATACATTTGACAATATCAAAGGAGGTTTTATACACGTTCCTTATTTACCTGATCAAGTAATTGGTAGAAACAACGTAGCTTCTATGTCTCTTGAAAATATAGTAACTGCTCTAAGGTTAATAATAGAAGCTTCAATTGAAAATAATAAAGATATTGCTTTAGTTACTGGAAAGACACATTAAGAAACCATGAAAAAAGATAACTAAGAAGATGCCCCTTGAGACATCTTCTTTTTAATATTATATTTAATATAGTAATCACCTAAAACACCCTGACGAATAATAAAATTTTAAACCTGACTATTTTAGATTTCTCTGTTCATTATATCTACTTTACATCGTAAAAGCATCTTTTAGGAGAGTTTATAAGCTCTTCTTTTTTTAATGCTTTTATTGCTTTGTCTACCTCTTTTTTATCTGCATTAATCTTCTCTGCTATTTGTCCTGCTTTCATAGGTTCATCTGATTCTTTTAATACTTTGAGTACTTGTTCTTTATAATCCATTGACCTTCCTCCTTTTTTAACTAGCTATTACTATATTAATTATACCCTTTTATGTTTACCTTAAACTTTTATATTGTTAATATATATAATAATTGTTTTACTTATGTAAATACTATAACTGATAATATTAAAAAGGAGTGAAATAAGTGAGCTATGTATTTTATATGCCCTCTATAAGCATTATGGATAAAAATGCTTTAATTGATGCAGGTGATATGATTAAAAATCTTGGTTTTAAAAAAGCTTTTATAGTTACTGATAAAGTATTAAATGAAATAGGGTTAGTAAATAAGTTGACATCTGTGCTTGCTAATAATGGTATAGAGTATGTAATATTTGATGAAACAAAACCTAACCCTACTACTAAAAATGTCCATGATGGTGTAGATATGCTTAAATCTGAGGAATGTGATTTTGTTATATCTTTTGGTGGTGGTTCTCCTCATGACTGCGCTAAAGGAATAGCTCTTGTCGCGACCAATGGCGGAAACATTAAAGACTATGAAGGTGTTCATAAATCATCTAAACCTCAATTACCTCTAGTTGCAATAAACACCACTGCTGGGACTGCAAGTGAGATGACTATATTTTGTATTATAACTGATGAAGAAAGACATATAAAAATGGCTATAGTTGATAAACATGTAACTCCTATTCTTGCAGTAAATGATCCTGAGCTAATGATGGATATGCCTAAATCTCTGACTGCTGCGACTGGTATGGATGCGTTAACTCATGCAATTGAAGCTTATGTATCAACTGCTGCTACTCCAATTACTGATGCTTGCGCACTTCAGGCAATAAGCTTGATTTCTAATCATTTGAGAAAAGCAGTCGATAATGGTAAAGATGAAAATGCCAGAAATCAAATGGCATATGCTGAATTTTTAGCTGGTATGGCATTTAACAACGCAAGCCTTGGCTATGTTCATGCAATGGCTCATCAGTTAGGAGGCTTTTATGATCTACCTCATGGTGTATGTAATGCTATTCTTTTACCACATGTACAAAAATATAACAGCCAAGTTTGCCCTGAAAAATTAAAAGATATAGCTCAATCTCTGGGAGTAAAAGTTGAAGGCTTAAGTGACAAAGAAGGTGCTCAAAGCGCTATTGATGCAATAATAGCGCTTTCTAAGGACATAGGTATCCCATCTGGCTTAAAAGAAATCGGTGCAAAGGAAAAAGATATTCCAACATTAGCTGAAAATGCACTAAAAGATGCATGTGGAATTACAAATCCTAAGCAAGCTACTCATGAAGAAATAGTCAGTATATTTAAAAACGCTATGTAGAATTTAAATATTATAAAATTTATAAAGTGGCTACTTTTATTTCAGTAAGCCACTTTTTCTTATATATTTATTGAAAATAATCTAACCTAAAAAGAGTTAAATATACGACAAGAAATTGCAGTTCCTTTACTTATATTACACACTCATGGCATAAAACTACAATATTGTGCCATATGTATTGCTTTATCCAACAATAATCTGTATAGTATAAACATACCAACTACTAATTAAGCAGTGACGTCATGAAGTTGAAGTAGTGTAGATGGAATAAAAAAATACTAAAAATTGAACAGGGGGAATCTATTATGAATTTCGTTAATTTCTTTGCTTCTTTCTTTACAAAATTCGCAGAATTTTTCACAAGTCTTGTGCCATCTATAGAAAAATTGTTTCAGTAATATATAGCTTTGACACTATAATTATTATCAAAACAAAATACAACTAATATACGAACTAATTATTACAATAATAATCGCAGTACATATTCTCAGAAATATATATACCAATATACTAACTAAGCTATATATTATAAATTTAGTAGTCTTCTTAGATAAGTCAAAGCTGTTTCTATAATAAAGGAGTTAGCCACAAATAACTCCTTTATTATTATTTTTGTATTATGAAATCTCTTCTAATATTTTCTCCATTGAGTATGCTATCTCTCCTATTTCATTGCTAGCTTTTAATATCTTCTTGGTATCTATTAAATCAATTATCATATCTGTTGTCAATTCTTTATTATTTGGCATATTGTTTTCTATGCAATGATAAATATCTCTTCGACTTTTATCAATCCATTTAATAATAGAATTTATTCTATCTAACAAATATATCAATTCGTTAATTATATTATCAATGTCATTCTTTTTAACCTTTTTTTCAATATAATTCATAATTTCTTTCACCAGATTCCTTTAAATATCTATATCTTAAATTCTGATATAGTCTCTTGTAGCTCTAAAGCCATTTCCGAAAGGCTTTCACTTGCATTTGCAACTTGTTGTATAGATGCAGTTTGCTCCTGTGTTGATGCTGTTGCTTCTTCTGCTCCAGCTGCATTTTCCTGAGCTATAGCCGATAATGATTGGATAATATCTAATATTTCTATCTTACTTTCTTGCATAGCATTCACTGAGCCATACATTTCGCCAACTACTATCTCTGCCTCCTGCATTGCTTGTTCAATTTCTTTAAACTTATTCTCTGTTTTACCTACACTATTTGCTTGGGCTTCTACAATAAGCCCTACTTCTTTAATTGTATTAACTGCATTTGTTGAATTAGTTTTTAACTCATTTACTACTATATCTATCTCTTTTGTTGAATTAGTTGACTGTTCTGCTAATTTTCTGATTTCTTCTGCAACTACAGCAAAGCCTTTCCCTGCATCTCCCGCTCTTGCTGCCTCTATAGCTGCATTTAAAGCAAGTAGATTAGTCTGTTCTGCTATTGATGCTATAACTTCACTAGCATCCCCAATCTTATCTGAGCTATCATTTGTCTCTTCGATAACTTTGAAAATTTCTGTTGCTGCTTGTTTACTTTGCTCTGTTTTATCTATTAGATCTTTTATGGCATCTAATCCCTCGTCAGTTAAATTTGCAACATTAACAGCAGCGTTGTTTACATCTTCCATTTGCCTTTGATTATTTGCTATCATATCTCCTAAGTTATTTATCTTGGTAGAACCTCTTTCTGTATCTTGAGCTTGATCCATTGCGCCTTTTGCTAATTCTTCAATAGTTTTAGATACTTCTTGTGAGCTTGTTGCCACCTGTTGTGACGTAGCATTTAATTCCTCTGATGAAGCTGAAACATGCCCTACTACATCCTGTACTTTGTTTATTAGATTGGCTATATTGGTTCTCATAGTAGCTAGTGCTTTAGCCATATCTCCTGTTTCATCCTTGCGTTTTAAAAGCTTTTCCATATTTTTGTCCTTATCGTCTCTTAGATCACAACCAGCAAGTTTATAAATCCTTTCAGCTACTACTTTAATAGATTTAACAGCATAAATACTGTTATAGTAAAGCACTCCACCCATAATCAATATGCCTATAACTGCTATAACAACCATTACTATTATTAAGCTATTGGTTTTATTCATCAATTCGTTTATTGGAACTATAATTGAATATGACCATTTTTTATCGTTATTTTGAAAATGTATAGGGTTATAGAATTTATAAACATCTTCTTCTAATTTAGTTGAGTATGAAATGTTTCTAAACTTTTTCCCTTTTCTTATTTGGTCTAAATACTCCTTTCCTGAGTCTGTAGAAAGTTCAGATGCTATAATATTGACTTTCTTTGGATCTTTATGAGCTAAAACTATACCTTCATCGTTTATAAGTCTTCCAAATCCGTTATCAAATAACTTAACATCTGAGTTTATTGTAGTTAGTTGGTCTAATGAGAAATCCAATCCTACAACACCGAGAAATCTGCCATTTACAACTATTGGTTCGCAAATACTTATAACTATTACTTTCTGTCCTTCTATCTCATATTCCGCTGGATCTGCTATAAAACTTTTCTTTGTAGCCTTAGGAACCGTATAGTAGTCATTGCTTAACTCTGTACTTGGTGATAATGTACATTTATCTCCACTTCTTGCCCAGCAAGGTACGAATCTTCCACTTGCATCGCTACCATATTTTTTAGTAAAATTTATATCTTGTCCATCAAAGGCATTTGGCTCAAAGCACACCCATGTGTATACATAGTTTTTGTTGTTGTCAATATATTCTTTTATCAAATCAACTACCACTTTTCTATCTGTAGCGCCACTTAATTTCATAGTCTTAATTGTACTAGCGATTGCTTGAGCATCATTCACTCCTTCATTTAATAATTCTTGCATTTTGTTTGAAATAGTTTCTGTTTCTAATGCAATCTTTTCAACGCTACTGTCTTTGATATTTATGTATGTATTAATAAATGAGTAACTTAATATTATTGCTATTATAGCTATGAAAAGTCCTAGATTTAAAAATATCAACCTGGTTTTTAGTTTCATATTGTTACCTCCTCTTATAGTTTTGCTATATGGGCGTAATCGCTATGAAATTTCGTTATATTCGGTTCTATTTTTATTATCTGCTACTTCTTAAATATATCGACAGTTTTCGACACGAATAACTCCCACACTCATATATTTTAATTATATCAATTAGTTTTATCGAATACTTTGTCAAATGTAGGGCTTTTATAAAATTATTTGTAGAATTTTATCACTCTATTTTTCCAACTATTTGAAAAGATTTCTCATTTATTTGCAATAATTCGTGATATCTATCTTTGTAACGTTTTTTAAATTGTGAAGGAGTACATTCGAAAAAAATCTTAAAGTAACTAATCATATATTTAGGATCTGAGAATCCACAAGTATAAACAATATTGGTCAAAGACTGCTCTGTTGTCAATATCATCTTTGCAGCTTCTTCTACCATAAACGAATATTTGAGCCACCTATATCCATACCCAAAGCGTTCAATTATATCTTTTTTTAGGTGATTATAACTCAACCCTGAATATACTGCTAAGTCTTTTAATCCACCTTTAAAAAACATATTTCTCTTTAAAAATGCTAATTCGTATAGTTTTTTATTTCTAGCAACTACTTTATCACTAAATCTTTTTAGATTTATGCCACAAGCTAAGTAATCAAATTGGTAAACTAGATACTTTAAGAATTCACTAGCACATTTATCAATTTCAATAAAGTCAACATCTCTTAGTAACGCTTGTGTGAGCACATTAATGTACTCTCTTAGTTTTTGATACTTTTTTGGATGCGATTTTTCGAATTTAATTGAATTGCACATTATTATTGATTGTTTAAAATCTTCTATTATATTATTGCAGTAGGTTTCATTAATATAAATAGTTAACACTAGATTATCATTACTTAATCCTTCTATTTGATAAACTTCACCTATATTAAAAATTATGAAGTCACCCTTTTTCATCAGGTTATCTGATGCCCATACTCTAACTTTTATCCTACCTCTTAATACTTTTACAATCGCTATTGATTTGTGCCAATGATAAGGATGTTTCTTTATGGTATGCACAACTGGCTTGATTCGTTTATTGTTTTTTATTACTAATTCCAACGATCTACCCCCTTTTAGCAATTTTAAATTTATAATTTCAATTATAGTATATAAAAGCTCAAAATAAACACTTCCTCACAAAATGTGAGGAAGTGAGTACATTATAGTATATTTTAAACATTTCTTGTAATTTATGTTTCATTAGATATATCAGATTTCATTTTTCTTTGGCAAAATTACAGTGAATCTTGTTCCCTTATTTTCTATACTTTTTACTTCTATTTCTCCTCCACCTTTTTCTATAATACATTTCACAATACTTAACCCCAAACCTATACCTTCTACACTTCTACTTTCATCTATCCTATATAATGGAGTAAATATTTTATGTGTTGTTTTCATACCTATTCCTGTATCTTCTACAGTTATTATCACTTTTTTATTAATTTTGCTCTCTATTTTTACATGTCCATTAGGTTTATTATATTTAAATGCATTATCTACTAAATTATAAAGCACTCTTTCAAACTGTATGTCCTCTATAGGTACTATACAATTTTTACCATCAGTAATTATAAATAGTTTTATATTTTTTTCTATTGCTATTAGTTTATACCTACTTTGTACTTTATCTAATGTTTCATTTAAAATGGCATAATTGTTTTTTTTAATACGTTTATCAAGACTTAAGTAACTACCTATGTTATCTGTCATGTTTTCTATCTGTGATATAGCTTCAAAACATATCTTTTTATGATGAATTCTCTCTTCTTGACTCATATTATACGCAAACATCATTTGATAACTTAGCTTAATAACGGATAATGGCATTTTAAAATCATGGCTTATTCCTCTAAGCATTTTTACTTTTTCTAGCTCTTTTTGCTGATTTTCACACATTTTTATTTTGTTATAGCTGTTAAATATGAAAATAATCATGAAACCTAAGAGATATAAAACTGCTCCTAAATGAGAAATCTTTATTAAAAAACTAACTGTCCCCTCTCTAAACACTTTAAACTCTATTAGGTTTTCGTAATATATAAACGAAATAAATATCAAATTATTTGCATAAAGAAGATGACAATAGTTCGTTTGCTTTACATATTTACATATTAAGACAGCCCAAGAAATTAGGCATAGCGTTACAAGTACAATATTATAATGTTGAATCTTAGTATCAGTATTTACACCTATTAACCAAAGTATAATAAACGATACACATAACATTATCTTGGTATATTTTTTAGTTTTTATATTGTACATGTAAAACAATACTATAACTACAAGTCCTAGACTTATTAAATTTGTTGTCACATTCAATATATAGAACTTTTGTGATGTATACGCTAACCAGCCTGTCAGTCCATATATTTCCCCTAAATTTACAATTTTATATATATACACTATTCCTATAAATATAAATATCAAATAATGCTTCATTTCCATATTGTTAATGTACATAAAAACACATACTGCTACAACAAATAAAAGAACAAATATTACTATAGAGTATGTTACAGCTCTTAAACCTATAAACATATTCATTATCCTTGGTTTTGCAATATATATACTTGTTAGTGCAACTGCATTTCCTTTTATTTTTATTTCAGTATCTCTATGTATTTTAAAAGCTTTATAAGCGATTGCTTTATTATAATTATTAAGTAAAGGATTAATATTTTGACTGACAAGCTTATCATTAATATGTATTTCATGGCTATATCTTAAGCCGTTAATTAAAATAAATATGTTCTTATTATCTTGTGGTTTTATTTTTAATACTATTTCATTTTCATTTTCTACTTCTATATTACTTATTAGATAAAGCTTGTTCGATAATTTATCTAACCTAACTTCACTATATTTTGCTAACACAAAATTACTCATGCGTGTATTTATAAAATTTAGCATTATTATTATAAGAAAAATTGCTATAGGAATAAATATTATTATAAGTATTCTCTTATTTCTTCTCATTTACTTGCCCCTTTTGTTACCCATAAACCTGAAGCTGATATCCTTTACCTCTTATTGTTTCTATAAAAACCTTATCACTTCCGACAAATTGTAGATTGCTTCTTAATCTAGCTATCACCATCTGTAATCTATGACTCTCATCTAAATTTGATCTAAAAACTTCTACTTTATTCACATATGTATTTTGAAGGTGTTTATCACACAACAAATTAAACATTTTGGCTTGTGTTGGTGGTAACATTATTATGTTACATTTGCCTGTTAATGTGCTCTTTTTTTTATCAAAGCTTATGTCTCCAATATTGTATATTTCAAGTTCAATCCATCTTTTTATAGCGTTTATTTTATACACTAGTTCCGCTAAATCAAATGGCTTAATGACATAATCATCTGCTCCCTTTTCATAGCATACCATTTTACTATGAAAATCATTGAGTGCAGTGATCATTATTATTCTACACTCACCATGTATTCTAAAATATGAAATCAACTCATAGCCTTTTCCTCCAGGAAGCATTATATCTAATAGCACTATATGTGGTTTCTTTAGCATATATGTTTTCTTTGCAGTCTCTATACTTCTTTCTCCAAAAGACACATACTTCTCCTTTTGTAACACGTTTACTATAAGTTCGTTTAAGTTCTCGTTATCTTCTACAACTAAAACTCTTATGTTCATAAACATTCTCCTCAAATTC
The DNA here is from genome assembly GCF_056892235.1 of Abyssisolibacter sp. ZYX002. Taxonomy (NCBI): domain Bacteria; kingdom Bacillati; phylum Bacillota; class Clostridia; order Eubacteriales; family Clostridiaceae; genus Abyssisolibacter; species Abyssisolibacter sp. ZYX002. The sequence goes on from NZ_JARMXH010000011.1 coordinate 66,409, forward strand.
CTCTGATGCTTTTACTTATACTAAGATATACACTAATTAATGTTATAACCTTCACGTGTATACGTTAATAGTACATTCTTATAATATTATCTATATCTAATTTGATTAACTAATTTTTAAGCTTGTAAAATCTTTATAGCATTGTTATAGTCATCGATAATAACTTCCTTTGCTTCTTTGCATAATTTATTCCAGCTACGTTTAATCTTATCTCTTACCCATGTTGACCCTTCATCTATATTCATACCTTTTTGTACATAGGCACAATATAATAATGAAGGAACCTGTTTAATATGTGCCATAGCATCCGCACTTGCTACACATATAGCCTCTTTGCTCATTTGCATTTCCATAACACTTGCTCTATGCGAAAATATACAATGTTTAACTTGGTCTATTATTTCATTATTATAATTCAACTCTTTTAAAATTCTCTCTGCTTCTATTGCTCCATATTTATGGTGCTCATCGTAATATTCTAAACATTTTATACCAGCATAATCATGCAATAATGCCGCTATCTCTACAATTTCTATGTTTGCATCTAGTTTCTTGGCCAATATCTTTGAATAGTCTACTACATCTACTATATGATGTGACCATATTCCGTAACCAAAAGTATTGTTATCATTTTTACATGCATCTTCAACTATATTTTTTATTATAGTTATATTATCCAACTTACACATCCTCTCCTTTCATTTTAATATGTTAAGTGGCTCTCTTATATAATTTCTTATACCATACTTTTCTTCATGTTCTTTAAGTAATTTTAGAATCATTTCGTCGGAATGTTTAATCTGTTCAAGTTTATCTAAATCTAGCCCTTGACTAAACGGACAAGTAGCTAAACATATACCACAATCTGTCCCCAAACTACGCCATATCTCATAACATGCTTCTTGTTTTATACGCCAACGCTCGACTCCATTTTCAATAATTGGAGGTTCTGAGGATATCGCTTTTGCAGGACATGTTTTGGAGCATTTGTTACATAGCTTACAGAACTTTTTAACGCCAAAATCAGATGGTTCATCAGCAATAAGTGGCATATCCGTTGTAACTACAGACATTCTAATGCGCTGTCCATATTTTCTTGATATAACTAATCCATTTCTACCGATCTCTCCAATACCTGCATTCTGTGCTACTAGTGGAACTATAACCTCATAGTTTCCATCAATATGCGCTCTTGCATCATATCCTAACATTTTAATATAATAAGTCATCCATAATGCTATTATTGCACTATCAACATAGCCTTTTGTCACAGCAAACATTTCCTCTAACTGTGGTGCTCTATTAATCATATTTTTGTCCATCTCCACTGCTATAACTAAACCATATTTATGATTATTATCAACCTTCTTGCCATAGTCTTTTAGTGGTCTACCTATAAATGAATAAAAAAACTCTGGTTTCATTTTTGTAACGCCTATATCCACTGCTCCTAAGTAACTACAAAATTTTTTTAGTTTGCTAGTCATATCCACACCTTTAATATTAGTCTTTTCTTTTTTTACTGGTCCATTAACATATTTTTGAAAATCGCTCAACATCATAAATCCAGCATCTGCAAAAGGGCTATTTATGTTATTAAATGTTGCAGTCCCCTCTGAATTAATATGAGGTTTAAGTCTAATTTGATCATCTATGCTTTCATGCTCTGGATAATTTTTATAATAGTCCTCATACTCTTTACTTCCTTTTTCATAGCTCATTCTTGCAAACATTATAGTCCTTCCATCTATTTTGGACATAATAATCTCTCCTCTTATCCGTTTCAATCTATATACAGTCGTATTTTATCTGGATTATATCAAACATGTGTGCTATAAGTCAAAAAACACAAGAACTTATTAAAAAAATGACTAATATTTAGTCATTTTTTTATTATCTATATTATATTTTCATCGCCCAATCTTCGCATTGCCAAACTTTAGTAACTACATCTTGATAAAATTCAGGCTCATGACAAATTAATAATATGCTTCCCTTATATTCTTTTAGAGCCTTCTTTAACTCTGCTTTTGCCTCAACATCTAAATGGTTTGTAGGCTCATCAAGTACTAATAAATTTGTTTCCTTATTGATTAATTTGCAAAGTCTCACCTTAGCTTGCTCTCCACCACTCAGAACGATTATTTTACTTTCAATGTGATCTGTAGTCAACCCACATTTTGCCAAAGCTCCTCTTATCTCAACTTGAGAATATGAAGGAAATTCATCCCATACTTCTTGTAAGCATGTATTTTTATTTCCCTTCTTAATCTCTTGTTCAAAATATCCTATATACAGATAATCTCCTAATTCAACGCTTCCCGATATAGATTTTATCTCTCCAAGTATACTTCTAAGCAACGTCGTCTTTCCTAAACCATTTGCTCCAACAAGTGCTATTTTCTCACCACGCTCCATTAGTAAGTTTAGTGGTTTTGATAGTGGTTCGTCATAGCCAATCACTAGGTCTTTTGTTTCAAATACCATACGCCCTGAAGCTCTAGATGATAAGAAATCAAAAGTTGGTTTTGGCTTTTCTCTAATTAGTTCTATTTTTTCCATTTTATCAAGTTTCTTTTGTCTTGACATTGCCATGTTTCTAGTTGATACTCTTGCTTTATTTCTAGCAACAAAGTCTTTAAGTGATGCAATCTCTTGTTGTTGCTTTTTATATGCAGCTTCCACCTGTTTGATCTTTGCTTCTCTCACCTTCATAAAACTATCATAATCACCAACGTAACGACTTAGTCTAGAGTTCTCTACATGATATATGAGATTAATAACACTATTTAAAAAAGGTATATCGTGTGAAATCAGTATAAAGGCTTTTTCGTACTCTTGTAGATATCGTTTTAACCACTCTATATGCTGTTCATCTAAATAGTTTGTAGGCTCATCTAACAACAATATATCAGGCTTTTCAAGCAGAAGTTTTGCTAATAGTACTTTTGTACGTTGTCCTCCACTTAAATCATGTACATCTCTATCAAGACCTATATCACTTAATCCTAATGCTCTACCCACTTCTTGAACTTTAGAATCTATAGTATAAAAATCATTATTAGTTAACAAATCTTGTAAAGTACCCACCTCCTCAAGCATTTTATCCATAGCCTGTGGAGTTGCATCAGCCATTTGCTCATAAATACTATTTATACGCTGTTCCATATCAAATAGATAAGTAAATGCACTTTTTAATACATCTTCTATTGTATCACCTTTCTTTAGCTTTGTATGTTGATCTAAATATCCAACTCTTACATTCTTTGACCACTCAATATTCCCTGCATCAGGCATTAATTTGCCTGTTATTATATTCATGAACGTCGATTTACCTTCTCCATTTGCACCTATCAATCCAACGTGCTCACCTCTTAAAAGTCGAAAAGATACATCTTCGAAAATTACACGTCCTCCAAAATCATGACTTACATTTTTTACTGTTAATATACTCATTGCTGTTGTCCTTCCTAATTTTAATATGATTTTATTATATCAAAAAAAACATAATTGACAAAATGATTATTATGCTTTAAAATAAATTTAACGTTAAAATTATTTTAACGTTAAATTTATTTTAAAGGGGACATTTAAATGAAGACATCTTTGTTTACTAATCGTAATTTTATCCTAACTATCTTAGGTCGTTTTATTTCTAGAGTAGGTACTTACTTTCAGAGCTTTGCTCTATCACTCTTCGTGCTAAATACCACAGGAGACCCAAAATTATTTGCATCAGTCTTGGCGGTTGCAATAATTCCACAGTTAGTATTTGGACCATTTGCGGGTGTTATTATTGATAGATATGATAGAAAAAAGATTATTGTTTTTCTTGATTTATTAAGTGGATTAGTTATGGCATCATTTATTATTTTATATGTTATAAAAGGTACTTTTTCAATGCTTCATATCTATGCTATTGAAATACTTTTAAATCTGATAAATGCTTTCTTCTCACCAGCTATAGGTACTGTAATACCAAATATAATCGACCGTGAATCTTTACCAAAAGCTAATAGTATAAATTCTTTTTTGGATAGCATTGCTAATATTGCTTCGCCAGTACTAGCAGGGCTAATATATGGTTTAATAGGTCTACTGCCGCTTATGATTATTAACAGCATAAGTTTCATACTATCTGCAATAAGTGAGATGTTTATAGAGTTACCTAAAAGCAAAGCTAAAAAAGGAAAAATTAACTTTAAAAATTTCGTTAAAGATTTAAAAGAAGGGCTTAACTATATTTTCAATAAAAAAGATCTTGTGGCGTTATGCTTTGCAGCTATATTTGTGAATTTTGGACTATCTCCTTTTTTCTCAATTGTAGTTCCTTTTGTAGCTAAGAATAAGTACTCTATAACTGATTCTGAATATGGAACATTTATGTCAATTATTGCAATAGGTATGATTATAGGTCCTATTCTTGCAAATTTCTTGTTTAAAAAATTAAGTCCTAGGCAGATTTGTGTTTATGGTTTTTCGTTTGTCGCTGTAGTTATATTTGCCGGTGCTGCTATTTTTATTCCTAGTATGCAGCATATTTATTCTTCAAAGTACATACCATTGGCTTTATTAGCTATAGAAAGTATTATTGTTATTTGTGTTGTAGTAGCTATTAGTATTTCTATGTCAGTAAATCTTCAACACACCACATCTAATGAATTTTTGGGAAGAGTTGGCTCTGTGCTTAACACTATAGTTACAGCATCAATACCTATTGGACAAATTTTGATTGGTTACTTACTTAAGGTCACTAAAATGTCATATCTATCTATAATTGTTGGGACATTCTTGTTAATTGGTGCAACACTATACTATTTGTTGAGCAAAGACACAAAATCACAAACTGCTTAACTACCTTGATTTTTTAACAAATATAATATACCCTATAATTATAAAATATAAGTAAATCTTAAGAAGGTGTATTATGAAAAAGGAAATTTTAAGAAAAATTGAAACTGATGAAGAAATAAAAATTTACAGTGATCCATTTAGATTTAAAATAGTTACTATGATAATGTCAGAAAACAGACCAATGACTGTTAAACAGATAGCAGATAAGCTAGAAGTTTCTCCAGCTAAAGTTCATTATCATGTAGTAAAACTCTTAAAAATAAATGTTTTAGCTTTAGTTGATACTGAGGTTATAAACGGTATTATAGCAAAATACTACGATACAACAGCCAAGGCTTTTAGTTGCTCTTTATCATCTAGAGAAAACTCTTATGATATAAACAATGTTTCAAAAGCTGTATCTGAAGTTTTTGAAACTATAAAAAACAAGTTTCTTAATGAATTAAGTAGGGCTAGAAATTATGAAGAGGAAAAAGGAAAGAATGGTATGAATATAGATGTAGATATAGCATTGAGCATATTACACAAAAAAGTATATATAACTAAAAAAGAACTTGAAGAATTTCTTGCTTATACAGAAGCTTTTTGTGTAAAACACCTTGAACGAACTTCACCGGATCAAATAGAATACAACATATTTAGAGGCTCTTATAATAGCTTTGATCCTGATCAGTATGAATAGTTTTCTGTAATTTACATTACATACATCTAAGTATTCTATTTTATGTTTTTTATTAAAGATGTCTTTGAAAGGATTAGTTACTATGATAAAAAGAGACTATATAATGGATATGATTGAACAATTCACTACCTTTATAGCTCGCTTAATGGGATTAAAGAAATTGAATCAATTTTTAAAAGCTAGACAACTTATTGGGGAAGTTTATACTTCTAAGCTTGGAGTAAATGAAGATATCATCAATAGTTTGATGTACAATGATTTAATCAAAATTGTCAGTGACATGGAAGATATGGATATTGAGAAATGTACTCTTTTAGCGAAACTTTTGAAAGAAGATGGAAAAATTCTGATTGAGCAAGGTAAAAAAGAAAAAGGTTTCAATTTTCTATTAAAAAGCTTAAATATTTTTTTAGTTATAAGACTAAAAAATGAATATGTAAAAAAAGTAGACTTTGATGCAGAAATAACAGATGTATTAAATGAAGTAAAGCTTTATGAGCTTTTAGATAGTACTAAACATTTACTATTCAAATATTATGAAAACAATGGTGACTATGCATTGGCAGAAGATATATTATACCAATTATTGGATGCTGAATCTTATTCTAAAACAATAGTGAGTGAAGGAATAAATTTTTATAATAGATTACTTGATAAAACTAAATGTAAGCTTTCAGCAGGAAATTTGCCTATTAACGAGGTTATAGAAGGAAAAAAATATCTGATAAGTCAATGTATTAAACGGAATCATGAAATATAAACATATATAAACTTTAATTCTTTATTCCTAAGAGAGTATACTCAGTATACTCTCTTCAGACTGTAGACAAAAGCCCAATTTCTGCGTTGTTGTTAAAATTTCCGTTGCTCACTTACCTCTAAGTAAGCTCTGCTACTCAATTTTAACACGCCTTGAAATTGAACTCTTACTACAGTCTTCTATTTAGATGACTTTGTCATCAACCTAAAGAGAGTATACTCAGTATACTCTCTTTAACTTTATCTCTAAACTTTTAATACACTCTCTTAATCTCTCTCATTTTATAGACATAATAGTCTGTTTATGTTGAATAAAAAGTAAAAAGTAAGAAGTTTGGAATATTTTAAATATAATTTAAAAATATCTTATAATTTGTTTTAATGTAATTTGTTTCATTTTATGGTATAATTAATATTGACTTTATATCAAGGAGTGACTAATTTGAATACAGATGTGTCAAACGTAAGTGACAGCACAGTCTTAACCATACAAGAAGTTTTTAATCTTATACAAAATTATAAATACGCAGAAGCTTTTTTATTATCATCTCAAATAATGAAAAGAAGTGATAGTGGCGATCAATTATTTCATGAATGGGTTAAATCTTTAGCTGAATTTTTTTCTTGTAATAGGAAGAAAACAGCAATACAACTGTTAGAAAAAATAAAGCCCAATAAACCCACAAACGAAATTCATTTTAGAATATTTAACTCTTTAATGAGTTTTTACATAGAAATTGAAGATGAAATAAACTTCCGTAAATGTAAAAAACTCATACTTTCAAATTTGTACAGGCTTAACAATAGTGAACTTATAGCAACCATACTTGGCAATGTAGCCAACGGTTATTATGTATTTAAAAACCATGTTAAATCACTAGAGTTTTGTGAAAAAACCTTGAAAATAGCATGTGAACAAAGATTATTTAATAAAGTATATACTGTAACTATCATGATAAAAATTATGAATTTTTTACATTTAGAAATGCGAGATAAAGCATATGAATTAAAAAAAGATTTCTATGTTTTTTTAGAATTTACAAACAAAGCAAAGGATAAAAAATATTTGGACAAGGCAATAGATAAATTTAATGAGGAGGTGGAATATAATGAAAAAACTAATAAAAAAACTTTATAATAATCCATTATATTTAGCTTTTTTTATTCCTATATTTAGTTATAAATATAGTTATATTGTTAGATTATTTATTGATTTCCCAACTAATCATTAATTTTTTTGTAAATTATATTTGTATACGCCCCGTTTCTAGCATTAGATTTTATTCTAAGTTATATATACGGGGCTTTTACATTGCTTATATTGTTATATTGAATTTAATTATTTTGATACCATTATATCTAAAATCATTTTGTCAGTTTCGACCATTCCCATTGATCCGATTTTGGCTATATTTCTGATAGTTTTTTCTACGCATTTATCTATTATTCCATCTGTTTGGGAAATCTCTATATCGTTGATTGCTAGTATAGCAGACTGCACTGCTGCACTAACACCTGTAGCCACCTTTAGTGCGCATCCTGTCTTAGCTCCATCGCAAATCATACCCGAAATATTACCAATCATATTTTTTATAGCATATTTTATTTGGTCTAAGTTTCCTCCTAATAGATACGTAATACCGCCACTCGCTCCAGCTGAAGCTACTACACATCCACAAAGCGCGGATAGTCTTCCTAAGAATACTTTTATGTGTATTGCGATTAAGTTTCCTATTATTAGTGCTCTGGCTAATTTTTCGTCTGTTACGTTTAATTTCTCTGCAACTGCTACTATAGGTAACATGACAGTGATACCTTGATTTCCACTACCAGAGTTACTCATGACACTTAGCATACTTCCTGCCATCCTTGCATCTGAAGCTGATGCTGTAACTTGCATAGCATAATTGTGCAAGTCGTCAGAAAGCAATCCTTTTTTCACATTTTCAGCTAACGTTTTACCAACTTTCAATCCATACTCTTTCACCAAACCTTCTTTTGATATTTTTTTGTTCATATATGCTCCTTCCATAATGAACTCAATATCTTCGAATTCTACATTCATAGCAAATTCATATATGCTATTTATAGAAAGTTTGAAATCTTCTACTTCTTTATCCATATCTATATCACATTCTGAATCTTTTCTTTCATAAATTGTATCGTCATTGTAAGATATCATAACAATATTTGAGTGTATGTCTTTAATAACTACTTTTGCTTTATTTTTATCATCATAGCAAATTGCTTCTATATAAAGTTTGTCCTTAGTGTCTTTAACTTTAATATTTATACAACCTGATGCCACTAATTCTTTTGCCTGTTTTACATTAGATTCTTTGACATTTTTTAAAACCTGTAACTCTGCTTTTGAATCTCCTGATATAACACCCAACGCTACTGCTATATCTAATCCTATCATACCTGTTCCCGGTATCCCAACACCCATACCGTTTTTGTATATATTAGGACTTAGATGCACATCCACTTTCTTCACTTCACTATTAAGCACCTCTTTAGCTTTAGCTACAGCTAGAGCAACTGCTATAGGCTCTGTACAGCCTAAGGCTGGAACTACCTCTTTTTTTAGAATATCTATATATCTTTTATAATTATTGTATTGCATTTTATATCTGTCCTTTCAAATAATAATCAAACCACTTAGTTATTTCTTCTAGTCTTGCTATTCTCTGCTGTGGCTTCCCACTCCTACTGAGTTCATGGTTTTCTCCTTTAAATAAACACATTTTTGCTTCTACATTATGATATTTTAGAGCTGTGAACATCTGTAACCCTTCCCCATAAAAACACCTATAATCTTTATCTGCATGTATAAATAGAGTAGGAGTTTTTACTTTATCTGCGTACTTTAATGGTGAGCTATCCCAAAGTTTTTCGAAATCACTCCAAGGTGTAGCTAAATTTTGATCTTCTACCCAATAGTAACCTATATCCGTAGTGTTGAATTTCGATATCCAGTTTGAAATACATCTTTGGGATACAGCAGCCTTAAATCTATCAGTATGACCTATAATCCAATTAGTCATATATCCTCCATATGACCCTCCTGTTACACCGACTCTCTCTTTATCTATAAACTCATATTTATTTAATACCTCATCTGTAAACTTCATTATATCTTCATAGTCAATAGTACCAAATTTACCTCTTATATTTGAAAATTCATTGTCTTTACCATTACTCCCTCTTGGGTTGCAAAAGAAAACAACATATCCCAATCCTGCCCAGTATTGCATTTCATGATAAAAGACATCACCATAAGCAGTTTTAGGCCCACCATGAATATTTAATATAGCAGGATACTTTTTGTCTTTGTCAAAATCACATGGTTTCATTATCCATCCATCTATTTCAACATCATCTATATTTTTCACCTTAATCTTTTCAAGTTGTACTATATGTCTATCACTTTCAACCCAGTTATTGAATTGGGTAATTTGTTTTTCTTTACACAGCTCGTACAATTCTTGTAGTTTATTATCTCTCATACCAATAAACATAACTTTACCGTCTTTTACATCATAGCTATCTACCGAACCTTCTGTTCTTATTACTTTCTCAATATTTCCAGCTATATCTATACTATTTAACAGCGAACTTCCACCCTCTGTAGTGATAAAGTATAAACAGCCATTGTCAATTTTCATGGTTGATGATGCTTTATATCTACAATCCGAACCCACTGTGTTCCATAAACTACAGTCAAAATTAGGCGTAAGTTCTTTTAATTGTTGTGTATTTATATCTATTAGATAAAATTTGTGATTTTCATTATTACCATACTTTTTCATATCGCTGCCTGTATATATTATTTTATCTTTTGAGATGTAATTGGCATAACTATATTGAAACCTTTCGTCTCTGGATATTCTTTCTATAGTTTTCTCATCTATATCATAAATATATATATGATTTGCTATCTCCATTTTGTTTTCATAAGAAATACCTATAAATATAAGCTTTTTTCTATCTTCACTTATATTAAAACTTTCAACATTCATATATTCATCTGTAATAGCATCATATTTATTTGTATTTACATCATAAATGTATAACCTATTTCTATTTTTATTTGTACCCCCCACACCATTTGTCCAAAATGGTATCTCGTCAAATATTTCATACTCTTTGTTTTTGGCTTCTTTACCTTCTTTATTTTTATTATAAGTAGCTGAAAATACATACATGTTCTTATTAATTTGTTGTATCTTGTTTGATTTTTTTCCAATACATAATTCCTTTATATTTTTAAATGAATCCATAATGTAATATAATGTGCTATCAGCCTTTTCATTTTTTTTGCTGGATTTATAAAGAATTGAATCATCATCTAGCACAATGAAATCGACCACTTTATCACATTCTGTAAGTTTTTTTTGCTTTTCTTTACTCTTGTTATATATCCATAGATTTGTCTTATATTTATTTTCTTTCTCGTCAGCCTCGTGAAGTAAGTAATAAGTATTTCCTTTGCCATCTAGCTTCACATTAGATAAGTATTTAAATCTACAGATATCATTTATTTTTATATTCTCTTTCATCTGCTTTCCTCCTAACTATTGGCTAAACACTCTTCTGCGCAATAATCAACTTTAGGATAAGTATTCTTTACGAATAATTTATCTGCATATTCAAAGTATTCTTTTGAAGTTTTAAAGATTGGATTGTATTCATCAATAATTACTCTTGCTCTTTTCGCCTCGTTAGATAATAATTCATATACCATTCCAGCCATAAACTTTGTCCCTAATACATAAGCAATATCATAATCTATTATCTCGTAATCTGGACTGTGTAATCCTCCATTTAAACAACCTATACATGTCTCTATTGCAGGCATAACAGAAGATATATCTCCTAAGTCAGTCGAACCTTTACTTGGAGGAAATGTTGTTACTTCTTCCTTAGTGACTAATTCTACTCCTACTTGATGAGCTACTTTGGTTAATTTTTCATCTACAACAAAAGGAAACATTCCTGCAGTGTCCTCTATCTCAACTTTTGCGCCCATAGCAATCGCCCCACCTATAAGTGCTCTGTTTATTTTTTTATTAGCATCTACAATATCATCTATATTACTTCCTCTAACGAAAGTCTCCATATGAACATCAGATGGTATCACATTAACTGCTTCTCCACCTTTTGTTATTATTGGATGAACTCTAAGGGATGATTGCTCTTTAAATGTCTCTCTTATTGAATTTATAGCCATTAACCCTATATTAGCTGCATATAGAGCATTGACTCCTTCATGAGGAGTTGAAGCTGCATGAGAAGCTTTACCTATATACCTAATATTTTTAGCAATAAATCCATTACTCCCAGATTCTAATGCAATCTTATAATTTGATGCCATAGCATGAATCATTACACATATATCAACGTCATCAAAAAATCCTCTATATAATAATTCTGCTTTACCTGTCGGGTACTTTATAGTTCCTTTTTTGATTAATTCACTTCTATAATCCATTTCTATATATTCTTCTGCTGGTACAGCCATAAAATGTATCTTGCCTACTAATTCATCCAATATATCTGCCTTTATTATACTTTTAGCTACTCCAATAATGTCTGCTATCATAATGTTATGACCACATGCATGAACAGCACCTGTATCTTTATTACTATCTATATGTTGTGAACATATTACTGCATCTAGTTCTCCTATCAAAGCTATGTTTGGTCCATTTTTCCCTGTGTCTAGTGTTGCCTTCACACCGGGAATATTATCTAGCTTTTGATAGCTTAACCCTAATTTTTCAAATTCTCTAATTACAATTTTTTCTGTCTCGTATTCTTTAAACCCCGTTTCTGGCGTCTTATAAATTTCTTCACCTATGGCTTTTATATAATCACTTGCGTTATTTACACAGTCGAATAATTTTTGCTTTATTTTGGTACTATCCATTTTTACACCTCTTGCCTATATATAATATCCCGAAATATTCATGAAGGGTTGATTGATTTACTATAAAATAAATTTTATATGAATATCTCGGGATTAAAATTATTTACTTAGTTTTTAACACCTTTCGCTCTTCTATATAAAATAGTTGTAGTAACTAAACATATAATTACCATTACTAACATGTAACCAAATATAACTTTAAATCCAGTTTCTCCTGAAAACTTATCTAGTATCGTACCGTTCAAGCCGTGAACATACATATCTGGTATGAATCCTAAGAATGAAGCAAATCCTATAAATATTCCTGTCTTATCAGGACTAATATTTAGCTCACCTAAAGATGAGAAATATATTCCTCTTATCGAGAAGTTTGCATATTGTGCAACCATCCATAATCCTATTACCACGTATAAAAGACTTGCTTTCCCTGGAAGTAATATATATGCTACTAGTGATACGACCGCTACAACTAATAAGTATCTAACTACTTTAAGTGTTGAGCCTAGTTTATCAACAAATATACCCGCTGTCGCTGCACCAATAAATCCGATAACATACATGCAAAACATTGATATACCTGATGCAGATGTTGTTGATAATCCAAATATCTTAGTCAAATATGGAGTTACTATACTTAGTCCTCTGTGAAAATGATATGCACTTAAAATCATGATACCTATCAACCATGCTCTTGAATCCATCATTATTGTGAATATATCTTTTATTGAAATAGCTGTTTTTTCTACTTGCTTAACGTTTTTTAACAAGAATAACAGCAATACACCTACCGATATCATTACTACAGAATATATTATAATTATTGTGGACATTCCAAGCTTTGCCTCACTAAATTGAGCGAAAACTGCTAATGCAAGATATGATATTATCAATCCCGATACTTGTTTTCCACCTTCCCAAAATCCAAACATTTTTCCTAAATCTTCACCACTGCTTAATAACCTTACAGCTTTTATTGCTACCGACCAATAACAAAGGCATACTATTGCTCCATATGCAATGTGTATAGCTAGCACTACATTATACGACGGGAATGTCGAATATAATAATCCTAATGATCCCATCGAAATAAATGCAAAACTAAGCAATGCCTTTGGACTAAATCTATCTGCTATCCATCCACCTGGAAAATAGCATATAGTAGATGCTATACCGAAATAATTAACCAAAACTCCTAGCTGTGTATTAGTAACTCCTAATGAAGATATAAGTGCATCGTAATATGAACCTTTTAAGTATGGAATCTTGTACACTAATCCACCTGCTAGCGCTAGTATTAATAGAGTTATCCAATTCTTTTTTATTTTACTTTTCATGTATATCTCTCCTTGTCAATTTTTATCATACATAGTCAAATGTTTACTCTGTGATTTTTATCAATAATCCCTCCTATCATTTATACAAAGATTGTTCTTCTATTATTAGTTCTAAGCAAATACCGATAAAAATTATTTTATAAATACGTTTATATTTAGAAACAACCTTATGTAGCAATATATAAGAGCAATTACCGTGCCAACTACGAAAATTTTCCTGTTATTTTATAGTTAGCTTATTATGCACATTTATTCGATATAGTTAATATTTTTATATTAAAAAAGTGGATTGTCTAACGAATCCACAATCCACTTTAAAATCCACATTTCATCCAATTATTTATCCCTATCATTTATTAGCTTCAAACCTTTTTGAGTTATAACACAACCCTTTCTGCCAATCTTTTTGCTGATATAACCTTTTTCTTCTAAGTTTTTTAATATTATACGCAGTCTATATTCGGTTATATGTTTGTTGTTGTGTTCGTTATATACATGAACTAACTTTACTCTTCCAATTCCATCTCCATCATCTGCGTGTTTATTAATAGCTTTAAGAACTGAAATCTCCAAATTATCTCTTATCTTTAAATCACCTTTAATAATAAATGTATCTGGAAGTGGCTTAGGGCTATTCTTCATAAATGAATAATACTCTGCCACGTTTTTTAATTCTCGTACATTACCTCTCCATTTATGCTCTAAGAGAGCTTTTTGTATGCTTTCTTTTAATTCCCCATGTTCGTTGGCATATTTTTTAAATAAAGGCAGTATATCTTCTCGCCTTTTATTTAGTGGTGGTACATTTAATGGCAGTACATTTAATCTATAATATAGGTCTTCTCTAAACCTGCCCTCTTCAACTTCTCTCATCAAATTTTTATTTGTAGCAGCTATTATTCTAACGTCTATCTCTATTATTTTATAACTTCCTATTCTCATAACCTGCATTTCTTGTATAACCCTTAAAAGTCTTGACTGTAGCTCATAAGGCATATCTCCAATTTCATCTAAGAATATGCTTCCATTATTCGCTTCCTCAAACAATCCACTTTTCCCTTCACTTCTAGCTCCTGTAAACGCTCCTTTAGCATAACCAAAAAGCTCACTTTCAAGCAAACTAGCTGGAAGAGCAGCACAATTTATGGCTACAAATGGCTGTTTTTTACGTCTAGAACTATTGTGTATTGATTGTGCTAGAAGTTCTTTTCCTGTTCCGCTTTCTCCACATATTAATACTGTTTTATCTGTGCCAGCGAATATTTTAGCAGTCTCAACACACTCCTCCATTATCTTTGAATAATATATTATTTTTTTAAATGTATATTTAGCCATTAAGCCTGTTGATTTTAATTTAGCACTAACCGTTTGTTCTAGTTTTTTAATATATGTTATATCTTGTAAAACTATAATCTTCTCATTCACTGCATGATGATATACAGTAGGTGTTTTTACTGATATTATCAATATTTTTTTATTTATTTTTACTAGTTCATTATCTATATCTTCAATTTTTATTTTTTTTATAAAATCCTCATCAAATATCTCATTTATATTGGTCATATTGTTAGCCATATCTATGTTCAATATTTCATAAAGTCTATCGTTATTTAGTATTATATTACCATCGTTATCGATTAGTATTATACCGTCACTAGATTTTTCTAGTATAGAATGTAATTGTTCATTTAACTTGTATAATTCTTTATATTGTTGCTTAAAACCTACATCTACAGTTACTATTCTCTTTATATATTTTAGTAGCCTATTATTTATCTCCGAATCCTTGATATTTAGCTTGTTTATTATTGCAATAAATGTTGATGTATCTAGGCATCTTACACCAACATCAATTATATTAGGAATAGAAGAAGGTACTTTTTCCTTTATACCTACTGTTATCGCATACTTAATATGTCTATAATCTTCGCCCTCTTTATATGATATAAAACGTAAATCTTTTATTTTCAATTTATACAATAATGTCGTTACTTGAAGTGTTGTCTCATAATAATCATTTACTACTAGCACTTCACTATTTTGAGGTATGTCAAGTATTTTTAATGCTTCTTCTTCTAGTATTGTTCTAGAAACAACTATAACTTTGTCTAAATTTTTTATATTTTTAGTAGCTTTAGCTACTCTATTTTCAAGCATGAAAAGAATAGTATCTCCATCTATAATATGGTCGTCGTCCATATTATTAAGATAACAATTTTCTATAATTATCTTATCTTCAAATACATATTTCAAATTATTTGTTAGTTCTACCGATAATTCTCCTTCAAAATCTGTAACTATAACTACCTTTTTCACATTAATCCACCATGCTTTCGATTTTAACCTAAAGTATCTTTTAGTATTATATTACTACAAGGCTTATAATATTTAAATAAGAAATAAATAATTTTGTAAGATATTGTTGTAATTTCAGAGCAAAAATATTTTATGCAATCAATAGTATCAAAAAAACAGTTCCTACCGATTAGCAATTTACCCATACAATTTGTACATTACACTCTTTAACCCTTCATATGTCACTTTAGTCTGATTTGTAAGTGTACAAACATCCTCCAATGCTCTCTTTATAATGACATCTATGTTTTCTAAGTATTCTAATCTATCTATTCCGTATTCTTTTAAGGTTAATGGTATGCCTAACTTCGCATTTAATATCTTTATAGCTTCTATAAGACTAAGTACACCTTCTCTTGTTGTTTGGCATGGCAGAGTTAGTTCATCAGCTAACACCTCATATCTCTGTGCCGAGTTTGTTAATGTATTATTTATACCAGAGTTGAACTCTATAACATATGGCAATAGCATGGCATTGATTCTACCATGAGATATCTTGTATATACCTCCTATAGCGTGTGCCAAACTATGATTTATACCTAATCCTGCATTGGTGAAACTTATACCCGCCATACATGATGCTTGTTGCATTTTTTGGCGAGCAATCATATCATCTCCATCAATATAAGCTCTATATAAATATGAAAACACATCCTTCACAGCTTTTCTTGAATACATATCTGTATAATCTGATGCTTTTATGGAAACAAAACTTTCTATTGCATGAGACAAAACATCCATTCCTGTATCTGCTGTAACTATTGGTGGAACTGTTCTTGTGAACTCTGCATCTAACACTGCTACATCTGGTGTCATAATGTTATCTACTAGTGGTATTTTGACGTTGTTTTTTTCATCTGTCACAACAGAAAATGCTGTAACTTCAGATCCCGTTCCACTTGTAGTAGGAAATGCTACAAACCAAGGTTTTTTAATGTCAGCTCTATCAACTAACTCTTCTTTGGTCTTTATACAAAAATACATAATAGCCTTTGCTGCATCAATTACTGAACCACCACCTACTGCTATTAGTAAGTCTGGTTTATTCTTTATAATATGATGCAAACCCTTAGTCACTGTACTTACCGATGGATTTGGCTCAACTTCATCAAATACGCTATATTTTACATTACTTTCGTTAAGAACATCTGTAACTTTTTTAACAAGCCCTAGTTTAACCATTAATCTATCCGCTACCACAAAAGCTCTTTGAGATTTTAAACCACTTAAATATTTAAGAGAGTTTTCTCCCCAATGTATCTCTGTTTTAGATTGAAATATCATATTGTTCCTCCTGTAAAATGATTATACTCTAAAGGGGTATCTCATAAGACACCCCGATATACTATTTATCTTATTATGTTTAACATGACTCTATAGTTAATTCTAAAAGAGTGAAATTTTAAAGTTTGCCATTCCACCTCATAATCCCTACTTCGTTTTAAAATGAGTGAGTACCAAGGCATTGAAATTTTCACGGATAGGAGCGTTTTAAATTATCTCTCGGCTATCGCCAGTATGCCATTATATATAGTGAATTCTAAAATGAGTGAAATTCAAGGAATCAAAAATACTGAGGATATGAGCGTACTAACGTACGCGATTAGTCTCAGTATTTTTGATGACGCAGAAGTTTGCCATTTTAGGATTCACTAGCCCAATCAGCGGGATAAGTGATATACACAAACCTAGCATGATCTGGTACACTAAACTGTATTGATGTATTTTTAGGGATAAATATGATATCACCTTTATTCCCTATTACTCTTCTACCATCTATTACTATCTCTAGCGTTCCATCTATTATATAGTCTATTTCATCGTATGTTAGTGTCCAGTCAAATGTTGTTTTAGTCATTTCCATTATGCCACAACCTAATCTTGGGCTTTCATCTAATGAGATTACGTCTTTTAGGTAGACATTGTCTCCTTCTTTTCCTGTGTCAAATTTTTCTCCTTTTACGGTGCTTGTTTTTATTGATATTACTCCGCTACTATCTACTGTTTTTTCAAAAGACTCGCTTTTGTTGTTCATTTGCTCACTTATGACTTTTCTTATGATTTCTTCTAACATTTTTTCGTTAATATTTTCTATCATATTTACACCTCTGTATTATTTACTTTGTGCTTTACTTGTTTGAGTGTTTATTGATTTATTTGCTATGAAAACTGCTATTACTACTGCTGTAGCTCCTGCTACTAATTTTCCTACAACCATTGGGAATATCATCTCTTTATTAACACCAGCTGTAAATCCTAGATGATCGCCAAATACAAATGATGCGCTTACTGCAAAGGCAACGTTTATTATTTTCCCACGGTCATCCATATCCTTCATTAGACCAAACATAGGTATGTTGTTTGCAAGTGTTGCAACCATTCCTGCTGCTGCTACATCCCCCATACCTAAAAGTCTTCCTAGTTTAAGTAAAGGCTTGTTGAACACTTTTGTTATTACGTATACCATCGGGAATGCTCCTGCTAACATTAAAGCTATAGATCCTACTATTGATATACCTTCTGAAACTGGCGCCATACCTGGTATTACTACATATCCTGTTAGAGTTTCTATTATTATTGCTGCTAGTCCTACTGTTATAACTGCAACTACACCTTTTCCGAAAATAGTAAAGCCTTTTATCATCTTTTCTGGTAACTTCCAAAGTCCTATTGCTAGTAACAGTGATACTATTATGATAGGTATAAGGTTTTTGATTATCAATGTTATACTAAATCCTGCTACTAATCCACCTACTAAACATCCTATCGGTATTGTTATAAGACCTGCTAATATACCAGTTGCTAAGAATTTGTGATCTTTTTTATCTATGATACCTAATGCTACTGGTATTGTAAATACGATAGTTGGTCCCATCATACTACCTAATATTAAACCTGCGAATAATCCTGCATCTGCATTCTGTGCGAGTTCCATAGCTAATGGATAACCACCCATATCATTTGCTAGTAATGTTGTAGCAAACATTGAAGGGTCAGCTCCTAGCGCTGTGTATATAGGCACTACTACTGGTTTCAAAACTTTTGCTAAAACTGGAGCAAGTGATACTACCCCTACCATGGCTAATGCTAATGAACCCATTGCCATTATACCTTCTTCAAATTGCTCACCAAGACCAAATTTATTACCTATTATTTTATCTAAAGCTCCTAAAACCATAAATGCCACCATTATATATACAATAATTTCATTGATACTCATATATAATATCCTCCTCTTATTAACTCTAGCGATTCTAAAGTTTTTTATTTGATTAACTAAGGCAGTATTACAAATCTATACGTTCTAATACTCTTTTTGTTATACAGTTTATTTTATTTTGGTCATATATCTTAAAATCCTCTACTAAAACTTTTGCTATTAGTGTTACAATCTGAGAACTTTCATCATTCTCTTGTTCTTGTTCTTGTTTTTGTTTTTTCTGCCCGTATACTATAGTTATGTTTTTATTCCTAAGCATATCTTTAGCACTAGGAGACAGTATCATTTTTTGTTCAACATAAAACTCACTATCACCTTGTTCCATAAATTGTGATAAATTATTCTTGGTTACAAGAAGTTTACCCATTATATCACCTCTTTCTAAAGCAATTTGTCAAATAGTTCTTTTCGAGGTGAAGGAATTACTACCTTGTTTACTAGCATGCCATTATCTCCTCCAACTCTTGCACCAGCCTCTATTGCTTCTGTTACTCCACTAACATCTCCTGTAAGTGTTATGAAGGCTTTTCCTCCTATACCATAACCTAATCTTACCTCAATTAAATCGACTGATGCCGCTTTTGCTGCTTCGTCTGCTGCTACTATACATGTCGCTATACTAAAGAACTCTAGCACACCTAAAGCATTGACTTTTGAAATATTTGTTGCTGAATTTATTGCATTTATTAATTGTGGATGTATGCTTGGAAGGACTAGTGTATCAAGCACAAAAGCACGTCCAACTTCTTTGCCTACTTCTATTGCTGTTTTTACGTCACCTACATCTCCTGATATTAACACAATATACTTGCCTGGGCATATTGAATGTGATTTTAATAGCTCAACCGAGGCTGCTTTGATTATAGCATCTGCAACTTCTATCCCTTTTGCTATACTGTTTAATTCTATTAGTCCTATTGTTCTAATCATTGGTTCACCTCACTATCTTTCATAATAGCAATATATTCTCCTACTTCACATACTTTTCCAATTATACTAGCATGTATATTAGCTCCTAAAGTTCCTAACTCAATTTTTCCAATGAGTTGTCCCTTCTCTACAATATCTCCAACCTTTACTACGGGTGAAGCAGGTTTGCCAATATGTTGTGATAATGGAATATATACTTTTTGTGCCTTTATATTCTCTATTTCGCCCAGTTTAGTGTCTTTGTAAATATTCAAGTCTAATCTTGAAATCAACCTTGATACTGGTACTTTTCTATATTCTCTAAGTTGGTTTACTTCATTTAACGGTTTTCTATCATAGCGAACACCGTTATTTCTAAGTTCATTTTTTATAAAAGCATTTACAAGTCTTGGTGAAAGCCCCATTGGACATGCATATAGTTCACATACACCACATTCGCTACATATCAATGCTTCCATTAGTGTATCTTTATTTTTTACTCCTGCACCCATTGCTCGCATTATTTTATGAGGTCTTAACTGATGACCCATTAAATTTCTAGGGCACATATCTGTACACATCTTACACTGTATACATGCTGTCCTTGCTTGATTAATAATTTGAGTTATTGGTTTTAATTTTCTTTTAACCATGTAATGATCTGCTGGTATTACGATAAGTGATCCCAATGTTTTTGTGATGTAAGTAGTTTTAGCATCTTCTTTGTCTATGATTTTTCCCATCATAGGCCCTCCCAAAATTATCTTATAATCTTCACGTACTACTCCACCACAGTATTTTAAAGCTTCGCTAACTGCCAAACCTATTGGTGCTTTTAGAAACTTTGGCTCTTTTACTTCTCCGACTACTGTCAGATACTTATCTACAACAGGATTGTCATTTATAGCATCATATATATTTACTACTGTTGCTACATTGTTAACTACAACACCTACATCTAATGGTATTCCTCCTGCTGGTATAACTCTTTTAGTTACTTCGTAAACCATAACCTGTTCATCCCCAGCAGGGTAGAAATTTTCAAATGTATGAATCTTTACATTTGATTTTAAATCATCTATAGCATTTTGTAAGGATTTAATTTCTTCTTTGTATTTGCTCTTAAGAGCTATAATCATATGCTCTGCTTTAACTGACTCTGCCATTTTCTCTATAGCTATGATTATTTGATTACTTCTTTGTCTCATTAGATATTTATCAACTTCTAGCAAAGGTTCACATTCTGCTGAGTTGATAATGAGGTATTCTACTTGACAATTGAGTTTTATATGAGTTGGAAATCCAGCCCCTCCTACCCCTACAACTCCACTGTTATATATTTTGTCTAAAAGCTCCATATCTTGCCTCCTTTATATATATGAAGTCTATCTTTATTGCTGATTTTACTCCTGCATAGATAACTCAGCGTTATTTAAGTTCTATGTTTTTATCTATTTCGATTTCATCTATTATACCAATTATACTAGCGTCTATTGGTGCATTGTCTTTTTCAATTGTTTTTCTAGCAGAACTACCTTTTACTACAAGTACTGTATCTCCTATTCCAGCTCCTACACTATCTGTGGCAACAAAAGAATTCAATGGTCTATCATCGTAATAATCTATTGGTTTTACTACCAACAGTTTGAGTCCTGTTAGACCTTCTTCTTTTCTAGTTGCCCAAACGTTTCCTACTACTTTACCTAAAATCACAGATATCACCCTTTCTTTGTTATGTTTATATCATTAATTTTAATATAATCTGACGCCAATGGTGATATTATTGATTTATCGTTAATCTGGATTGTATCATGTCCTGCTTCATAAACTTTCTTTACATCAGATTCTACTATGATTTTTTTGTTTATAACCGTTTTACCTATTTTTAATGTTTCATCAGTTTTTGATTTTTGTAAATGTAAGTCCTCTTGCTTGATTATAGTCATACCATATTCTTTTAGTTTTTCTTCATATGATTTAAACATGTCATAATACGAGGCGTTGGCTAACCCTTTGAATTTTCTATAAGCTATACCTTCTTCTAGTAATGTTATTTGCTTTCCTCTTAATAATGTCTCTGATATAGCCAACGTAACTTCATCATCTGCTACTCCTAATGCTAATTTTGCCAATGCATTATTTTCTAGCTTAGGAACTATTATATAGTCAATTTGAGCTAAATCTACGCCTTGACCTATCTGATCTAAAAATAATATATTGCTGTAATTTATAGAAAGTAATTCATATAGTTTCTCATATTCTTTTGATTTATTACCAGCAATAAGGACTTTCTTTGAATCTTTTATTTCTCCTGCACTTTCTAATCTATTTAGAACTTCTTTTGTAACCATTTCAATGATATGCTTTATATCCATATAATTTCCTCCTACAAAGTACAGTTCATAGCTATTCCTAATGGAGTCACTAAAAATGGATTTGTTGGTTTATGAGTTTTTATTCCTATCTCTTTCTCAAAAACCTCTTCTATTCCGTCTAAGCAACATGTTCCTCCTACAAGGTATATATCATCTACATCATAGTTTTTTATATGGCTCTTAACTATAGTTGCCATCTTCTGAATCACTGGTCTAACTATGGTAAATACTTCCCTTTGACGTTTTTTGTCTTTTTTTATGTCTTCTGCTTCTTCAAATGTAACTTTATAATTTCCTGCAACTACTAAAGATAAATGTGTACCTCCTGTTGCCTCATCTGCTGTGTATATAACTTGTCCATCTTTCAATATAGATAGCCCTGTTGTGCCTCCTCCTATATCCACTATAACTCCATTCTTGATATCTAATACTGCATTAGCTGCTGTAGGCTCATCAAGTATTGCTACAACTTCCATCCCTGATCCTTCTACTACGTATTTATGTGTTTTACTATCTGACTCTTGTGTTCCAGGTGGTACTGCTATTGCAGCGTTTCTAAGCTCAACTTGCAATCTTTCCTCTAGCTTTGCCTTCAGTTCTCTGACTATACGAGATGCCCCAATATAATCAACTACTAATCCATCTTTTAAGACCTGAGCAAATTGCATCTCGCATGCTATAGGTTTTTTTTGTTTATCTAGTACAACTAATACAATATATGCTGTACCTAAATCAACACCTACTAGGACATTTTCTCCTTTGTTAAACTGCTCAGTATTTTTTATGCTATTTTCTACTTTGCTTATAAGAGCATCTACTCTATCAAAGTTCATAGGAAATTTCCTTTCTTCAATTTAAATTATAGCTTCACTATTTTTCCATGTGCGTTTTTATTTAAACCTGCCGCATTTGCTTCATCAAAGTCTATATGCATACTTAACTTGTATGCATCACTTACTCTAACTACTACTTCCTCAAACACTATAGGTCTATCTCCTTTTACTCTTACTGCTACTATTTCTTTGTCTTTTACTCCCAATCTCTTCGCATCTTTGGTATCCATATGGATATGCCTCTTAGCTACTATAGTTGATTCAAGTGCCTCTACTACTCCCTTATCACCTGCTATGAATATGGACTGACTACCATCTAAATTACCCGATTCTCTTACTGGAGGTTTTATCCCTAGTGCCCTAGCATCTGTGTTTGATACTTCAACTTGTGTTTTGTTTCTGGGTGGTCCAAGTATTGCTACATTTTTGATTACACCTTTTGGCCCAATAAGTGTAACTCTCTCATTATATTGGAACTGACCCGGCTGTGATAGTTCTTTTTTGACTGTCATTTGATAACCCTCTCCAAATAATTTCTCTATATGCTTATCACACAAATGTACGTGTCTTGCTGAGATTTCTACTGGAAACGCTTGTTCATCTTTTTTGGTCAGTTCTTTTATTACTAGTTCTACTATCTCTTTTATTTTGCTCTCTTGCACTAACTCCCCTCCTTTCTTAATATAGCCCTACTTTGTACTTGCACATAATAATATAGATAACACTACTAAGCCTATTGAGCGACTTCAAGATATCTACTCTATCCACTTTATGCCCATTTCTAAATGTATTTATCCCCGCTATCTCAACTTCTCTTATAGCACTTCTTAATGAATTTAGCTTTATTATTGTTTCTCCCATTTCGTAATCAGGCAATATGTGATCTATATTATAATGCTTCTTCGGATTATGCGATATATCTCTAATTTGTTTTTCACTTAGTCCTAATAATTCTATTTGTTTTAATGGTTCTTCTAAAACCTCTGCTCTTAATATTTCTCTCACAAACTTTAGTATTTCGTCTAAATCGTTTGTAAGTGAATCAAGCTTTATATTTTCTGTGTAAACCATCATTTCCAGCAATAGCGATTGAAAACTATCTATCTTACCTCTAAAAATGATTCTCTCATCATCTTTATAGACTAATTTATTACCATACATGTGCGTCATGTATTCTGGTTTTTCTTCATAAAAACCACCTGTATAATAATCTATAAACTTTGGAGCTATTTTTTTGTCAGGAGCTTTTATTGGCTTATATACATTGCTTTGCTTGTCTTTTCCCAAACTTTCTTTTTTGTAAACATTTTCATCTCCATCTTTATATACCAACTCAACACATTTATCTTTTAGATACTGCCTAGCTGAAGGAGTTATTATTGTTTTCTTGCTTACAAGGTACTGTTTTGGGGTATTGTTTTTAAACTCTGCTCGAAGCGTTGCTTCGGTCAAAACTCTCATGGTTTCACTCCCTTTTGTTGTAGCTAAAACTAAGTATATGTGCAAATAGGGGCTATCTTTTAATGCAAATTACTGCACGATACCCCTATTTACACTTATTTTGGGTGATTTTATTATCCTTCTATTTTTGGTAATATCATTTCTACTTCACTATGTGGTCTTGGTATAACGTGTACTGAAAGTAATTCTCCTACTCTTTCTGCTGCCGCTGCACCTGCATCTGTTGCAGCTTTAACAGCTCCAACATCTCCTCTTACCATAACTGTAACTAAACCTCCACCAATTTGTTGTTTTCCTATTAGTGTAACATTTGCTGCCTTAACCATTGCATCTGCTGCTTCTACTGCACCTACTAACCCTTTTGTTTCTATCATTCCTAATGCGTTCATACTAGCCATTTATAATTCCTCCTTGATTTTTATTTTATATTTTTTAGTTGCTCTAGAACTAACTTAGTTATAAGCGATACATCTACTTGCTCACCAGCTGCATCATTGTTTTGCATATCATTTACTCCATATGCCAGTCTTCTTATATTGATTAAATTCATAGGTGTTACGTTATCTGAAGTTGCACTCCCTCCAATTGCACCACATCCCAATGTAAGTGATGGAGCTAAGTTTGTTGTTATTCCAACAGCTCCTTGAGATGATGGCGTATTTACTAAAAGTCTTGATACTGGTTTTTTTAGTGCAAATTCTCTTATTATATCATCATTTTCAGAATGTATAACTAAACTATGTCCCATACCGTCATTCTGTAGTAGTTTATAGCTTACTTCACATCCTTCTTTCCAGTCACTTACTGTAAAGAATCCTAGTAAACATGTAAGTTTTTCTTTTGAAAATGGATATTGCTTACCGATACCTTTTTCCTCACAAACAAGTACCTTTGTTCCAACAGGTATATCTATACCTGCCATTTTGGCTATATCGGTCGCTGATTTTCCTACTATTTTAGGATTCATACCTCCATTTGGTCTTTCCATTATTTTTACTACTTTATCTAACTTCTCACCTGTTAGGAAGTATCCTCCTTTAGTAATCAATTCTTCTTTTACTTGATTTGCTATAGGATAGTCCACTACTATTGATTGCTCTGATGCACATATAGTACCATTGTCAAATGTTTTACTTGCAAGTATTCTTTCTATCGCCTTCTTGATATTAGCACTTTTTTCTATATATGCTGGCACGTTACCTGGACCAACTCCAAGTGCAGGTGTCCCTGAACTATAAGCTGCTTTTACCATCGCCGAGCCACCTGTAGCAAGTATTAGCGCTACATCATCATTTTTCATTAACTCATCTGTGCCTTGCAATGTTGGTAGACTATGGCAACTAACTAGTCCCTTTGGTGCTCCCATTTTCTCTAATACTTCATTAATAACATCAACTGTCCTACTTATACAATTTTTTGCACTTGGATGAGGACTAAATACTATTGCATTTCCTGACTTAAGTGCTATTAGTGCCTTATAGATTGTTGTTGATGTAGGGTTAGTTGAAGGTATCAAAGCTGTTATTACACCAACAGGAGTACCTATCTCTACTATTTTTTTGTCTTTATCTTCGTTTATTATCCCTAGTGTTTTCATGTCTTTTATATATTCATATAGTTTTTCACTAGCTAATTTGTTTTTCTCTACTTTATCCTGCCATTTTCCAAAACCAGTTTCTTCGTGTGCTAATTTTGCTAATTCCACAGATGCTGATAATGTTGATTTTGCAACCTCTTTGACTATTTCATCTATTCTTTGTACATTGAAACTTGCAAATTCTTTTTGTGCTATTACAGCATTTCTTACCAGAGTTCTAGCTTCTTGAATGGATTTTAAATCTTTATCTTCCAAATACATCTTAATCCACCTCCGTTAATGCTTGTCTTAATGCATTTAATAGTTCTTCTTTTTTAGCAAATTTTATTTCTTCTTTAGTGATATTTATTCTTTTTACTTGTCTAGCTATTTTTCTTAGCTCAACAACCTTCATGCTTTTGAATATCTCAATGTCATTAAATAGAATTTTTTTACCTTTATGATAAACATATATCTCTTTTGATGATTTATTTTCTTCTACTTTTTCTATCTCTTCTTTAGTTTCTATGTCAATTTTTTGTTTTGAAATAAACCTGTCTTCTTGTGATAAATAATATGTTTTATCCTCTACTACTTTCTCTAAACCAATACCCGGTCTAGCAATAACATTGATAGATACAACTTCTCCAACTCTAGCTGCTGCTGTACTACCAGCATCTATAGCTGCTTTGACTGCACCTACATCTCCTTGTATGATAATTGTAACCAGCCCTTTACCTACAAAGTGACTGTTGATTAACTGTACATTTGCTGCCTTCAAACAAGAATCCGCGGCTTCTACGGCGCTAATATACCCATAGGTTTCTATAAAGCCTAGTGCTTGTTTTAACATAATATCACCATCTAATATTTATTTGGATTGTCTGCAACATATTTTACTGCATCTGCAAATGCTTCACATGCAGCTTTACATGCTGATTGACTGCCTGTAAGTAACCCTCCACCAAAGTTAGTCTCTGATGGTGGCCCAAAAAATTCTTTTAACTCAACATCTGCTGCCTTCAATGCAACATCTAGTGCATACATTGACTCTATTGGAGGAGCTATCAAATAAGCCAATGCTTTTCCTTCTTCTATACCTGCTGTTTCAGATAAATACGAACCTGTTCTTGATACACAATGAGCATAATATGCTATAGAATCATCTTCATTTGCACTATAGAAACATGCATCATTTTCTATAAAATCTATTGCCGCATTTAAGCCACTTCTAACTTCTGCTGGACTAGGTCCTGAAAGAATACCTATAAACTCCCCTGCTAGTTTTGTGTTTGCATTTGCTGCTCCACCATAGAATGATTTTGCGTATACTACTTTTACATCTGCTTTCTTTGTCGCCTCGTCTATAGCTGTATATCCTACATCATCACAGTCTGTAGTTATCATTCCTATACTTCTATGCCCTTGTGGAAGTTCTAGTTTTTTAGCCATTTCTCTATCTAGACTTGGTATTAATTTAACACTTAAAACTGATGTGCGTAATGGATCATTTCTCATACTATTTCACCTCTCATTAAAGTTTTAAATCCAAACCACTTGCTTTATTGTCTAATATTTTCTTTATTATCTCTGCTATATGTGCTCCTGCTTCTGCCGCTGAAGTACCACCTTTGTGTATATTAGAGATAACTGTTCTATTTGATTCAGGCATACCTACTGTAGCTTTATATGCCATATAACAACTCATACTCTCTCCTGTTGCAAGCCCTGGTCTTTCACCTATCAATACTACTGTTACCTCTGCCTCTAGTGCTTCTGATATTGCATCCATAGCAGGTACTCTACCATACTTAACAAAGAACGGCTTGCCCATATCAATGTTGTAACCTTTTAGCCCTTGTTTTATTGCCATTAATGCATCTTTAGCATTAGTCTCTACTGCTGTTGAACTCAACCCATCTGATACGTATATTTGTACTCTTGGTTTCATAGTACAATTCTCTTTAATTTTGCTAATTGCTTCATCGCTAAATTTTTTGCCCAAGTCAGGTCTTGTTAAGTATTCATCTTTATCTTTGCAAAGTGTTTCTACTGAAAACTTACCTATTTCTCTTATAAATTCATCTGAAACATTATTAAATACTGCATCTTGTGCTACTGCGTGATCTGCTCTAAACCTCAGTAATGTTTCTGTTTTATATCTTGGCCCTGCTCTCCATATTCCTACTCTAGCAGGTGTCTTTTCTTTAAATTTCATGTACGAATCTTTATTTTCTGGATTAGGTACATTAAATATTTTGTTTGTTTCCATCTCAGTGATATCTGGGATATCAACATCTTCACAACATACTGTATTAACTTTCGTTTCTACTTGTGGCTTTTCTTTTGTTTCCATTTTGATTAAAACTTCTTCTATTATACTTTTTATTTGCTTTTCAGAAATCATACTATACCTCCTTATCTCGTTATTTTAGGAATATTGAAGCATCCCCAGTTTTTCCTGTCATTCTACCATTTTCATAAAGTCCCATTTTCTCTAACCATTGCTCAAACTCTTTTATTGGTCTTAGATTTAGCACTTGTCTTAGTGATGGTGCTTCGTGGTATCCTGTACATTGGTAATTGAGCATGATATCATCACCGTTTGGTATACCCATGAAATAATTACAACCAGCTGCAGCTAATAAAACTCCTAAGTTCTCTATATCATTTTGATCAGCTTTCATGTGGTTAGTGTAACATGCATCAACTCCCATTGGGATTCCTGTAAGTTTACCCATGAAATGGTCTTCTAATCCTGCACGAATTACTTGTTTGTTGTCATACAGATACTCTGGACCTATAAACCCAACAACTGTATTTACTAAGAATGGGCTATAATTCTTTGCCAATCCATAGCATCTTGCCTCTAATGTTACTTGGTCTACACCATGATGAGCATCTGATGATAACTCAGAGCCTTGTCCTGTCTCAAAGTACATCACGTTTGGTCCCGAAGCTGTACCTTCTTTCAACATCAGCTCTTGTGCTTCTTTTAATAATTTTCCTGTTACTCCAAATGCTTCGTTACCTTTCTGGGTACCAGCTATACTCTGGAATATCATATCTGATGGAGCCCCACTCTTTACAGCATCCATTTGAGTTGTTACATGTGCTAATACACAGTTTTGAGTAGGTATTTGCCATTTTTCCTTTATATCTTGGAACATATTTAGTATGTTCTTTACACTATCTACTGTATCGTTTACTGGATTCAATCCTATTACTGCATCTCCAACACCATAGCTTAATCCTTCTAATAATGAAATCTTGATACCATCTAAGTCATCTGTTGTATGGTTTGGCTGTAATCTAAATGCCAAAGTCCCTTCTTTACCTATTGTTGTATTACAATGTGCAGTTATTCGTATCTTGCTTGCAGCATATACTAAATCTAAATTAGACATTATCTTTGTTACTGCTGCAACCATCTCACTTGTTAAACCTCTGCTTATTCTTCTGATATCAGCTCCTGTTGTATTTTGATCTAATAACCATTCTCTAAGTTCGGATACTGACCAATTTTTTATTTCACCATATATCCTTTCATTGACATTGTCCTGAATGATTCTTGTTACTTCATCTTCTTCATATGGTACTGCTGGGTTATTTCTAAGTGTTTCTAATGTCATGTTACTTAGTACTTCTTTAGCAGCTATCATCTCTGTTACTGATTCAGCTGCAATACCTGCTAGCTTGTCTCCTGATTTTTCTTCATTTGCTCTAGCAAGGACTTGATTAACATCTTTGAACTGATATACAGTTCCAAATAGTTTTGTTTTTAATCTCATTTTGTCTCTCCCTTCTTATTTTAGGTTATTAATAATTTAATAATAATGTCTTAACAATGACAGGAACTACCTTACCATTAGCTACTGAGTTACCTATATCAATATAATCACCATTCTCTACATGAACACTGTCAATACAAACAACTTCTTTCTTGTAACCCACTCTTGCTTTAAGAGTTTGTCCTAATACTTTTGCCATATCACTTTCTACTATGATGATTATAGGATAATCTTTTTCTATAATTTCTTTCATCCCGCTTATTATGCTATCTGAAAGCTGTGTGATGTAATTGAAACTAGCACCTTTTTTGCCTTCAAATGCTAAGGCAATTAACTGTGCATCGTTTTCAACTTGAAACCAACTAATTTTATCTTTGATAATCTGACTTATCTTTTCTAAAGGTAGTGATTCTTCTTGCAGGCTGAGTTTTATTATGGGAACATTTTTTATCGGTAAAACATTTTCATCAAATGTAATAGTACTTCCACTTATATCTGTTGTATGCGTTCCAGCTCCAATAACTGTTGCTCTTATTGTTTCACTAGATACTAAAATAGGCTTTTCTTTTAATATGTTTCCATTCTTAATGCTTCGACCTAGTAGTATTCCTATGTCCCCATAACAAAAATCATTAGAAGAATCACTTATATCTATACAATCAGCCACACCACCTGAGAATGATACATAATCTATATTGTAATCTCTTCTTAGGTCATGGTCTGTTGTAATCAAATCTAGTTCTTTTGACTTTTGTTTTATCCCTAAAACTTCCTCTAGTATTTCCTCCATACGATTTGTTATTTTTTTAAGTTTTTCTATTGAAATAGTACTTCCTTCTTGCAATGTTATTCCTATACTCATTGCTAGTTTTTTTATCTTGTCTGATGCATAGAGGATTCTTCTGTCTCTATCTAGTTTTATGAGTCTTCCACCTATATCAAGGCACGCTGTATCTATTACCTCTCCATCTCTAAAAACTGCTATATTGGTTGTTCCTCCACCTATGTCCAAATTAACTACTGTACTGGATCTGTCTTTTGATATTTTAGCTGCATTTGCACCTTTACCTGCTATAATCCCTTCTAATGCTGGTCCTGCTGTAGCTACTACAAAATCACCTGCAAGACCACTCAATGTCTTTAATACCTGTGAAGCATTTTCTTTTCTTGCTGTTTCTCCTGTTATGATAACTGCTCCTGTATCTACATCTGCTGGTTTTATATTTGCTTTTACATACTCTTTTTCTATCAACTTTCTCACTTCATCTGTATCTATTTCTGTAAGCGATTTTAATGGCGTGAAATATATTTCACTTCGATATATTACAGCTTTGTCTACAATCTTTATGCATGGAACACTTACCATTGAAGCTGTATTTCGTATTGTAAGTTTACTAAACACTAGTTGTGTAGTAGATGTTCCTATGTCTATACCAACACTAAGCATTTGCTCCATTATAGTTCCTCCTTATTTACGTCTATAAAAACACAAAGGAGCCAAAAAAATATTATTAAATATTTCTTTGGCTCCTTTGCCTTTATATAAACACTCCATTGTGTCTATTTATTCACTTTTAAAGTCAAACATTGTTCTAGTTCCTTTTGGACTGGATTCTATGATTAGATGCCCTGATAGTTTATCTTTTACTATCTGCTCAACTATCTTTTGTCCAAGATGTCCTTTACTAGCTGACTGAGTATTGAACCCAACTCCATTATCTATTACTGATATACTGGAATATAGACATCCTTTTTGTATTAAT
The DNA here is from genome assembly GCF_056892235.1 of Abyssisolibacter sp. ZYX002. Lineage (NCBI taxonomy): Bacteria > Bacillati > Bacillota > Clostridia > Eubacteriales > Clostridiaceae > Abyssisolibacter > Abyssisolibacter sp. ZYX002. Next base: position 98,253 of record NZ_JARMXH010000011.1, read on the forward strand.
ATCTCTATGTTCCCTTCTTCTCTATCTGCAAAGCCATGATCTACTGAATTTTGTAGTAGCTCATTTACTATCAGCGCAATGGATGTAGCTTTATCAGAGTTAACTGTGATACTATCACCTATGACTTTTATCTGTATGTTTTTGCCAGGTGGTATACTGTAAACAGTTGTTGTATCTTTTAACCTAGACAATATCGTTTTTATATCTATATCATCAACACCTTTTTGCGCGAGAAGCTCGTGAGTTATTGCTATGCTAAGTATACGACTTATGCTCTCGTTAAAGGCTTTTTTTACTACTTTATTATCAATCCTTCTCGATTGTAAATTCAATAGACTAGCTATAGTCTGTAAATTATTCTTCACTCTATGATGTATTTCTTTTATTGCAACTGATCTTAATATTAATTCTTTTTCTTTTTGTTTTACATCTGTATTGTCTTTTATAAACATCACTACACCGTTTATCTTATCTTTATGTTTTAAAAATGCATATTTTGTCTGTAAGCATAAATTACCGACTATCACTTCGCATACTTCAAAGGTTGAATCTTTCATTATTTTTTCAAAAGATATTCCCCCCAGTACTAGATTATCAAAACCCATGCCTACTATGTTATCTCTATACCCTAGCTTTCTATAAAGATTAATTGCCCCAGGGTTAGCATATGTCGCTATCTTGTTTTTATTAAATATTACAATTGCTTCGTTTATATGTTTAGTTATATTATCTTCCTGATCTTTAAAGGTTAAGAGTGTCTCACTAAGATGCTCAGTTGTCTCTGAAAGTAGTTCCATTTGCCTTGATTGAGCTAAGTGTTGTGTAACATCCTCTTCCATAATCAATACTCCGATAGTTTTTTCTTTATCGTTCTTTATTGGAATTGTATTTTGTATGACTGTTTTGTTTTCTTGTGTTATAGCTTTTAAATCTCTTGTAGCCATCCCTACTTCAAGAGTTCTAAGTGCAGCGGGTTCATTTAATCTGTATGCTAGCTGTCCTACAACAGATGATTCATACATTGATTTGCCTGTTGAAGGTTTTGCTTCTGCAACTACTATCGCTACGTCTGAATCTTTTATTAAACAGTCTATAAAAACATCTGCTCTAACAAGGTCTGCTATCATAGGAAGCATATTAGCTATTTGTTTTAACTTATCTATCTCTAAATCTGATAGCCTTGTGTATTTTTTACATAGTTGCTCTATCATATTTATCACTCCAATAATACACCTAAGATTTACTATTTAACAGTATGGCATTTGCTATTTGTCTCATTGAGCATCTTTTGTTCATACTCAATTTTCTTATCCTGTTGTATGCGCTTTCTTCTGTCAAACCATATGTGTCTATTAGTACACCTTTTGCTTTTTCTATAATCTTTCTGTCTTCTACTTGTTTTTTAGCTTTAAGTGCATCTTTTTTTATGGATTCTATTTGCTTACTTTTTGATAGAGCTATTTCTATTGCTGGCAATAAGCTTCTATCATTAATTGGTTTTACTAAATATCCCATAACGCCTAAATTTTTCGCTTCTTCTACAAATTCTTGTCCACTATATGCAGTAAGCAATATAACGCAATTTGTAAGCTTTTCCTGTGAAATAATCTTTGCAGCCTTTAATCCATTTAAAAGTGGCATTTTAACATCCATGAGTATCAAATCTGGCTTGAATTCACGACACATTTCAATAGCATCAAATCCATCAGCGACTGTAGCCACGACGTTGTAGCCAGCATCTTCTAATATTTCGCTTAGGTCCATTCTAGTAACAGGCTCATCATCGGCTATTACTACTGTTCTTGTCATATTATCCTCCTTTATTAATCAGCAATTAATTTATATGCTTTTTAAATAACTCTTTATATCATCTATACCTTTATTGTTATATGAGCTGACCTCAAATATTTGATCAACCCCTGCTAAATACAAGCTATTTTTATGGAATTCTATGTTTTCAGACTTTAAATCAGTTTTTGTTATTATACCTATTGTGGGTTTGTTAAAAACTGAGGCAAAGCTAGGTGGATAAAGTGATCTTTCGTCCGTAGAATCAATTATAAATCCAATAACATCACAGTCATAAGAAGCAGTTATTAATGCTGTATATAAGCGAGGATTCTCTAGATATTCTCCAGGTGTATCTAGTATACTGTTATTAAACTCCATTGCTTGCGTTTTTTTATATTCTATTTTCTCTTTATTCATAACTTGAGTTAATGTCGATTTACCACTTCCTGAACGCCCTATTAGTATTATCTTTCTCATAAGTTCACCCCATATTCATCGCTAATTATGATTTAGTTATTTTTGCAGGTGTGAAAGCTAAGGTGTTTTCTAATACGTTCATCACTTCTCTTAGCGCTGATTCTACACTTGATACATCACCAACAATAACCAGCGATCCACTAAATCTATCAATAAATCCAATCTCTACTCCAGCGGCTTTAGTTGCAACATCCGCTGCTATTATGGCAGCTTCACTAGGTGTAATAGTAAGAATACCTATTGCATCGCTATATTCAACTGGAAGACCTATCTTTTTATAGATATTTCTTTGTGGGTTTGCTATTAAATGCGCTAATGTAACCTGTTTGCCAGGAACATATTCCTGTATAACTCTTTGTTTTGTTTCCTGCATAATTATCACCTTTCTAATGTTTATGTGTAGAATACTTGAGTGAAAAAAAACGCTCGCTAAAAACGTGTTATCGTTTCCATGCGAGCGTCATTGCTCTATATCTATCGCACCCCATTGTGCGATTTATTTCTTGACCCGATTATATCAAATATAATCCTTTAAGTCAACTGAGATTTTTTTCAAGTAAATCACCTTGAAATTACATATCAACTTATTATATTTTTCTTTTCTTGTATAAAAGATATCGTCATTATAGGATATACATACCATGTAATTACCAATACTGTTGTCCATAAGAGCATAATTTGTTTAATGCCTATTGCAAATAAAATGAATGTAATTATACAACTTAAGCCATTTAGTAAAAATCCTCTTGCTACCCATTTGCCTCTAATTGAATTATTAAAGCAAAATGCAATAAATATATTTGAGATTCCAAAGAAAAACGTCCACCCTAGTATATTAAGAACAGAGACAGGAGAATCAAAATTAAATTGAACTAAATACTCTAATCCTTTTAATGCCCCTTTATTTATACCTACTCTAACACTAGTCCATTGAATGTAATAGTTAGCACTTGATAATAAAAGAAAGATTATCGCAAAACATACCCCGATATTAGCAAGTATTTTCCTCTTTTCACTGACATATCTATTGATAACTAATGATATTATTAAGTATAGAAACGACTGGCAAAATGCCAATATCTGTATGACGACTAATAATCCCTTATACATCCCCTTATACTGTAATACAAAATCATATACCCCATTCCAAGGTTTTGCTGGAAACATTGTAAGAAATACGATATATACAACCAAGTACAAATATCCATTTATGCTCTGCATCAATGTTGACCAATATCCAATTTTTCTAGTCATATCCTCCCCCTATACTAAGAATAAGCTATTTTTTTCTATATGTTTTAAAGTTGTTATTTCTTGTTACTAAGTAGTTTAGTTACGACTTTAGGTATTTTAGCATATCCAGCTTCGTGTCCACCTTCTACTGCTATCACATTGACATTCTTAGATTTTAAAAACTTTATTTCTTTATTTGTTAATCTACCTACTGATTCATCATCTTTGCTATATATATAGGTCACTTTAGACAAATCATGATTCTTTAGCTTTTTTGTATATCTGTTATAACTAAGGCCTGCTGCTAGTTTAGACATATTCTTTGAAAGAGGTTCATCTTCTATATCTTCTGAGACAAATACTTCTCCATTAATGAACATTCCTCCATCTCCTCTTGAGAAATTTTCCCATGTTTCTTCATTAATATCTAATCTTCCAACTGCTAGAATAATGTTATCTGCTATATTCACGCCTCTTTCAAATATTAATTCCTGTACTATAAATGCTCCAAATGAAGCACCTATAATATGAATTTTTTTGCCCTGCTCTTTAAAATACTCTACAACTTTGTATAGATACTCTACACTTTCTTCATCATATTGTATAGCTTTTTCAAAAGGTATCTCTTCATCTAAAAATTTCTCTGGATTTCTAGTTTGCACCTGTTCTACGTTGACCATCATAATTTTTTTATCTATTTGCTCTTTTTTTATAAGGTTATACTCTTCTTTACTTAACTTTGTATCTGGCCCTCCCTGAGCATTAATGATAACTGTATCACTATTGATGTCTCCTTCGATATAACAAAGTTCTCTAATGTCTTTTGGTATTTTACTTTCATTTTTGCTAAGTATATTACTAAATCTACATCCTGATACTAAGATTGATAATATCAATGTTAATACCAAAGATGTTTTAATGGTCTTCTTTAGCATTAAATAAATAACCCCCTATTCATCAAACGGTTTATTTAAGCTCTTGGTCCCTACTAATACAAATCTTCCATCCTTAATTATATCTACATATTCTCCATCTCTTTTAACAGCTAATATAAACTTTATTGCATGATAAGGTATTGTTATATCTGTATGAATGTTAGTATAAGCTTTACTTTTATCTTCTTTTCTGATTATAGATTTTTCATTATCTCTAGCTGTTATTTATTTGTTATCCAAAAGATTGTAAACTGGATTATCCTCTGACCATGCATAGCATATATCACCTATAGCAAAATGTGGTCCCATCTTTTCTACTATTAATATAGGTAATTTTTTAATGATTCCGTATTTTTCAGCTATAACATAAGCCAAAGTATTTGTTCCTATTGCAAATTCTCCAATAGGTAATGTATCATGTGGGAATAATAGATCTTCATGTACATAGTTTTTGTTATCTTCTTCTTTTTCATTCTACCGTCAAACACATATATTCTACCTTGTACACTATTAACTATTTTATTGCTTATCAAAAGGCTCATTTAGTGCTTCTGTTCCCTTTAGTACAAATCTACCGTCTTTTATTATATCAATATATTCGCCATCCTTAGTAACTGATGATATAAATTCTATTGCATAGTATGGTATCGTTATATCTGTATGACGATTTGTATATGCCTTATTTTTATCTTCTTTTCTCAATAATGATTTTTCATTATCTCTAGCTATTATTTCTTTTTCATTTAGTAAATTATATACTGGATTATCTTCAACCCACGCATAGCATGTATCACCTATAGCAAAATGTGGTCCCATTTTTTCAACAATCAATATAGGAAGCTTGTCAATAATACCGTATTTTTCAGCTGTAACATATGCTAATGTATTAGTCCCTATTGCAAACTCTCCCATAGGTAATGTATCATGCGGGAATAAAAGATTTTCTTTTATATAGCTTTTATTATCTTCTTCTTTTTCAAAATTTGCACACGAATAATCTGAAACATATCCGTCTTTAAACTCTATTTTAAAATCAATATACTTTAGCCCATCTAAGAAAACCTCTTCTATATGCAACAATCCATTTGTTCCATTTAGTCTTGGTGAAGTAAATACTTCTCCTAATGGTATATTAACATCAGCTCCACAATTAAAGAAATTAGTTTGCTTACTAGGATCTGATAGTTCTTGCATATTAACCTTCAAATCCGTTAAATTAGCGCCTTTTCCTTTGATATGAACATGCTCTCCTTTATCAAGCACATCAATCATAGCCTGTTGAATTATTTCATTTTCACTATTACCAATCATATTAACCTTTAATATATCATCAAAAATTTCCTCAAAGTTGTCTCCAATAGCTGGCGTTGGAAAAGCTATAATACTAAAGCTAGTTTCTACCTCTGGAATGTATTGCTCCATTATTTCTGATCTGAATATTCTGTTTTTTGATACTAATTCTGTCTGTTCTTTTGAAAATTTAAGTACTTCTTCTTTTTTCTCTGGTGCAAAAGGTTCTTCTCCAAACGTTTCAACTATTACTACTCCAGCATATTCTTTAAGCATGCCTTTTGATTCTTCCAAAGTTTTCTTGAGTGAATTTTGCATCTCCTCTAGGAACCCTTCATCCAACAATAAAGCTTCCTTGAATTTATGGTCATACTGATATTGTTTGTTTGCTGGCGTTGAACTAACTCTTGCCACTAATACATCCAATCCTTTGTCTTTAAAGCTTTTGATAACATATTTAATCATCTTTTCATGACCCAAATTACATATTACTCTAACTACAGTTCTATCATTTCTATCTTTGTTTTCTGTCTCATATCCCCTAAGATATGCTTCTGCCATAGTATTAGCTAATGTTATAAGCTTTTCGTCTGAACACTTTTGTAAAAACTTAGCCGTTTTTATTTCGTTCTCAGTTACTCTTGTACCAAATCTGTAAAGATATCTTATATCTGATAAACTATCATATAGGTTATTGTAAAAGCTATCATCCTTATTATATCCTTCAATTAAACTAATCCTTTTATCTCTATCTGCATACATAAGTTTATATTTTCTGTATATCTTTAATAATTCTTCGTAATTTAGTGAATTATTGCTAACATATTCATACATTTCTATAAATAATCTATTATATCTCTCCATTTCAAATATCTTGTGCTTATATGCATACTGTATATAATTTCTAAATTCTACATAAACACTAGATAAAAATTGACCAAATTTATCCCCAAGTTCTTTAACTGCATAAGCTGGATTTGCATAGCTAGTTTTGTAGTTTTCAGGTAGAAGCTCCTCGTATAGTTCATTATTTTCTTTTTGCAATACTTCTATGTCATTATCAAAATATTCTTCATTCAAACGATTTTCTAATGACGTCATTTTAATTATAAGTTTTCCTGCTTTATTAAAGTAAATGTTAAAATTAGATTTATCACCTTCAACTAGTTTTTCAGTATTGGTAACTATTGTCTTTATTTTACCAACTGTTTCGTTATAGCTAGCTTCAAATTTGTTATTTTCCTGTAAAAACATTTTGTTAATATTTCTCATAACAATACCTCCACTTTATTATAAACTTGATATGTAATGACTATCTCCTAGATGGTCTAGCAGATCTTTTTTCGTTATAAAATGACCAGGCTATGACTGTAGCACTATCAGTTCCTTTTTCTTCATCAACTAATGTAAGTATGTCTATAATATTTTTTTCTATTTCTACTTTATCGTTTTTATGTTTTTTAGTACAAATTTTATAAAAGTACTCAGAGTTTTCAAAAGGTCTGTTACCACACTCTAACACACCATCTGTAATTAAATAAAAATGATTCCAACCTTCTCTTAACTCTCTTATCCCACTACTATAACACGGAACTTATAAACCAAACGTATTAACCTTACCCACCCACTGGTAAAATTGTCTTTGATTTAATGAATACTGTCCTAGCTCTGCTAATTCTCTATGTAACAAATATATTAGATTATCACCTATAGAAAACCACCATACAAATTGTTCTTTTTGTACACAAATAAGACAGTAGCCTCACCAGTTACTCTTTTGCATCGTTCTTGAAAATCATTGTTACTAAGGATTTTCAGCACTAAGTTTTGCATGTCGTGAAATACTTTAGCTAAAGGTTTTGTTAAAACATCTAGAAGCTTTTTTTGGTTTGCTCTGAAAGCAGTTAATATTAGTTCGGCGCTTTCGTGGGTGGTGTGAGCGTCTATTAACATTGCAAATTTTCATTTTCCTTTTTTATCTGCTTTATATATGCTCCATCTTCGTTTTTATTAGCCCTTTCATTACATTTCCCCCATAACAACCTAAATATATATCATTACTGCTAGTAATCTGTATTTCTCCAAGATATCTTTCATCGTTACCTAGCCAGTAAATTTCACTGTACATTACATACCACACCTTTCACATACTATTAATGATATCATTAATAATATATCAAAATCAAATCTTTTAAATATTCGTATTGACTGCTATAATTTAAAACCTTAGAGAATACATTAAGTTCTATAATAAATTAAAACCGCAAAAAACAAGATGCATAGCTTATTTAAAATATCAAAACCATACATCTTAATGTGCATAATATTTTTAATTAATTTGATTGTCTACTTTACAATAGTTAGTCCAATTCATTAGACTCTCTTTCCCTCAGATATATCTAAAGAAAAATAAAACTCTACTCCATTTTGTTTATTGTAAACCCCATAATCACTATTGTGTTTATCAAGTATAGCTTTAACTATTGCTAAGCCCAGTCCTATGCCTCCTTCGTTTCTACTATGAGATTTATCTACCTTAAAGAACCTTAACCAAATACTATCTAATTCTTCTTCTTTAAATCTTTGACCCTCGTTATACACATATATATAATTTTTTTTCTGCAAGGTTTCTCCTTTTATTTCTATAGTACTATCTTCTGATCCATATTTGATTGCATTAGATAGGAAGTTTTTTAGTACTTGTTCTATATTAAATTTGTCACCCTTTACTTTCTTGAAATCACCATAAACCTTTATATCAATTCTTCTTTCTTTTAGCTTCACTTCTAGTGTATTTAGCACTTTGTCAATTACGTCTTTGATTTCAAATTCTTCAATTTTATTGAGTTTTTTATGCTCAATTTTTGATAACTCTAACATATCTAAAATTAGCTTATTCATACCTTCTATTTCATCCAATATAACATCAATGTAGTAATTTTTCTTTTCTTTTTTAACTCCATCTTTTAATCCTTCAGCAAAACCTTTTATAATACCTAATGGTGTTTTAAGCTCGTGAGATACATTTGCAACAAATTCTCTCCTTATTTGCTCTTGCTTTTTTTCTTTTTCTATATCAAACTTTAATTTCTCATTTGCTTCTTTTAAATCAGACATTGCATTATCTAGATTACTCGATAGTGTATTGAGACTTTTATATAGTATTCCTAGTTCATCACTTCTAGTTTCTTTTAACTTGACTTCAAAATCCATATTAGCCATTTTATTAGCTACTTTTGTTACTTTTATAAGTGGTTTAGATATTAGGTTACTATATACATAAGCTATAATTAACGATATTATCGCTGATAATATGAAAAATATAAAGAAGTAATTATTTATCATGGCTACTACTTCATTTACTGGTTGAAGAGAAGCTGATACATTTATAGCTATAATATTATCGTTCTTGTCTGTTACAAATTTTGAGAATACCAATTCCTTATAATTTACATATGGCATATCATTAATAGAATACATTATTCCTCTTTTAGTAAAACCAGAACCTTCATTCTCCAAATTCCATTTGTGCACAAAATCATTTACGTCCTTAAAATATATTGCCCTTTCTGTTGGCTTTATCTCTATATCTTCTTCTGCACTATTATAAATAGCACCATCTATTATCTGTTCTGGTACATATATAATCTTTTCAATAACAGCCTTCCCTTCAATTTTGAAATATTCACCATCATTTATTTTGTGGTCGTTATCTAAGGGCTTTCCATTAATAATTATAGGAATCAATAAGTTATCTTCTGTTTTATATGCTACTATTTTTAATACATCTTTATTTTTAGGTTCTTCGTATCCAAAAACGCTTTCTATTTCTTCTTGATTTAAAAATAAATCATAGAATTCATTCTTATATTTGATAGTTAATAGAAAGTCTTTACTTAATTGTTTTTTAATATATTCATTGTCTTTAATATCATAATATTCTATTGTCATAGTAGCATTATTAGAATCATTAAATATTGGTACTTGTCTTATGATTTGTTCATAATTCCACTCATCTTTGACAGCTTTACTTGCAAATACGTTTATATTATCTATTAGTTTATTTATTTTGTTATCTCTATAATAATTTTCCATGTAAAATTTTAAAACAACAAAAATAGAAATAATCACTATCAACATAGACACAAAAGTAATTATAAACATTTTAGTTACTACTGAATTTAGCTTTATCTTCTTAAACATATCTATACCACCTTAAATTTATATCCTATACCTATAACCGTAGTAATATATCTTGATAATTTTCCTAATTTTTTTCTAATTGTCTTTATATTAGTGTCAACAACTCTACCATCACCAAAATAATCATATCCCCAAACATTCTCTATTATTCTATCTCTGCTAAGTGTGTTCCCTTCATTTTCTATTAATAACACTAAAAGCTCAAACTCTTTTTTAGTTAATTCTATCTCTTTATCATTCACCGTAACCACGTAAGCTTTTTTATTTATACATATCCCACCTCTATTTATTAGGTCTATTTCATCTTCTCCTTGCTCATCTTGCATAGAAAATCTTGAAAGTAATGATTTTACTCTCGCAACCATGACTTTAGGGCTAAATGGCTTTGTAACATACTCATCCGCACCCAGTTCAAATCCTAAAAGCTTATCTTCTTCATCACTTCTTGCACTTAATATTATTATTAGTACATCTGATTTTTTTCTAATTCTCCTGCAAATAGACCATCCATCAAGCTTTGGAATCATTATATCTAATATGACTAAATCTATATCGTTTTTGTCAAATACTTCTATTGCCTCTTGTCCATCTCCAGCTTCATAAATATTGTATCCTTCCACTTCTAAATAGTCAGTTATGATTTCTCTCATTCTTTTTTCATCTTCTACAACCAAAATATTACTCATAATTAACACTCCTATACAATTAGTCTCTTCTATATGTAGTATATCAATTTTTATTTATTATTTATATTATAATCTTAATATGTGAAATTAATGTGAAAGATGCAAAAAGCTGTCTTGCCAAATGATGTGTTTGGCAAAACAGCTCTTAACAAAGTTTTTGTTTTTTTACTCTAACTACTAGTACAGCTATCTCAAATTTACTGTTCCTGTACTTGTAGTTACGCTACTTTTAGTAACTTTGTTTTGTGGTGTATCGTTGAATTTAGTGTTCTCTATTGTTATCCCTTTTGATTGTTGGTTACTAGCACCATTTTGAGTCATAAGCATACTTTTTGCTGCATTGTTACTAGCACTTGCTAACTCTTCATCTGTCAATGCTACAGCATCTCCTGCTTGTATTACAACATGTGTTCCATCTACGCATGTAAATGTACCATTTATATCTGCTGCATCAAGTTGACAAACATTCATCAAAATATCTTGGAAATTTTGTTTGTCATTAGTGGCTTGTTTCTCCATCCAGTTCCAGTCCCAATTAGAATATCCGTTTATATCTTTATGGTCATACATATCTCTTATAGCTTCTTGAGCTGATTTGTGATCATCGCCAAATGTTATATTTACAAATGGTCTATTTCTAGGATGATCAGCTCTTGCATTACCACTATATTTTAAGAAACCTGAGTAAGTTATATCATAGTCCATATATATAGTAGCTGTATATGGAACATCTGATTTAGTTTTAAAGCTCATTAGTTTGATTGTTCTTTTACTTTTTGCAGGTATTTTCGCATCGTATGATGTTGTTGCTGATACGCTTGATGCTGTTGCTGTGCTGTTAGTCCATGATTGTCCTGATTTAAAAGACCAACCATAATTACATGAAGCAGAGACAAACTTAACATCTATTGTTGCTGTACTATTAACTTGTATACCTTCTTCAAATGAATAGGTAAATGAATGTGATACAGTTTTATCTTTTGTATATGTGAAACTTACGGTAGAAGAATCTTCAGTGTTTCCTTTATTAACTGCATCACATGATTGAAGCATTACTGGATCTAATTTTGTTACTTTTTCTTTACCTAATTTAATTGAATCTGTATCTATGTGAAACCTTACATTTGATACAGTCATCTTTAATCTCTTGTCTGCCCAGTAACCACTAGCGTATGGATCGTGTTTGTTATAATTTGCTTGTAATATATATTTATCTCCATCTTTTTTAAATGAAAAATCATCGCCTACATATTGACTTGCTGTTCCACTGCACCATGCGATACCTAGATAATTTGCAAATATAGCATTATTTTTTATGAAGTATCTATTGTTTATTACTTTGCTTATTAAATCTTGTTCGTCTTTAAAATTTGAGTAATTCATTGTGCTTGATGGGAAGGAAGTATTCGTTGCAGGTGATGATGCATACGAAATACTACCCCATGGCATTAAGTTAAAGACCATACATACTGACATAAATAAATATAAAACTTTTTTTGACAAACTACTTTTGGTTTTCATAGTTATTACCTCCTATGCAATATAATATGTTTACATAATATTCCGTATCGGCACATTATGTAAACATCTTCCATATCTTTATTATAGTACTAAACCTCGCTTATGTAAATGACATTTCCGTCCGAAAAACAACAATTTCAATCCCAATTATGCAAATGTAACTTCTGAACAAAAAACAACAATTTCAATCCTAATCGTGTAAAGAGATTAAACAATCATCGTATATCTATATTAGTTTTTTATACTTTGTTCATGTATTTATTCATTTAAAAAGAGAGCTGTCTATCGACAACTCTCGTTACATAATGTTATAGAAGCACTTTTATTTTTCATCTTTTCCATCATCAAATATATTCATTTCTAATAGTTGTTTCCAACACTTATCTGCTTCTTCTCTACATGCCTTAGCCTTTTTGAAAAGCTCTATCGCCTTATTAACTTTAGCTTGATCTGCATTATTTACTATATTTGCTTTGAATTCTTCTAATGTTATTTCACCGTAAAGCACAACCTTGCACTTTATTTCAAATTTTTCTGCTTTACTTCCTACAGTTTCAGTTTTTTCCCCTTCTTTGAATACTCCTAAATCATTTATTTGATTCATGATTTTGTCTGCATCATCATATTTACCTTCTTCTTCTAATTTTATCATTTTTTCAAATAGGTCTTTTGCTTTTTTTAGTGTTTCTTTTGATATATCTTTTTTAAATTCTTTTGAAAGAATGTTGAAAGTGTACTTATCTAAATTTCCTTCAGCAGTTTCAAATGGTTTATCAAATACTCCTAATTCAAACAATTGTTTCATAATTTTTTCTGAATCATTAAAGTTGCCTTCCTCTTCTGCCTTTACCATTTTTTCATATAAGTCTTTTGCTTTTTTTAGC
>NZ_JARMXH010000012.1:0-71019 GCF_056892235.1 Abyssisolibacter sp. ZYX002
ATCAAAGAGTTAGGTTATCTTAATATAATATTATTATACTTATAGGATTGCTTGCATTTTTTTGTCTATTCTTTTATACATCTAAATTATTGAAATCTCCTTTAATATAATAGCAGTACCTACTTAAAATTGTATTTTCTACTATTATATTATTAATTAGCTTAAAAACTATTCAAATATTATATAGCTATCTTAAACATATAAAAGCAAGGAGAATCTTCATTATTTAAGCTTCTCCCTTAATATTCAGTAGGTGCTTTTGTAGCTTCTCATTAAATACAATTTCAATGGTATCAATTTTTTACCTTTCTGTAACCGTGATTCTATTTACAGGTAGCTATAATACATCTTTTTATCTGATGTTGTGATTGTTCTATTAACTGATGGAAATTCATCATAGCTACTTTTTAACATGTTTAAATGAAATATGTTCAGTTAATTTTACTTGTAATTGGGCTAAACTTTAATAATTTTAACTCTTCACTAATACAGCTGATTCAAGCATTTTTAGTAATTCACTATGTACTGAATATCTTATATGTACAAAAAACTACCTTTATCTTCTGGTTATACTGTATTTACAAACTTTTCCCAAGCTTTTACATCCCAATTAAATATTTATACCTTATTACCTCAACTTATGCTGAGATTCACACAGATGTCTTATGTTCATAAGTGTACTTTGATACAATGAAACTTACTATTATTATTCCTAGGCACCAAGCTAATGCTATTATCCAGTCGTTACCTATTTCTGTTCCTGAGAATAGTCCTCTAATTGTATTTGTTATTGGTGTAAATGGTTGATAATCCGCGAAGTAACGTAATGCTTGTGGCATAGTTTCAGTGGGAATAAATGCTGAACTTACATATGGAGCAAATTGCACAAACATCATTATTCCTCCTACTGATTCTACATTGCTTCCAAGTAGTCCTATCATTAATGATACCATTGTTATCATCAAAATATAAATAATAATCATTCCTATTATTGCAAACCAATCCATCAATATTGCATCAGTTCTAAACCCTAATAAATATGCAAAAGGTATAATGACTGTCGTTCCTAATAGGTTGCGAACAACGGATGCAAAAATGTGCCCAGTTAGAACTGAAGATTGATTGATATTCATTGTTCTAAATCTATCTATAATCCCTTTTGTCATATCATTGTTTACGCCTAAAGATGTCATATACGCTCCAAATGCAGGTGCCATAATAATTATTCCTGGTAATACGTAATTTAAATATTTTATTCTATCTCCATCTGGACCTAATGCTCCTCCAAATACATATACGAATAGTAATGTTACAAATATAGGTAAAAAAATTGTCATTGCTATGGACTCAGGATTTCTAATCACGTGTATTAAATTTCTCTTTATCATTACTAGTACATTGCTACTGTTTTTTATTATTGTTTGCATCTAAAACCCCTCCTCTCTTCATCATGACCTATCACTTTTAGAAATACATCTTCCATGGATGCTTTTTTCTTCTCAAAGTTTTCAACTTCCAAGTTTACAGCTTTTAGATCATTCAATATATCAATGACTTCATTCACTGAATCATGTGTTTCAATTCTTAATTTATTACTATTTTCAACTATAATTGCATTATATTTATTTAATAGCAAATTTGCTTTTTTTGTTTCTTCTGCTGTTCTAAAATATAACTCTATGATATTGCTAGGGATAATATTTTTTATTTCATCATTTGTTCCTTTTGCAATTATTACCCCCTTATCTAAAATCGCTATTTTATCCGCTAACTCATCTGCTTCTTCAAGATACTGAGTCGTCAAGAAAATAGTTACTCCAGTTTTTGAAAGTTGTTTTATTGTTTTCCACATTGACTTTCTACTTTGTGGATCTAATCCTGTTGTCGGTTCATCTAGAAATATTATGTTAGGAGTTCCCATTAAACTCATTGCAATATCAATTTTCCTTTTCATTCCACCTGAGTATGTTGATACGCGTCTATCAGCGTCATCAAGTAGGTCGAATTGTTTTAGTAGCATTTCTACTTTTGCTTTTGTATTTTCTATACCCAGAAGTTTTCCAATCATAAACAAATTTTCTCTGCCCGTTAAGATTTCATCAACAGCCGTATATTGTCCAGTTAGTGCTATGTTCTTTTTAACTTCCCGAGGTTTTTTTACCACATCAAAACCAGCCAATTTTACTTCACCACCATCTGGTTTTAGCAATGTTGAAAGTATTTTTATTGTTGTTGTTTTTCCTGCACCATTCGAACCAAGTAATGCAAAAATACTTCCTTTTTCCACCTGTAAGTTTATACCTTTCAGTACTTCTACACCTTTATAGGATTTAGATAAGTTCATAACTTCTATCATTACTTGTTTATTCATGCTTCTGCTTACCCCCCCAAATATATAATAGATTAAATAATAACCTTCCACCTAATATTATATCAACTTTATTTTTCTATGTAAAAGAGTTACTATGTAGCAAGTATCATTATACATATTATTTGTTTCAGAATCTTTTCCCATCATATCTTACAATTTTGTAACTTGTTTATATTTACCTATACCATTTACATAAATTACATTTTAGTGTATTTACTATTACTTGCTTACTTTCGCCTAAATGCCTATAACATAAAAAGAGGCGATACACTACAAATTTAATTTGTTAGTATATCAGCCTCTTTTTACAAATATCAATGAGGTCTAGAATAAGAAGAACCGCAGTTATTTATGATACAGTTCATCTCACTTAGCTCAACTGCGTTTTCTCCAAACTTATTAACTACCACATATAAGCAATCAGCCTAGATTTAACCTCACTCGTATATTCTATATCCCCCTCAAGTTTAGTGCATAATGTCTTATACTCCATAAGTGTTCTTAATACGAATAAGACCATAATCAGTACAACTGGTATCAAAGCGATACACGAACGTAAGAGCGATACTGTGGGTATGACAAAACAATACCTGTTTACATCGGCGATCTTCCTATACTGTAAGGATAACTTTTGGCATCCCTCCCCAATCATCCTCCAATGGTAGTCATTTATTTCAAGCTCCACTGTGCTACAATATGTTCCCAAAACCACTTTGAACTCTCTGTTCTGAATTTCCTCACCAAATATATACTTGAACACCATCTTACTCCAGCTTTCATTAAAGACGGTCAGAATATGCATAGAGCCATCTATCTTAATCAATCGTTTACTACAAAGTTTATATTCAGTTTTTAATACTCTTTTTTCTAACTCTGATTAAATATCATCTCTCAACTTTATAGGAAAATACCTTTGCATCTGTTTATATCCAAGTCCCTTTTCTATGTCTTTATAGGCAATATCTCTTCCATCTTCATATAAGTAAGGCATATTGAACATAACATTGCGGCTTTTGTCAAGCTCAAAATTGGTGTTTTGAATCCATCGGCCAACTTTATCTTCCACTTTATTTATGCTCTCGTTATCTTCGTCTATACTGACTGCCATAGCGTATAAACCTCCCGGAAAATCGACCAACTTAAAAGGTGCTACATCCGCATTAGTGACACCATCTTTAACGGCACATATCCATTCAGCTTTGTCATCATTTTTAGAAATCAAAAAATCAAAACAATCGAAAATAACAACCTTATACAAATGACAGTACTGCCATAGTTGGTACATATATCCGCCTTCCTTGAACATCTCCCCCCACGGTTGGTCGCTGCAAGTTACTGCTTTAAATTCTGGTATCTTGACAACCATTATATCAGGAATTTTTTTGTCTAATCTTTCAGTTATTTTATTCAGGCGGTTTATATTGGAAGGTTTGCCTATATAGTCAGTACTTATCAATTGTGTTTCAATCTCTTTTGCCTTGGTATACAGCAGTTTTATATCGGAATTGTTTGCAAAGTTCACTTGTTCAATTTCGTGTATAAAATCCAACACGATTTCCTTCAATTCATGTAAAAGTGAAACCTCGTCGTCTATTCTCTCCACTTTTTTCCCCAGCACTTCTAAAACTACATCTGAACCAGAAGTGTTGAAAACACGTTGAATGTCTTTTATACTAATATTCAGCTTACGTAATATTAGTATTTGTTCAAGCCGTCTAACAGCATTTTCATCATACATTCTATATGCATAGTCTTCACTTCTAGTGCTGGATAGCAATCCCATACTCTCATAATAACGTAATGTACGGGCTGTAATGTTGTAATTCCTTGACATATCTTTGATTTTGATTAAGTTATTCATTTATCTCGACCTCTTTTCTTAAAATATAATGATAAACTTATTATAAAGGATTACCTAAAGGAAGAGTCAAGAATGTAATGCCTTTTCTAGTCTAAAAATTAATACTCCTCTCAAATCATCATTGCCCAATAACTATTACTTCATTACTTGATCTTTTTTTCTTTAGAGCCTTAGAATATTTTTTTCAAGGTCTTTAGCTACCTCAATCCAAATCTTACGACAATCATTGTAGTTTTAGCACTATAGATGTTAATGCCATAACCAATTCCATTGATTCTTTTAGATTTGGTTAAAATCTTCGTTACTTATGATAAGATTCACCGTAATAGAGTTATCGGCAGTTTTTTGCATACTTTCAATAAAATAAGCTAAGTAGATTATATATCAACTCCTACTTAGCTTCATCTAAATTGTAGTTGTATGGTCTAATATAAGCTTACCTGCATCACTAGGGTTTTTCATTATTACCATTGCTTTTTTCTTAGTCTTATTCCATTCTCTCTTTAGCAGGTATCTGTATTTTTCATCTTCTGAGAAATGGCTTCGGTTTTTATGGTACTGGGGTGTTGGCATAGGTGATTATCTCCTTTCGGGGTAAAAGTAAACCTCCAACAGATTCTTTATCCGTTGGAGGTTGTATTATCAATATTATTATACATACTTGTCTTTTTAGTTACTGCAATTTCACATATCAATCCATCAATCTTTAAGTGTATTCTATCCATTCAGTATTAAAAATGATGCTCTGTACATTCTACAATGTCCTTGAATAACTATTTTTCTTGTTGTAAAATTGTAAAATACATCTGTCTTACGTAGTTTTCTTGCAATTTTTTTGCTCTAATGCATCATGTTAGTTGAACTTTTCAACCCTGACTCCATTTTCGTATATAAGCCTATTAAAGCCTGTCATGAATATGTCAATCAAAGCGTACCCATGACATAAAGCAATTATTTATTATGTGTTCTAGCTTAGCCCTCTTCTTCCAGCTTAATGACAAACCCACGATATTTTTATTATAAGTTATGATTTTAAGTGAAAAAATTTGAGTATCATTTTATATATTAAAAGTTATCAGTCTTCAACTGTAGCACATGAGTATTTAAACTCTGGTTGTGTCTGTATATAATAACCTGTTCTTACATAACCCATCCAATTTTGAAAAATTGATTTCCAATCATTCCTTGCAAAAAATGTTTCAATAGGATTTGGTACTGTGGAGTCCCATTCTAAGATTAAGAATGGACCAATTCCAAAAGCCCATATTCCCTTCGACTCTACGCCTGTTTCTCTAATGAGCAGCAAAGGAAGCCCATATTGATAGGCCATTCCAGGCTCAATCTGTGCAAAAGGACTTCCTTCCCACACTTTTTCTCCTATAGGCTCATTAAGATTGTTTTTAATAATCTTAACTTTTTGTTGTCTTAAATTAAGTGCCACCATTCCATAACTATTTATAATCATTCGACGAATATTTGTTAACGGTGTCTCAGGGTATTGCTCAGTTTCAGGTAGTGTTCGTGGAAAGAGCAATGCCTTTTTAATTTGCCTAATCATTGCATCAACAAATTGATGCTGTATAGTATTTAGACGACTTGGATGACTTAAAAATACAGGCACTCTAAATAAAAGATTAGCAGATTCTTTCATAATCGCAGTAGGCACTGGGCACACGTTGCTTGAAATTTTATTTATACCTTCCATTTGTGTCTCTACACCTATTTTAGCTCTATTCATGATTTCTTCCCCCTTCCACTATATCTTATGAAATAGAGCTTGATAATTTACAAATTCTATAACAACAGATTTATATTTCATAGAATAGCCAATAAATAATGAAGGCATGTAAAAATCTTAGCGAGTTCAAATCAAAAACAACTTAAAGGGCAGATTCATCAATGTTTCTTAATGAAGTACTGCCCTTTAAGTCGCTATCTCTTACATTAGTCAAAAGCTCCACCCCTTATAAGTTTTTAGCTAATGTCCTATCAAAGACTTCTGATTCTAAGGTTTAATCTGTTCTAGATTTACATATGTTGAAGGGACAGAGTAGTTATTTACTTCTGTCTTTGCTATAACTTCCAAATAATATTTACTGATACCCCCCTAACTCTTGATAGCTACCTTGTTGATACGCCATTAATATTTAATATCTTTTTAAATATTATTTTCATCTCTTCCTATGACTCATTTCGTATCATCCACGATTCAATTTTAAACTGTTTTGTATTATTTTCCTTAGTCCATCATTTGATAGACTCTTTACTTTATACCCCAAATAACTTTTTTAACAGAGCCTAAAGTTATTCAATTAAATTTTCTATCTGATAATAGTTATAATAAAAATGTATAGAAAATGTAAATTTTTAGCAAAAGTGCCCTACTTCCTCTTATTCTTACAATACACTTCAGGTATATGTCATAAGAAAACATATATAAAACCGTCGTTACTTATGGTATGGTTCACCGTACTGTATGCAACGGCGTTTTTTACATTACTGATGTAAATTTATCGTTTTAAGCCATTCATTAAACTCTCAAGTAATACTAATCTATATTCAACTTGTTTTAGTTCAATTATCTTAGAGGAATTAATCACTTTCAATGTAGCTCCAACTAATTTAGATAAAGTATACTTGAGTAAATAGGTTAACTTTTCATCAACATCATCAATCATATCATTTGGTAAACTCTTTTCGTACTCAGAAAAGCAAGCTAATACTTCACAATAATTTATTTCATCATTCTTATACAGAATCTCCCAATAAATAAAAGACGCAACAGACAAGTAATGTGAATCAACTAATGGTGTAAAATCAATAAATTTAACGTGTTTATGCTTGGTAAGAATCATATTATCAATACCTAAATCAGAATGGATAAGTTGATTTCTTTTTCGAGTCAATAAATCAACTTTCTGCAATACATGATTGGTACAACTGACTATTCTCTTTTGGAGGTCTTTATCAAAACCATAGATACATAAATCCCTTAAGTACTCATCAGATATATAACTTGTATTGAATGCATCATCCCAATAATTATGTCTTTCAATTTTTATGTCATTAATATTTACGTCACGTAACTCAATGTTAAATAATGCTAGCTCTCTCAGAAAACTAGATATTGATAAATCATCAATATTTGAAATTACTTCACCGTCGATATACTCATACAATACATAGTTATCATCAACAATAAATTCTCCTTCAATAGATTCAATAATCCTATTCATTTTTCGTTTCAAACCCAAAGCTTTATTTGCTACTATTTGAACTTGAACATAGTCTTCTCTCTGATTCCTCTTAAGAACATATTTTCCAGCTAATGATTCAATTATCCAAGTGTCATTCGAACCAAATCCTGGCATTACAACACTCTTTATTTCTCCAATTTCATATTGAGCTATTATATCTTCAATACTTTTCATATTTAAATTTCCCATCTCCTTATGAACTTACTAATAGCAATTACTTATGATACGGTTCCCCCATCCTAATCCTAAACGCTCTATAAATCTGCTCAACTAGTACTAACCTCATCAGCTGATGAGGGAAAGTCATTTTTGAGAATGATAGTTTTAATTTGCTTTTTTGTGTTATCTTACTTGATAACCCTAGTGAACCTCCTATTATGAAGGTTATATGGTTGTCTCCTTCTAAAAATACCTTGTCCAACTTTTTTGAAAAATCCTCTGAGGAGAGCTGTTTTCCATCTATACAGAGTGGTATTATGTATGAACTATCATTTAATCTCTTTTGTATCTTTTCAGCTTCTTTGTCTTTTACTATCTGCATATCTGCATCACTGAGATTCTCTGGTGCTTTTTCATCTGGTACTTCTATAATCTCTAGTTTGCAGTATTTAGAAAGCCTTTTTGAATACTCGTTTATACCATTTATTAAATATTTCTCTTTTAATTTTCCTACTGCTATTATAGTTATTTTCATATTTTCTTTCCTTATACCACTAAATATTTTGGTTTTTTATCACAATAGTCACATGTACTTGGGCTAGTCCAGTCTGTGAAATATATCTTCTCTAACTCATAAAAATCTGGACACTGATCATATACATCTAAAAAATCATCTATTGCTATCTCTAAGTGCTCGTTACATACTACATACATGTCAATCATCTCCACTTTTAGTCTTGTCTTTATTATATGATAAAAAAGGTTGTCTTAAAATTGTTTTTTTAATATTTTATTATTAACATTTATATTATGAAGGTGTCCTTCCTAATATAACTTGTATCTTTCTTTGTCTTCTATTTCTAATTATATCTATCGTAACTGAATCGTTGGGACTAAGTTCATATAAGTACCTTCTAAGTGTACTCATATCTTCTATTTGTTTATCATCAATTTTAGCAAGTATATCTGATGCCTTTATTCCCGCTTTAAAGGCAGGTGAGTCTTTGGCTACTTCTACTATTACAACTCCACTGTCCGCCCCTGTTCTCTCTCCTGTGGCTCTCTCGTAGATATCTACAGGGTATCCTCCTATTCCTATGTATGCTAAGTCAAATTTCCCATTTTTTATTATTTGCTCTATTATTGGCTTTGCTGTATTTATTGGTACTGAGAACCCTAGCCCTTCTGCCGATGTAATCTTGGCTGTGTTCACTCCTATTACTTGCCCTTTTGCGTTTAACAATGGTCCTCCGCTATTGCCTGGGTTTATTGATGCATCTGTCTGTATCAAGTCATCTATCAATACTGCCTGTGTTCTTATGCTTCTTTTTAATCCACTTATTATACCCAACGTTACTGTCCTTTGAAACTGTAATCCAAGTGGATTGCCTATAGCTATAGCCAACTCGCCAACTTCCAAATTATCCGAATCTCCAAGTTCTGCTGGCACTAAATTATTTGACTTTGTTTTTATTATAGCTAAATCGAGCGCTTGCTCATACCATACTATAGATGCTTTTTCTTTTGTGCCATTTTCATATTGAACTGTTATGTCCTTTGCTTTACCATCACCTATAACATGTGAGTTTGTAAGTATGTATCCTTTGCTATCTATTATTATTCCTGAGCCAAGTCCCTGAACTTCTTGTAATCTATTAAAATAACTGCTTTTTAGCTCTACTGTTGTTATCCCTACTACTGACTTCATGCTTTTTTTGTATACTGCTGTAACATTTGTTATTCCATTATTAGGATTTATAGTTATCGGCTGTGGATTCTTTATTTCGGGAGCAGGTGTAGTTTCTCCATAAAAATACGTTAAAGCTATATAAGCCACTATTAGTCCACCTATTATTGCTGATATTAGTGAGATTATTATATATATAACTGTACTTTTTCTTTGTCTGCTAGAATATATAATTTGTGGATTGCTTGATTCCCTATTGTAGGTATTTCTTTGATTATTTTCATCCAATGTTAAAGCACCTCTTCATACTATTGTATTATAGAGTATATACTTTAGATGGTTTGGACCTATAAGTCATATCTAGTTTCACATCTTTTTTTATGTCTATACCTGATTGTGTCATGATATCGCTAACTGTTCTATATGCTAGCTCTGGAAAGTTGTTTTCTTGACTTAAATGCGCCAATAATATGACCTTCATATCATAAGTATATACATCTGTTATTGTTTCTCCTGCTACTTCGTTAGATATATGTCCAAAATCTCCCAATATTCTTTTCTTAAGTGGCCATGGATATCTACCTACTCTTACCATCTCTGGATTATGATTTGATTCTAGAAGTAATAGGTTTGATTTTTTTATTTTCTTTTTTATTTCTTCGTCTACATGCCCAGTGTCTGTTAATAAGCTTATTTTTGTACTTTTATGGTTGATACAGTACCCTACTGGATCGGATGCATCGTGATGAATTTTAAAACTCTCTATCCCTAAGTCCGCTATTTCAAAATGATCTCCTGTGGTAAATGTCTTGATATTTTCTTCTTTAACTTTTCCCATACTATTTCTCATACTTTCCCATGTATTAGTATTTACATAAATGGGTAAATTAAACCTTCTGGATAATATTCCCACTCCTTTTACATGGTCTGAATGTTCATGTGTAACTAATATACCATTTATCGTCTTAGGATCTACCTGTATTGATTCTAGTGCTTGTTGTATTCTCTTTCCGCTTAATCCTGCATCTACTAATATTCTTATTTTTTCTGTCTCTATGTATTGACAATTTCCACTACTACCGCTTGCTAATGAACAAAATCTTATCGACATTTAATTCCTCCAATATATTTTTTAGATATAGAAAAAACCGAGAAATCTCGGTCATTATTTTTTTCTACGATTACACTTTTAATAATCTACAAGCTATTATTTGATTTTTATATCCTTACAATTTTAGCTCCTAGATTTTTCATTTTTGTTTCCATTGATACATAGCCTCTATATATATGCTGTATGTTATCAATTTCTGTTGTACCTTCTGCTATCAAGCCAGCTATTACAAATGCTGCTCCAGCTCTTAGGTCGGTTGCTGATATTTTTGCACCACTTAGTTTGTCTATTCCTTTAATTACTGCTGTCTTTCCATCAACTTTTATATTAGCGCCCATGCGCTTCAACTCATCTACATACTTAAATCTTGCTTCAAATACAGTTTCTGTGACCATACTAGTCCCCTTTATTGTTGATAACAATACGGCCATAGGTTGCTGTAAATCTGTTGCTAGTCCAGGGTATGTAAGCGTCTTAATGTTAACATTTTTAAGATTTCTCGTTACTCTTACTCTAACGGAATTATCATATTCTCTTACCTCTACACCCATTTCTCTAAGCTTAGCTATCACAGCCTCTAGATGCTTTGGTATAACATCCTTTACTAATACATCTCCACCTGTTGCAGCTGCAGCAACCATATATGTTCCTGCTTCTATCATATCTGGTATAATGCTATATGTGCATCCATGAAGCTTTTCCACTCCACTAATCTTTATTAAATCTGTTCCTGCACCTCTTATATTTGCTCCCATTGAGTTAAGAAAATTCGCTGTATCAACAATATGTGGCTCTTTTGCAGCATTTTCTATTATTGTATTTCCTTTCGCGAGTACCGCCGCTAGCATTATATTTATTGTTGCTCCTACACTAGCAAAATCTAAATATATGTTTGTACCTTTTAAACCTTCTCCATTACATTTTATTATTCCATGATCTATTTTTACATCTGCTCCTAATGCTTCAAATCCTTTTATGTGTAAATCTATCGGTCTAGCCCCTATATCACAGCCTCCAGGATATACTATACTTCCTCCTTTAAATCTACCAAGAGCTACTCCTGCTAGGTAATATGAAGCTCTTAGTTGCTTTGCAAGCTCATATGGTGCTGTTTTATTTTCTACATTTGTTGCGTCAATTGTCATTACGCCATCATCGCTTAAGTGAACTTTTCCACCTAATGTTTCTATTATATTTTTTAATATATATACATCCTTTATCAAAGGTATATTCTCTATTACACTTTTATCTGCAGCTAGTAATGATGCTGTTATTATTGGAAGTGCTGCATTTTTAAAACCACTAATGCTTACTTCTCCGTTAAGTTTTACTCCACCTTCTATAACTAATTTATTCATAGGTCTAACTGAATAAGTTCAGTCTAACTCACCCCTCTTTATATTTTTTATTTTTAAACGGCGTGTTTTGATCTTTCTGTGTATAAATAGGTTATTCTTATTATATTATATATAATTTTTCGTTTTTTTCAAATAGCAATATTAAAATTACAGTAAAATTTAGTATGTTATTTAACAAATACCAGCCCCAAAATGTATAATATTTATAAATATTCAATTTTAAACTAGTATTCCTCCAATATTATTAACTCTCCATCATTCATTTTGACTCTCCATGCAGGAACCGCATCTCCTTCTTTTGCTTGTTTATTATGGTTTATTATTTCGTCTCTTGACGAAAAATAATAGCACATAGACATATCAACTATTGATTTGCCATATGCTTCTTTTCTTGAAAGCAATCTCAGTAGAGCTTTTTGTGGAGATCCCATTTTTATTTCACTATTTTTCTCTTTTTTGACCTCTAGCCATTTCCTTTTAAAATTTTTTATGCCAAATTGATCTATCTCAAATATCATATATGAATCTTCTATAAGCATATTATTATAAAACTTTGTAAAATGCAAATTATATTTATTTCCTTTTTTGGTGTAATTGGTCAATTTCATATCATCGGTATTGAATTCTAGACGCTTTAGAAAGTCTTTGCACATATTCTCTAATTTTTCTTGATTTATATTTTCTATATCAAGTTTACTTTCTCTTCTATAGTCTCTATATTCTATTACATTATTTGCACCATACAAAATAAGCTCTTCACCTGTACTCTTGTAGGTCAATGTGTGTTCTTTATAGTCTTTTTTTTGAGCATAACTGTTAAAGAATCTACTTGCTAGCTTATTTTTATTAAATTCACTTGAATACGATTCATATTCTATTGTTATTAGTGTCTTTACAGGAGCCTGGTCTAATATTTCACAATCTATTTTTATGTCTTTGTCTTCTAATTCTTTGACTACCATTTGCACAAACTTATCATCTACTGTATTACCTTTCTTAGTACTATTGTCTATATCTATTTTAACATATAGTAAAAATAAGTTTGTTATTATGAATACTACTATTAATATGCTTTTTGCTTTTGACCAATTCATTAGAACACCATCCATATATCTGACATAGTTATTTTTTACTTTTCATCAATCAACAATCCATTTTCCGCATCATATACGTATACATGATCACCTATTTCTATAACCCATGAGGCTCTAAGTTTAGAAAATGTATTGTTATCAATTAAATCATAGTATCTAAAATATACATTATCGATATTATTTAAAAAATCATCCTCAACTTTGCCTTTCTTTTTTTCGTTTTTGCTCTGAAATTTGTTACCCATATAGTTATAGTTTTTCTCTATTATATCTTTTGGTGAAAGCACGTTAAAAGGATTCGTATCCACCAATACTTCTCTTATACATGACTTATATTTTGTCACTGTACTTCCGTATACTTCCATCTCTATAGGACTTGATAAATATTTATTGTTTATCGATGTTCTTACTGGTCTATTAAATATATTATATGAAAAACTAAATCTATAGCCTTTGTTTTTATCATTATCTAAATCTTCTATATGTGTTAAATATATATTACTTGTATACTCTGTTTTCTCTACTATAAAATTAACTGCTGCAATAAAACTATTATACAAATCTTTGTCTAATACACTCTCTCCTGAGTTATCATAATACTCTATTATTCCGTTATTTCTTAATACTAGATTTTTTTGTCCATACATATATATCTTAGTATCGTCATCTTGAACTATCTTTCTTATATAGTTTATGTCTTTTTCTAAGTATTTACTTGCTATATTTTCCATATCTTTCTCTGATACATATTCTTTTACATACGGACTTGTAATCTTCTTTGATACATTTACCGGAATAAATATGTCTTTACTCTTATCGCCTATAAAAAGTTTGTATCCTTCGTAGTATTTAGGTAGCTCATCATCTAACTTTATACTCTCAGCTATTTCATTCAATTCTTCAAGCTTTATTGCTCCATTTTTAAGCTTTACATAGCTTTTATCATTAGCTATGATTACATAATGATCGGAACCTAGATAAAAATATAATACATTCATATCTTTTATATACTTAGAGATTATGCTTATATCCTTTATCCCAAGTACTTTACTAGCAAATTTAATATCAATTAAATCATCAAATTTCATCACTATTGATTTTTGAGAATACATTTCATTTTGTAATTCTTCATCAACTTCTCCGTATAGACTAACGTTTGTCTTATCATCATCTAAATAATCCTTTAAACCACTTTGTCCGAGCGTCCATACTTTGTATTTGTTATTACTATATATCATCTTGTGGTGGCTATCTGAATAATTTATTATAAATCTACTCGGTGCAAGAAAATCACCACTATTGATTACTTCATTTGTAGATATTTTTTTCTTGTTAAAAATAAAATTCGTATTAAAAGAAATCCCTGTCAGAAGTTCATGACAGAGTATTATACTAATTATAAATAATCCTATTAAGGTATATGTTTTTAATCTTTCTATTTTCACCATAGTCATCTCCAAGACTAATCTTTAAGTTTATTGATTGCTATTCTCTGATTTTGGTTTTTCTACATTTATGTTATTTGTTTTTATTTTCTCAATATATTCCTTAGCCTTTTCTTCGTCTGCAATAATAATATTCTTTAGCACTGCTTTTAAAACATTTCCTTTTGAATCTCTTATAAATATTATTATTTTTATGTTTCCAGTTTCTACATTTATTTCTTCTGTAAATATTCCTAATTCTTTTACTTGTATTTCTTTGGCTATCAGCCTAGTTGCTTTATCTATATCTTTAAGTATCTCATCCTTGTTCTCTAGTTTATCTATATCAAGCTCTTTATTGTTTGCATCTAATATCTTAACTTTATCTACTTGATTCGCTTGTGAATTTGTTTCTTTGTTTTCTGTTTTATTTACTGCTGGTTTTACTTCTTTTGCTGTATTTTTAACGTCTTCTTTTTTATCTGTTTCATTTGCTTGATCATTATTTTCTATTTGCAAAAAGTCTTTTATATCTTTTTTACTATCAACTTTATATACTTCTATTAAAACCTTTAGCCCTTCTTTAGCCTTCCCTGAAACTAATATTTTCTTTTCTGATGTGACTAAATTATCTTCAGGAGACGTTATAGCTATGCTCTCTATTAATTTTTGATTTTCCATTTTAACCGCTTCACCAATTTTAGGTTGTACTGAATCCATTTCTGGCTTTGCGTACGAAGCTGTACCCATTGCTAAAACTGCTAGTAAACTTACTCCCATCAAAATTCTTTTTAGCATAATTTATTCCTCCCAAACAATATAGTCACAATTCTACATCATTATTATATACTAGTTTTGTTACAACCGTATTACAAGCGAATTAAGAAAGAATTACACTACTTTCAGTTATCGTTATTCACTAATGGCAACATTATTTTGACTTCTGTACCTTTATTATATTCGCTATTAATTTCAATAGTTCCTTTATGTGCTTGTACTATTTGTTTAGCTATTGATAATCCTAAACCTGTACCTCCCATTTCTCTGGATCTAGCTTTATCAACTCTATAGAAGCGTTCAAATATTCTATTCAAATCATCCTTTGGTATGCCTAGACCATTATCCTTTATTACAATATTCAATGTATCCATGACTTTGAACACATTTAGAGATATAGCTCCTCCATCTGGAGTATACTTGATGGCATTACTTAGTATATTTAGTATTACTTGCTCTATACCATCTCTGTCTACATGTATATTTGGCAATCCCTCTTCTATTGTTGTAGTAAGTGCTTGGTTCTTATCCTTAGCAGCCATTGTTAACTTCATTACTGCTTTATCAATAAGCTCTTTGACTTCTAAGTCTTTAAATTTCCACTTTGTCTGTTTATAATCCATATTAGATAACTGTAATAAATCCCTAACTATTCTAGTCATTCTATCACATTCACTATTCACTATCTCTAGAAAATTAAGTGTTAATTCTTTCTCGTCTATTACGCCATCTATTATCGTCTCTGTATAACTTTTTATAGTTGTTATTGGTGTTTTTAGCTCATGAGATACATTAGCTACAAACTCTCTTCTCATATTCTCTAGCTTTTGTTGCTCTGTTACATCTTGTAATACTGCTATTATTCCACCAATTTCTTGATTGTCATTTTTAAATGGTGCATATTTTACTAAATAGGAATGATTATCTTTACTTATAAGTTCACTACCTCTATAATCACTACTTTGATTCATATGTTTTAGTGTCAATTTTGAATCTAATTTTGATATAACTGTATCGTAATCTACATCAGTTAGTGCATCAAACTCTATATTCAATATATTAAGAGCTATAGGATTTGCATGCAATATATTACCTTTTATATCACATCCAATAACTCCATCTGCCATATGATTAAATATCGTATCCATTTTACTCTTTTCTCTGTATATCTCTGCTAGTGTGATTTTGAGTTTCTCTGTAAGTGTGTTAAACATTGTAGCAAGCTGACCTATTTCATCCTCCGATTTGACTTCTACTCTTTGGTCAAAGTCTCCACTTACCATTTGCTTGGCTTTTATTGTAACATCATTTATTGGTATGGTTACACTCTTTGCTATAACGAAACCTATGCATATAGTAACTAAAAGTGCTAATATTGTACCTTCTATCATTATAACTTTAGACCTATTTAACATAGCATCTACTTCTTTAAGCTCACTCGTTACATATATAAGTCCTATTACTTCATCATTTTCGTCAGTTACTGGATGTACCAAATGATTTTCTCTGGAGTCATCTTGGTGCTGAATCCCTATGGATTCTTTTCCTTCATTTAATGAATATAATATATATTCTGGATTAATTTCTTTAAAATCAAACACACTTTTGCCAATATCTTTATTATTCCAAGGTATCGTTCCAACTATTTTTGGATAATCAGATTTCTCTATTATATATATTTTATAACCTATAGGTACAGGCCAATTGTTAAATGCACTTTCTTTTATTTCGTCCCACTTTCTTGCTTTTATCTCTTGTGACACGTCAAGCACCCTACCTACATATCCGTTCATTGTTTTGTCTATCTGTTCGATTTGTACTTTCTCAAACTGTTTTATTATAAATACCCCTACTATAAGCATAGCTATAAAAACTAATAGGAAATAAATCGTCGTAAATTTCCACCTTATGCTTTTAAACATTACTAGTTCCTCCTAAAATAGTACCCTACCCCTCTTTTTGTAATAATGTATTTTGCATTGCTTGAGTTGTCCTCTATTTTTTGTCTTAATCTTCTAACTGTAACGTCTACTGTTCTAATATCTCCATAATACTCATAACCCCAAACTTCTTCTAATAACTGCTCTCTAGAAAAAACTTGTTCTGTTCTCATGCATAGAAATTTAAGTAGCTCAAATTCTCTTAAAGTTAAATCTACTACTTTCTCATTTTTAGTAACTTCATATTTGTTTAAATCTATCATCAAATCTCCTGAGACAATTATATCTTTATTAGTAGTTGCAGCTACCATTTCTCCTCTTCTGATATTTGCTTTTACTCTTGCTAGTAACTCTCTCATGCTAAACGGCTTTGTAATATAGTCATCCGCACCTAGCTCTAAACCTAATATCTTATCCACTTCTTCTTCTTTTGCTGTAAGCATCAAAATAGGCGTGCTTAGCTTTTGTCTTATCTCTTTTAACACTTGAAATCCATCCTTGTTAGGTAACATTACATCTAACAGTATTAAATCTGGCTCATGTGCAAGTGCTTTTTTTACTGCTTCGTCACCTTCGTATGCTAAGCTAACGTCATAACCTTCTTTTTCCAAATTAAATCTCAAAATATCAGCAATCGGTCTCTCATCGTCTACAACTAAAATCTTTTTGCCCAATACTTTCACCTCTTTATCAATTTACTCTTTCTTATTTATAATAGTGTCAATCTACCAACCATCTCTTTATCAGTATCATAATTTCCATGTATATAACCTATATTTGAAATATTCAGTAGTTCTTCTATAATCAATAATTTCTTTTTCATGCTCTCTTTTTTGTACAATCATTTTCATTATATCATAGTATACTTGAAACTTCATTTCCAATTTATATAATATTAGATTTGTAACATATATTTAATTTTACATTTTGCATTATAATGAATTATTCAGATATTGTCAAATTTTATATAATAAAGGCACAATTAATTCTCTACTAGAAGTTAATCATGCCTTTTCTATGGTTATTTGTTCAGTTTTTTACGAACCGTATTCATATTCCTTGTTCAATTCTTCATCATCTTCGTCATATCTATATCTGGCAGTACTATCATCGTCTTCATCTTCAACGTAGATTTTTATATCTTTATTAAAGCTCTCAGCCATCTGCTCTGCAAAATCTTCTACAAAGTCTCTAAAGTCGCTAACCCCTCTATCATCCCATTCATCGTCAGTTCTATCAAAGTTCTGTCCTTCCATTACAACTTTAATATAATATGAGGATTTTGTTACATCATACTTGAATTTTAGATCACCTTCATCTCCCTCAAATACAGCATAGTTATCCTCTAGTGTATCTTCTGCATCGCTTGTTGATGAAAAATCTAGCGTTTCATTTACCACCTTAAATTTGCTTTGCTCATATATATATTCATATTCTCCAACTACATCGCTATCGTCATCATAAAAGTATATTTTTGAATCTTTTTGGTATAATCTTGACGTTTCTATAAGAATGTTCTTTGCAAATTGCTTGAAATCTTCCTTATCTCTTTTTTTCCACTTGGAATTGTTCTTATCAAAATCTTCTCCCATTCCTTTAACTTTTACGTAGTTAACATAATTTGTTATATTATAACTAAACTCTAAATCATATTTTCCACCATTAAAAGTACCGTACTTAGTGTTTAATGTTTTTACGAAATTGTTAATAGTCGTGTTGTTGTTATTAGGAGTATATGGATTTATAATAGGTCTACCTACCCTATTCATTATATATAGAGTATTAGACTGTTCTATCCATACTGCATCGTAGTTCGTATACTGCGCAATGTCTTTTGCTGATATGTATACATCTCCATTGTATATGATAGGCTTGTTTATTAGATTCACATGATTCCCATTCAATACTGTATTTGCATTACAAATAAATGCTTTAATCTCTTGATTATACGTAACTCCTATTGCAGTACTCGCTAGCATCAATACGGAAATTAACAATACTACTGCTATTTTCTTTTTCATAACGGTCCTCCTATTTACATTTTTATGCAATCTTTTTTATTAAATTATACCACTATTACTACAAAATCTCTATTCTATTTTATAAACAACTAAAATATATGTAAATAGGTATGTATTATCATTTATATATCAAACTTATATAAATATTTTTCTTTCTTCACTCTCTTTCAATAGATAACTAACCTCTCTTTCCCCTTATTAGTGCATGTCAATAATGAATATTGTAATTTTCATTCGCTTTTTAAAACTCATTGTATCATCTGACTTTATTTTGTCTTTATCATATACTAAATAGCTATATATGCTATTGTGGCTGTATATAGTAACTTGATCACTTATTCTAATTCATCAGGTCTCTCGAGCTTCCTTCTATACGTTTTCATACTATGAGCTGTTCTTCCCAGTAGTATGCAGTTCCCATACATGCTCCAAGTAAATCTTTTTATTTTAATATTTCAATGGTCACAGATACTCTTTTTTTCTTGACATATTTATATTTTTTTTATGCCATGTCCACTATATAAATTTATATTTTAAAAAATCCTAAATTATGATTCTATTAATCTTTAAATGTTTACAAATTGGCAATATCCTTTAATCAAATGTACAAAAGTGGGGGTTATCATTAATATATAATTAAAAAAATCAAATTTATGGAGGTAATAAATATGAAAAGAAAATTATTTAAATTAGCACCAGCCTTACTTATATTAACATTAATCACTGGGCATGCTACAGGTGCAAAATCTATGACAGATGTTAAACAAGCTACTACGGAGCAGAATGTGAAAAATACCATTAGTTTTGTAGAGCAAAGCACCTTAAGTAAACTAAAAGGGGTTTCTAACATCTTTCATTATTATGGAAAAGATAAATTAGTTATAGGAATAAATGAGCAAGCAGGTAAACTAGGTGCTCCTAAAGAAAATGAAGATTTAACCAAATATTATAGACAGAAATACGGAAGTGTATATACTGTTAACATTAGTGACTCCAAGGTAACATCAATTAAAGACAATGATGGTATGCTAAATTCTCTTGACTTAGAATTTGGAGCGGGTTATTCGCCTGATGGTAAATATGCAGACTACGTGAAAAATGATAAATCTTATGTGTTAGATGTCCAAAAAGGCGTCTCTAAAGAATATTCTAATATTAATATGAACTATGCTCCTAAAATGTATGGAAATTGGAGCAATGATAGTAATTCCATTATTAAATATGGTAATCGTTGCTTCTTTATATTTGACAATACAGGTACGTTAAAAAACACTATAAAACTTAACGATAACGTAAACTATGTTTCAGGAGCCGATTTTTATAGCAAAGATGGTAAAGATATCTATTTCATTGGTAGAATGCATGAAAACAATTCTATGAAAGCAGGGTTATATAAGTTAAATGTTGATACTGAATCTATAACTCCTATTATTAACTTAGATTATTTGGTTAAAGAAAAGATTAAAAATCCTGGAACTGATCCTGTTGAACATAAAGGTGAATATATTGAAATTCATAAACAAAGCGACATATTCTCTTATAAAATATTAAGTAACGGAAATATTATCGTAGATGCTTTGTTAGATAGTAAGTTGGGTTTATACTTATATGATGTAAAAACTAATAAATTAAATCTGCTTACAAATTATGAAGGAGGACTAAATTTTAGTGTCTCTCCCGATGAAAGCAAAATAGTATATTCTATAACTACACCTATATATGATAACAATAATTCTCAAAAAGACACTATGGAAGGTGGCCCTACTAATGTTAAACCACTTGAAAACAAGTCTAATATTTACGTAGCAAACTTTAAAGATAACAAACTAGATGACATTTCTTATATCACTAAAGACCAGTTTGCAATAGCCTATAAATGGTCAGAAGATAGCAAAAAACTTATTCTATATAGTGGTTCAAATATAAACCACATTACTTTCAAGTAACGCCCTTTTAGATGATTAATATTGTTTTAAGTGTTAGATATCGGAAATATAATAATTTCCGATATCTTTGTTGTTTATATTTAATTATTTATAATATTTTTATTATCCTATAAATTTTTTAATAACAATTATACCTTCTTTAGCATAAATTAAATCATAGGAAGGTGATTTATATGCGTGCAAATAGACAAATGAAATTAGACTCGGTTGTAAGCAAAAAAATTAAATCTAAGACCAAGGATGAACTCCCTGTTATTATTAGATTTAAAGATAATGACCTTAACAGTGTTAGTAATATGATACTAAACATGTCCGGAAAGATAAAACATAATCTTCCTATTGTTAACTCAATAGCTTGTAGTATGAGTTCAAAAACTATTGAAAAGCTATCTAAAAACCCAAACATTGAGTATATATACTATGACGCTAAAGTCTTTGCTTTGATGGATATAGCTAATTATTCTATACACAGCAAATATGCTCATGATTTAGGTTATACTGGAGAAGGCATCACTGTTGCCGTAGTTGATACAGGCGTTTCACCACATGCTGACTTAATTAAGCCAAAGAACAGAATCGTTGGCTTTAAAGACTTCGTAAATAAAAGAACTAAGCCTTATGACGATAATGGTCACGGTACTCATGTTGCTGGTATAATAGCTGGTAATGGTTACTCTTCAAAAGGAAGATATTCTGGAATAGCTCCTAAAGCAAATATACTTGCTATAAAAGCTCTTGATGAAAATGGTAGCGGAACTACATCTGATATTCTAAACTCTGTACAGTATATAGTTGACACAAAAAATGTATATAACACTAAAGTGCTAAATCTATCTTTGGGAACACCAACTAATAACTCATACAAAAAAGATCCTCTTTCTCTTGCTGCTGCTGAAGCTGTTAGAGCTGGTTTAACTGTAGTAGTTGCAGCTGGTAACAGTGGTCCTAGCAAAAAAACTATATTATCACCTGCTAACACTCCAAGTGTTATAAGCGTTGGTGCTGTTGATGACAATAAAACTAAAGAAGTTGGAGATGATTTTATAGCTTCATTTTCTAGTAGAGGACCTACTGTTGATGGCTACAATAAACCTGATGTGGTAGCACCTGGCGTAGATATCTCATCTCTATCAAATAGTAATAATTCATCTTATGTATCTTTGAGTGGTACATCTATGGCTGCTCCTGTTGTTGCTGGTGCATGTGCATTAATATATCAAAAAGAAGGTCATTTATCTCCACAAAAAATTAAAAGTATGTTGAAATATTCTTGCGTTTCATTAAATGATAATAGGGATAATCAAGGTGCAGGTTTAATAAATCTTAAGAAGCTATTTGCTAAAGACTCATCTAGCATACCTGATGTATATGCCTATCCTAAACGAGATGACGTATATTTTGTTCAAGCCATCTTAATTGTTATATTCTTAATGATTGTCCTTGGAGGTTTTTGGTGCTTTAAAAGATATTGATTTTATGACTTACAATAATAGCACTATGTATTTTAAGAAAAATAACTCGGCAAAGCCGAGTTATTTCTTTCTTTTCACATATTTTAATGGATTCTCTTGTACTCCATGTTTTAATATTTCAAAATGCACATGAGGTCCTGAACTTCTACCTGTATTTCCTACTGCTGCTATTATGTCACCTCGAGAAATCTCTTCTCCAATTTTTACATATATTTTGCTACAATGAGCATATCGTGAGTTGTAACCACCGCTATGGCATATCTCTACCATATATCCGTAACTACCTCTATATCCCACAAATACAATCACTCCACCTTCTGAAGCTCTTATGGGTGTTCCTACTCTAGATGCTAAATCAATCCCTCTATGAAATGACCCTTTTCTAGGCCCAAATCTTGATGTTAACTGCCCGTTTGTTGGAAATGCAAATTTTTTAGTGCACTTTAGTTTTTCTTGTTTTTTTAAACTATCAACATTGCTTTTGTCTTCTTTAGCAAGAAGCTCCATTCTGTATGCATATCCTAATATATTATTTCTCGTTTTTGCGTTATTACTTGCTATTGCTCTATCGGAATCTATTCCATCAAAAGCTCTAATATCACATATTAGATTATGATTCTTTGTTACAATTTCATGGACAACTCTATTTCTATGCATTGCTTTTACAGATGCTATTATGAATATCGCTATTAAAAATAGTGATATCATTTCCACGATTATTTTCTTGTATTTTAATTTCATACCATAACCCCTAGAAATATATTTGTTAAAGAGTAAGCATTGTTCTACTATATTCTATGCTAGTAAATCAAAAATATTAATCTTTGGGTTATATATAATCTATACTATTTATATTTTTTATTCAAAATTGTTAATGGGTTTTTTGTCTTTCCGTATTTTATTACTTCAAAATGCACATGAGGACCATCACTGTTTCCTGTATTCCCTACTGCTGCTATAGTTTTGCCCTTATAAACCTTTTCTCCTCTTTTTACATATAGCTTACTACAATGAGCATATCGTGTTGAATAACCTGCTCCGTGGCTTATCTCAATCATGTATCCATAGCTACCTCTATACCCTGCAAATACGACCGTCCCAGCATCTGCTGCTTTTATTGATGTACCTATTCTTGATGCTAAATCAATCCCTCTGTGAAACCTACCCCATCTAGGTCCATACCTAGATGAAAGTCTTCCGTTTGTTGGCGCACTAAATATACCTGTTCCATTTAATGGAGGTACTTTTTTTGTTCCCTTTATTTCAATTTGAGCCATAGGTTTAGCTGTGATGTTTTCACTTAATACATCTCTACTTTTTTCCACTCCATTTTGTTTTTCTATTAAAGCTACTACCTCTCGTTCTCCATATGTACCCTTTCTTTTTATTCTTGATTCATCTTCATAAAGAGTTGGTGTCTTTTCATATTTTGTCTCAAAACCTATCTTTTCTGTAATTTTGGTTTCTTCTTTTGTAACTACTGTTACGAATGATTTAGGAATTTGCAAGCTTAACTTTGCACCTATTTTTAAATATCCATTTACATAATCAGGATTTGCCTTTTCCAAATCGTTTATCGACACATTATATTTTTTAGATACACTCCAAAAACTATCTCCTTGCTCAACGATATGGGTTTTTTCCTCAGTAGTTCCTTTTGTTATGTAGCGCAACAATTCATCATGTTCTTTTATATTAGTAATAGGTTGTTCTTTCTTAACTATCTCAACTTTTTCAAGAAAATTTATCTCTTTAATCTCATTATCATCTTGTTTTGCTCTGTCAATGTAAGGTGTCTTTATGGAATCTAAAATCTTTTGTGCTTCTTCTTTTGTTTTTAGAGCTCCTACATTTTTACCATTAATCAATATACAATAT
This sequence comes from Abyssisolibacter sp. ZYX002, assembly GCF_056892235.1. Lineage (NCBI taxonomy): Bacteria > Bacillati > Bacillota > Clostridia > Eubacteriales > Clostridiaceae > Abyssisolibacter > Abyssisolibacter sp. ZYX002. The sequence goes on from NZ_JARMXH010000012.1 coordinate 24,357, forward strand.
GATTGTATATTAAATGATATCAGGTCTAATATTTCATCTCTCATCAATGATGTAGTTGCTATCTGGGAATCTTCAGCATGAATGTCCTGGTATTTAAGACCCTTTTCTAATAATTCTGAATTAAATTCTTCATAATTACTTAAAAACGACTTTATATCTTTTAGCAATTTTACTGCTGTTTCTTTTTTTCTTACTTTTCCAATAGATTTTTCACCTAAAAATACTTCATATCCTCTAGTCTCAAGTTCTCTTTTTATTCTGTATTTTCTATTATCGTTTAACACTCTAAAAGTTGTCCCACCTATTATTCCTACTAGCAGAAAAATCGATAATCTCAAAGCAATCTTTTTACTAATAAGCTTCTTTAATCTCTCTTTGATATTCTTATTATTATTTTTCATAAAGCCCTCTTCTCTATAATATCTGGTATTTTTCTGTACCCATAATACATTAATATAACAATTTTAATCTTCCGGCTAAACACTGACTAATATTGTATCATGTTTTTAGTGGATTTCAATACTTTCATTAATACTTAATATTATAGACACAAATATTTAATTTAACTCAAATTAGCAAATTACTCTTTAATCTGTATTTCTGTTGATAATTCTGCTTTTCCTTCGCATGCTTCAAAAAAATTATAAATACCATCATCATAGTTTTCATTTTGTGAAAGTAATTTTATCTGATTGTTTATAGATTTTTTCTGATTTTCATTTATATTATCATGGTCTATAACTACAAATAACATATTAAACTTTTTTTGTGAGTCTTTGTAATTTGGCACACGATCTCCGATATTTAATGCTTGCTCTTTGTTGCTTGCCTTACCGTCTATGATATCTTGTATTGTATATGTCTTGGTTTTAATTTTTCCTTTTACTACTATGTCTTGTCCATCAACTCTGTTCCATTCTGTCTGACTTATTATTCTATTTGAGTAATACTGGGCAATAGTGATATTTGGTACTTCTTCTTTAGGTATAAGCCCCATTAAATATAGCTCTAAAGGAGCATATCCACCCTGCCAGTATCTTCTATAGCCTATAACTTTTGAATTATTTCCTACTTGTTGTATTGATTTTTGTCCTCCAAGTCTCCCATAAATATTTGCATTCCCCCAATGTACTCCATAGTCGCAATCTATAAGATAGTTCCCCCATCTATGTAAGATTTCATGCAATATTGGTCCATTATATATAACATCATTGTGTGTTAAAAATATAAGTCCTTGCAGTCTATTCGCATCTTTTGAATAGTGCTTAGTGTAATCAAAAAACGGTGTTCTTGTTACCATAGTACCTATTCCTTTTATATCGTTTTTGACAGCCTGGTAACACCCATTCATAAACAACTTTTTTGGTCTTTCTTCTTCATTTACCACATAAACTATAAAATCATAATCGTCCTTTATATTTTGATATAAAAACTTACACCATTTAGTAGATATAGTCATTCCCATTTTATTATTTTGTTTTGGCATTATTTTATTATATCTACAATTAATAAAATTTGTCCATTCATTCTCTGGAATCTTTAAACTAACAAATCTATTTTCACTAGAATATGAAAATGTATACTTTTTATCTTCTGATATTTTTTTAATATTTACAACTTTTTTTGGTTCTATAATATCTTTTTTCTCTTGCTTTACTTCTTTATCTTTATTAGTTGTTGTATTGTCTAAGTTAGCACTATAGTTTGCTTTACATGATGTGATAAGCAAAACTCCTAGCATCACTAGTACTAGCATTTTTTTCACATACTTATTTTGCATGTTCAAACTCCTTTAATTATCAAATTTTATATACTCTGTTGGGTCTACAAATTCACCGTTATAGAGTATAGATAAATGTAAATGTGGTCCTAAACCACTATAGATTATATTTCCTATTATTTGTCCTTTACTTACATAATTATTTAGCTGTAATTCTCTATTATCTATCCCGCCGTACCACGATTGATATCCATTACCGTGGTCTATTTTCATTATGGATTTATACTTGCCATATTTACCAAAATATATAACCCTACCTGAATCAATTACTTTTACTGACTCTCCTATTGTTGAAAATATGTCTATACCATTATGATGGTGCTCTTTGTCTAGACAATATTTTTGTGTTACTCTACTACTACTGACGGGACAATTGTACGTCGGTTTGTGTTTTTCTATATTAACATTTATATATGATATACTATATGTCTTTTTAAAATCATTTACAAAATACTCATCATCATGCTTCTTAAAACATGGGTTCATAGCAAAGTTTATTGCTATAAATATCACTATAAGTATAGATAATATCTTATTTCTCAGTGATGAATTTTCATAATTAATTATATTTTTAACTCTTATCGTCAAATCAATAATTCCATAACAATTATTGTAGGTTGGTATTATCTTATTTTTTTTAGTTGCAAATGAAACTAGTGTATGAGCATAACCTTGTCTATATTTCCTACCAATTGCTTTAATAACACTTTCATCACATATTATCTCTATATCACGACTCATATATCTAAAAGCTAACCATACAAATGGGTTAAACCAATGGATAGCACTCACTATATAAAATATTGGTTTTAATATATAATCCAAACGCTTAATATGTACAAACTCATGTAATAGTATATATTTTAATCGTGCACCTTCAATCCCCACCGGTACATAAACACGTGGTTTTATTACCCCTAGTACAAATGGTGAAACTATTTGATCTGTTTCATAAACAATTATATTTGTTTTGATTTTTAGTATGTCTTTTACTTCTTGTATTTTTTTCGATTTGTGCCTAGTAGCTAATTTAAGTTTGCTTGATATTATGATATGCATCACCATATTGTAAGTAAATATCACAAGTATAAAAAACAGCCATATATTGCTTAATATAGATTTGGCTTTAGTATTATCATCATTGTTAATAGCTTTGTTATCTACTTCATTGCTGATAATTTCAACCCTTGAAACTGTAATCAAATCATCATTAATATATTTCATATTTACAAAGTTATTTTCTTTGCCGTTTTTTACTATGTTCATAAACGTAAAGTCTGTAGATATAGAAAATGGGCAAGCCAGCCTAAATAATAAAACACACCACAAAGCAAATAGTGCTTTTTTATCCAGTCTATGCATTAATAGTGCTCTTATAGCAAATATAATTATTATCATTATTGTAGCTACTATACTCATATTGAGTACAGCTATAAATAATTCTCTTATAAATAACATATCTTTAGTTCCTGCTACTATCTATTATTTGTTTTAGTTTGTTTATTTCTTCTTCTGATATATCTTTTCCATCTAAAAATGATACTAGCAAATTAGAAAGTGAATTCTCGAAAACTCTCTTTACAAGTTCTTCCCCTTCATATTTTTTTACTTGCTCTAAGGTTATTAAAGATGATACCATAGCGCTTTCGTTTTTTAACACATTTCTTTTTTGTAGCTTTTTAATAACTGTATATGTAGTAGATTTCTTCCACCCTAACTCATGTTCACATATCTTCACTAGCTGAGTAGAATTTACAGGCTCATTTTCCCAAATTATCTTCATAAATTTGAACTCTGCATCATATAACTTGTATTGATGTGTCATAGTTTTTCACCTCTTTATATTGGTCTATTGCAATAGTCCTCTTTTAGTCTATCACGATAGTCCTAATATTGTCAAACTAAATGTAATTAGTATCAAGACATTTATCGCATTAAAAAAGCTATATTGTATTTCTACAATATAGCTAACTATTTCTTATCTGTATTTTTTGCCAAGCACACTAAGCGGATTTTGAGTTTTCCCATATTTCAATATTTCAAAATGTACGTGTGGACCCTTGCTATTCCCTGTATTTCCTACAGCTGCTATCGTCTTATCTTTATATACTTTTTGACCTTTTTTAACGTATATTTTACTACAGTGTGCATACCTTGTGCTATATCCACCACCGTGGCTTATTTCAACCCAATATCCATAGCTCTTACTATAACCTGTAAATATTACTGTTCCACTATCTGCTGCTTTGATTGGTGTACCTATCCCAGAAGCTAAATCTATTCCTCTGTGAAATCCACCCCATCTTGGGCCATATCTTGATGTCAACATCCCTCTTGTCGGCCTTTGGAATACTCCAGTTCCTGCTAATGCTGGTATTGCTTTTGTTCCTCTGATTACGATTTGTGCTTTAGGCTGTGAGATAATACTCTCTTGCAAAACTTCTTTTTTCATCTCCACATTGTTATGCTTTTCTACCAATGCCACTATTTCTCTTTCTCCATAAACACCTTTTCTCTTAACTCTTGTTTCATCTTTATATAAGCTACTTGATTCCTGATACTCAGTATCAAATCCTACTTTCTCTATTAACTTTGCTTTTTCTTTTGTTACTACTGTTATAAATGGTTTAGGCACTGTTAAACTCAACTCATCATTAATTTGCAAATAACCATTTACATATTGTGGATTAGCTTTTTCTAAATCCTTAATTGATATATCATAATCTTTTGATATACTCCATAAGCTATCTCCTTTTTGAACCACATGTGTCTTTTCCTGGGTTGTTCCTTTTTTTATGTAATTTAGCAAATCATCATAATCCATTAATTTGGATAGTGACTGTTCTACTTCTACTATCTCTGTTTTTTCTAAGAAATCTATTTTTTCTAATTCCCCATCTTGCTCTTTTATTCTATCTATATATGGTTGTTTTATTTCACCCAGTAGTCTATTTGCAACTTCTTTTGTTTTAACATGTCCTACTACTTTTCCATTTATCTTTATTGCATATGCTTTAACGTTAAACGACAATACATCTAAAATCTCTTTTTTAAGCTGCGCTGTTGTTGTTATCTCTTCGTCTTCAACATGAATATCTTCAAATCTCAGCTTTTGATTTATTACTATATCACAATTATAATCTGTCTTTATGATTTTCTTTATATCTTTAACTAGCTTTTGCGCTGAATTCTGGTCTCTAACTTTACCTATTTCTTTATCTCCAAAGTATACACTAAAAGCTCTTGTCTCAATTTCACGCCTTACTTTGTATTCATGTCTGTCATTTATAACTCTTATCGTCGTTCCGCACATTATTCCTATTAGTAGAAAAATAGAAAGCCTTAAGCATGTCTTACCATTGGCTAGCTTCTTTAGTCTATCAATTATATCTGAATATTTAATATTCATATAATCTCTCCTATATTTTATCTTTGTATCTTAATTTTTTTTGTAATAAATACGTAATGATTTTGTAACATAATGACCCTAAGTTTTATTATACCATAGTTAATATATATTTCAACTATGTAAACTATTTATTTTCTAGCTTTATTTATTATTTTCAATTTTCGTTAATTTAATACCTCCTTTTTTACTAAATTATTTTATTATTTAAATTTTATATATATTTTTCTTGTTTATTCCTATATATCCAAAACTTAAATATTTCGATTAATAAGCTTATAATAACAGTTTTAAGCACTCCCCTAGAATAGTGAATTAATTGATTTAGAAGGATTTAAAAGAGTTTTTCTTTTTCTACGAATATTTTAGGATTAATACATATTCATATTTACGTATATGTTATAATATATTAAAGATAGTTATATGGAAGGTGGATTTAATTGAATTTCTTTTTAGGTACAACTGAAATTGATTTAGGAAATACAACATTTGAGAATATTTTTATTGATGATTTTATGCCTATGGCTAATGGTACAGCTGTAAAGGTTTATTTGCTTGGGTATAAATTTGCGCACAGCAAAGAAAATAAGTCTATCTCTAATCAAACTATTGCAAAACATCTGAGAACTAGTTTAGATGATGTTTTGAAAGCATGGGATTTTTGGGAAGAAAAAGGGATTATCAAAAAACATTTTACAAATGTAGAAAATGATAATGATTACAGTGTTGAATTTATAAATTTGAAGCAACTCTATATAGATAAGATAATCAAGCCAGCTCAAACCGAAACTAGTAAAAAGAACTACACTTGTACTCCTACTGATATTGTAGAGCTTAATAGCTCTCCTGCAATAAATAACATGTTTAATAATATATCAGGCATTATTGGGAGGACTCTAGTTCCAAATGAATATAAAAAAGTTCTTGAATGGCTTTATAATTACAATATGAGCACTGATGTTATTATTAGAGCTTTTGAATTTGCTAAAGAAAAGAGGAGCATTAAAAACATAAATTATGTACAAGGTATACTAAAAAATTGGTTTGATAATGGTCTAACTAATATAGACAACTTGAATGTACATATGGAGTATAATTACTCTAGGTACAATCTATTCAATCTAATTAAGCAAGCTATCGGATATAAAGGTAGTTTTTCTACGTCTATTAAAGATATTATAAATAAATGGGTTGATGAGTGGAACTTTAGCAATGAAGTAATACTGCTTGCATGTGAGGAAACCCTCAAAATATCACAACCTAATTTTAAATATCTTGATGGAATTTTATCTAGATGGTATAAAAGTAATCTAAAAACTACTGAAGCTGTTAAAGAAAACAAGAAACAATTTTCTGCTAACCAACAGTCTAAAACTTATAGTCGTTCAAATAATAAAAATAGCAAAGAACAGTTTCAAACTAAGTTCCATAATTTTAAACACACTACCACAAAATATACTGACCATGAATTAGAAGAAAAGTTAAATAAAAACCTTCAAAAAAAATTAAAAAATAAAGGTTTAAACAACTTATACAATAAAAAATCTGAGAATGTATAAGGGAGGAAATACCATGAACGATAGTGTTATTAGAGAAATACTAAAAAATTACGAATCTAAGTTAGATCAAAAAAAACGTGAGCAAACTATACGAGTAAGAGAAATCTACAACTTAATTCCTCGTATTGAAGAAATAGATAAAAAAATTGCATCTTTAGGCGTAGCAACTTCAAAGGAGATATTAAAGAACTCTGGTTGTATAGAGAATAAGATAGAGCAATTACAACACCAAATACAATCTCTTAAGCAAGAAAAAGCTATACTAATGACCGAAAACAATATCCCTATAAATTATACAGATATTGCATATGATTGTGTAAGGTGTAAGGATACTGGATATCTTGAGAATGGTAAAAAATGCAATTGTTTTAAGCAAGCATTAATAAGAACTGCTTACAAGATGTCTAATTTAGAGAGAATGCTTGCTAAAGAAAATTTTCAAACCTTTAATATAAATCTGTTCTCTGATGAGTCTTATGAAAATGAACAGCGTACTCCAAAAGAAAATATGAAATTTATAGCTAATGTGTGCGAAGGTTTTGTTATTAATTTTGATAAGGATAATGAAGAAAATTTACTATTTTATGGTACTACTGGTTTAGGAAAAACATTCATGTGCAACTGCATTGCTAAAAACTTACTTGATAAGGGGAAAATTGTACTGTATCAAACTGCTTTTAATATATTAGATATTATTAGAACCTATAAATTTAAGGACATAGCAAAAGATACTTCTTACCAACTAGCATACAATCTATTGTTTAGTTCTGATTTGCTAATAATTGACGACCTTGGTACTGAACTAACCACTGCTTTTACAAATACTGAGATGTTTAACATCATAAATTCTAGACTTGTAAATGGTAAGAAAACTATAATCTCTACAAATCATCATCCTAGAGAACTATCGCAAATGTATTCCGACAGGTTTTTTTCTAGAATATTTGGTAAGTTTATAGAACTAAAGTTTTATGGTAATGATTTAAGATGGGAAGAATAGAATAATAATAAATAAAAAAATCAGCGTTAACGCTGATTTTTTATGGTGGGCACAACAGGGCTCGAACCTATGACCCCCTGCTTGTAAGGCAGGTGCTCTCCCAACTGAGCTATGCGCCCACAAATATGGTGACCCTACCGGGACTCGAACCCGGGTTACCGCCGTGAAAGGGCGGTGTCTTAACCGCTTGACCATAGGGCCTAAAAATGGTGACCCATCGGCGACTCGAACGCCGGACACCCTGATTAAAAGTCAGATGCTCTACCAACTGAGCTAATGGGTCTTACAGACTACTCTTAGTATTTTACATGATAGAAGAATGTATGTCAACAGTTTTTTCTACTTTTTTTTAAAATCTTATCGTATATCAACAAATACTGTTTAAATAGGTAATTTAACGTAATTTTTTTATGTTTATTCCTCTTTATAACTATCTAACAATTCTTTTAACATACTGTCATTATCTGTTATTATATTGTCTACTCCAAGCTCTATCATGTTTTCCATACTAGTTTCTGTATTTATAGTCCATACATGCACTTCTCTTCCTATCGAATAAGCCGTACTTACAAAACCTTCATTAACATTTGTTTCTTCTATACTATAAAAATCTACTTTTAGTTTTTCAAGCTCCCCTACCGCAAAATACATTATATATCCTGTTTTAATTAAATGCTCTTGTCGTTTTATTTCTAATAACGCATCATAATCTAAAGATGTAACTACACAAGATTTTATAAAGTTCTTTTCTTTAATAATTTTTGCAACTTTTTTTATTAAAACCTTGTCACTTTTGTTTGTTTTTAACTCTATATTTAACTTTATCTTTCCTTTAGCATAATCAATAACTTCCTGTAGTGTTGGGACTTTTTCTCCTTTAAATTTTGAATCAAACAGTATTCCTGTATCTAACTGTTTTATTTCCTCTAGAGTCATTTGTGATGGCATTTTGTCAGTTCCAACTGTTCTCTTAAACGTATTATCATGCAACAATATAACCTGCCCATCTTTTGTTTCTTGAACATCTATTTCTGCATAGGTTGCACCATTTTTTATTGCTACCTTTAATGCTGATATTGTATTTTCTGGAGCTAGCTTTGAGCTACCTCTATGAGCTGTTATATCTATATCATATTTAGCATTATCTAATCCATCTAAAATCATAAAAGAATAAACTGATAAAGCCGTTACACATATAACAAATACAAGTACTATTACCTTTTTATTTGTTATAACTTTATCTATAATATTATCTTTATCACGTATTTTTATATCTAATATTACATCATGGCCTTGTAGATGAAAATACAGTTTTGTTAGCTTCAGTATTTCTATTGGTATTAAAAAAAACAATGCTCCAAATATGAATACTCCACCTATACAAAGAAGCAATATAAACACTATTTCGTAATATTGTCCACTAATAGGTAGCAATATTAATGTTGATATTAATGCATATATTAAAATACTTGCTCCCACTGTAATAATATTTAAAAGTCCTGTCCCAAGGGTATATTTTAGTATATACCTAAGATTACCTTTGACTAGTCTAGCACTTTCTTTTAGTGAGTTTTTGACTTTCTTTTTTAACATTATAATATGCAGTGAAAACATCCATCTGATAGATAAAATAACTATTACTATTGTGACTACTACCAAATATGCTATATATGAAGTCTTCGATTGTATTACATCCATTATAAATCCAGGTACTTTAATATTTACTACACTTGTAGTTATTATATTTCCATACAATGGACCAATTAAAAATAGATAAAACGTTATAAGTATACCATTTATTCCTATTAAATATTTACTCTTACTTAGGCTGTATTTAATTACTTGGAAATAACTATATTCTTGTTTCTCTCTCAGTATTGCTTGATAACTAAGAACAATAAGTCCTCCTAACTCTATTAAAACAACTATTATCGCAAATATAACTCCTAGTAGTATGAATATAATTCCCTGTGGTGATAATACGAACTTTTTTATTAAACCGTTAGTTATGTATGAAAGACCTGCACTCTTCATAAGTGTATTTGATATCCAGCCAAATAACGGTAGTAGTATTATTGCTATTAATATTTTAGTAGCTATCTGGTATTTCAAGAATTTAGTTATGTTATCCTTAAATATTCTTACTAAACTTCTGTATTCATTCCATATCTCCTTCATAGTGTGACCTCCCCAAGTGGCATTTATAGATCTTTATTATCCTAATATTATTAAAGGACTGCTTATAATTCAAACAGCCCCTTGCATTATCTGCACTTTTTTAAAATATTTCTTCTCTAATAATTGTTTCACTTCTTTTAGGTCCAATAGATACTAACTGTATTTTTACACCTACTAACTCTTCTATTCTCTCTATATACTTTCTTGCATTCAGTGGTAGCTCTTCATAAGTTTTAGCTCCTGTAATTTCCTCAAGCTTCCATCCCGGCAATGTCTCATATACTGGATGACACTCCGCCAATAAGTTTAAACTTGCTGGAAAATCTTCTATAAATCCGTCTTTGAGTCTATATTTTGTACATATTTTTATCTCTTCTAAATCTGCTAGCGTATCTAGTTTAGTCAAAGCTATTCCCGTAAATCCATTTATATCACATGAATATTTGAGCATCACAGTATCTAACCATCCGCATCTCCTTGCTCTACCTGTTGTAGTTCCATATTCAAATCCTCTATCTCTAATCCAATCTCCTGTATCATCAAATAACTCTGTTGGAAATGGTCCTTTACCAACTCTTGTTGTATAAGCCTTCACTACACCTAGTGCCTTTTTTAAATCAAAAGGACTAATACCTGAACCTATAGCAACTCCACCTGAAATAGGGTGTGAAGATGTTAGATACGGATATGTACCGTAGTCTATATCTAAAAGAGTTCCTTGTGCTCCTTCAAACAATACTTTCTTACCACTTTTAACACTTTTATTAACCAATGCTGTAGTATTTGTAACATATGGCTTTAATTCTTCTGCATACCTCAAGTATTCTTTAACAATGTCATCTTCATTTAACGGCTCGCTATTATATAGCTTTTCTATTATTTCATTTTTAGCTTTTATGTTACCTCTTAATCTTTCTTCAAAGTAATCTGCATAGAACATATCACATATCCTTATGCCGCTTCTTTCAACTTTGTCTTTATAGCAAGGTCCTATTCCTTTTACCGTCGTTCCTATTTTGTTTTTTCCTCTTTTTATCTCTTCTAATTCATCCAACTTAAGGTGGTATGGAAAAATTATATGAGCTCTTTGACTAATTCTCAAATTATCTGTTTTTACTCCGAGGCCGTTTAAATATTGTATTTCTTTTAATAGTGATTTTGGATTTACTACTACTCCATTACCTATTATTGATGTTTTTTCATCATAAAATATTCCTGATGGTATTAAATGCAGTTTATATTTCTTATCTTCTATTTCCACTGTATGTCCTGCATTATCTCCTCCTTGATACCTAACTACCACATCTGCTTTTTCTGATAAATAATCTGTAACCTTTCCTTTACCTTCATCTCCCCATTGAGCTCCTAAAACAACAAGAGTAGACATACTTATCTCTCCTTTAATAAAAAATTTTTATCCATATAGTGCAGTTTTATACAAAAGTGAATATTAATTTATGTAAATTTTGCTTTTACTCTATTATTCCTTCTAAATAATATCAAAATATTACTCCAAAGTCAATCAAACACGAATTTTATTTTGTTTGACTCCATAAATGTTCGTGTAAACTTTTTTGCTTTATTCTATTATGTTATCCACAGTTTTAATTTTTAATTCCCACACTATATCACCCGGTTTATTTGTGTAATTTTCAACATTTACAAATTCTATGTTGAAATTGTTTATTTTTTTATCCACAAGTTATCCACTGTTTTTGTGGATAAGATACATGTGCAAATTACTCAAAATTATAGAGGACGTCAATGACATCCCCTTATTTTTTCATTTGTAGCATTTTATTTAATAGCATTGACAAATTCTTTTCCAAAGTCTCTACATTTATCAATGGTATCTTCGTCTGGTAAAAATATTGCTTTTAAACCTGGCAGTGCCACTTTTAGTTTATGATTCTGTATATTGTCTTCTATTATTTTTATTGATTCTCCGCTCCATCCATATGATCCAAATGTTGCTGCTTTTTTTCCTCTGTTCGTTATTGGGTTTAATACTGCAAACAGTTTATATATAGGTAACAGTATATTTTGATTTATTGTTGGACATCCAATTATTATTGACGTACAGTTTTCAACTTTTTCTTCTAATTCAAATATATCTATGTCCTCCACATCACAAACTTCTACATTTATACCCTCATCTACTGCTTTAATTCCGTTTGCTATCTCATCAGCCATTTTTGCTGTATAACCATAAGCTGATACATACGGTATAAAAATGTTCTTTGTCTGTTCTTTTCTTTTTATCCTACACAAACTTTTTGCCATCTGAATATATTTCTGTGGATTGGTTCTTAGTATTGGTCCATGACCTGGGCATATTATAGCTATTTCTAAGTCTTTAATTTTATCTATAGCACTTAGCATATAGTTACTAAATGGTTTCAATATAACATCAAAGTAATATTTGAAAGCTTCATCAAAATTCCCTACTAAATCATCAAACATCCTTTCATCACAATAATGACAACCAAAAGAATCACATGAGAACAGTATCTTATCTTCGACTAAATATGTATACATTGAATCAGGCCAATGCAAAAATGGAGCTGAAATAAACCTTAATGTTTTATTACCTAAGTCAAGCTCGTCTCCATCTTTTACGACCATGTTCTTAAATTCGATATCTACTAAGTTTTTTAAGAAATTGATTGCTGCTTTAGAACCTACTACTGTCGCATTGGGTGCTAATCTAAGTAAATGCTTAAGATTCCCTGAATGATCTGGTTCTGTATGATTTAATATTATATATTCTATTTCATTTGGATCTACAACGCTTTTTAATTTGTTGATATATTCTTCCTTGTAAGTTTCCTTACTAGTTTCAACTATCGTTTTTTTATCTGCATCTATAAAATATGAATTATAAGTTGTTCCAAATTTAGTCTCCATCACAACATCAAATGTAATTAATGTAGGATCTAATATTCCTATCCATTTAACATCTTTCACTATGTCAAAAACTTTACTGTTATCCATATTATTTTCCTCCTAACACACTTCCTGATATTAATGTTATACCCCAATTTCAAAACCTTTAATCAATTATTGTTAATTATTTATTTAAGTTTTATAATAATAAAAGAAGCATCCATCAAACATTTAATGTTATGCTTCTTTTTATATCGCTCTATTTTTTGTTTAATTATCTCTCTAAATTTAAGAATTTAGTATAATTACCCATAAACGCAAGTTCTATAGTCCCTGTTGGACCATTACGTTGCTTAACTATGATAACTTCACCTATATTTTTCTTTTCTGTATCCTTGTTATAGTACTCATCTCTATATAACATCATAACTATATCAGCATCCTGCTCTATCGCTCCTGATTCTCTTAAGTCTGACATTATAGGTCTATGGTCAGCTCTAAGCTCTGGTGCTCTTGATAGCTGAGCTAGTGCTAGTACTGGGATATTTAGTTCTCTTGCCATACCTTTAAGTCCTCTAGATATTGCAGATATCTCTTGTTGTCTATTCTCTGAGCGACCATCTCCACTCATTAATTGGAGATAATCTATAACAACTAAATCTAATCCCTTTTCCATCTTTAGCTTTCTACACTTTGCTTTCATATCATTGAGTGTTACTGCTGGTGTATCATCTATATATATCTTAGCGCTACCGAGTGGTCCCATTGCCCTACCAAGCTTTGCCCACTCTTCATCATTCAAGTTACCTGTAATGATGTTTTGCAAATCAACATGCGACTCAGAACTTAGTATACGCTGTACTATTTGTGATACTGACATCTCTAGACTAAATATAGCTACTGATGCCCCATGTCTTAATGCACAGTTTTGGGCAAGATTAACACCAAAAACCGATTTTCCCATCGACGGTCTTGCTGCTAGTAATATTAGGTCTGATCTCTGAAGTCCTGAAGTCTTTCTATCTAAATCTGTAAAACCAGTCGCAAGCCCTGTTATTCCTCCACCACTTTGTGATGCTTCCTCTATTCTATTCAACGTTTCCATTAGTGCTTTATTCATTTCTACAAAACCTTGCGAACTTTTCCGTTGGGTTATTTCAAATATTCTTTTTTCTGCTTGATCTATTATATTATTCAGTTCTAGTTCATCTTTGTAACCTTCTGCTATTATTTCATTAGATGCCTTTATTAGTCTTCTAAGTATAGATTTTTCTTCTACTATTTTACAATACACATCTATATTCGCGGTAGTTGACACACCATCTGCTAGATTAGCTAGGTATGTAATACCTCCCACTGCTTCTAGCGTATCTTTCTTCGCCAATTCTTCTGATAATGTTACCAAATCAACTGGTTCATTTTTATTATAAAGACTAGAAATAGATTCAAATATCTCTTTATTTGCTTCCTTGTAGAAATCTTCTCCACTTAGATGCTCTACTGCTGTCACCACTGCATCTTTATCTAGTATCATTGCCCCTAGTACAGATTGCTCTGCCTCTAAGTTATTTGGTGGAATCCTTAGTATGTCTTTTGTTCCTTCCATATTATCATCTCCACTATCTGAAAATAAAATTTATCTAGAGTTTGACAACATCTACTGTGAGTTTAGCTTTTACTTTTGGATGTAACTTAATCTCTACACTACTTGAACCTAGTGTCTTGATGTTATCTTTCATTATTATTTTCTTCTTGTCTATTTTTATCTTATGTTGCTCAAATAGTAAATCTGATATATCTTTAGTTGTTATTGAACCAAACAATCTACCCTTATCTCCTGATTTACTTTTTATTGTAACTGTCAATTTAGACAGGTTATCTGCTAATTCTTTTGCTTGATTTAGAAGTTCTTCTTCTCTATGGTCTTTTGCTTTTTTTTGTTGATCTAATACCTTTATATTTCCTGTTGTTGCCTCTTTGGCTAAGTTTTTAGGGAATAAAAAGTTTCTTACATACCCATCTTTTGCCTTTACTACATCTCCTTTTTTACCTAATCCTTTGACGTCTTGTAAAAGTATTACCTTCATTACTCTTCACCTTCCTCTAAGTATTCTGTAACTGCTTTTTCTACTAGATCTTCAGCTTCCTGGAGCGATACATCATAAAGTTGTGCCCCAGCAACTTCTAAATGGCCTCCTCCGCCTAGCTTTTCAAGCACTAATTGAACATTGATTTTACCTAGCGATCTACCACTTATATGGATTTTATTGTCTTTAGCAGCTAGTACAAATGATGCTGTTATACCATTTATATTTAAAAGTGCATCAGCAGACTGTGCAGCAACTAATATATAATCATCTACATTTTCATCTATTGATGATATTGCAATTTCGTTGTTTATTATCCTTGCTTTTTTGACAACATCTGCCTTCATTATAAATGTTGCAAGGTCATCCTGGAATAATTGCTTAACTGATGTTGTATCAGCTCCATAACGTCTTAGTAAAGCTGCCGCTTCAAATGTTCTAACTCCTGTTTTAAATGTAAAGTTCTTTGTATCCACTGTTATTCCTGCTAGTAAAGCTTCTGCTTCAAATTTATTTAAATTTATTTTGTTTTCCATGTACGATAGAATCTCAGTAACCAACTCGCATGACGATGATGCATATGGCTCTAAGTAGGTCAATACTGGATTTTCTATAAACTCTGCGCCTCTTCTATGATGATCTATCAATACTACTTTATCAACTATCTCTAATAATTTTGGTGCTTCTGTATATGCAGGCCTATGGATATCTACTACTACACACAATGATTCCTCAGTTGCCTTTAGATAGGCTTGACTTGATGTTATTATTGTCTCAAAAAGTTCAGGTTCATCTTGATATAATCTGTTATATAAATTTTTAATTTGAGGGTTAACATCATCTAGAACTATAAATGCTTTTTTCCCTCTACTTCTTACTGCGTTTGATATACCTATTGAAGCTCCAAAGCTATCCATATCACCATTTTTATGTCCCATTATAAACACTTTGTCTGATTGGTCTATTAATTGTCTCAATGCATGAGATATAACTCTCGCTCTTACTTTTGTCCTCTTTTCTACTGCTTTGCTTTTTCCTCCGAAGAAATTAAGCCTTTCAATTTTCTTAACTACAGCCTGGTCTCCGCCTCTACCTAGTGCTATATCTATAGCCGCTCTAGCATATTCGTACATCTGTGCTGGGTTTTTACCAAATACTCCTACTCCAACACTCAGTGTTATAGGCATCTCGTTACCTTGATCTATGTTTCTTATTTTATCTAATACATCGAATTTAGTATCCTCTAATGTTTTTAAAAACCTATTCTCAAATACTATTATGTATTTATCCTGCTCATATTTTCTCATAAATCCATCTATACTTTTTGTAAATTCATTAAGTATTTTATCTACCTCAGCAAATACAACTGGTACTCTTGTACTTTCTGTTTTTTTTCTTACTTCGTCATAGTTATCAACCTCTACTAAACAAACGCTCGTTTTTTCATCTAGATACTTTTCTTTCAGTATAGAAAAGCTAGTATTATCAATAAAATACAACATGAGAATATTATTATCATCATTGTGACTGATTTCCTCATTTGTTTTCACAATATTAAATAGTACTTTATAATCTCTTTTTCCAATGCTCACTTCTATTGAGCTAATTTTATCAGTAACCAATATATCTTTTATACTCAGATCTGGTATTATTTGCTTTATATCTTCTCCTAAAATATGTTCTTCTTTAATAATATCCATAAATTTAGGATTATACCAAAGTACTTTACTGTCTTTACTTAATATAACTAGTGGCAACGGTAAATTAAACAATGAATCCCTTGTAGCATAGTCAAAATCATCTGTTAACTTCTGTATATAACTAGTCCATTCTAATTTTCTTAAATGAATATTTCTCTTATAATAATATATTAGATAACCTAATATAAACAGCATAAATATCGTTATTCTGATTTCATAAAATGCTAATATACACGTTAAAAGTCCTATTATAAGTAGGTATATCTTTGTGTCAACTATTAGGTTTTTGACATTAAATTTGTTTGACATATTTGCCTCCTACTATTTAGCTTCCTTTTTTAACCTTCTTAAGTCTACTAATGCATCTATGAAGCCAAGCATTGATATAATCATATTGATCCTTAAGTTAATTACAAATATTACAAGTATTATTACAACTAAAACTTTGCTTATTCTCAGTTTATTCATAAAATACATCAATACTGCTAAACCTTGTATAAAATAAAACACTGAAATTAATATTACTACATTTAAGAATATTGTATCATAATAAAAGACTTTTAAGTACCTTATTACTAACGATAATGTAAATATAACTACTGTTCCTAATATTATATTGTTCGGTAATCTAAATTTATTAAACTTAGGAGTTTTTATTGTTTTAACTTTTAATCTATTTAATATTACCACTGACAGTAAGTAATTTACGTATGTACATATCAATGAGAATATTATAAACATCGTTGGTAGTATCAGTAGTGTCAATTCTGTAATTGCTTTCCATGTTTGTTTTAACTGATTTATATCTATATCTTGCTTTGCAGACTTGATAATATTAAGCTGCATCGTAAAAGTTTCTTCCAATAGTGTTTTAACTTGTTCAATAAATTCTATCTGAGTTATATAACTTATCAAAGTTATTGAAGCAGAAATACTTATCAAAAATACTATTGTTCCCCCTATACAAATTTCTATTAACTTATATCCTTTATTTATCATATATGCTATAACTACAGCTAATAAACCAAATTGTACAAATATGAATATTCCGGTAACTATATCTGTAACCATCGAAATTAATAGCGATGTGGCTACTAATGATAATATGCAATACTTTATATCAGCTTTAACTCCTAATACTATAAAAACCGTAGGATATAATAGTAAAAAGATTGAAAAGCTATTAATAAATAGTACTGTCAATATAGTAGCTATACCTATCATAGCTGCAGATAGCACAAGTTTGTTAGTATCTTCGTAATGTTTCACGAAATTCACCTCAATTATCTTTTCTATTAAAATGCTCTAACAAAACACTTAACTCCCCATACCATTTTTCAATTTTATGCTCTTCAACTATTTTAAGCTTGATTTTACTTTTGATTTTAGCATCTAGTTTTTGAAAAGGTATGCCCAGTCTTTTGCCCAGTAAATATGTCACAAAAATAATATTAGCTAGCACATCTATTACTACTTCCCTACTTTGTTTAGTCTCATGCATTAACGATTCATATAAAGAAGATATGGATGATAATAGCTCACACTTTAACCATTCAATTACTTTGATGTTTTTTGTAATATCAACATCATTTTTCATATCTTTAGCCCCCTAATATATTATACCAATAAATGGCTATATTTTAATCATTATAATACCTTTGATTAACGCTATTACTATTTTGTAAAATATTTATGTTAAGTTGTTTTAGATTAAACGTTATATATATTTTCTATAAACACGCTTAAAAAGCCTTTAATTTGAGTTCTTTACTATATTTATTTTATAGGTATCTTTAAGTTGTATACAATTTATATAAAAAGAGAAGCTTTATCAACTTCTCTTCTCTTAGCTTTATTCTGCTGTATATGGTAATAATGCTATTGTTCTAGCTCTTTTTATAGCTTGTGTAACTTGTCTTTGATGTTTAGCGCAAGTTCCAGTTATTCTTCTAGGTAAAATTTTACCTCTTTCAGTTATATATTTTTTAAGTTTGTTTATGTCTTTGTAATCTACGCTATCAACTTTATCTACACAGAAGTTACAAACTTTTTTCTTTCTTCTGAAATTCTTTTTAGCCATAATATCCCTCCTTACAAGCTAAAATGGTATATCTTCATCGTCTATTGGTTGAAAACCACCAGTCGCATCAAAATCATTATTAACCGGCTGTTGTTGTTGCTGTTGGAATGAAGTATTTCTACCTTGTGATTTATTACCTTCTCCCCATTCTAAAAATTGCACTTGTTCAGCTACTACTTCTGTAGTGTAAACTTTTTGACCTTGAGCATTTTGATAAGATCCGGTTTGGATTCTTCCTTTTATAGCTACCATTCTGCCTTTAGCAAGGTAATTAGCACAGTTTTCAGCCTGTCTTCCCCAGACAGTTATCCTTGGGAAATCAGCAGTAGGCCTACCCATTCTCTCTGCTTCTGCTTTCTTTTCTTTGGATAAATCTTTATCAACAGCTAAAGAAAACCTAGCTACAGCAGTTCCATTTCCCGGCAAAAATCTTAGTTCAGGGTCAGCTGTTAATCTTCCTATTAAAAATACGCTATTCATACAGTTTGACCACCTTTAATTTATTCTTCAATCTTAATTATCATGTGTCTTAATACAGGTTCTGTTATTCTTGCTATTCTATCTACTTCTTGTATTGCTTCATAAGCAGCTTCAAAATTAACTAAGATGTAATATCCATCTCTTTCATCTTTAATTTCGTATGCAAGCTTTCTTAAACCCCACTCATCCACGTTATCTATAGTACCGTTGCTTTCGATTATACCTTTGAATCTATCAAATAACGCTACTCTATCAGCTTCTTCTAAGTTTGATTTAAAAATAAATACAGCTTCATATTTTCTCATTCGATTCACCTCCTTTTGGACTATGGCCCATTAAAAATGGGCAAGGACTAAATATCACTTTATTATATCACCTAAGTTAAATTATTACAAGGGATAATTTCTGCTTTATCTATTTCTAGTTTGTTAGTATTTTAATACTACATTTAAGAAACGACTTGTACTTAAACTCTACATATTAAATTTGTACAATTTCACCCTTTGAGAGTAAAACACAATTTATTCCTCTCTTTTCTACTTCTGTTTTAAACCATTTGTCATCAGCTTGATTATATGATTTTTTAAAAATATCAGGACAATTATAGTGACATGGTATAACCATTTTAGGATTAATTATTTCTACAGCTCTCAATGCTTCTTGTTCGTCCATCGTATTTTTAGGTATCTTTCCTCCAATAGGTATCATTAGAACATCTGGTCTTTCCTCTTGTTCCCATTTTTTATCAAGTAATAGTGTGTCTCCCAGGTTTATTAGGCATTTATTATTTATTTTAATTTTATAACCTATCGCTCCAAATCCAGCTCTCTCGTTAGGACCTACCTTGAATTTTTTTGTAAATGGGCCCATCTTAAATATAATTGGTCCATGCTCACTATGCATTCCAGTTATTTTTATCCCATCAATTTCTTTTGTTTCGTTATAACAAACAGTATAAACTTTATTGAGTTTTGTTTTGAATGTTAATCCTTTACTTCTTGGTCCAAGCATTACTTTCTTTCCATTAATATTTTTTACTAATGTTCTATTACATATTACCTTTGCTCCTGACATATTTGCAACTTTATCTGTATACCAGTAATGATCAGGGTCTCCATGAGTAATAAAAATATGTGTGATGCTATCCCATTCATATTTAGGTAAAATACTATTAAATCTAAATCTGTATAATTCTGCACCGGGGTCTATGACAATTTTCTTGTCACTAGATTTAATTACAAACGTATTATACAAATAATATTTAATATTCATTATTTCCTCCCTTTAGAATTAAATTATTAACATTTCACATACTTCTTTAGCTTTATTCATTATTTTCATTACACTGTAGTATCTTTTTTACTCTTTTCTCAAAATCTCTTCTAGCTAGCCAAACTTGTCTTGAACAACCAAGACATTTTATTCTAAAGTCAACCCCTACTCTCATTATTTGCCATTTATTCTCACCACAGGGATGCCCTTTTTTTAGCATAACTATATCTCCTACATTATATTTCATATTTTACATCAGAGCAAAAAGCTCTGACTCCTCCTCTCTCAATATTTCTATTTAATCATTATTCTCATTAATTAATACTCTTTTTGGGTAAGGTATCTCTATTCCTTTCTTATCAAACTCATACTTTATAAGCCTTCTAAGGTCTCTCTCTACTGACCATTGCTCCATTGGTTTTGTCTTAGCTACAACTGATATAACGACATCTGAATCTCCTAGATTTGTTACTCCAAGTACTGTAGGTCCTTCTATAATATTAACATTTTCTTTTGCTACTTTATCACAAACTCTCTTTAGAGATTCTACTGCATTATCTATATCTTCTTCGTATGCAATTGATACATCCACCCACGCTCTTGATAAGCCTCTTGATTTATTCGTTACTATCTCTACTTTACCATTTGGTACGATATGCAAGTCTCCATTAAATGATCTGATTTTAGTAGATCTTATAGTCATTTCTTCTACTATTCCTTCGCTAGAGTTTATCTTTATATAGTCACCAACTGAATATTGGTTTTCTAACAATATAAAAAATCCAGTAATTATATCCCTTACAAAGTTTTGTGCTCCAAAACCAATAGCTAGACCTCCTATACCGGCTGTAGCTAGTATTGGTGAAATATCTACCTCATATATATCAAGTATCATTACTCCACCTATAAAATATATACCGTACCTGACTATACTTTTTATTATAGATGAAAAGGTAGTTGACTTCCTATCATCTATTTTGTATTTCATTTTTTGCTGTCCCTCAAAAAATTTATCTACAATTTTATTGATTGCTTTTATGCTAATTTTTATTAATATCAGTAATATTAATGTCATAGCTATCTTCTTTATAATGTTCATAGGTTGAATATCTGAATCAGGAATATTTAGTTTATCTGCTATAGTTATAAAAAAGGTTTTAATCTTATCCAACGTTCTCCTTCTCCTTGTCTATCATAATCTGATTTACAGTTTTATTTGTACCATTTTTTTCAATCTTGTATATCCCTAATATATTTAGCTTTTCTGCTTTTACTATATCAATAATCATGGGGACATTTTCTAAACACGTTTTTATTGCTAATCCACAGCTTGCTGTTATCTCTCTTGGTGTTGGTATCGTCATAATATCATCTAAACCACTAAATAGCTTTTCTCCTCTTATAGCATGATGTGTTGAGTTGAATGCAACTACTGCATAAATATCATTCTTCAATTTATTGTACCTTCCTTTTATTATTATTTTATAGTACTTTAATGTAATAATTATTATGAATACATTTTGTAAACACCACAAAAAGACAGCTAATACTAACTGTCTTTATTTTATCACCTCATACTACGTGACTCAAGGGTATTTTATAATGAATAATCACTATATATTAATAACTCTGTCAGCATTTTTAAGCGTTTCAGTTATTGTATACATATTACTTATCTGTCCAACTTTTAATTTGTCCTTCAACTCAAAATAGTCAAGGCATGTTCCACACGATATAATTTCTACTCCTACCTGCTCTAGATGAATTAGGTTTTGCAATGCTTTCGATCCTTCACAAGTTAGCTTAACACCGTTATTGAAAAAAATAATACTCCTTGGATATGGCTCCACTTCAGTTAGCGAATATATGAATCCATTGATTAAAACTCTCCCTAACTCCTTGTCTCCACTTCCCATTAAATCATTGCTTATAGAAATAACTACATTTTCTGTATCACTTTTTTGCATAGGTATATTCACTACACTTTCTTCATCGTTAGTTATTGTTATTGTATAATCAGTTCCTTTTTGAACAACAATATGTTTTAACCCCATTTTGTTAATAAGTTTTAATACATTCTCTTTTGCTATATCATTATCTACCAAGACATTAATCTCTTTTGCATCTGATTCGTCTAATGCCTTTTTTGTCATTATAACAGGTTTAGGGCATCCCTCGCCTCTTGCATCTACTGTTTTTAGCACATTATCCTCTCCTTATATAGGATCTAAAATTTTTAACCTATATATAATTTTACATTATATGTAGGCAATGTTACAAATATAATTGACATTATCAATGATATTTTAATTTTCTATAAATTTTATCTATTCTCATAAAAGCAAATATGAACAAAATTAATTTTTTATATTATAAATTTAAAAATATTAATTTTATTATTGACAATTTTCATTTTTAGTTATACTATAAAAGCAGATATTAATTTATTTAAACTAAAAGTTTAATTTTTAAATATATTACTGATAAACAAAAGTATAAACAATATAAATATAAATTAACTGTCTTATAATTATAACAATTTTTATAATAAAAAGGAGGTTTTTCTATGAAAAATGAAGTTATTGGTAGATGTCCTGTTTGTGATAGTGAACTACACGTTTCTAAACTGCACTGTGATAGTTGTGAGACCTCTATAGAAGGAAGCTTTTCATTATGTAAGTTTTGTAAGCTAAATCCAGATCAGAAACATTTTGTTGAAGTATTTATAAAAAACAGAGGTAATATTAAGGAAATTGAAAAAGAACTAGGGATATCATATCCAACAGTAAGAAATAAACTAGAAAACGTTATTGAAGCTTTAGGTTATACTGCTAAATATTCACCAAAGGTTGATAGAAAAGACGTACTAGCAAAATTAAGTGCTGGTGAAATCAGTGCTGACGAAGCTGTAAAACTTCTTAAAGAATAAATTTATTACAGGAGGGATAATTTTATGAATGATGAAAGAATGATGATTTTATCAATGTTGAGTTCAGGGAAAATAACAGACGAAGAAGCTGCTAAATTATTAGACGCTTTAGATCAAAAAGAATCAGAAAATGATTTTAAAGTAAATCTTGATAAAAACAAATCAGAAAAATCAAAGCAAAAAAGTAAAACATGGGATATAAAGTTTAAAAAAGAACATCTGGATAATCTAGAAAAATTAGGCGAAGAACTTGGAAGTAAAGTCGAGAAAATAAGTGAAGACCTTGCAGAAGGAGCAACAGCTCTAGCTGATAAATTGCTCGGTAAGCTTGATAACTTTATTAAATCAAATGACGGTATTAATATCAATAGTTTTTTTGGAAGCTATGACACTAAGAGTCAAGCTATTTCTAGGATAATTACTAACGCTGAAGGTAAAACTTTAGATTTTAGCGCGGTTAATGGTCATATAGTGATTAAATCATGGCCAGAAGACAATATGAGAATAGATGCAGAATGTAAATATAAAAAGAGTGTTTACGAAGTTATGGGAGATTTCTATGAAATAAAAGAAACAGATGATAAGATAAGTATTTATCCAAAATATACAAAAAATATAAGCACTAGCTTAGATATAATGATTCCAAATAAAACATTTGAAAGAATTTATGCTAATACGAAAAATAGTAGAATTAAGTTAAATACTATATCAGCAAAAAATTTATTCTGTGAAACAAAAAATTCTTCTATTAGATTAGTAAACTGTACTAGTGAAAAAGCAAGTTTACACGATTCTAATTCAAGTATCACAATTGAAAATTCCACAATAGATGAAGTAGAGGCAATAACTTCTAATGCTAAAATACAGCTAATTAATAGCTCTCTTAAAACTGTAGATGGCTTAACTAAAAATGGCGGTATAATATGTGAATATATTAACTCTGATAATCTAAGCTTAGTTTCATCTAATGCTACTGTTAAATTAAACGATTTGAGATGTAAAGCAATAAAAGCTAAAACTTCTAATGCAACAATAAAAGCGCATAATATTAATACAAATGATTTAAAGCTAGTAAATCTATATACTACTAATAGTTCAATCAATCTTTCTCTGGATAGTAATCCAAAATCATATGACGTTGAAGCTCACACTTCAAATGGTAATATTGCATTAAATATACCTAATATGGTATATAAAAATAATGATATAAGTAATAGAAATAAAAAAATTCTTGCTATTAGCGAAGGTGCTGTTGAGCCAGATATAACTATAAAAACTGTTACTACTAATGGTTCTATAAATATAAACAAAGCCGATAAAACGGTGAATATTGATGTCACGAAATCATAAACAAGATAAAATTAGAATTCTTGAAATGATTGAGAAGGGTCAAATTACTTCTTCTGACGGTTTTGATTTATTAGAAGCGCTAAACGCTAATTATAGCAAAGAGAATGATAAAACGATTAAAATTAATGTGTATGATAAAAATAAAAGACTTAAATCAAATGCTAGTATACCACTTACTATACTAGAACTAAGTGCAAATTTTATATCCAAGTATATATCAAACGTAAGTGGTTCTAAACATTATATTGATAAAGATATTATGATAAATGCAGTCCGTAAAAATAAAAAAGGGATTATTTTTGAGTTTTGGGACGAAGAATCCGAGAAACGTATAGAAATAAGCATAAATTAAATATCTCTATGTCTTTAAAAAGATTATACAAATAGTGTATTCAAAAGTACCAGAGAATTGTAATTTGGTGATAATAGCACCTATCTAGGAAAAGTTTCACTAGCTATGTTACTTACTTGTAAAAAAGCTAATGATAATTTATGTGTGATAAAGAAAAAATGACTGCTATTTGATATAGAAAACAAAATTAATGAATTTGTTTAATCTAAAATTAATAATTCGAAAGCAAAAGGGGTGTTTTTTTGAGTAATATTACAGAGGATAGAATGTATTTTCATAAAGAACAGAAGGTTAATTTACAAGAGTTAAACTGCGATGGTACCATCTTAGATATAGGCGGTGGTGGAGAAGGCGTAATAGGTAATATATTCAAAGAAAAGGTTATTGCAATTGATCCTAGAAGAGATGAATTAGAAGAAGCTTTAGAAGGGCCTGTAAAGCTAGTTATGGACGCTAGAAATATGGATTTTCTAGACAATATGTTTGATTATGTTACTTCATTTTTTACACTTATGTATATAGCAAAGAAAGATCACAAAAAAGTATTGCAGGAGATGTATAGAGTATTAAAACCTAATGGTAAAGTAATGATATGGGATACGTGTATACCTAAACCATTTGTAGAAGATAAGGATATATATGTCGTGCAATTAGATATATCTACAAAAGATAAGAATATAAAAACTGGGTATGGTACTAAATGGTCTGAAGAAAAAATACAGGATATAAGTTACTATATTAAACTATGCGAGGATGTAGGGTTTAGTATTTTAGATAGAAAAGAAGGAGAGATATTCAGTATAGTATTACAAAAATAGAACAATAAAGACAAAGGGACTGTCTATTTTTCCGACAGCCCCTTTTATTAATTTAAAGGAGGTAACTTCAAATGAAAAATAACAATATAAATTGGCAAAAAGAAAGTACTCGATTTGATGTTGCATCTGATTATTACGATAAATATCGACCTAGCTATCCTAGTCAAATGATAGAACACCTTTTAAAGTATACAAATATGGTCCCTACAAAACAAATATTAGAAATAGGTTCTGGTAGCGGGAAAGCAACAGAACTGTTCGTTAATAGAGGCTATAATTTAACATGTATAGAACAAGGTGTAAACCTTGTCTCTAAAGGAAACGAAAAGTTTGCTCATACAAATCAAGTCAGTTTTATTAACACTAGATTTGAATATTGGCATGTATCAAAAAACACTTATGATTTGGTAATTTCTGCTCAAGCGTTTCACTGGGTTGAAAAACCATTAGGTTTTATTAAGAGTGCAAAAGCCTTGAAACCAAATGGTCATGTTGGGTTATTCTGGAATATGTACTATGACGATGAAGATATATCTACAAAGCCACTTATTGATATATGTAAAAAATATGGTGTTGTACCATTTTCAACTCGTAGCAATCTACAGAAATTACAACTAATTAACATTAAAGAAATAAATGAAAGCAATGTCTTTAATAAACCTGATGTTTTTGTGTATCCATGGTCTATTATTACAGATTGGCAAGCCTTTGTAGGCTTTTTAAAAACAGGAAACGGATATATTGCTTTAAAATCTTCCGTTAAAACCCAACTTGAGAACGAATTATTATCAATTTTTAAAGCTTTAGGTGGAAGTTTTGAGTTTAAATTTAAATGCACACTATATATAGCTCAAAAAAAAATAGCCTCATAAAATGAGGCTATTAGATTGATTACAAAGTCATCAAGATAGCAGACTGTGGTAAGAGTTCAAGTTCAAGGCGTGTTAAAATTGAGTAGCACAGCTTACTTAGAGGTAAGTGAGCAACGGAAATTTTGGGACAACGCAGAAATTGGGCTTTTGTCTACAGTCTGATAGCCTCATAAAAATGAGGCTATTACTTATTCTACTACTACCCTAAATAATCTAATACTTTAGCTATATGTAAATCATTTATTAAATACAATATAATGTTATTTGAGTAAAAAAAGTTCCCTATCACTGAACCTTCCATTAACTTTGACAACCACCCATCTGTTGATATAGATATAAATGGTGAAAGTATTACAAACATAAACGAAATAAATAATCCTCCTTTAACAACACCAAGAATCATGCCCATCAACTGATTTAGTTGTTTTATACCAGGTATCTCTGTAAAGCCTTCTATCGCTTTGAATACTATATGTAAAACAATCTTGATTATGATGAACACTAGTAAAATACTAATAACGTTTATAATCAAGTTGGTAAGTATCAAAGTCAGTTCTGAACCTGTATTTAATCCTGCTCCGCCTACAACACTACTATTACTTGCTATTGAATTCTTTACTTGTGATGGTAAATTAACATTATCAAATACATTACTCCCATCTAACATCTTAGCTATTAGTGCATTACTTTTTTTACTTGCAAAATTATATACTGCACTATATATCTTTTCATTTTTTGCTATCAACACTGCCATATTACTATAAAACTTTTTTGTAATAAGGATTGCTATTATAAATCCAGTAAGCTTAAAAACTTCTGAAACAAATCCCTTGCAATAACCTGCTATCATTGAATATAACAGCAAAGCAAGTATTATTATATCTAATGCATTCACTGGCTCCCTCCTATTGTTCTTCAATGTATTTGTATTCTAGTACTGTACATTTGTTTTGTGCTATTAATACTACTTTATTATTTATCATGTCCATATTTGATATGGATTCTTCATGTGTATATTTATTTACAACCTTTTTTGAATCCTCTATCATCGCTAAATCTTGTCCATTTATCAAATAAGTAAACTTGTTAGCAAAAACTATGTCATCATACGTTCCTTTTACTTCTACTTTATTTATAACATTTCCATTGTACCGAATGTATTTTAGAAAACCTTCTACTATACAACATATTATATTTTTGTTTTTGTCTATTTCCACATATGAATCTTCATCTATTTCTTTACTCCAAACTACTGATTCTTTACTTATTCTCCCATAAGTCTTGTCAGAAACATATATTAGATTTTCTCTATCTATAAAACTTATGTCATATACAAACTCGCCATCAAACTCCTTTGAGAATATCAATTTACCATTTATATCAAATGCATAAACATAACTTTTGATTTTATTGTCAAACATCTCAATTGATATACAGGCATACTCTCTATACTTATTAGACACCTCTATGTTTAAGGCAGTTCCTTTTTCCAGCATATTATTTGAAACTAGTTTACCAGAGCTATCTACTATATTGATTCTTGATTTCTGTGATAGATTTTGTGATAGTATAATTAAATTTCCATCCTCTTCTCCAATATTCAATATTGCGTTCTTAGGCTCATATTTCCAAATTATCTGTCCATTGATGTTCAATGCGTTGATTTGTCCACTATCACTATCTGCTACATAAATCTTGTCTTTTCCTAAATGCACTAGGGGATTTAAATAAGCTATAGTTTTACTCCATATTTTTTTCCCAGTATAATCTAAGAGTGTTACTTTATTATTTGAATAATATGCTATCCCTTTATTATAAAATCTAGACTTATCAGGGTTCACTTCATTTATTTCAAAACTATTAATTGGTACTATTTCTACATCCAAACTAGAAAATACTTTTTTTATTTTGTCCATCTTAAAAATAGCTATTATTATAACTGCCAGGATTAATACTGTCAAAAACTTGTAATTTACTTTTCTTACCCTCATATTATCCTCCAAAGTTAACTTGTAATATCTTATATTATTATATATTCTTTAATCTAGAGTGTAAATCTCTAAATACTATAGTTACTATCAATATCACTCCAACATACCCTAAAACAGGATACAAAAGTTCAACTAGTGTAGAAAATCCAAACTGAGATAATGGTATCGCACTTATACAAAATATAAATGAAACTACATATATGTTTAAATCCAATATCTGAGCAAATCTCTTAACAAATCCAAATGCATTACCTATAGCTGTTGTAAACATTGCTATCAATAAAACCATACTATATGTATATTCTGCAAACCTCCCGAGTCTTCCTGCTACTAAGAGCATTGGAATTTCAACTCCCTGCAAATCATTATTAAACATCATAAGTGGTATTATTATAAACAAGCTCATTATAAATAAAATAATCCCACTCATGATACCTGCCTTTATCGCTATCTTTTTGTTTGGTATTATGTCTAATGTAGCTCCAAGTACTACCATTGAAGGTATGCTGTTATAACTAACATACAATATCGATGAAAATAACCAACTCTTTTTCATATCTTCTGCACCATAAAAATTACTATAGTACATTTTTCCTTGACTACTGATAATATATATTGATATAGCAATTATAGCTGCCACTAAAATTGGTATTAGTAATGTATTGGCCTTAGCTAATCCTTCAACATTGTTAATTAGCACTATAAAGACAGCTATAGACATCAAATAAATCCCCATTTGAGGGCTACACTTTAACAGTTGCATTGTTATAGCTCCAGATCCCGCAAGCATAACACAATATATAATATATAAAAATGACAATACTGCTATTTCAAATATCCCAATCAAATTCTTTCCCAATAAAGGATTAATCAACTGAGCAAAACTTCTTGCTCTAGCTTCATACGTCTTTATCAATACTACACTTCCTATTATCATAAAAAAAACTGAGGAAATTATTGCTCCAATCAATCCTCTATATCCATGTATTGAAAAGAAATCCATTAGTTCTTTTCCAGAGGCAAACCCTGCTCCAACTACACTCCCTACATATATACAACTTAGCTTAATCCATCCTTTATTGTGCATTTTACTCCTCCATTACATTATAATACTAAGAGTATATTATTTGAATTTTTTAGTTATTACATTTTGATTACATTTGTGCTTAATTAGGTAGAATATATTATTATTGCTTTTAGACAAAGGAATATCGTTAATCTTATCGAACTATATAAGTATAATCAGAACAAAATATATTATGAAGGGAGTGAAAGTTATCAAGTTCGAAGATTAGTACATAGATCGTACATAGTACTAATTAACCTTGGTAACTATATGATTATGAATTCTGTGGAGCAAGCTGTTTCTAAATATTTTGAGGATTGCAACAAAGGGTGTAACAATATTGTATCTTGCGAAATGCTAGACGAATTGATGGACAATAATAAGGAAGACTTATTTATTTTAGACATAAGAAAAGCAGAAGATTTTAAAAAAGGACACATTGATAGTGCTATAAATATTTTTTGGTATGAGTTAGGTGAATGTATAGATGTCTTACCAAAAGACAAAAAAATTATAGTTGTTTGCTACTCTGGTCAATCTGCAGGGCAAGTAGTTTCATTGTTAAAAATATTAGGATATGATGCATGTTCACTAAAGGGTGGTATGTTGAACGGGTGGTTACAAAGTTCTCTCCCTATTAAAGAGGGCTGCTGAGACTAAACTACTTCTCTAGTTTAGAGAAATTAGTAAAACACTAAGAGGGTGGCTTATATTAAGCCATCTTCTTAGGTTGATGACAAAGTCATCAAGATAGCAGACTTTAGTAAAAGTTCAATTTCAAGGCGTGTTAAAATTGAGTAGCAGAGCTTACTTAGAGGTAAGTGAGCAACGGAAATTTTAACAACAACGCATAAATTGGGCTTTTTTCTACAGTCTGAGAGGATAGCTTATATTAAGCCACCCTATTGGATATTAATTACTAGCGTTTTGCAAAATAATATCTTGTATATCTAATAATAGGTGGTGGTTTCTTTCATTAAATCGGGCTATATCATCACTAATAGTATTTTCTGGGCAATACTTATAACATGCAAGACAGTTTTGACTGATTTTAAAGCTATTGTCGCATAGTTGTCTAAAATATCTATATCAAATACAGCTTCTTTGAAATTACGGATAAACCGAACTATACTTTTGCAACAATTTATAACTAAAAACATAGCATTTGAATCTAAAGACGACAATGATATTTATATTATATAAAATATCATATATATTTTTATATTAAATATCCGAATATCTTTGAGTCTTTATTTTTTAAATAGAACGGAAAAAATCATTGAATTTTTAATTTTAGAACGACTAAAGTGCTTAGCTCCGTTTAAATATCGAAACCAAGCACTCGTGTATTAAATTTTAATTAATTGATTGTCCACTTGACAAAACCCATTTCAACTAATGAATGTTATCTTAATCTTATTACTTGCTTAACATCATAGCAGCTTCTCTGTCTAATATAACAGTTACATCTGGATGTAGTTGTAATATCGAAGCTGGTACTTCTGGTGTGATATCTCCTTTTACTGCACTATATATAGCATGTGCCTTACTTTCTCCACTCGCTAGTAGTACTATCTTTTTTGCTTTCATTATAGATTTTATACCCATACTTATTGCTTTTTTAGGAACTTCATCTACCGAACTAAAGAATCTCGCATTTGCGTTAATTGTATCTTCTTTTAAGTTGACTAGATGTGTCTCACCAACAAATTTGCTATCTGGTTCATTAAAGCCAATATGACCATTCTGCCCTATACCTAATACCTGGATATCTATCCCTCCATGTTTATTAATGATTTGATCATAGTATTTACAAGCTTGATCTAGATCTTCAATCTTTGAACTTGGTATAAAAGTATTCTCTTTTTTGATATTAATATGTTTAAAGAAATTCTCATTCATATAGTAGTTATAACTTTGACTATTATCTTTATTTATTCCGTAGTATTCATCTAAATTAAAAGATAACACATTACTAAAGTCAACATCTCCTCTTTTATATGCTTTCACTAATTCTTTATACATACCCAATGGAGTAGAGCCAGTAGCTAACCCTAAAACACTATTAGGCTTTAATACTACACAACTCATAATAATACTAGCTGCTTTTTTGCTCATCTCTTCATAATTATCTACAATTATTATATTCATCAAATTCCTCCCTAAAGCTGTCCTTTATAAACAATATTTCCATTTACTATAGTTTTAAATATGTTTAAATCTTCATTAAAAATCACTATATCTGCATCCTTATTTTTAGATAAGCTTCCTTTAAATTTATCCACACCAATAGCTCGAGCTGGATTTGATGTGGCCATTCTAACTACTTCATACAAACTTAATGATGTATTATTATAAATATTCCTTACAGCATCATTCATTCTAAGTATACTTCCTGCCAGAGTTCCATCCTGTAATCTAGCTGAATTACTATCAACTATAACCTTTTGTCCTCCAAGGTCATATTCGCCACTACCTAAACCTCCTGCTCTCATAGAGTCAGTTATAAGTACTACTTTATCAATACCTTTTATATCGCAAAACATTTGATATAAACCTGGATGTACATGTATATTATCTGCTATCAATTCACATGTTACATCACTGGATAGTGCTGCTCCAACTACACCCGGCTCTCTGTGATGTAAGGGCGTCATAGCATTGAACATATGAGTTATATGATTAACTCCATGTTTAAAAGATTCCAATGCCTTATCAAATGTTGCATTCGTATGGCCGATAGATACTGTAATATTTTTATATGTTTCTTTAACTTTTGATAAAAATTCAAACTCAATGTCTAATTCAGGTGCTATAACTATAATCTTTATAATGTCCAAATACTCCTGTATCAAATCAAATTCAGGTCTAATTATATACTTTGCATCTTGTGCACCTTTATATACATCACTAATAAAAGGCCCTTCTAAATGAGCTCCTAATATATTAGCTCCTTTGTGCTCTAAACTCATACACTTCTTTATATTATTTAAAGCAAGCTCTATATTTGCTCTACTCATTGTCATAGTTGTAGGCAGAAATGATGTAACACCTGATTTAGTTATATTTCTACCCATCTCTAACATAGACTCTTCATCTGCATCCATCGTATCCTTACCTGCACTACCATGAATATGAATATCAATAAATCCAGGAGAAACATAATTGTTTTTAGCATCAATGATATCCACATTTTCTAAATTTGCTTTGTCTTTATCCACAATATCTTTAATTTTATCATCAAAAAAAATTACTTTATCTTCATCTATTCTATCTTTTAATATAAGTTTGCCCTTAATGATAGCTTTCAAGTTTTTCACCTTCTTTATGCTTTTAACGTAACCTCATATTTATATCTATCACTTCTATATATAGCTCTAACATACTCAATTGGTCTACCTGCCTCTAAATAAGTAATACCCGTAAATAATAACTGCATAGATTCTTCATCAATATTTAAAAGCTCACTTTCATATTCATTGACCTTGATTGGTTCTATAGTTTGTTTTGCATGACTAAATACAAAATCATATCTCTCTTTAAATATCTGATATAGTGATTTATTTAATAGCATTTCTTCCGTTAAGTCTGAACACAAATTAAATGGTATATACACGGTTTCTATTAAAAAAGGTTCACCCTCTACCATCCTTAATCTCTTGATTTCAAAGACTTTTTCATCATCTTTAATTTCTAATGCTTTTTTGATTTTATTAGTTGTATCAACAATTTTAAATGATAGTTCCTTGGTATTTGTTTTTAGCCCTTTTTCCTCCATTTGCTCAGTAAACCCTTTTAGTTGAAATATATTATGTCTTTTTTTTGGCTCTGATACAAACGTACCTTTCCCTTGCTCTCTATATAATACTCCTTCATTTACAAGTGCCATTACTGCTCTTCGTGCAGTCATCCTACTTACATTATACATTTGGCACAATTCTCTTTCAGGAGGTATATTATCGCCAGGTTTATATAAATCATTGTCAATCATCTCATTAAGTAACTCTTTTAACTGATAGTAAAGTGGTAACGGATTTTGTCTAGATACAGTTTTCAAACTCATCACCTCTATTGTTATATTGTTATGTTGTATATACCAATTTTAATCCAAATATTTATTAATGTCAAATAGTTTTATGCATATTAACTTAGATTTGTTAGTTCTATTTTTTTAATAAATTATTTTCTTTTATAGAATAAAGATAAGCTCTTTCAAAGTCTTGTCTCTTAGAGTACACTTCACGCAGTCTGCTATAAATATCTAATAGTAATATCTCATTGGCTGTATCTGATAAATAATCTTTGCTTAATTTCAAAAAACTCAAATATTCATTTTCATCATATTCCTTTGCAAAGATAGCTCTAATATAATAGTATTTACCTTTCCAAAAACCTTCTAACCTATTTACTTCTATATCTTGTATAAGCTCTCTTGCTTTTTTTATCTTATCCTTCTTTAAGAATATCTCTGCTTTGATTATTTTGTCTATACTACTCAAACAAAAACTCTCTATTTCTTGTGATATTTCTGCTTGTAACGTATTATATTCCTCATTAGATTCACATAATCCAATAGTGCCTAATTTAATATCTATAATATGTTCTCTAGGTACATATTCCATCTGTTCTGCCATCTGTTTAGCTTTATTATAAAGCTCAATAGACTCCTGCCCGTGTACCTGTTTAGCACATTCAATATAGGCTTTTTGCAAAATTATAAAGCTATTACTGTTCATTTTGTTTTCTTCATTTTCTAGCATATCTATTATAGTTCTATACTTATGTTTTGATACCAATTCCTTAAGTTTATTTTTTTTATCTATACTTTCTTCCTTATATGCATCTAGGAAATAACTGACTTTTTGATCGAGCACTGATGCTAAATACTCAATAGTTTTAATTGAAGGCATAGCGACATCATTCTCTATTTTGCTTAACATATTTCTTGTAATAAAGTTTCCTGCTACTTCTGATTGAGTCATTTTTAATCTCAATCTAGCTTCTCTAACTCTTTTACCTATAGTATCCAATGCCTATCTCCCCTCTATTATTTCATGTGAATTATATTCACCCTCTTTGTATATTAGTATAGCATTATTGTAAATAATAATCAAATTCTCTAACTTGACATCAAGAAATAAATGGTATATCATGTAATAGTGAATATAATTCACTATTTGGAGGTGTTAATATTATGTTAAATTCTATTGACTTAAAGCAATTATTTTTTTATGTGGCGATACCTTCCACTCTAGTATTGATTATCCAAACAGTCATTACCATATTAGGTCTGTCTTTAGACTCAGATTTTGATATTGATTCAGACGTAGATTTAGATACTGATATTGATTTTGATACTGATGCAGATTTTGATACATCTGCTATTTCATCTCTACATGGGTTAAGATTCTTTTCTATCCGTGGTTTATTAGCATTTTTTACTGTCTTTGGATGGGTTGGAGTATCTCTTTGCAATACATCATTACCACGGCTTGTTATTATCTTTATAGCTTTACTTTGTGGACTTATATCAATGTTTATAATCGCTCTACTTTTTCTATGGATTACAAGACTTCAATCAAATGGTCTATTAAATTTAAAAAATGCGCTAGGGAAAACCTGTGAAATTTATCTTACTATACCTGCTAACCGCAATGGAATGGGTAAGATAAATGTAATGATTCAAGATAGATATGTAGAATTTGACGCTGTAACTGATGATAATGAAAATATATCTACCGGCTCTCAAGCCAGAGTTATAGATATTTCTGGTAACAATATTTTAGTTATTACAAAAGAAAAATACTGATGAATTAGTAATGATATCACAGATTTTATATCTATGATTAATAAATTTATTTATAAATATTATAAGGGGGTATTATAATGAATGAAACTATGATTACTATCATTGTATGTGTCATTTTGTTGTTATCAACATTATTAGCACTACTATCAAGGTACAAAAAATGTCCATCCGATAAGATAATGGTTGTTTATGGTAAGGTGGGTAAGAGCTCTGAAGGAGGTCAGCGTTCTGCTAAATGTATACATGGTGGAGCAGCTTTTATTTGGCCAGTATTTCAATTCTACCAATTCTTAGATTTAACGCCTATTTCTATTGAAGTAAATTTAACCAATGCACTGTCTAAGCAGAACATAAGGGTTGATGTACCTTCAAGATTTACAGTTGGTATCTCTACAGAGCATGGTATAATGCAGAATGCAGCTGAACGTTTGTTGGGTCTACAACTAAACGATATTCAAGAACTTGCAAAAGATATTATATTTGGTCAACTGCGTCTAGTTGTAGCTACTATGGATATTGAAGAAATCAATACTGACAGAGATAAATTTTTAGATGCTGTTTCTCGAAATGTTGAATCAGAACTTAAAAAAATAGGTCTGCGATTAATTAACGTTAACGTAACAGATATTAACGATGAATCAGGATACATAGCTGCACTTGGTAAAGAAGCTGCTGCTAAAGCTATAAATGATGCTAAGAAAACCGTTGCTGAAAAGAATAGAGATGGAGCAATCGGTGAATCAAATGCTCTTAAGGATCAACGTGTTAGAGTTGCAGAAGCTAACTCTATGGCTATAAAAGGTGAGAACGAAGCTAAAGTAACAATAGCTGATTCAGAAGCTGAAAGAAGAGAAAAGGAAGCTGAAGCACTTAGAAAAGCGACTGCAGCTGAAAAAGTTCAATCAGCTCGTGCATTAGAAGAAGCTTACGAGGCAGAGAAAACAGCCGAAAAAGCTAGAGCTCAAAGAGAACGTGCTACTAAGGAAGCTGATGTTATTGTACTTGCTGAAATAGATAAGCGTAAAGCAGAGATAGAAGCAGAAGCTCAAGCTGAGCAAAAGAGAAGAATTGCAAAAGGTGAAGCTGACGCTATCTATGCTAAAATGGAAGCTAAAGCACGCGGTATTTCTGAATTACTGAGCAAACAAGCTGCTGGTTTTAAAGAAATCGTCAATTCAACGGGTGGTAATGCTAATGATGCAATCAAACTTATGCTAGCTGATAAGATGGAATCTCTTGTTGAAAAACAAGTAGACGCGATTAAAAATCTTAAAATCGATAAAGTTACTGTTTGGGATGGTATGTCTAAAGATGGTACACCAACAACAGCCAACTTTTTGTCAGGTATGATGAAATCAATACCACCAATGAAAGATATGTTTGACATGGCTGGTATGGAGCTTCCTGAGTACTTGGGAAAAGAAAAGAAAGATAAAAAAACTATCTCAAAAGAAGATGAATAATATTGTGGCTTAAATAAAATGAAAAGACTATACTATCCCTTAATGGGTATCAGTATAGTCTTTAATGTTATATGGATTGTCCTATTAGATGAACTGTATTTATTAACTCAATCTATACAATAGAATAAATTAAACCAATAAAAACGACGTTTAAAAGTACAAATAAAAAAGTCCTGAGTTATATAATGCATTGAACCTCAGTTTCTATTTCTCAAATTCATGCTTATATACACTCAGGAAAAAATAAGGATTGGGAAATTTACATGCTTTTAAACATGTTAATTAGCTTCTATCTGTGTAGTGTGTATGAAGTAATTCATGTGACACATGACTTAATGGCTTTTCTAAAAATTCTTCATATAACACAGCTACTGCAGGATTCTTGTGAGATTTTCTAATCTCTGAATTTCCATCTATCTGATATATCCCTTTTATTCTATTTTCTCTTATTTCGTTAGTTATAGGTATAGGTTGACCACCTCCACCTATACAACCTCCTGGACAACACATAATCTCTATAAAATGAAAATCTTCTTTACCTGATTTGACTAGCTCTAGTATTTCCCTTGCGCTTGCCAGGCTATTTGCTACTGCCACTTTAACATCTAAATCGCCAACTTTAACTGTAGCTTTTTTAATTCCTTTAAGTCCCCTAACTCCCTTAAATTCAATATTTTCTAGTTCCTCTCCTGTAACTACCTCATAAACAGTTCTAAGAGCTGCCTCCATAACACCTCCAGATGCTCCAAATATTACTGCTGCACCTGTTGAAATCCCCAATGGATCATCAAAATTATCTTCTACTAATGTATTTATATCAAGCCCAACTTCTTTTATCATCTTAGCTAACTCTCTTGTAGTTAAAACCACATCTACATCCTGATATCCACTATCCGCCATTTCTTTTCTTCCTGCTTCTGCTTTTTTTGCGGTACATGGCATTATTGAAACTACATAAACATCTTTTGGATCAATACCTATCTTTTTAGGATAATAAGTTTTTGCTAACGCACCAAACATCTGTTGTGGTGATTTACAAGTAGAAACATTATCTAAGAATTCTGGATAGAACTGTTCTACAAAATTAATCCAACCAGGGCTACATGAAGTCAACATTGGCAGTTTACCGTTGTTTTGTATTCTGTGAAGAAGTTCATTTCCTTCTTCCATGATTGTCAAATCGGCTGTAAAATTTGTATCAAACACAGCGTCAAACCCTAAATGCCTAAGTGCTGTAACTATTTTACCTGTTACTATACTTCCTGGCGGTAAACCAAAATCCTCACCTAATGCAACTCTTACTGCTGGAGCTATCTGTACAACAACATGTTTGCTATTATCATCTAAAGCACGCCAAACTGTGTTAATATCACTTTTTTCATATAATGCTCCTACTGGACAAACATTAATACATTGCCCACAATAAACACACTTAGTATCAGCAAGCCCCAAAGAAAAAGGTGTATCTATTCTCATATCACTACTTCTATGAACATTGTCAATAGCACCTATACCCTGCACTTCATGGCATACTTCTACACATCTACCACATTTAATACACTTGCTTAAATCTCTAACTATAGATGGATTAGAGCTATCTATAGGCAAATATTCAACTGTTTTTTCTAGTTTATACTCTCTTATATTTAGTTCATTACATAACTGCTGCAACTCACAATTTCCGTTTCTAACACAGGCAAGACATTCTGCGTTATGATTTGATATAATCATTTCAACTATTGCTCTTCTTGCATCTCTTACCTTTTTAGTATTAGTTTTTACGACCATACCTTCTCTTACTGGCGTACAACATGATGCTGCAAGTGTATTTTGTCCTTCTACCTCTACCACACATACACGACAGCTACCTTTTATATGTTGATCTGGATGAAAACATAATGTTGGTATTTTTACATTTACCATTTTTGCTGCATCTAATATAGTTTTTCCATCATCCACAGAAACAGTTTTATTGTCTATAGTCAAATTTATTTTACTCATTTATTATCGCCCCCTTATCGAACAGACAACTGTTTGCTCTACATTCCTTGTTAATATGCTCTTTAATCTCATCTTTAAAATACTGTAAACAAGATATCACAGCTGTAGGAGCGGCTTGCCCTAGTCCACAAAGGGAGGCCGTCTTCATTACTTCGCAGATTTCTTCTAATATCTCTACATCTTTCTCTGTAGCAACACCTTTGGTTATCTTATGCAATATCCTTACTATATGTCTATTTCCCTCTCTACATGGAGTACATTTACCACAAGACTCATGTTTAAAGAACTCCATAGTTGCTAATAAAAAGTCTAACACGCACACACTATCATCAGCCACAAACATTGCTCCTGAGCCTAAGCTTACTCCGTTCTCTCTCAAGCAATCAAAGTCTATCTTTATATCTAGTAAATTCTCTGGAATACAGGCTCCTGAAGAACCTCCTAGTTGTACAAATTTAACTTTTTTATCCGTATCCATTCCATCGCATAAATTATTTATTATTTCTCTTAAGCTAATTCCAAACTCTATCTCAAATACTCCTTTATTCACTACATTACCTGATACAGATATGAGTTTTGTTCCACTACTTGATTTTGTTCCATATTCTTTGTATTTCTCTGCACCTAAATTGAGTATAACAGGTATATTAGCTAGAGTTTCAACATTGTTAACAAGCGTTGGTTTGTTCCAAAGCCCTGCTACTGGAGGATAAGGTGGCTTAAATCTAGTCCTTCCTGCTTTTCCTTCTATTGATTCAATTAGTGCAGTCTCTTCTCCACATACATATGCACCAGCACCCGATCTAACTTCTATATCAAAATCAAAATTAAACCCAAATATATTAGTTCCTAAATAACCTGCTTTTCTTAAAACATCTATACTCTTTATCAAAAGTTCTTTTGTCTTAGGATACTCTCCCCTTATATATATATATCCCTTAGTCGCTCCAACTGCGTGACCACAGATTATCATACCCTCTATTATTTGAAATGGACTTCCATCTAATAACACTCTGTCTTTAAATGTGCCAGGTTCACCTTCATCTGCATTACATATAACATATTTTATAGGCGAATCTTCAGATGCTGTAAACGACCACTTTAGTCCAGTTGGGAAAGCTGCTCCTCCTCTACCTCTAAGGTTCGACGCTTTTACCTCATCTAGTACTTCCTGTGGCTTCTTTGAAAGTGCCTTCTTAGTAGCACTAAAACCACCATTGCTTTCATATTCAGTTATGGATAGTGGATCTATCTTACCACACAATTTAGATATCAAATTTACCATTACTCCACACCTTCTTTCAAGTCGTTTATAATTTGCATTGCTCTATTAACAGTCAAATTACCATACACTTTATCATTAACTTTTATAGCCGGTGCAACATCACAAGCTCCAAAACAGCTCGTATATTCAAGAGTAAATAACTTATCTGACGTAGTATCTCCCATCTTTATTCCAAGTACTTGCTCAAACGCATTTGCAATAGCTTTTCCTCTATTTATATAACAGGGCCCACTATTACATATCTGTATCAAATATTTACCTCTTTCTTTTGTAGATAGCATAGAATAAAATCCTGCTACGCTGTAAGCTTTACTAAGAGGTACATTTAATTCCTTTGAAATATCTCTTAGAGATGTTTCGCTGATGTAATTACCAGGTGTCTGTGACTGTACCTCTATTAACACTTCTAACAGTTTATCTTGAGTATTACCCACTTTGTTTATGGCTTCCATTACCACTTTGGATTGCATAATATATCCTCCCTTCAACTTTTAAACATGATTATTTACTCTTCATTAAATAATCATAGCTTAATTAACCATTCATTAATCGGCTCATCATACATACTATGCGATATTATTATCGCTCTAGCCATTTTCTGATTTACGTATTCATATGTGTATTTTTCGCCCTCTGGAGTGTATATGTCTAACAACGGTTCCCTACAGCACATTCCAATACATCCTGTAGTTTCAATTATTATATTATCTAATTCAGCTTGTTTTACAGTCTCCTGCA
Organism: Abyssisolibacter sp. ZYX002; assembly: GCF_056892235.1. Lineage (NCBI taxonomy): Bacteria > Bacillati > Bacillota > Clostridia > Eubacteriales > Clostridiaceae > Abyssisolibacter > Abyssisolibacter sp. ZYX002. Next base: position 65,459 of record NZ_JARMXH010000012.1, read on the forward strand.
AACTGATTAAGACATCGTTAGCACCAACGCTAACGCTACAGATAGAGTATCCTAATACCGCTCGAAATTTTCCTGATGGTCTTTTTTTATCTATAGCTTCTAGTGCTTCACTCCTTAATTGTTGATATGACGTTACTATAGACATAATGTAACCTCCTTTTATAATTTATCTAAATATATTGCAACTACTGTGCCAAATTTTTCTATTAGTTCAAATTTTAATTTTTTGAGTCACAGAGCTGTAATTTACTAATAAATAAAGAAAGGCTAATATTTTAGACTTTCTTTGGTAATTTTTACCTAAATGCATACTTGCATTTAATCATGCACAAATGCATTATTTGAGCTTTACAGTACTACTATTGGTTAAACTTAATCTTACTAATAGAATTATTTATTATTCGCAATATTTTTTCTTCTCACTTTAGAGAATTAAGCATCATATTTTACATTAAAAAACGTTTTCATTTAAGTTATTATAATAATTCGCACATGCTCTATTTTCGATTTGATCTTTGGATTGTTTAAGTCAAAGCTCATGATTAAATTTAGTAAATATCCTTTTAATTTATTTTAGAATATTCTGATTTTTGATTTTTTATTGCGAGTTTCACAAAAATAATCATATCAAAGACAGATAAAATTTTTGATTAAATTTTAATATTGATTGCAATTTATATAAATCCCTCTTTACTGTAATTTTTGAACCTTTACTACAAAACAAAAGAAGTACTCAAATAATGAGTACTTCTTTTTATTACCCTCAGTTTAAATTTATTTAAGCTAATAACAGCTCTAATTAATTCTAATCATGCATAAATGCATTGTTTTTAAAATATTTTTGTATTTTTCTTACTACTGTGGATTGATTAACTTTTAAAACTTGTGCTATTTCATAGGTTGTCCTGTATTTTTTGTATGCATTCTCAATCAATTGTTTTTCTAATAGTTCTATTGCTTCTTTAAGTGGAATAATTCCGTTAATATCTATTTTATTAGCATTTCTAAGGTTCTCCATAAACAAAAATGCTGGCAAATCATTCTTATCTATTGTATCATTTCTAGTGGTTACTATTAGTCTCTCTATTAAATTCTCTAGTTCCCTAACATTCCCAGGCCAATCGTAAGTTTTTAAGATTTCTTCTCCTTGGCTAGTTATTTTTTTAGAGCAACTGTATTTATTATTGTATATGTTAAGAAAATAATAACAAAGCGGTAATATATCATCAACTCTTTCTCTAAGTGGAGGTATGTTTATTGGCACAACATTTAGTCTATAATATAAATCTGCTCTAAATGTCCCCTCCTTAACCATTTGGAACAAATCTCTATTGGTCGCGGCTATTATTCTTACATCTACATAAATTTCCTTTGTTCCTCCTATTCTTATAAGCTTTCTTTCTTGTAAGACTCTTAATAGCTTAACTTGTATATTAAGAGGTAATTCTCCTATCTCGTCTAGGAAAAGTGTCCCTTTATCTGCTATTTCTATTAATCCTGGTTTTCCACGCTTAGATGCGCCTGTGAATGCACCTGTTTCATATCCAAAAAGTTCTGATTCTATCAAACTTTCTGGAATGGCTCCACAGTTTATCTTAACCATGGGAATATCTTTTCTTCCGCTAAGGCTATGTATGAATTTTGCAATTACTTCTTTTCCTACCCCTGATTCTCCTAGTATAAGTATTGTTGAATCAACACATGCTACTTTGCTTGCTGTCTGCAGTACTTTACCGAACTCAATACTGTTTGCAACAAGATTTGCATTGTTCGTCACATTGTTATACATTTCTTTTTTATCATTTTCAATATTAAAATATTTTTGTAACTTCTTTGTCTCATTTAGTTGCTCTCTTAGCTTAATTAATTCTTCAATATCTCTTATATTCGTGACAACTCTAGCTATATTGTTACTTTCATCAAAAACAGGTGTAGCTGTTGCTAAATATTGATTTGAATTAAACGAATTTTGTATAAATGATATTCTTCTCTTTTCTTTTAGTACTAGGAGTGTTCCTGATGGGAATATTATGTTATTATTCTCCATTTCTAGTACATTGTCTTTCTCTCTATCAAACCCGATCATGTTCTTCCATGCTTTATTCGTCTTTAATATTTTGCCTTGCCCATCTGTTACCATCATCCCATCATACGAAGATTCTATTATCGTCTCAAGCTCTTCTTTTAGTGTAGTAATCTCTTTTAATCTTCCCGATATCTCCTTTAATAACTTAGTCTTTTTGTTGTTCAGATAAGGAAGGCACATCTCAACTTCTGCAATACCTTGCACAACAGCTACTGCTTTGTCTCTACATGTGTTGTATCCACATGCCCCACAATTGAGTTGATCTTTTTCCGTTTGCTTATCTGTTAGTTTAAGTACCTGATCTATTTCTCTTTCCGACGGATATGGCATTATACTTCTTCTGTTAGTGAACGTCCTTTTATAATTAATTTCTGTATCTAACTCTACTGCATTTTTTACGTATTTTCTATTATTGTAGAATTTTTTTATTGTATGTAATTTCTCAAACATACTAAGATCACTATCTATTTTACATCCATTTATACAACCATTACACATAAGCACATCTACAAATTTAAAAGTAAATTTTCCTTCAAGAAGTGAATCTACAAGTTCAAAGCATTCTTCCTCACCATCAATATATATGTAATCTTCATTTATTAGGCTGTCGTCTTGTTTAAACACATTCTTAATCATTCCACCTGATAGAGGAAATAATCTGCCGTTTCTATTACCAACAACATCAAACTCTTGCTCACTTGACTGCCTTATATTGATTTTATTTTTTATAAAAAGCCTTTTAAGCTCCTCAAATGTTAAGGCACAATCTATTACACCACTATTTTGAAATTCCATAGCCTCAGCTTTTTTAGCAACACATGGTCCTATAAATACTATCTTTGTATCATCCTCTGGGTATTTTTTTCTTATTATTCTACCAGTGCTTATCATTGGAGATACAAAGGGTAACAGATTATCAATAAGCTCAGGATAATGCTTTTCTATCATAGTTGTAAATGCTGTACACGCAGTACTAATATATGTTTTCTTATCATTATCAGATATATAGTCTTTTACTCTATTCGATAGCTCTTCTGCTCCAAAAGCTACTTCCCATACTTCGTCAAACCCTAATTCCTTCAAAGCACCCACTACTTTTTTGTATGAAAACGTATGAAAACTTACCACAAAAGAAGGAGCTATACAAGCAACTATTCTCTTATTTTGTTTTAGAATGTTTTGGCATCTTGTCTCACTATCTAGGACAATTTTAGCATTTTGAGGACAACTGCTTATACACTTACCACAGTTGATGCATCTAGAATACATTATTTCTGCTTGTCCATTTTTTATCTGAACAGCTTTAACTGGACAATTTCTAACACATGCATAACACTGTTTACACTTGTTTTGTGTCACACTTATTATATTTTTCATCTTGAACACCTTTCCTGTAATTTCTTTTTATGTTGAATTACAAAATGTAATTTTTTAATATGTATTAAATAAATGAGAATTTTATGCCTAGAATTTTTTTATGAGTAACTATGGAATTGAATTGCGTATATTTTAAATGTTATATATTATATTTTGTGCAATATAAATAAATTGTACTTTATATTTTAATGAAATGCAATGCTTATATCTACAATACTTAATATTATATTTATTATATTAGTTATATTATTATTGTCTTTTCTTATCATGCGTCAACTAGAATAGTTATTTGTATAAACTTTTTTAAGTTATCTTATTAATTGTAAGTATACAACATTTTTCATGCTAAATTTGTCAAAATCAATAATAGTCAAATAAAAGTAGCTAATTCTTATGAAAAGCTACTCTTTAATATGTATGCGTTATTATTTATCTTTTATATAAAAATTTTTTTATTACTTTCTCTTGAGCCTTTGAATTTAATTCTAAAATTCTTTTTTTTATTTTATCTATTGCTTCACTTTCATTAATATTATTAGCTTTTATAAATACCTCTTCTTCGAAAAATTCTTCTACTCTTACAAATGTAGTCACCGGCCATCCATACTCTCTGCCCTCTTTTGATATTTTATATTTCTGCCCACTTATAGTAATAAACATTTTCATTTGTAGCGTAGTAAGTGCAGTATTAAGTTTTTTATTTTCATCTTTATTAAAATACGTTTTTATTTCATGTAATGCTATATTTGGATTATCGCATATAACATCATAAACTTTTTTAGCAATACTACTAATCTTTCCATCTCTATAGCACTTATCCAATGATTCTCCGCCACGTCTTATAGCCAAAAAGTACGGGTACCATTCTTTAGTTATCCACCCTCCTTTATTAAAAAACAATTTACCATATGCTATATCACCGCACTCTATAATACTTCTAATTCTCCATTTCCAAGGATCAGTTTCTTCATTATCAGTATGACTTTCAATATTTTCTCCATAATAGCTTGATAATGCAAATATTCCTTCATCATTACTTCCACCAAGAGAAAAACCAGCTCTTCTAATTTCACTACAGAAATCGTTAAAACATGTGATGTTATTAATTTGCATACCATTTACACTCCTTTTTAATTGTTACTAGTTTAATTTTATTAATAAATTTATTACATGTCAATAATAGATGCCAATTATAGAAGCAGTTACAGATATTTAATTATATTTTTACTATTTTTTCAAAATTACGTATTGTATTACATTATTATTAGTAATATGTTATAATAGTCCTTGTGTTAAAACTAATAAATGAAAGAAAGGAACTATTTCTAATATGGCAAAAGATTATAAACTTCTGAAATGGTCTGTAATTTTTATATTCATCAACGTAAAGATTCAGTTTATAAATATAACACCTAATATATTGGGCTATATATTAATAGTAATTGCTTGTTCTAACTTATATTATGATACTAACGATAAGTTTTTCTTAAAATCTAAAAAAATAGCCAGTATATTGATTCTCGTTGACGTGATTATATTCTTTATAAACACTACTAGTCCGTCTTATATTATTTTGCAAACGATAGTATACAATATTTTAAGATTAATGTTATTTTACAATATTTATAGTGGAACTATTGCTTTAGTCCATTCCAAATATGTGACTTTAACAATCAAATTGTTTAAAACACAAAAAACCTTGATATATTATTTTGTATTTCTGTCTATCCTATTTAGTCTAACTTTGTTTTCAAATAATAGCGGTCTTACATTTGTACTCTTTTTTAGTATATTTTTTCGATTAGTTTTTGCATTATACTTAATGGTTGATTTCAATAATATAAAAGCCAAGTTGGAAGAATATGAAGCAACTAATCTATAAATAATTATAAAGTATAAAAAAGATATCTTTTTGGATAGATGTCTTTTTTATATCGTTTATTTGTACAGATTGTTATCTTTTTATGCACAATATAATATCAAAATTGGGTTATTACAAAAAAGTATCAAGGGTTTATAAGAGGAATGAGCATACTTAGGATGTATGACTTAAAAATTTTGATTTACAAAAAATAAGAAACCAAAAATTATCTAGATG
>NZ_JARMXH010000013.1:0-41727 GCF_056892235.1 Abyssisolibacter sp. ZYX002
AATTTTAAGATAGGTTTTTTTTATTTACAAAATATATTGACAAATTAAATCTACTAGTGTAGACTAAAAGTATATTTACACGTGTAGATTAATAATTAGGAGGTATTAGTATTGAAAAATGTATCTATATCTGATTCTGAATTAGAGGTAATGAAATTGGTATGGGATAAGAATCCTATCACATCTGAAGAGGTTATTGAAGAATTATCAGATAAGATGAGTTGGAATCCACAAACCATTAAAACATTTATAACTAGACTAGTAAAAAAGAAGGTTATGGCATATAACAGATCTGGTAGAACCTATTATTATTATCCTTTGGTATCAAAGGATGAGTATGTTAAGGAAGAAAACAGGACTTTTCTTCAAAAAATATACGATGGTGCGATAGATAAACTATTCCTTAATTTTATAAAGAATGAGGATATTTCAATTGAAGATATAGATAGGCTTCAAAAACTATTAGAAGATAAAAAGCATAATAAGGAGTAAGATACATGGATTTTATAAGTGCATGTTTTACTAATATTTTAAGCGTTTCATTTACATCAAGTATCGTGGCTTTAGCAATATTAATGCTTAGGCAGATTGCAAAGAAGAAACTCAACATTAGGTATATATATTTGCTTATAGTGTTAGCAATATTAAGATTTTGCTTAATTATTGTCCCAGAGAGCCCAATAAGTATATTGAGTATTATCCCTAATTATGACAAGATAGAAAAAGCTATTCCAGATGGTATGGTCATAGCACACAACTATGAAAAAACCCATACGAACCAGAATAGCGCAGAAAATAACATACAAAAAAATTATAACAAAAATGCCACCATTAGTCTAGATCGTGATATACATAAAGATAAGCCCAAGACCAGCCTAGAAATTCGCGAGATACTAGCCATGATTTGGATTGGTGGAGTTATATTAATGGTTTTAGCAACTATTATATTGCAGTTAAGGGTGAGACTTCAACTCTATAATAGCAAAATGCTAAGTGATGCAAGATTGATGGATATTGTAGAAGAGTGTAAGGAGAGTTTAGGGATAAAAAGACATGTTAGAGTTTTTATTGGAGACAAATTTAACAGTCCATGTATAACAGGTATTTTAAAGCCTTGTATATACTACCCATGTAGTCTGATAGATATCGATGTGGATAGTTTAAAAAATATAATCTTACATGAACTATCACATTTTAAGAGAAGAGATTTAATAACAAATAATATTGTGCTACTTGCAGTAAGCCTTCACTGGTTTAATCCGATTATGTGGATTTTGATGATGGTTTATAGAATGGATGTGGAATTAGCATGTGACTCTTATGTGTTGAATAGATTGGGGGAAAAAAATGCTGTTTCCTACGGAAGTACTATACTTCAGGTTGCAAAACTCAATTTAGATAACACAAGGAGGATAGGAGTTGTATGTTATTTCTCCAGTAGTGCTAAGCAATTAGAGAGGAGAATAAGATTGATAAAAAAATATAAGAGTAAGTCTATAAAGGTAACGGCAGTGGTACTTTTAGGATCAATTATTATAGGTAGTGCTATATTGACTAATCCTGTTAGTGTAGAGGGTGCCTCAAAGGCTGTAAAAATAAGCCAGGGAAAAAGTGCTGTCAGTCAGGAAAATGTACTAACAAAGCGAGACTCATTAAGGTACAATAATCTAGAAAAACTATATAAAGATACAGGATATAAGTTAATACCTAGTTGCTTTTCAAAGGATTATATTAATGTTTCCAAAGGTACATTTGGTTCAGTGTTGATTAAGGATGGGGTAGCCATCCTCTCGATGGAGGATAACAGAAATAAAAATAGTCGCTGGTTTAACCTATTAATGTCAAGGGTTAATCCCATGGATATCAAGGGAATTGGCGAGATAATATCGAGTGAGCCAATGACAGTAGGAGAGCTAAAAGGTCAAAAAATTGTATGTAATGCTAATGACGATGAAGTATCTGAGTATTTTGTATATAAAATCCAAGATGAATACTATGGAGTAAATTATAAAAATACGTATGAACGTGTTGGTACTGTAAATGATGAACTTTCATTGGCTGATGTTGAGGTAATACTTAAGTCTTTGGTTAAGGTAGAGGACTTTGACTTTAAAGAAGATATATCTAATGATGATATATTTATACAAAATATGGAGGATATGAAATATGCTAGTGAGCAACTAGGATTTCAAATAAAGGTTCCAAGAGACAATCCTATATTAGGTACATTTGGGAGTGGTAGACTTTATAGAGAGACTGAAGATGGTCATAATAGTGTATCCTTATGGATTGGCTATGATGGGACAAAGCTCAGCTTTTGTCAAACAACAACTGGTGGATATTACTACGATCAATTTGAAGCAACAGGTAGATTTGATATGAAAGAGTCAGAGAAATTTTGGTACAGTGATATGACTGGTGAATGGATTACAGTGGATGGACAAAAGGTGCTTAAAATTCTAGAAACAAGGCACCTTTTGAAGGAACAAGATAAAGCTGACTATTTTAATAGGTATATAATAAAAGTAGATGATAATCATTTCTTTAAGATGAATTTCGGACGTAACTCTAACGCACAAAATGATATCAAGATAATTAAAGAGTTACTAAAGACTGAATATGAGGTATTTGAGTAAAGTTATAAAAGGAGTTGTCTAAATAGGCAACTCCTTTTGCATAGGAAAATAATATAAGTTATCTATGATTTGTATATGATTTATTTATATTGATAAAAATAGCCGTTGCAAATAGCATGGCGAACTTTACCATATGTAACAGCGGTTTTTTCTAGGAAATATGTTAGCTATTACAATTTCAATTGGCAATTCCACTTAAAGTTTACCCCAATAATAGGAAATAAACTGAAGGTTTATTGATTAAGCTAATATGTAATGATACTCTATATAGAGGACGCACAAAAAATATAATGGAGGTTAGCGTTTTGGATAATATAAAAGTTGGTAAATTTATAGCAGAATTAAGAAAAGAAAATAGTATGACTCAAAAACAACTTGCTAACATATTAGGTGTAACTGATAAAGCAGTTTCAAAGTGGGAAAGAGGTATTGGATATCCTGATATATCATTGTTACAAGAATTATCAAGAGCCTTAGGAGTTAATGTTAATGAATTGCTTGCTGGTAGCAGGGATAAAATGAATATAGGAGCAAATACCAGTAAAATAAATGATATTATATTAGATGCCATACATTATTCTGATTCGGTAAAGGCTAATAAAAAATTGAAGAAAAATGGCTATATTTTAGGGATTATTTTTCTAATAGCAATGCTTGTCTGTAGCATATGTAATATTGCAATAAACAAGAAGATTACATGGGCATATTATCCTATAGGCGGTTTAATCGTGACATGGTTGACAGTAATGCCACATTTTTTTGTTAGAAAATATAAGTGGTTATATTCACTTTTGGGATTTTATATAGCATCTATTCCCTACTTGTTTATTATTGAATACTTGTCAGATACAAAAGGGTGGGTTACGTCACTTGCGGTGCCAATTGTCACAATCGGAGTAGTTTACATACTAGTTATAGTTATGATGTTTATGAAATTGCATATCAGTAAGTGGTATATTAGCTCGTTATCTATGACCTTATTCATTGCGATAGATTATATAATCAATAGAATCATTGAATCATATATAAACCAAAATCAAAGTACTGTATTTAAAGTTAGTATAGAAATTTTTGTGACAATACTGTTATTAATCATTGGATTATATAAGAATAGTATGAAAGCTACTAAGGATAGAATACATTAGAATAAGGTTGATGCTTATAATTATCCTTTTTACATTCACACAAGCACCAAGATAAATAGTTGGCTGTAAAGGTATTTTGTTTTTCTATGTCTTTTTATCTTTTTATTCAATTTTAGTTTCTTTGAAATCAGTGGTCTTTATTACTATAATTATAGTATTAGAAGAGAAGATAATGAGTTTTACTTGATTTTATAGTGCATGAAATGCAAGGTTTTTTGATGTGTTTTACCATATAATTTATCTCGAAGGGAGGGAAGTTAATGGATTGGCTTAACAGAATGAATAATGCTATGGATTATATAGAATCCAATTTGACCAAAGATATCTCATATGATAAAGCCGCCAAAATGGCATGTTGCTCTACCTATCATTTTCAAAGAATGTTTTCATTCATTACGGATATACCGTTATCTGAATATATCAGACGTAGACGATTAACATTGGCAGCCTTTGAATTACAGACAAGTAATATTAAAGTTATTGAAGTGGCACTTAAATATGGATATAAATCTCCAGAGGCATTTACTAGGGCATTTAAGAATCTACATGGAGTGATGCCCATATCTGTCAGAAATAAAGGAGTAGCACTTAAAGCATATCCAAGAATGACCTTCTCAATATCAATTAAAGGAGATATAGAGATGGATTATCGTATTGAACAAAAAGACTCATTTGAAGTATTCGGTGTATACGAAACTATAAGCAAGAAAATGGATGAAGCATTTGTTGAGGTACCACAGTTTTGTAGAAAGTGTGATGAAGACAAAGTTGTAGATCACATGAACGATTTACTTGAAAGAAGACATGATGCAATGTTACATTCAGCTTTGTTTGATTATACAGATACTACTTTCAAATACATGATTTGTTATCATGTACCTGAAGGAGTTGAAATACCCGAAGAATATTCAAGGCTAAAAGTTCCAGCATTAACATGGGCTATTTTTCCTGATTCAAAATGCGATTTGCAAAAGATTTGGAAACGAATCTTTACAGAATGGTTTCCTACATCCGGATATGAAGAAATAGAGGGGCCCGAATTTGAAATGTATTTCGGGTTTGCGAATAACTCTTCAGGTGAAATATGGATACCAGTAAGGAAAAAAGTATAGGCATTGGTTTCTTAGTAATAGAGACTCGTATGTCTAATTAAAACACAGTTTAAATTATAAGAGCTGTTAGGTATATACATAAAATGTATACTTAACAGCTCTTATAGTGATATTATATTTTTACCTGCATAGACTCAAATACAGGTATCGTAATTATAAATATACTCCCTTTTTTATTACTATGTACAGTTATACTGCCACCCTGTTTTTTAAGCATAGTCTTAACTATAGGAAGTCCTAAACCAGTACCTGAGTGATTTTTTGATCTATTTTTATCAACGGTATAAAATGGGTCAAATATCTTATCTTTAATTTCATCGGGTATACCTATACCTGTATCTTCTATCTCAATAACTACATTGTCAGCTATTTTATAACTTCTTATATCGATGTTTCCATCAGCTTTATTGTACTTAATAGCATTGTCTATAACATTGATAATAATCTGTGTAAAGCTGTCTTTATCAAAATATATTTCGGCATGCTCTAGTTTAAGCTTTATTGTAATACCGAATTTCTGAGCCTTAGCTTGCATACGATTAGCTATTTCTTTAATGATTGCATTTATTTCTACTCTTTCTTGCTTGAATTCATAATCATACTTTTCTATACTGGAAAGGTATAGTATGTTTTCAACCATATCATCTAATCGCTGTAGTTCGCTATCTATTACTTTTTTTGCATTTTTAACCATTGTAGTATCATCACTATATAGCGCTATTAAATCTTGTTGAGCTTTTATAACTGTTATCGGAGTCTTAAATTCATGTGTTATGTTACCTATAAAATGCTTTTGCTTTTTCTCTAGTTCTCTAAGCTTTATTATTAGTTTTTGTAATTTTTTCTTTTCATTTTGCATTCCATCTATATCATTCCTGATAGTTAAGGCCATTGATTGTATACCTAGGCTCAAATCCCCTATCTCATCGTTTGACTCTATTAACGTGATATCTTCAAATTTACCTTCCTCTACCAATTCTAATGATTTGGTCAAATGCTTCATTTTCTTCATAATATTTATTACAACTACTTTAGCTATTATAAACACTATGACTATGGATAACAGCCCAAATTCAAGGTACATATTTTTAATATCGCTATAAAATATTTTCTGACTTTTGATATTATATATAAGTCTAATAACCCCTATCTGCCCATCATAATCATAAATAGGTGCTAAATATTCTATCTTATTATTATCTAGATCTCTATAGACGATATTATTTTCGAGGGCTAATAGCATTAGTTTGTCCATCTTTTTTTCTTGAACTCTGTCTTTTTTTTGTTCGTTGCCAGCAATATATCTGCCCATTAGATTATTGCCCTTTATATCATACAAAGCAACATCATTATTTATAAGATTTCTTAGATTTTTACAAAGATATTTTGCATTTTTTTCATAAAAACTTTTATAATTACTATTTGTCTCTTTTAGGAATTGCTCACGGATATATATATTTGCTATTTTACTATCTTCCTTTAAATCGGATTCATATTGTTTTTTCTGATACGCACTAATACCTCTAAGTGAAGCAAAGCTAACTATTGCTATATTGAGTATAAGTATCAATATAATAAATATAGTTAGCTTACGCTTTATGCTAATACGCATTGTTTTCCCCAATAAACTTATAACCTACTTTAGGAATGGTTTTAATTAGGGTCGAATAATTTTGTAGTTTTTTTCTAATTCTCTGAATATGTAAATCTACTGTTCTTGTGCCACCGTAATAATCAAATCCCCAAACTGAATCTAATATGTTATCCCTTGTAAATAGGGTTTTGTTATTCTTAGCTAAAAAGAATAGGAGTTCAAATTCCTTAGGCTTAAGATCAATGTTTATATCATCTATAGTAACAGTATGTTCTTTTGAATCTAATCTTAAAGAGTCAAATATTAGCACATCACGATTTTCTATTTTCAAGGATTTGGATTTATTTAATCTTCTATCTAAAGACCTAATACGAGCTATAAGTTCAGTCATAACAAATGGCTTTGTAACATAATCATCTGCCCCTAGTTCTAGACCTAAAACCTTATCTATAGTAGAATTCTTTGCAGTTAGCATGATGATACCAATATTCTTATTAGTTATATGTCTACATACGTCATATCCATTGCACTCAGGCATCATAATATCTAGTACCAAAATGCAATACTTATTATTATCTAAAGCATCTACAGCATCTTTACCATTATACACTGTATCTACATCATAGCCTTCACGTTCTAATGCATAGCTAATTGGATCGGCTATGTTTTTTTCATCATCAGCAACTAGTATCTTTACCTTCATTTCATCACCTACCTAACTACAATTATAACATATGAGTTGTTTACTAAAGGTGATAATCTACTCCACTGTGTATATAACAGTATTTTTATCTGATTTAAACTGAAAGCCATCTTTGATGATTGAGAGTTTAGTTGCATCCTTATTCCATCTAATCAAACCTTGACCATAATCCCATGGCAAGCTTATTGATCTCTTAGTATCAAAATCATAAACATTAAGTATAAATTTGTCTTCTGTAGCGTGTTCAGTATAATAAGCTATTTTTTTATTGTTATTAGAGTTCGTAGGAGAGTAAATATATTTATTATCGTCAATAAGATTGACTATCATGCCATTTTTATTTACTTCAAAAAGTCCTTTTGATATTCCAGCTTCATCCTTCTTTTCAATACCTCGTTTATATTTATGATAGTAAGCATACCAGTCATATTTAAAGTCCGATTTGCTATATTGCTTAGTTTTAATATTATATACATAACCTTGAAAGTTATCTGATCTTAGATAGATATTATCATTTTCAACTTTGAGTTCATTTATAGTGGGATTAGCTTTATCATCCTTATACATAAGCTTATATTGTTTTATATCATAATCACTTAAAGCATTTCTACGAGCCTTATCAGGTATGATTTTAGATATGTACTCTTCATAAGAAAGATTAAAATCGAATAAGCTTTTTCTTAGTTTTACAGGCAATACTATTTCATTCTTGACATAGGTATTAAAATCATATTTATATATTTTATTATCATCTTCTACAATAATAAATTTATCGTCTACTATATCTGTATTACGATAAATATCATTGCATAGAACCTGCTTTTTATTTGTATTAAGATTATAAATGTAAGTAATAGAAGGCTGGTTTGCATAGTCTTTAAATATGACCAATCTCTCACCATTTTTATTATTATGAGTGAACTTTACAAGGAGTTCTTCAGAGCTCTTTGCTATTGTCATCATTTTTTTAGTAGTTGTATTATAGAGATTCAAAAGATATTCATTATCTTTCTTTACATGACCTAATATCCAGTCATTATCTATCCAACGGTCTGCATCAAATTTCTTTATTTCATCTATTTTCTTAAGCTTTAATGTATTGTTTACCTCGGACTGCTGATTGGGCAGTACTACCACCTTACTGTTAGATTGAGTTTGCCCTTGCGTTGAACAACCTAATAGCCCTGTCATCATACAAATAGATAGAGCATAAACTCCTATTTTTTTCTTGTTAAACTTCATTATCTTTTCCTCCTTTAAAAAATATTCAACTTATCTTTCAAGTTTGAGTATATTTTAACTACGTAATTTATCTAAACAATATAAAAAATGTATCCAAAATGTATCCCTTTAATAAATTTACTATAGTCATGAAGGGATGTAAACCTATTCATTAAGACAAACAATTTTACAATGATATAATGGAAAGACTCTTAAGTTTAATGTATAATATTAATAGCTTATAATTATGAAGGGGGTTTTTGTGTTAATAAAAGTTCAGTATGCATAGCAAAGGCTATTGCATAATGATAAGATAATGAAATAGCCTTTGCTCAATCCTGATAATGAATTTTTAGGAGGAGCATAATGAGCTATAAAAAGGCATGTGATGTACTACCATCAGAATTGTTGAGTATGATTCAAGATTATATTGATGGAGAATACATTTATATACCGAGAAAAGAAAGCAATAAAAAGAAATGGGGAGATAAAACAAAAAGTAAAGAGGCAATATATCAAAGGAATTTAACCATATATAAAAAATACTTAAATGGGATGTCTGTAAAAGAACTTTCACAAGAGTATTACTTATCCCCAAAATGGATTTATAAAATTATTGCTAAAATTGAATTACAATAAGACTTTAAAAGCACTATTAAGAAATGCCTTATAGTGCTTTTTTATTTCAGAAAAATGTGAGCGACACCTATAGAGCACATTTTGGTATATTATATATTTATAAGTTATTATTAAAAAGCATAAAGGGGTTTATATAGAGGAAGGAGTATTAAAATGATTAATAGTATACAAATATATAATATGCAAGATGGTGATATTGATGAAGCAAAAAAAATATGGGTTAATCAATATGAATTATATTGCTCTAAAAGTGATTTCCCATCATATTGGAAAGAAGATACTTCATTATTAGAAAAGTATCTTAGGGTGAAAATTAAAAGCAAGAGAGCTGTAGTAGCAAAATTGAAAGAGAAAGTAGTGGGATTTCTAACATATGATGAATTTCCATTTAATGGAGAAAGCTCTGTGTTTTGTCCTGCAATAGGGCATGCAGCTATTGAAGAGTTGAAAGAAAGCGTATACTTAGCGCTATATAAATATATTTCTCAAAAGTGGATTGATAAAAATATATTTAATCACATGTGGACAATATTTTTTGACGATATAAAGCTTAAAACTTTACTGTTTGATTTAGGATATGGATCATATTTGATTGATGCATTTAGTGAATGTAACAAGATATATAATGAAAAATCTATATGTGATATACGAAAAGCAGAACTTAAAGATGTTGATGAACTATTTGAGCTTGTAAAGGAATCAAGTCAATACTATACCTCTGCCCCATTATTTTTGAGAAGAGATGAGGTTAGTCATCAAGATTTGGAAGAGATAATAGTCAAAAACAATGTATATATTGCATGGTATCAAGATGAGCCAGTCGGATTCATTAATCTAAGCATTACTAAAAATAATAACTTTATAGATATGTCTATTAAAAACTGTGGTTTGATTGATGAAATTGGAGCTTATATTAAGCAGGAATATAGAAATAAAAGCATAGGTGTAGATATGCTTAAATGTGTAATTGATTACTGTAGAAAGAGTAATGCTCCATACATACATGTTGATTTCGAAACAGCTAATCTGTATGGAAATAAATTTTGGAAAAAATATTTTTCTCCAATGTTACTATCAATGAGAAGGACGATCAATAAGAATATAAATGATAATGAGGCTATTAGTGAATAGTTTCGTAAAAAAATAATATTACAAAAAATATATAAGCAGTGCTGAGTTTTATAGCACTTGTTTATATATTTTTTTATTTGGTGATTAGTATGGGGATATTAAAGAATATGCAGATTGTTTTTTGAATAAAGAGTATATTATGGTTTATTTAACCATAATATAAAAAGATTTTAAAATGCAACTATACAAAATCTCAAACTTTATATACAATCGCAAGGGACGGTTCTTTTTGATTGCAATTTATGTGTTATAGAGTAAAGGAATAAAATAATAAAGGTTAGGTATGGGAAAATCGAATTGTTGAACAATATTTTGATTACAAAAGGATAAAATAAATCTTATATTACAGAGGAGGATTAATACACCAGAAAAATATACTAGACTCCAGATTCCGGCATTAACATGGGCTATCTTTCCTGATTCTAAAGGCGAGTTGCAAAAGATCTGGAAACGAATCTTTACAGAATGGTTTCCTACATCTGGATATGAAGAAGTAGAGGGGCCCGAATTTGAAATGTACTATGGATTTGCAAATAATTCTTCAGGAGAAATATGGATACCAATAAGGAAAAAAGTATAGGTTATTAGTTTCCAGTAGAGACTTTTAAGTCTAATCAAAACATTGCTAAAATTATAAGAGCTGTTAGGTAGAACTATCAAATGTATGCTTAACAGTTCCTAACAGTATTAACATTATATCTTGCCTGCATAGATTTATACATATTGTAATTTCTAAAACACCCCATTTTTATTACTTTCTACAGTTATACCTCCACTCTGTTTTTTAAGCTATAACATATATTCTTAAGGAATTATTATAATATCTTTAATTATGAGGAGGGTTATGAGCTATAAAAGGTATATTTATTTAAAAGGATTAAGATGCTGTTAAATGTTGTGTTATTAATATATAAAAACACTTTGTAAAATATTGGCTTCAAAGTGTTTTATATATTAATTTAATGAATTTCGGTATTTTTAAATTTAGTCTATTTTATTTAGAGCAGAGTCTAATAATTCTTTGTCAAGAACTATTGAGTTGAAAGTTTTTAGGACAAGATTTTTTAAATTATAGAAAAGGTTGTCTAAATGCTTTGTAACTTCGTCAGTTGACCCATTTGCAATCGCACACATTAATTCTATATGACCATAATTAATATTTCTAGTCATTTCATCGTCTATATAGTAACGTTGAAAATAGATTCTACGAGAGGATGGTTGCAAGGGCTTAAGAGCTCCAGCAGCATATACATTGCGAGCACAGTCTGCAATAAAGAAATTGAATTCATCATCAATTCTTATAGCTGCAATTGCATCTTTATTTTTTGTAGCTATTTCGTAACGTTTAGCCAGTTCCAATAAGTGTTCTCTTTCTTTTGATGTTGCGAATTTAGTTGCTCGTAACATGATAAGCTTTTCTAATAATCCTCTAACTTCCATCTGAAGTAAGGCTTCTTCTAATCTTATTGGTAATATAGTAATTCCGCTTCTTGGAATAATCTCTACAAGTCTAGTTTGCTCTAACTTTTTTATAGCTTCTCTAACTGGAGTTCTACCAATGTTTATAAAACTACTTAGTTCTTTTTCAGAATAAGATTGTCCAGGCTTTAATTCTAGAGTAACAATTGCTTCTTCAAGAATGTAATATGCTTTTTCGGTTAGATTTGCAAAAGTCATGTTTTCAAAGTAATCAAGTCTTTTGTACATTTATGGTGCCTCCTTTAATTCCTTCTACATTTAACATTTTAATATAAATACTGCTAGAATACAATGTGTGATAATTTGTAAAAAATAAATAGGAGTATTTGTAAAGCAATTATAATTTTAATTATAGCCAAGGGAAACGCTTGCAACAAAATATATTTATGATATAATACTAATATATTAATAATATATTTCATAATGAAAGGAGAACTTCTATGAATCAAAAGAAGTCAAGATTTAAAAATGTAGACCACAAACTAATGTGGCCGTCGATTATTTTCGTACTTGCAGTTATGATCTTAGCTGCACTTTTTCCAGAAAAACTAAATGCATTAACAGCAAAAGGTGCGGGATTCATTACACATCAACTTGGATTTATTATACAGTTAGTTGCTTTAGGATGTGTTGGTATATTAGCATGGCTAGCATTTGGCAAATATAGTACAGTACGTTTTGGCGGTAAAGATGCAAAACCAGAGTTTTCATTTGTAAGCTTTGCATTTATGATGTTTACAGCTGGTGTAGGGGCTGGTTTGGTATATTGGGCTATAGGTGAACCAATATATTATATGCAATGGCCTCCATTTGGATGTGATCCAGTAAGTGCTGATGCAAGTACTTGGTCAATTGCGTACTCAATTTATCATTGGAACGTTATTGGTTGGAGTATTTTCTTACTTCCTGCAATTCCATATGCTTATTATTTACATAATAAGAAGAAAACTAATTTAAGACTTAGTGCTTTATGTACAGAAGTAATAGGGAAAAAACATGAAAGTTCATGGCTGGGATATTTAATTAATATATTTGCAATCTTTGGGACATTAGGTGCATTCTCAACTTCAATGGGAGTTTCGGCTGATTTATTGAGTGCTGGGCTAAATAAATTATTTAATATTCAACCTACTGTTGGAGTAAAAGTAGCTATTGTCGCTTCTTTTATAATTTTCTATGCAATAATTATGTTACTAGGACTTAAAAAAGGTATTAGTAAATTAGCTAATATCTGTGTTTATATCTCTGTAGGTATGATTACATTTATTTTATTAGCTGGACCTACTTCATTTATTATAAATTATACTTCTGATAGTATTGGAATGATGCTAAATAACTTTTTTAGAATGTCATTTTATACTGATCCAGTAATGAAATCAGGATTTCCACAGGATTGGACAATTTTTTACTGGGCATGGTATTTTGCTTATCTAGTAATGATGGGATTATTTATAGCAAAAGTATCTTACGGTAGAAAAATGAAAGAAGTAATATTGACATGCGTGATAGGATCATCAGTTGGATGTCTACTATTCTTAGGAATTCTAGGTGGTTACACTGTAAATGGTATATTAACAGATACATTACCAATTCTAGAATGGTTTACTAATCTAGGTTTAGCAGGAGCTATTATTGAAGTTATAGGTTCTGTTCCATTAGGAGCTGCAGTTTTAGTAATTTTCTTAATTGCTGCATATTTTTTAATAACAACGACTATGACTTCAGCTACTTATGCTGTATCTATGATGACAACTAAGAATTTAAAACCAAACGAGGATCCTGATTTGGCAGTTAGATTAATTTGGTGTGTAGCTGTTGGAGCTATTTCTATGGTTGCATTATTAATGGGTGGTGCTATCAATACTATTAAATCAATGGCGATTATTTCAGCACCTCCAATGATTATTCTTTACATTATTATGTTTATTTGTTTACTGAAATGGCTTAAAAAAGATTATAGAATAAAAGAAAGACAGGAGGAACTTTCTGGTGATGACAATTAATAAAACTTCTGTAAAGCAAGTTGAAAATACAGTTTATCGAAAGGAACAAGTAACTTGTGACAATATAGAGCTAATTGGACAGTATGACGTGATAGTGGTAGGTGGCGGTCCAGCTGGTGTAGCTGCAGCCGAAACTACTGCTAGACAGGGCTTAAAAACATTGATAATTGAAAAAAATGGTTTCTTGGGAGGTCAAGCCGTTGGAGGCCTATCCGGGACTATTTGTGGACTTTATTTGACGAATGAAGAATGGACTTCTAAAAATGGGCCAAAGCAAATTGTCTTTGGGTTTGCCGAAAAGTTTAGGCAAAGGTTGTTAAGAAATGGAGGATTATCGGAACCTCAACTTTATGGCAATACTTATGTAGATGCTCATGATCCATTTGTTTGGAAGTATTCAGCAGAGGAATTAGTAATAGAAGCAGGAGCTGAAATTTTATATCACACAGTAGTAACAAATGTGATGCTAGAAGATAGAGAAATAAAGGCAGTTGTTGTAAATACGGCTGATGGTTATGGATTAATTAAAGCTGATTACTTTATTGATACTTCAGGAGATGCAGTGCTTGTTGCATCATCTGGTGGTGAGTTTAGAATGGGACAGAATGGTGTTGTGCAAAATCCATCATTAATTTTTATGATCAATGGAGTTGATGATGAAAAATTCTGGAATCATTTTGGAGAGAATACAATTTGTAATGATGATTTTTCTGAAAAGATTAAAGAGGCTGAAAAGAAATTTGGAGTGAGTTTACCAAGAAAGAAAATATGGATTTTCAAATGTCCGAATAAAGGACAGTTATATATAAATGCCACAAGTGTATCTAAAAATAATGGAAATTGCTTAAATTGCGTGAAAGCTGAGGAGAGGACTTATGCTGAGATAGCTGCAAGAAAACAGGCATTAGCTTATTTTAAGCTATTGAAAGAATATGTCCCTGGTTGTGAAAATAGCTATATCACTGTTACTGGTAGCGAAGTGGGTGTTAGGCAAACAAGATCCATTGTTGCTAGAAAGACTTTATTAAATAGAGATGTAGAAAATTGTGTCAAACTGGAAGATGGTATTGCGAAAAGCTCTTGGCCGATTGAACTACATCGTGGTGAAAAACCTAAATTATTCTGGCTACAAAATGATTACTATGAAATTCCATTCGGAACAATGGTTCCTGCTAGTCTAGACAATGTTTTGGTAGCAGGCAGATGTATTGATGCCGAGCATGAAGCCTTAGCATCATCAAGAGTAACTGCACAGTGCTTTTCAGAAGGGCATGCAGCTGGTATTGCTATGATGTTGTCCAAAAAAAGCGGTACTAAGGTTTATGATATAGATGGAAAAGATGTAAGAAAAGCGTTAAAAGAAGATGGCGCTGATTTATAAAAAGGACTATTACGTAAATACATTTAAAGAATATCAATTTCATGATGTAGTAAAGCGAAGCAAGTGAACTGCATATTGTATTTAAATATAATAAATTACTATACGATGGAGGAAAAGTTATGAAAGAAAATTTAATAAAATCAATTGAGTTTTTACCGATAAATATATCAGCTTCTAACTGGAGTCAAAATACTTGCATTGTTAAAGTAACTGATAACGCAGGTAGATATGGAATAGGAGAAGCAGATGGTTCACCAAGTGTAATTGCAGCATTTGCAAATTGTGAAACTGAACATAAATGGTTAACTAATCTCACAGAAGTGTTAATAGGTAGAGATCCTATCGAATTTGATGCTAACTGGGATTTGATGTATGAAACTACACGTTGGATTGGAATGCGTGGATTTGGTATGTTCGCAATCTCAGGTATTGATATGGCTTTATATGATTTAGCTGGAAAACAGCATAATTTGCCAGCTTATAAATTACTTGGTGGACAATTCAGAGATAAAGTTTCGCCTTATTTCACTCTATATCCAGATTGTCCATCGGATTCTGCACCGGAAATTGCATTAAAAGCCTATGAGCCTTTATTAAAAAAAGCTAGAGAGAAAAAAGTTAAAGCCGTTAAAGTGTGTATTATGCAAGATGCAAAGATGACTAAACAGCAAATAGTTGATTACTTAAAAGAATGCCGTAGAATGTTAGGTAACGATATTGACATGATGTGTGACTTCTTATATCGATTCACTGATTGGGAAGAATGTAGATGGATTTTAAATAGAATTGAAGATGTAGATTTATATTTTGCTGAAGCAATGTTACCACATGATGATTTGGAAGGGCATAGAAAGCTAGCTGAGGCAGTTTCTACAAGGATATGTGGTGCTGAAATGGCTACTACTAGATTTGAATGTGAAAAGTGGCTAAAACATTCAGGGGTTTCAGTCATTCAACCTGATTATAACAGAGCTGGAGGGTTAACTGAATTACGTCGAATTATACACATGGCAGAGCAATACAATGTTCAAGTTTCTCCTCATCAATGGAAAACAGGTATTACAGCTGCAGCCTGTAGACATTTGCATATTGCAAACAAATTTACTACTTATGTAGAATATTTGCATCCAGATTTTTATGGTGGATCATTAAGAAAGAATCTTACAACAAATGAAGCCCCTATTGTTGATGGCTACTTAGCAAAACCAGAAGCTCCAGGTTTAGGTATTGATATCAATAAAGAATTTTATAAAGAGATAACTGGAGAAGAATTTTAGTATATATTTAAGGCTATAAAAAGATGTTTCTATAAAAAAAAGAAACATCTCAGACCGTAGACAAAAGCCCAATTTCTGCGCCTGTGTTAAAATTTTCGTTGCTCACTTACCTCTAAGTAAGCTCTGCTACTCAATTTTAACACGCCTTGAAATTGAACTTTTACTAAAGTTTGCTATCTTGATGACTTTGTCATCAATCTAAGATGTTTCTATAAAAAAAGAAACATCTTTTTTTGTTAAATGAAATAAATAAGCACAATTTCACTTTCAAAATGTTATGTATCAAGCGAATAAGTAAATAGATTGTGAATTATCTAAATAAACTGTTGATAAAAAATTTAATGATTAAAAATAGATGAAGAAAATCCACGATAAGGTGTTTTTGACAAAAAATAAAAATAAAAATATAGTAAACTGTTTCCTATCTCACAATCTGAAATAAGCACATAACATTTAATAATGGACTGAATAATTTAGGAAAAATTATTTAAAGCTAATAGTAGAATATATTTTTTGTTTAACCAGATATACACTATAATATTAAAATCTAATTAGCAGTACATGTTTTATTACTCAGTATATGAAAAAATTGGAATATACATTATTATACTTAATATCCGACTTTACAAATAAGTCGAATACAAGTTTAGACCATTTTGATACCAATAACCTAATTCAAAAATTTTTCTTAATCCAACTGAATACTGAAACGTGTCATATTCTTAAAAGTATGTTTTATGTTAATATACAAAATGAAATATTACTTTAAAATAACAATGTCAAATAATGTTAGAAAGAGGGATAAGGTTGAAAGAAATTATGAAAATGATTGATCATACGGCATTAAAACCTGAAGTAACAACGAGTGACATAATTAGATTATGTGATGAGGCTAAAACTTATCATGTTGCTTCAGTTTGTGTGAATACTGCTTATGCATCTCTTGCAGCAGAGCAATTAAAAGACACAGATATTAAAGTTTGTGTTGTTGTTGGTTTTCCACTAGGAGCAAATATCAGTGATGTAAAAGCTTTTGAAGCAACTAAGGCAATTGAGGCGGGAGCTACTGAAGTGGATATGGTAATAAATGTTGGTGCATTAAAAGAGAAAAAATATGATTATGTAAAACAAGATATAAAAGGAGTAGTGGATGCAGTAAATGGTAAAGCTATATTAAAAGTAATACTTGAGACATGTCTTTTAACAAATGAAGAAATTGTTAAAGCATGTGAGCTTTCTGTAGAAGCTGGTGCAGACTTTGTAAAAACATCAACAGGTTTTTCAACAGGTGGAGCAAAAGAAGAACATATTCGTTTGATGAGAGAAACTGTAGGTACAAATGTTGGAGTAAAAGCTTCAGGTGGAATTCGTTCAAAAGAAACTGCTGAGAAAATGATTGAGGCTGGAGCAAATAGATTAGGTGTTAGTTCAACAAAAACTATCTATGAAGGTGGAATATCAGCATCAAATTATTAAACTAGAGTTAAATGATTGGAGTAGGAGGCAATATGACTAAAAAAGAGTTAATCAATGCAGCTAAGATGACAATGGAAAACGCTTACTCGCCATATTCACAGTTTAAAGTTGGAGCGGCTGTCATCACTAAATCAGGCAAAATTTACACTGGTGTTAATATAGAAAACGTTTCTTTTGGGGCAACTATTTGTGCGGAAAGAGTTGCTTTATTTAAAGCAATATCTGAAGGAGAGAAGGAATTTGAAATGTTAGCAATAGTAAGTTCATCTGGAGATGTCACATATCCATGTGGCATATGTAGGCAAGTGATTGTAGAGCATATGAGAAATGGAAATATTGTTTTTGAAGATATAAAAGGTAATATTAGTGAATTGGCAGTACAAGAAATGATGCCATTTTCATTTGATGAAGTGACATTAAAAAAGTAGTAAGAAATAAAATAATAGATCATAATTAGGAGGTATTATGGAAAAGATTATTAGTTTTGTTGGGTTATTGATAATGATAGGTGTTGCTTATCTTATATCAGATAATAAAAAGAAAGTAGCTTGGAAGTTAGTGTTAATCGGAGTGGTAATGCAAATTGCATTTGGGTTATTAATTTTAAAATGGCCTCCAGGAAAGGCTGTCTTTGACAGGTTAAATGATTTTGTTGTATCAATACTGGGTTATACACAAGAAGGAACTAAATTTTTAGTTGGTGATTTATTAAATGCGGAATCATTCGGGTATATTTTTGCTGTTCAAGTACTGCCAACTATAATTTTCTTCTCAGCTTTAATGGCTATTTTATATTATACAGGTATTATGGGATTTATAATATCAATTTTAGCGGTTGTAATGTCGAAGTTGCTAGGAACAAGCGGAGCAGAATCATTATCTGCAACTGCTAATATATTTGTAGGACAGACAGAAGCACCTCTTGTAGTGAAACCTTTTATTAAGACAATGACTCGCTCTGAGTTGCTCACTGTTATGACAGGTGGAATGGCTACAGTAGCGGGTGGCGTAATGGCTGGTTATGTATTGATGGGAGCAGAAGCAGGACATCTTATTGCAGCAAGTATTATGTCTGCACCAGCTAGTTTAATTATTTCAAAGATTATGATACCAGAAGTGGAAGAACCTGTGACAAAGGGTACAGTTAAAATAGAAATGGAAAATGTAGATGCAAATATTATAGATGCAGCAGCAAGAGGAACTAGTGAAGGACTTCATTTAGCATTAAATGTTGGAGCAATGTTGTTATCATTTATTGCTTTGGTTGCTATGGTTAATGCTATAATAGGTTTGGTTGGTGGATGGATTGGTATGGACTATCTATCACTAGAATGGATATTTGGTAGATTATTTGCACCATTAGCTTATATAATGGGTGTACCATGGAGTGATGCAATACAAGCTGGTAATTTACTAGGACAAAAGGTTGTTATTAATGAATTTTATGCTTACTCAAGTTTATCTACATTGATTAAAGAAGGAGCATTACAACCTAGAACAGTTGTAATATTAACTTATGCATTGTGTGGATTTGCAAACTTTAGTTCTATAGGTATACAAGTTGGAGGACTAGGGGCATTAGCACCTGAAAGACGTGGGGATATTGCAAAACTTGGTTTAAGAGCGTTAATAGGTGGAAGTTTAGCAGCGTTTATGACTGCAACTGTTGCAGCAATATTAATATAGAAAGAATGTGTTTATATGAGAATATATGATTTAATTAAAAAGAAGAGAGATGGACATGAACTTAGTAAAGAAGAAATTATTTTCTTTGTTCATGGATATGCTAATGATGAAATATCAGAATATCATGCTGCAGCTATGTTAATGGCTATGTTTTTAAATGATCTCAATGAGCGTGAGACAGTTGAGTTAACAGAGGCGATTTTGACTTCTGGTGACCAGATTGATTTAAGCTCTATTGAGGGTATAAAAGTTGATAAACATAGTACAGGTGGTGTTGGAGATACAACAACATTGATTGTAGGACCATTAGTTGCGTCATGTGGAGTGCCAGTAGCAAAAATGTCTGGAAAAGGATTGGGACATACTGGAGGAACTTTGGACAAGTTAGAATCAATTGAAGGATTCAAGATTAATATTGAAATGGATAATTTTATAAATCTAGTTAATAAACATAAAATTGCAGTTATAAGCCAAACTAAAAGTGTTGCTCCTGCAGATAAAAAGATCTATTTAATGAGAGATTTAACTGCTACAGTTGATAACATGTCACTAATTGCTAGTAGTGTTATGAGTAAAAAACTAGCATCAGGTGCAGATGCTATTCTTTTAGATGTAAAAGTGGGAAGCGGTGCATTTATGAAAACTTTAGAGGATGCTAAAGCTTTGGCTGAAGAAATGGTTTCTATTGGTAAAAACATGAATAGAGAAACAATAGCAGTAATTACAGATATGGATCAACCACTAGGCAATGCTATTGGAAATGCACTAGAAGTTAAAGAAGCAATCGAAGTGCTGAAAAATGAAGGTCCAGAAGATATTAAAACATTATGCATTGAATTAGCATCTAGAATGGTTGTATTAGGGAAAAAAGCTGAAAATTATGAAGAGGCACGTAAGATGATCTTAAATAATTTAGAAAATGGAAAAGCTTTAGATAAATTTAGAGAGTTCGTTGAAATACAAGGAGGAAATCCTGCAATTGTAGAAAATTTATCACTTTTACCAACTGCAAACTATCAGTATATCATAAGTGCAAATGCTGATGGCTTCATTACGGAATTGAAATCTGAAGAAATAGGAATAGTTGCGATGATGTTAGGAGCAGGAAGAGAGAAAATAGATAGTAAGCTAGATTATTCAGCTGGAATTATTTTAAAGAAAAAGGTTGGAGATTCAGTAAAAAAAGGAGAACAAATTGCAGAACTTCATTACAATGATGATAGAAATCTCAAAGTAGCAATTGATAGATTTAATAAGGCTGTTACTATTGAAAATGTACGCCCTGGAAATGTTGAGTTAATAAAACAAATTATTGAGTAGCTTTTTAAATAATAGGAAAAACGATATACTTAGAATGAAGGGCAAACATATTAATATAATTACCACCTTAAAGAGAGGATGTAAACTATGACAGTAAATGATATTCTGGATAAATTCCCTGGATTTAATGATGTTTTAAAATGTATGCCTAAAGATATTGATTTGCATATAGAAAAATTCTCACCAGATACAGTTATTGTACAAAAAGGAGATATTATTAAAAAATTAATGCTAATTTCTTCTGGAGATATGATTGTTTACAATGAATATGAAGGTGGAGAAATAATCTATGTTCAGAGTAAAGATATTACTTTTATAGGCGATATTGAACTACTTAGCAAAATAGATCATTATGTTTGTTCGGTTATTTCTAAGAATGAATGTACTGCAATAGTAATGAGTTGTAATGATTTTTTAAGGTGGTATCAAGAGGATAATAATTTATCAAGAGAGATAGCAGAACGATTAGCAAAAAGAAATTGTAAGCAAGCACAACAAGTAGGTAGTCTAAAATATCATAGCACAGACTATCGTGTAGCAAAATATTTGTGCGATATGATTAAGGATAAGTTCGATACAGAGTCTAGTGTTACTGTTAAAATAACTAAAGAAGCATTGGCATATAATGTTGGTGCTTCAGAAAGAATGGTTTATCGTGTTATTAGACAAATGAAAGATGATGATTTTATAACAACAGGATATGGATATATTAAATTGACAAAATTGCAATATGAAAGATTACGAAAGCTATTGAAATAGTGAGATGAATAAAGATTAGAGGTTAATACACACACGTGAAGTATAGTGAATTAGCTTCTATTTTTTTGCTCGAAGTACGTAATCACAGAGTACGGTGACTGTTAAGATTCATAAGAGTTTGGTAAAATAGAGCTAACTTATGATGAAGTTTAGGCTTCCTCGTTTTTCTATTTTACCAAAGAAACTATTAAGCATTTTTAAGACTCTAAGTCTTAGTAACTTAACATATAAAGTTTTTAATGTTTTTTAAAAATTTATAAGTGTCAGTATATCCTAATTCCATTTTGGCCTCTATATCTCGTCTTTTAAGATTTAACACACCTGATTTAAAATCACCAAGAAATTGTGATGGTACAATTGGAAGAATCGGCATTGTTGTATTTATCTTCAATTTATCAATGTCTTTTAGATCTAACAATACAGCGATTATTAAGTCACAATCGCTCTGAATAACTGGTTCTATAGGTACATTATTTGTTAATCCACCATCATAGTAATAATGATCACCAATGTTTACAGCATTAAATATAACAGGGATTGATGTCGAGGATAAGATAGCTTTCTTACCATCTTCTTTATTCATTTTCATTATATTAAAAAATTCTCCACTTGGACTTTTTTTAACCTGAGTTGAGCAAACGAAAAGGTTTTCGCATTTTTTTGCATTATCTAAAAGATTGTTAATGCACTTATTTATAAGTGTTTCGTTAACTTTGCCTCTATATTCGACTAGCTCCTCACAAAAACTTGGATCCATAAAGCTTGTATAGATAGAATTATAGTCCTGTAAAGTAAGCTCTGATATCAATTTACAAGAGTTAATACCTATTCTTTCTTCTAAAGTTAACCAAATATTTGTAGCTTTTTTAACATCCACTGATGACATAAGCAATCCGTTAATAGCCCCTATTGATGTTCCTGCTATGACATCAAACTTAATATTAAATTCATCGAAAGCTTTCCATGCACCTATTTGATAAGAGCCCTTACCACCACCACCTGATAAAACTAAACCTATTTGCATATTTTACACCTCTTTATCTTTTTCATATATCATTTAGTATTAGACAAATTTATTTTAATTATTTATTCCGAAATAATTGAATATAATTTATCGCATAACGTTGTTCTTTTTGATTGGTGTAAATAGTTCTATGAATCAACATCAGTATTTATTATGTTTTTAGTATAGAATAATGAAATTTATAGGTATTATAAGCCGAACGAAATCAATTTGTTATTGAATTTAGAGTGTGATATAATCAAGATTACATTATAAACATGTATATTATAAAAACGTTATCCTAAAATTTGGTGGTATCTTAAGGCAGGATGAACTTGTAAGATTGAGTAAACTTGCTGTTAGGAGCATTAGCCCCTACTTCATTAAAGAAAGTGGAGGGTAATTCATATGTGAGGATGGTTAAATATGAATAACTATATAAATTCATTAATTAAGGACTATGTAAAAAATTATAAAGAACTCAAAGGAACTGAAACTGATTGGCGTGAGCCAGTTATTGGAGTAGCTAGTGCTGATGATCCTATGTTTTTAGATCTCAAAGACTTAATTAGTCCTACTCATGCATTGCCTTCTGATTTAATTAGTGATGCTAAATCAGTAATTATATTTTTCTTACCTTTTAATGAAGAAATAGTGAAGAGTAATATTGGTAACATTGAAAGCTCAAGAGGATGGGATATTGCCAATATTGAAACCAATAATATTATTTTAGACATAAATAAATACTTATATGAAAAGATAACAGAAAAAGATTATACGTCTACTGTTTTACCAGCAACTTATAATTATGATGAGAAACTATTAATTAGTGATTGGTCACATCGTCATGTGGCATATATAGCTGGTATAGGAACATTTGGTATAAATAATATGCTTATAACTGAAAAAGGATGCTGTGGTAGAATGGGAAGTATTATTACTAATATGCCATTAAAGCCCACAGAGAGAAAACAACAAGAGAACTGCTTATACAAATATAATGGGACTTGTAAGAAATGCATTGAGTATTGTGTAGCTGATGCAATTTCAGTTGAAAACGGGTATCCTTTTGTCGATAGAGAAAAGTGTAATAGTCAAATTTATAATGACAATATACCGCAGTATTCTATTGGTATAGGAGATGCATGTGGTAAATGTATGTGTGATGTGCCTTGTTCTTTGACTAATCCTGTGAATTATGAAATAGATGTACATAAAGTATAAAGTAATAAAGTCAAAATGACAAATATGCAAGACTTAATTTAAAAGTAACGTATGAATAAAGAAATCTTCCACGAAAGGTAATTAAAGATACAAGATTAGTTATAGTGTGGAGGATTTTATTTATTTAGAAAACATTCAATAACTTTCATAAAACTGTAATTATTATTAAATTTTCTTTCTTTTTTCTATATAAAAAAATTGATATGGTTAGTATAACAAAGTACAACAATATTAAGTAAAATACATAACCTTAGTAATGATAAGATTATATGAATGTTATAATAGACTTAGGAGAAATGTATATGATCACTTTTACAAGGAGGGTTTTATGCTTAGTCCAAATAATATATCTTATGAAGAATTTGTTCATGCAATAGATGAATTGTATGATGAAGTTATTATCTATGATAATAATTACAAAATAATTTATGTTAATAATGCCTGTGAGAGGCATTATGGCATGACAAAGGAGGAAATGATAGGATGTTCATTTTATGATTTTGCAGATGAATATTGGAGTTCTTCGGTTCTTCCTTATGTATACAAAAGTAAAAAAGCTGTTAAGCAAAAGCAAGAAACAAAATTAGGTGCAAAAATATTGACTATTGCAATACCTATATTAGATAATAATGGAGAAATCAAGTATGTAGCTATGAGTGTAAGAGATGATATACCGGATAATGAAATACAGAATCTTTTTTTTCTAGAGGATATTGGGTCTAGAAGTAACAAAAAACTCGAGTCTCAATTAATCTATAATAGCAACATTATGAAAAAAGTTGTGGCATTAGCCGATCATATTGTTGATGCAGATTTAACATGTCTAATAACAGGTGAATCAGGGGTAGGTAAAACTTTAATCGGTAAGTATATACATGAGAATAGTAACAGAAAAGAAAATCCTTTTGTGCATATAAACTGTGCAGCTATAAGCAAAGATTTGTTTGAATCTGAGTTGTATGGATATATAGGGGGCAGTTTTACAGGCGCAAATGAAAAAGGTAAGAAAGGGCTTGCAGCTGAAGCTAATAAAGGGACTCTGTTTTTAGATGAGATTTCTGAGTTACCCTATAAAATGCAGGCTAAATTACTTCAGTTCATACAAGACAAAAAGTTCTATCCTGTAGGTGGTACTAAGCCTATAGAAGTAGATACTAGGATTATAACCGCAACAAATAAAGATTTAAAAAAGATGGTTGAAATGGGAAGCTTTAGAGAAGATTTATACTACAGATTGAATGTATTTGAGCTCAACATTCCCCCAATTAGACAGCGAAAAGAAGATATTTTGGTATTATGTGATTTTTATTTAAATAAATATAATCAAAAATATAATAAAACCCATCGTTTTTCGGATGAAGTCAAGAACATTTTTTTAAACTATTCATGGAAAGGAAACATAAGAGAACTTTCACATGTTGTTGAAAGGTTGGTTGTTGTCAATAAGGACGTAGTTATAAGACCATGGCATCTGCCAAAACATTTATATGAGTTACCTGTCAAAAATAATTATATTGATATTGATGGAGGCACAACTTTAGACGGACTTATGGAAAGTTACGAAAAAGATATTATAAAAAAGGCATATGAAGAGTACCAATCAACAAGAAAAATATCAAAGAAACTAGGGATTAGCCAATCAAAAGCTTCAAGATTGTATAGAAAATATATAAAAGGTGAGTCAATATAAACTCGATGAGTGCATATTGACTCACCTTTTATATATGCGCAATTTATAACGAAAGTAATTTAATTTATGATACTAAGTAATATGAGAGTCATTTATGACTCGACATCTACAAGCGCTATGAGGCATGATAACTGTGTTTTTAATTGGCATAGCAATTGCAATATAGCAAGATGTCGACAAAAGGGCCCGTAAAGGAGGAAAATATTAATGAAGATAACTGAGGTTGAAGTGATTTGCTTGAGAGTCCCAAATATTGAAGAACGATGTATTTGGGGTGAAGATGCTGTCATTGTAAAAATTTATACAGATGAAGGAATTGTAGGAATTGGAGAAACAGATTCATCACCATTAGTTGTAAAGAGTATAATAGAAACTCCAAACTCAAATCTTGCATGTTTTGGGTTGAAAGAATTGTTGATTGGTGAAAATCCACTTGAAATTGAAAAGCTGTGGAACAAGATGTATGAAGGATCTAATTATATGGGAAGGAGAGGCGCAGGTATTCATGCCATAAGTGCTATTGATATAGCTCTTTGGGACATAGCTGGAAAATATCACAAAGTTCCTGTGTATAAACTACTTGGGGGTAAATATAGAGATAAAATACGAGCTTACGGTACGTTTATACCTGCTGATACGGTTAAAGAAAACAAGCAAATTGTAAGAGATTTAAAGAACAAAGGTTTTAACAGTTTAAAATTTGGAGGCGGAGTTTTAGGAGATGATCCAGATACTGATTATGAAATAATAAAAGCTGTTAGAGAAGAAGCAGGTAAAGATTTTGAACTACAGATTGATTTAGCAGCTAAGTGGAAAACACCTGAACACACATTATACATGGCAGAGAAATTAAAAGACTTCAACTTAAACTGGATTGAAGAACCTATAGGATCAGATGATTTGATAGGATATAGAAAGCTTGGGAATTCAATCAAGCCAATGATCGCTGGTGGAGAAACGTTAACAACTACGTATGAATTCATGAATTTTTTAGAAGTAGGAAAGCCAGATTTAGTTCAGCCTGATGTCACTAGATGTGGTGGTATAACTGAAGCTTTAAAAATATAT
Organism: Abyssisolibacter sp. ZYX002; assembly: GCF_056892235.1. Lineage (NCBI taxonomy): Bacteria > Bacillati > Bacillota > Clostridia > Eubacteriales > Clostridiaceae > Abyssisolibacter > Abyssisolibacter sp. ZYX002. Next base: position 26,548 of record NZ_JARMXH010000013.1, read on the forward strand.
GAATTATCTGAAAAACATGGTACAAAATTAGTTCCTCATGGATTCAGTACAGGTATTTTAATAGCTGCAACTGTACATTTCTTAGCAGCTTGTGAAAATACAGACTTAATTGAATATTCACAAAGCACTAGTCCACTTTATAAGGATTTAGTTAAAAATAAGATTGAATTTAAAGATGGTTATGTGAAGGTTCCCGAATGTATAGGATTAGGTATTGAATTGGACGAAGAAGTAATCAAAAAATATAGAATTTTCTAATACGTGATAATCTAAACATAGGTTTATCAATAAAGCAACATTTAGTGTTTATAAAATAGATAGCATAAAGTTCAGGAAAACATTTTCGTAATATTTTAAAGTAAAATAGTTGGAAAAATATTGTTTTGTAATACTTGTATTTATTTTAAATTGGTTTAGAAAAAAATTTTAAAATAGGAAGTGTCATAATTGAAAAAAGTAATAAAAAAGTATAGCGAAGATAATGTTGCAACAGCATTAGCGAACATTAGTTGTAATGAGATAGTAACTGTAATTTCAGACAAAAATGAAGTCATTAAAGAAATTCAAACAATGGAAGCAATCCCATTTGGTAATAAAATTGCGATAATCGATATAAAAAAAGATGATAAGATAATCAAATATGGTTTTCCTATAGGTGTAACGACTAAAAATATTGATAAAGGAAGACTAGTTCATGTTCATAATGTTAAAAGTCAAAGAGTTGATATACCAAATAAAGCTAAAAAGATGATTATTGAGCAGATGGGAATTAAAGTAGATTAGTTAATAAATAGAAAAGGAGAACATGTATGAAATTTCACGGGTATCTAAGACCAGATGGAAGCGTTGGGATTAGAAACAAAATATTAATCATATCAGTAGATGAATGTTGCGAAGGTATAGCGAGAAAAATATCTGAAGAAATAGACAATGCTGTAATTGTTACTAATCATTATACTTGCATGCTAGGAGGAAATGAAGAAATTCTTAGTAATATGATTAGTGCAGGATGTAATCCTAATGTTGCAGGGGTGTTAGTAATTGCTATGGGATGTGGAAGTATTCATCCCGATTTAGTAGCTGATCCAGTAAATAAAACAGGCAAATTAGCAAGGACGCTTGTCTGTTTTAAGAATGGTGGAACTAAAGCTACCATTAAAAAGGGAATAGAACTTGCAAAAGAAATAGAAATATACGCAAATAGTTTGGGTCGTCAATTAGTGGATATTTCAAAATTAGTTGTTGGAGTTAAATGTGGTGGATCTGATACGAGTTCTGGAATAGCTTCTAATCCAAGCGTGGGTAAAGCAGTTGATTTATTAGTAGATGCAGGTGCAACAGCTGTATCAGGTGAATTATTTGAACTTATAGGTTGCGAAGATGCTTTATGTAAGAGAGCAGTCAGTGAAGAAGTAGCATCTGATATTAGACAGTTAATTTCAGATGAAGAAAAGAGGTGGAGTGTACCGGGAGCAGCTGTAGAAACAATGAGTATTGGTAATAGTATCGGAGGACTTACAACTATTGAAGAAAAATCTTTGGGAGCACTTGCTAAGACTGGATCAAGACCTATTGAGGGAGTTCTTAGATTTAATCAACTTGGTTATGAAAAACCTACTAAACCCGGGATGTATTTATCTGAAGCGACAATGCTTTGTGGTGGTTCGGCAATGCATTTTGCAGCTGTTGGAGCTCAGTTGATACTATGGACAAGTGGAGCAGCTGGATTCAACAATCCTCTAATACCAGTTATTCGTGTTAGTGGTAATGAAGATTTAATCAATGAAGATATTGATATAGATGCAACTAAAGTGATGAAGGGCGAAAAATCATGTGATGATATTGGCAAGATGATTTTGGAAGAAGTTTTGAAGGTAGCGAATGGGGAAAAAACAAAGATAGAAGATATTGGATATTCTTATTGTAGTCTTATACAAAAAGACATACGTCTTGAACATTATTTAGGTATTGGAATTAAAAAATGTAAGTAGGAGGATACTAAATGAAAAAAATAGATAAATTATTAATTTCTGTGAGTGTGAGTATTGTATTAGTTGTAGTTGGGCTATTATATTTACAACCAGAAGCTTCACAAAGGGTAGCAAATGCTATTTTTAGTAAGATGACTAGTTGGTTTGGGTCTTTTACGCTATTATTTACGTTTCTTGGCTTTTTATTATTGATATATATAGCAGCTAGTAAATACGGAAACATCCGTTTTGGAAATAGTGAACCTGAATACTCTACGTTTAAATGGGTTTCTATGATGATAAGTTGTGGTCTTGGATCAGCGACAGTGTACTGGGCATTTATAGAATGGGCATATTATATAGGTACTCCGGGATTAGGGATTAAAGAAGGTACACAAAGAGCTTTTGAAATGTCTTTACCATACAGCATGTTTCACTGGGGATTTAGTGCATGGACACTTTATGCATTAGTTGGAATACCAATCTGTTATCATTTTTATGTTCGCAAAAACAAAGGTTTAAGCCTTAGCGCAATAATAAGTCAGATTACTGGCATTAAGCAAAATGGAATAATAGGAAGAATAGTTGATATTATGTTTATCTTTATATGCTTTGGTGGATTAAGTATAACATTAGGGGTATCAGTTCCATTAGTTTCTAGAATCCTTTCTTCAGTACTTGGAATCACACCTACATTTACTATGAATATAGTGCTTATCTTAATAATTTCAGTGGTTTATTCATTAAGTTCTTATATAGGATTAAAAAAAGGTATGGCTATGATATCAAATATGAATACCAAATTAGCAATTGTTTTCTGTATAGGTATTGTTATTTTAGGACCAGGATTGTTCATATTAGCTAATACAACAAATTCTTTGGGCTTAATGATTCAAAATTTTGTTCAAATGAGTTTATTCACTGATGCAATAGGAAAATCTGGGTTTTCTCAAAACTGGACCATTTTTTACTGGCTATATTGGATAACTTATGCGCCATTTACTGGCATATTTATCGCGAAGGTATCAAAGGGAAGAACTTTGAGGTCTGTTATTATAAATACAATAATTAGTGGAAGTGCAGGTTGTTTCCTATTCTTTGGAGTAATATCTAGTTTATCAATTGACCGCCATATTAAAGGATTGGTCGACATGGTAGGAATGCTCGGAAATGGGCAGGATGTTTCTGCTATAATAGAAGTATTAAAAACATTGCCACTTAGTAGTGTGTTTATGGTAATATTCTGTATCGTGTCAGTATTGTTTCTTGCAACAACATTGGATGGAGCAGCTTTTACAATGGCATCAACTGCCACACCAGGTCTTAAAGAAAACGAAGAACCACATCCATTGCATAGATTATTCTGGTGTATTGCATTAGCTCTAGTTCCATTGACAATGATCTTCATCAAGGCTGAGCTTGGAACTATAAAGACGGCGGCTATAATCACTGGTGTACCAATTATTTTAGTAATGATTGTCATGATTTATGGTTGGCTAAAATGGATGATAAATGATTATAAAGCAACACCGATTAAAAATAATGAAATAGGTAATTTATAAATGTGAACAATAAATAATAGTAACATAAAACCCCACATGGATTCTGTGGGGTTTAGCCTTTAATATCTATTGATTAATATGGTTACACATTTCTATAATGGCTTTATTGACTGTGGAAAATTAAAAATATTTTGAGGATCATATTTAGATTTAACTTCTCTTAGTTTTAGATAATTGTCTCCATAATATTGTTTTTGCCAATCAACAAGATGAAAATCAGTAAAACCTCTATACGTTCCTACACCAGCAGTGTCTAATGAGGATTTGACATTGTTCGTCCAATCGATATTATCTTTTCTATCAAGTTCCAAAGTCCATATAGATTCTATTTCTAGCAGATATAAGGCATCTCTATGAACATAAGCTGTTTCATTTGGTTTTACATTACTCACATTTCCGTTAAGTGCCATGAATTCATAGAACTGAGCTGAGTTTTTAGGAGCATTTATTAATTTCTCATTTAAAAGATTTAACATTCTTTTACTGAGTGGCTCAAATATAAAAGAACCTGTTGCTTTGAATTTGCGAGGGCCAGAGCAGTCATCAGCCCACTTTTCTATAGCTTTTTTATAAGGAATATATTCTATATCTATCGATTCTATCGGTGCAGCGTCTATTAACGGTTTAATTATTTGTTCTAATTTTTCTGGTTTTCCAAAAAATTGCCCACGTGATGATAATATAATCTCACCAGAAGGTTTTTTTTCATAATTTATAGTATTTGTTAACCGAACATCAGCATCAGGAGTGATAGTTTGCCAAGCAGCAACTACATCAACAAAGTATTTATTATTCCAAGTTATAACATAAGTTGAAACCTTACATACTGGAGTAATCTTATAAGTCAATGAAACAAGTACTCCAAAGTTTGAAGCAAGTCCACCTTGTATAGCCCAAAATAAGTTTTTATTACGATCTTTATTGGCAACTATTTTATCGCCTTTATAATTTATCAATTCAGCTTCTAAAAGGTTATCACAGGCAAGACCCAATAGTCTTGATGCAAAACCAACTCCTCCGTTTGAAGTAAGTGCGCTAAAGCCCACATCTGGACATGTACCAGAAGGGATAGTATAACCTTTATCAACTAAATCAAAATACATTTTTCCACTTGTAATTCCTCCGCCAAGCTTAGCAGTTTTGTTTATTTCATCAACAATGGTATAATTTATATTACTAATATCAATTACCATTCCTTTATTAACATTTGAATTTGCCTCGTAATCATGTCTTCCAGTTCTGACTCTAAACTTAGTATCATTTGATACTGCATATTTTAGCGCATTTTTGACATCTTCTTCGGAAAAACAAAAGACTATAATACGAGGGAATTTTTTAAAAGCTAGGTTAAAATCACTACTAGCTTCAGGATAGATAGGATTGTCTTTACAGACAACACCGCCTGTTATAAGCATTGGATAACCCCTTTCACATTATTTTCAATACATACTATGAATTAGAGGACAAGGAGGTTACCTAGTCTAATAGTAATGTGATCGACTAAACCATTAAATCTGTTTAGCCAAATAGTTGTTGATAAATCTATAAGATATAATAAACAATAAAAAGTATAAAAACATATAATAAAATCCTTGACTCTACCCTGCACAAGAGGGAGTATACTTTAATTAAGAAAGGAGCAATGAGATGTATAAAATCGGAGAATTTTCTAAGATAACTTTTCTAACTGTTAAAGCTCTAAGATATTATAATGATATTGGGTTGTTGATTCCAGCAAGAATTGATGAGGAAACAAATTATAGGTATTATAATGAAGAGAACTTTAAGAAGGCGATGTACATAAAACTACTTAGAAGTTATGAGTTTGGTATTAAAGAACTTCAAGAAATAATACCTAGTATAAATGATTCAGAAGATATAACAAAATATTTGCTAGAAAAGCATCAACAAATAGAAAAGAAAATTGCTTCTTTTAGAAAAATACAGAATAATATTCAAAATGAAATTGAAAATCTGAAGGAGGTTAATATTATGAACAAGGAGCAAGGTGTAAGTGTTGTAGAAGTAGAAGAGGTATTAATTGCATCGATACGATACAAAGGTAGATATGAAGATATGGGAATTTATATAGGAAAACTTTTTAAAGAAGTAGGTGGCAAGGGGGAGTCAGCGCCATTTGCACTATATTATGATGAAGATTATACAGAAGAAAATGCTGACATAGAAGTAGCTATACCAGTTAAAAAACCTATTAATAACGGAGATGTAACTTCCAGGATATTGAGCAAACAAAAGTGTGTTAGTTTAACTCATATTGGACCATACGATAAGTTATCTGCAAGTTATAAAGTAGTTACAGATTATATAAAACAGAATGATTTAAAATCAAAAACTCCAACGAGAGAAATATATATAAAAGGTCCTGGAATGTTATTGGCGGGAAATACTAAGAAATACGAAACAAAGATCCTAGTACCTATTGAATAAATTAATAAATGAAAGAATACTAGTGGCGGTGATGCTACTAGTATTTTTATTGTAAATAAAAGCAATGAATCCTTCAATAACAAAAATAGTTTATGTTTTGCATATATGATATTAAAGTGTGTAAAAAAAGCTTATCTTGTTTTGCAAGATAAGCTTACAAACTATATAAGGGTTAGTTAAGACGACCAATTAAATTTAGCCATGTTTCAGGACCGACATAACCATCAACATCAAGATTGTATCTAGCTTGAAAATCTTTAACATATTCTTTAGTCTTAGATCCAAAAATACCATCAGCCGTTAGTCTAACTTTTGATTGAAATTTTTTAACAGCGCTCCTTGTTCCTGTACCAAATTCACCATCAACGCCAGTGTAACACTTATGGAAATTTAATAAACATTGCAAAGTTCTAACGTTAACTCCTTTTTTACCTTCTCTAAGAGTCGGCCAACTAGGAGCTGCAAAAGCTGTAATACTACTTAATGCCATTGTCATTACGAGAATAAATAGTAATGCAATCATTTTTCTGTTAGTTTTTTTCATTAATATTTCCTACTTTAGATTAAATTCGTATTATAACAATATAATATTATTTATAAAAAATATAACAAAATATAAAATATTTTCTATAATTTTTAAAATAAAAGTTGAATAATTCATTCTTATCGTAAGATATACATTCATGACTAAACTAGTTATGAAAAGCTACTTTCTTTTTATATATTAGAGTTATAGAAGAAACACCGCTAAAAAATCATAAAAGTATTGTGTTATACTATTTATACAGATTATTTATTTTCGCAAATGTGATAAGTTACATTTTGAATACAGTAGCATTTGCTAATAGTCCATACAAAGTTATAACTTGTATGTAAGGATATGAGATTTATATATTGAATTAAATATAAGGTGGTAAAATATGAAAGTATCAATTGAACCTATTGGTAAGGAGCAAGAAGAGGAAATCATCATTAGATGTTATGAAGTAAATGATGATATATTGAAAATTATAAATGGGTTAAGACTACGAAAAGATATCATACTTGGCTATGAGGATAGCAAAATACATAGAATTGGAATTACAGATATATATTATTTCGAAGCAGTAGACAATAAAGTGTTTATATACTGCAAAGAGAAGGTGTTTGAATCCAAGAATAAGCTTTATGAGTTGGAAGAAATGTGTGGAGGAAAGAAATTTTTTCGTGCATCTAAATCTACAATTATAAATCTAACAAAAATATCATTTGTTAAACCATCTTTGAGTGGAAGGTTTGAGGCAAAGTTAGATAATGGAGAAAGATTATATATTTCAAGGAAGTATGTATCTGTATTAAAAAGGATGTTAGATTTATAGGAGGTTAATTAGAAATGAAATATAAAAATTATATTAAAAGATTTATTAATAATTATTGTATCACGTTTGCGATTATAGTTATGTTTATAACTATTTTACGACAGATATTTGCACCAAACGAGTATTTCGAGTTGAAAGAAGTTTTTATTTATATGGCATGTGCTTTTATAAGCTGTTTACCAGGATTGATCTTTTATTCATCAAAGGAAATATCTGAAAAACAAATGAAAATTAGAAGGGTAATACATTTTGTGCTATTGGAAATAGTTTTACTGGTTTTTGGAAATATATTAAATATATTAACAAGTAAAATCATGACATTTTTACTTGCATTACAGATTGCTATAATTTATATAGTTGTTCGATTTTTATCTTGGACAGAAGACAAAAAAGATGCGCATAGCATTAATGAAAAATTGAAGGTAATGAAGAATACAATAAAGCACTAAAACTAAAAAACTAATGACAACTTAATACCCCTTTTTTGCATTTTACCTATTTATAGATACACAATAGTGTTTATATCATATACATTTGGTGATGCATATAATATGCTGAGTTAGAAGGAATTATACTTTAACTTAAACATTAAAAAAAAGGGGGTAAGACTATGGGAATAATTATACTTATAATTGCAGCGGCTATAGAAATAACAATTATGGTATTGTGTATCAAAACAAAATCTAATCAAAAGAAAATAAGAAATTGTATCAGGTTAATTGCATTTGGTATATTTGTTCTATTTGTATTTATATCATTAATTCAGTGGAGTTTCAGATGGAAGTTGCTTGCATTAGTATTATTGATTTTAGCTATAATTTCGTGTATATCAATTATACGCAATAATCAGGATAAGAAAATTTATAAACCTGTGAGAACGATATTTAAGGGAATAGCTATGTGGTTGATTATAGTAATAGCTGTGATACCAGCTTTAATATTTCCACAGTATAAAGAGATAAAGATTACTGGTCAATACAAGATTAACACAGCTGTTTATACTTATACAGATAACAAACACGTTGAAACATTTAATGACAAAGGAGAGAAACGAAAGGTTACAGTTGAGTTTTGGTACCCAGCTGAAATAAAGGATAGACAACCTTTAGTGGTGTTCTCGCATGGTGCTTTTGGAATAGGAACTAGCAATACTTCAACATGTGAGAATTTAGCAAGCAATGGATATGTTGTATGTTCTATTAGTCATCCGTATCATTCTATGTTAACAATAGATACTGATGGTAATTTTACGATGGTAGACAAATCATTTGTACAAGAAATAGTAGATGTCAATAACTGCGTTTATGATGAAGAGACTTCATATAAGATTGAGCAAAAATGGATGAAAGTGCGAACTGATGATATGAATTTTGTTCTTGATACGATTATAAGTTATGCCAAAGATGGTAATTCGGACAATATATATCAGCTCATAGATGTTAATAAAATAGGTTTAATGGGGCATTCTTTAGGAGGAGCGGCAAGTGCAAAAATAGGAAGAAACCGCAAAGATATAAAATCAGTTATAAATTTAGATGCAGATTTACTTGGTGAGTATGGATTCAAGGATGGTGAGCATATAATAAATCAGGAAATTTATCCAACTCCTATATTAAGCATTTATACTGATGACATGAAAAAGTTACTTGATGGCGTAAAAGATTCTAATTTTATTAAACATCGAAAAATGTTGGCAGACAACACGCATGATGCTTACGAAGTGCATATAGCTGGAACGAGTCATTTGAGCTTGACTGATTTGCCAATGTTTTCGCCTTTTATTATGAGGATGATATCAAACCAAGTAGAGAAGGTGGGTATTAAACAAAAAGCCAATAAATTTTATGTGGTTGAAACGATGAACAGTATAGTACTAAAGTTCTTTGATTACTATCTTAAAGATAAAGGCATCTTTCACCCAAAAAGTATATATTAAAAGCATGCTTTATAGATGAACTAATATTGTAGGAAATAACAAAAAGTGTTTTGCTTAGTATTTAGGGTGTGATAATATATAAGGAAAACTATTTATTGAGAATAGGAGGTAGAGTGTGTTTTTATATGAAATCAATAGTGAATTATCATTAAAGCTGATAGAGCTAAAAGATGCTCAAACAGTTTTTGAATTAATTGATAATTCAAGAGAATACTTGCGTGAATGGCTTACTTGGCTGGATTTTTCTACTAAAGTAGATGATACAATTGAATATATTAATATGTCATTAAAGGGCTTTGCTGAAAATAAGAGCATGAATACAGTCATCATATTTAAGGAAGAAATTGTTGGTGTAGCTGGTTATAATATAATAAATCATGCAAACAAAACTGCAGAAATTGGCTATTGGTTGGATAAGAAATATCAAGGCAATGGAATCATGACTAAAGTGGCAAAAGCATTGACTGATTATGCTGTGAATTATTTGAAATTGAACAAGGTTGAAATTAGAGTTGCAACTAAAAATAAGAAAAGCAGGAAAATTCCTGAGAGATTGGGGTTTGTAAATGAAGGATGTATAAGGCAAGCAGAGTGGTTATATGACCATTATGTAGATCTTTTTGTTTATGGCATGCTTGCAGAAGATTGGAAAGGAAAATAGTTATATTTAATTCATGAGCAACTAGAATGTATTTACTATAGTTGCTCATGAACTTTTTATATTATAAATTTTTCTAAATTCAGTTATACATTTTATCTTTATTAATATGCTCCTGAAGAATAAGTTAATTCATAACTATGACTATATACTTCAAATATATTTCCGAAAGGATCTTCAACATAACACATCTTATATGGCTTTTTTCCTGGGTAATATTCCCTGATAGGCATTCTTTGCTTTCCACCGTGTTCTACTATTTTTTTTACTAGCCCTTCTATATCAGGATCTTGTATACTGAAGTGGAATAACCCTGTTTTCCAATATTCAAAGTTATTCTTTGGCGTTTCGTTTTGTGAGAATTCAAATATTTCTACCCCTATTCTATCACCAGTAGATAAGTGAGCTATTTTAAAAGATTCCCAATCATCGCCAAATACGTCGTTGCACATAATACCTATTGCGCTATCATCTTTTTTTATTTCACTTGGCTCCATCAATACATACCAACCAAACACTTCTTTATAAAACTGTACTGCTTTGTCTAAGTCTGGTACAGAGATACCTATGTGTGAAAAAGTTCTTGGATATACGTTGCTCATAATTTATACTCCTTCTTTCTTTAAAGTATTTAATATTATTCTTTCACATAATATTCTATACAAATATAGTCTTATTAAAAAGTATGCACTTTTTAGATATATACTATCCAAAAAGATAGATATATCAAATAGACGAAAATAAAAATTATGTCAGCAAGGTAAGACAAGTAAAACATAGCACAGTGATTAAGTTATCTTAGTGAAACTATTAAAACTAGATATCTTCACTTTCCACGACCTTCTTCAATGGTTCGATCATAGAAGCTTTCATTTTGTTCGTGTAAATTTCTTTTCTTATAGAAGGAAATTTGCTCATCAGTATAAATATGAAATTCATTAATCTAGATTTATAGTCTTTATGCGGAAAGTCATACACATTCATGGCTTTATAAGCTTTATGATCAGCAATAAATGGAAATCTTATCCTCCCCCATACTTCATCTCTAAAAATTTTATTTCCTGCTACTCCAAGAAATGTAGCTGGTCTACTATAATTCATAGATGAAAATTTGATAAGGTTACATGCAAAATCATATAAATGGGTATCTATTTCTCTACTAGTATCGTATTCGTCTGTTATAAAGCCAGCTAAATTAGAACGTTGCCACTGTGTATAAGCTTCTAAAATCTGCCTTAAGTTAGGTATCTGATTCAAAGCACCTGATATGATAAATCCCATTTGCTTTCCTGAAAGAGACGGTGTATGAGTATTGAAAAATCCTCTATCAAAGAACTTTTTCCATGTAGAAGATAGATGTCTGCACTTTATAGCACCAGCAAAAACTATTATATCTGCAGTTTTTAGTTTATTATTGTAAAAATCAATAAAATCATCTTTGCCTTCGTAAATACATTTATAGTTATAACCACATTGTAAACATCCTAAGCATCCTCCTATTATAGAAACATCGTTTTTAAGATTTACTAGCTCTATATTATCTGCAAATGAATTTTTAAATTTATCTATCATGTTTTTTAAGTTAGTATCTTCTAAAGAATCAACTACTATAATCACTTTTTTGTTTAAAGTATTAATCTTATTTTGAGTAATCTCAGGAATATATGATATAGGGTTATAATTTACTTTACTGTAATTTTTTATTGTGGTTGATTTATTAGTTATTATGTCAAAGAAGTTCTGAGCATACATGAGTAGGTTTTTCCTTGTATATTCTTTTTGTAAATCACGCATATATGGTGAAAAATAATCTACATAATTCATATCTAAATCATCACAAATAGAGTTCATATAGTTTATTGCGGTATGGTCATAAAAATGGATTGATGTAGCAAGAAGACAGGTGTATTTGTTTTTAAAGACATCTTTAACATTTCTCTCGAAGATCAATTCTATAAATCTTAGATAATTCGAGTGGATAGTAAATACATAAAGAGGAAAAGCCCATATGATACCATCACTTGATTTTATATCATTGATTACATTATCAAATACTTTTCTATTTTTTTCTATATTATTGATACGTTGAGATATATTTATTATTTTTAGTTCATGTTGCTCAAATTTCTTTTGAATATAATTTATATACTGCATAGTGACACTGGTTTTACCTTTAGGGCTTCCATTTAGAACTATTATTTTCATTATAATACCTCCAATTATAGTGTATTCAAACTATGTTGACGCTGTAAACTTTAATTTATTATACACCTCTAAGTTTACATTGTCAACATTGAGTGATATAATCTGTATAGGAATAATAAAGAATATTCTCTGGTATTAAGGAGGCATAAAGCGGTGGATAAAAAGACATATCATCACGGAGATTTAAAACAAAAGCTTATAAATAGAGGGTTATTGTTGCTAAATGAAAAGGGGATTGAAGGGTTCTCTTTAAGAAAGGTAGCAAGTATGTGCGGAGTGAGTCATAATGCCCCATATAAGCATTTTAAGGATAAAGATGAGCTTATAAATAAAATAATTAGAGAGGTTTGGAAAAAGTTTAATATAGCTTTGCTAGAAGTAACTAAGCTGTATCCAAATGACCCTAAATTACAAATAGTTGAAATGGGAAAAATGTATGTGAAATTTATGGTGGAAAATCCTGAGTATTTCAAACTAATGTTTTTATCAAATGATGTATACACTATTAGGATAAAAGACGATAAATTTATTTACAGTGAGGATAGTGCCTTTAGGGTATTTAAAGAGAGTTCACAGAAGTATTTCCAAAAAATAAATCTAAGCAAAAAACTGTATATGCAAAAGACGTTGACAATGTGGAGTATGATTCATGGAATAGCAATATTAATATTAAAAAAAAGTATTGAGTATGAAGGTGATTACCTTGTACTTGTGGAAAAATTGATTAAAACTAGCATTTGATGCTACAGAGGAGGCACGCGTTATGATTATTAGTGCTAGTAGAAGGACTGATATTCCTGCTTATTATTCCGATTGGTTTTTAAATAGGTTAAAAGATCAATACGTATTAGTGCGTAATCCTATGAATTATAATCAGGTTAGTAGAATTTCACTTTCCAAAAAAGATGTAGAGTGTATAGTTTTCTGGACTAAAAATCCATACCCACTGTTTAAATACATTGATCAATTACAAGATTATAATTACTATTTCCAATTTAGTCTCACATCCTATGACGAAGAAATAGAGAGAGGGCTTATAAAAAAAAGCAAATTAGTTCCTGTATTTAAACACTTGTCTAATAAAATAGGTAGGGAAAAAGTTATATGGAGATATGATCCGATTTTACTATCAAATAAAATTACGATAGAAGATCATTTTAATAAGTTTGAGTTATTAGCAAGTAAACTTGCTGGTAGTACTAATAAGTGCATAATAAGCTTTCTTGATGTTTATCCTAAAATAAAACAAAGGCTATATTCTCAAAATATTAGACAGTTAAATAATAATGAAATGAAAGAAATTGCTGAGAGGTTTTCTAAAATTGCAAATGGTTATAATCTGGCTATTGAAACTTGCTCAGAAAAAATTGATTTGAGTCAGTATGATATAAAGCATAGTAAGTGTATTGATGATGATTTGATCAAAAAATTATTTAATTTCTCTGGGAAAGTACCAAAAGACTCAAACCAAAGATTAGAATGTGGCTGTATCAAGAGTGTTGATATAGGGACTTACAATACTTGTCGAAATGGATGTGTATATTGTTATGCAAATCATAAGAAACTAATAGATGTAAAACAATATATCAACTCTCCATATATTGATGGAGTGCATAATGACAATGTGAAGATTAATAATAGAAAAGTAGACAAAGTATTTACTTCGCAGAGGCAGTTTGAATTTTAACAGTGCATATAAAGAGATAAAGTTAGCTACAGATCAATTATATAATATAATAAATTTGGATTATTATCTAATATTTTATATAAAAGGATGGAAAATATGAAAGTTAATGAAGTTATAATAAGAAAAGCTAAACGTAATGATATAAACAGAGTTTACTTATTTGAGAGAGAGTATATGATAGAGTACGAACCAGAGCATTTAGATAGGTGGGACAGCGTTAAAGATAAAACTATGAAGCTATTATCTGGTAGTATAGATAGAATGTACGTTGCTACTGTAGGAGATAATTTGGTAGGTCATAGTTACTGGAATATATACAAAGAAGAACCTTGTGTATATAGTATCTATGTTACAGAGGATTTTAGACGTAAGGGAATTGCTAATAAGTTGATGAATAGTATAGAAAAACAAGTAACTGATAGTGGATACAATAAGGTAACATTATCGACTCTAGTTACTAATCAAGCACAGTATCTTTTTAATAAGATGGGGTATGAGGTAGTGGATATAAAAGAGGGATACATTAATTATAGTAAAGTTTATAATTTATGAAAATAAGTTAATAAATCAGTACTTCAAGTTACTAAACCAAGTAAAAAAGAGTATTTTATCATGATTACATGAATCTTCTCATGTTGACAATGACAAAAAAAGATGATATCCTAATTGAGACCGACTGGTTTCCAGAGAGGATGAATAAGATGAAAAAGGCTTTTTTCAGATTACCAGAGGAAAAGAAATCAAACTTGGTAAACGTGTGTTTAAAAGAATTTTCAAAAAATACATATAACGATATTTTACTTGACAATATAACTGCTCAATCTAAGATTTCTAAAGAAGAGATGTTTGAATACATAGATAGCAAAAAAGATTTATATGTTTATGTTATATATAAAGCTTTTAAAGATATTACACAGTATCAATCTGATAATTGTGATAGTAGTATTAGATGTTATTTTGAGCGAATTTATGAAGTTGCATGCAATATGTTTAATTACTATAGAAATAAGCAATTAGAGTTTAAAGTCATGATGAATGCTTTCTATGATATAAGCAATCCTTGCTTTGAAGAGATTAGAGTAATGAAAATAGAAATAGACAAGATGTATGAATTTGATTTAGCAAAAAACATAAATTGGTCTCAATATAACGAAAGCAAAGAAAATATTATCAAGATAGCATGGTTTATGATTGAAGGTTACAATTTAGAGACTATATTAAAAATGAGTAGAGATATGCCTTTTGATGAATTAGAGGAAATGATGAGTTCTGATTTGAGAATGATGATAGATGTTATCAAAAAAGGCGCTATAAAAAAATAGAAAAGTTATTGATATAATAAACCCACTGGCAGTG
>NZ_JARMXH010000014.1:0-36055 GCF_056892235.1 Abyssisolibacter sp. ZYX002
CATCTGTTTCACAAACTTATTTTTCAACGTGTTTCGTTTGTTGCGACTTGATTATAGTATCATGAATTTAAACTATTGTCAACGATTTTGATTAATTTTTTTTATTTATTTTTATAAATTCCTACATATCGCTGTTATTTATCACAATTCTCTTTTGAATTTACTAATTATATTTTTCTCCATTCTTGATACTGTCATCTGAGATATTCCTAACTTTTTTGCTGTTTCTGCTTGTGATTTTTCATAAATATATCTTTCTTTTATTAGCATTTTTTCTTTATCACTTAACTTGTCTAATATTATATTGATAAAATCTCTATTTTCTATTTTATCTAATTCTTCATCCTTCTTTCCTAATACTGAAAATAGATTAAATTCATTGTTTTTATCGTCATTATCATGGCTTGTATCAAGTGAGTAAGGCGTATACACTTTATTGGCTTCCATAGCCTGTAGTATTTGTTCTTCGCTGGATTCTAAGTACTCAGCTATATCTGATACTGTAGGTACTTTGCTGAGCTTTTGTGTTAATAATACCTTTGCATTATTTATTTTCTTTGATAGCTCTTGTATTCTTCTTGGAACTTTTATTATCCAACTCTTATCTCTAAAATATCTTTTTATTTCTCCTATAATTGTAGGAGTAGCAAAACTACTAAATTCAAAACCTTTACTAATATCAAATCTTTCTATTGCATAAATAAGACCTAAGCTTGATACTTGATAAATATCATCATACTCTATGCCTTTATTTAAATATTTTTTTGTTAATATTTCTGCGATATATAAGTGCCTATTAATTAATTCATTTCTTATATTATTATCCTTGTTTTCTTTATATAGTTCAAATAATTTTTTTGTTTTGATTGATTTTAACTGCGATATATTAATATTTTTTTCTGTGTTATTCATCATTACTCATTACTCCTATTCTTTGTTAGAAGCACTGTAATATTTTTATCATTTTTATCGCATTTTACTTCATCCATCAATGTATTAATAATAAAAAAGCTAAGGTCATCTTTATTTTTACAATCTTTTATATTATTGTCATTATTAAAGTCCTCTATTTTTATACCTAAGCTATTTTCATTTATTATAAAGCTTATATTATATTCTCCTTCTACATGATTACTATTCTTTATAATACTTATGCATGCTTCTCCTAAAGCAAGTTTAATATCTTCTATCTCTTCTATATTAAATCCCATCTTATTTGCTATAGATGAAGCTGTTACTCTAATAATACTAACATATTCTGGCTTTTTTTTGAGAGTAACTTTTATAATATCGTTATTTTGTGTATTCATATTTATCCACTCCCCTTTACATTATAAAGAATGATTATTCTACGATAAAAACTTTATCTAATTCTGTTATTTCGAACAATTTTAGTATACTTTTTTTCATATCTTTTAATATTATATTTTTATTATATTCTTTAATTCTTTTAAGGCCACTTATCATTACTCCTAAACCAGTGCTGTCTATATACTCTAATTTAGCGCAGTCAACCACTATATCAGATTTTTTTTCTTCTATATACGATATAAGTTCTTCTTTGAAACCATTTGATGTAGATATATCTATATCTCCAATAGGTTTTATAACATTTCCACTTTCTATTGCATATTTTTCAATTATTAATGACATTCTATTACCTCCTGCACTAATTTTTATTATAACAAATGGCACAACTACTCCTTAAAATAATTGTGCCAATTAACTTTTAGTCTTCTAACTGATTTTCTTCTTCTTGCTCTACTTCATTCTCATCTAAATCTTCTGCATTAGTTATAGCTAAAGCTACTACTTTATCACCTTTACCAACATTCATAATTTTTACACCTTGTGTATTTCTACCTATCTTAGATATCTCAGATGCTTTTATCCTTATTATAACTCCTGCTAAACTTATGAACATAACTTCTTCTTCATCATCTACTACTGTTGATGTAACTATTTTACCTGTATGAGCTCTTATGTTATAGGTTTTGATTCCTATCCCACCTCTAGTTTGCATACGATATTCTGATAAATCTGTTCTTTTACCATAGCCATATTCACTTATAACTAAAAGAGATTTTCCTTCCTCTACTGAGTCCATTGATACAACCTTGTCTCCTTTTCTAAGAGTTATAGCTTTTACTCCCATAGCCGTTCTACCAATATCTCTAACTTGATTCTCTTCAAATGTTATAGACATACCATTTTCTGTAACTATGATAAGTTTCCCTGATCCATCTGTTTTAATTACTTTAATCAACTCATCGTCATCTTTGAGTGTTATTGCTATTAAACCATTTTTTCTAATGTTTTTGAACTTGTTTAAAACTGTTTTCTTAATTATACCATTTTTTGTAGCAAACACTAGTGATTCTTCATTATTAAAGTCTTTTATTGGTATTACAGATGTTATTTTTTCATCATTTTTAAGCTGTAAAAGATTTATTATAGCTGTTCCTCTGGCTTGTCTTTTAGCTTCAGGTATTTCATAAGTTTTTAATGTATACATATTTCCTTTATTGGTGAATATCAATAAATTATCATGTGTTGATGTTATAAATATGTCTTTAACAAAATCTTCATCTCTTGTAGTTAATCCAGATATACCTCTTCCACCACGTCTTTGTATTTTGTAAGTATCTTCTGGTATTCTCTTGATATAACCAAAGTGAGTTAGTGTCAATACCATATTTTCTTCTTTTATAAGATCTTCTATATTTATTTCACTATAATCATGTTCTATATCTGTTCTTCTATCATCTTGGTATTTTTCTTTTATTACTGTTAATTCTTCTCTGATTATTTGATATATTAATCTCTCATTAGCCAGTATTTCTTTGTATTTATTTATTAATTTTATTAATTCTGCATATTCTTCTTCTAATTTTTCTTTCTCTAATCCAGTTAATCTCTTCAGCCTCATATCTAGTATAGCTTGTGCTTGGATTTCCGAAAAATCAAATTCTTCCATTAATTGCTCTCTTGCAGCTTTTTCTTGTCTATTACTTCTAATTATTTTTATAATTCTATCTATATTATCTAATGCTATTTTTAATCCTTCTAATATATGTGCTCTATGCTCTGCTTTTTTTAGTCTATACTCTGTCCTTCTAGTTATTATCTCTTTTTGGTGATTTAAATAATGATTTATCACTTCTTTAAGATTCAAAACCTTAGGGCGATTGTCAACCAAAGCAAGCATAATAATGCTAAATGTTGCTTGTAATTGTGTTTGCTTGTACAACATATTTAATACTACATTAGGATTAGCTTCTCTTTTTAACTCAATAACTATCCTCATACCTTCTCTATCAGACTCATCTCTTATATCTGATATTCCAGTAAGCCTTTTATCTCTAACATTTTCAGCTATTTTTTCTAGTAATTTAGATTTATTCAGTTGATAAGGAATCTCTGTAATTATTATTCTATTCTTATTATTTGCCATTTCTTCTATAGTAGCTCTTGCTCTAACTACAACTTTTCCTCTACCTGTCTGATATGCATCTCTTATTCCTTTTTTCCCTGTTATTATACCTCCTGTTGGAAAATCAGGGCCTTTAATAGTCTCCATGAGCTCACTTATCGTGATATCTGGATTATCAATCATATTAACTGTAGCTTCTATAACTTCACCTATATTGTGAGGAGGTATAGATGTTGCCATACCAACCGCAATTCCACTAGCACCGTTAACTAAAAGGTTAGGATATTTGCTAGGTAGTACAATAGGTTCTTTTAATGTCTCATCAAAGTTTGGCCTAAAATCAACCGTATCTTCTTCTATATCACGTAGTATTTCCATAGCTATTTTTGACATTCTAGCTTCTGTATAACGCATAGCAGCTGCTGAATCACCATCTATTGATCCAAAGTTACCATGTCCATCAACTAATAGATACCTTGTTGAAAAATCTTGTGCTAATCTTACCATCGCCTGATAAACTGCGCCATCTCCATGAGGATGGTACTTACCAAGTACATCTCCGACTATACGAGCAGACTTTCTATGAGGCTTGTCTGGATAAAGTGTTAAGTCTCTCATAGCGTACAATATTCTTCTATGAACTGGCTTTAAACCATCTCTAACGTCTGGCAAAGCTCTACTTACTATTACACTCATCGCATAGTCCAAATATGATTTTTTCATTTCCTTTTCGATATCTATTGGAATAATTTTATCACCATTATTCATGTATATCCTCCTTAATGTTAAGTATTAATAACTACTTAACATATAGTTCGCTTATTGTTATATATCTAAATTTTTAACATATTGAGCATTCTCTTGTATAAATTGCTTTCTTGGAAATACTTTATCTCCCATCAATGTCGTAAATACTTCATCTGCTGCTAATGCATCTTCTACATTTATTCTTAACAATATTCTATGTTCTGGATTCATTGTAGTTTCCCATAACTGATCTGGATTCATCTCTCCAAGACCCTTATATCTCTGGATTGTATAACCCTTACCTCCAAATTTATCTATTACTTCACTAAGCTCATTATCACTATACGCATAATCTTCTGCTTTACCTTTTTTTACTTTATATAGCGGTGGTTGAGCTATATATACATAACCATTTTCTATCAACGGTTTCATGTATCTATATAAGAAAGTTATAAGAAGTGTTCTAATATGAGAACCATCAACATCTGCATCGGTCATTATGACTATTTTATGATATCTCAACTTACTAACATCGAATTCTTCATCTATACCACAGCCAAACGCTGTAATCATAGCTTTGATTTCTTGTGAACTCAATATTTTATCTAACCTTGCCTTCTCAACATTCATTATTTTACCTCTTAAAGGTAATATAGCTTGTATCCTTCTATCTCGTCCTTGTTTTGCTGATCCACCGGCAGATTCTCCCTCGACTATGAATACCTCACATTTTGATGCATCCTTTTCTGAACAATCTGCAAGCTTTCCTGGCAATGATAGTCCTTCTAATACATTTTTTCTTCTAGTTAAATCTCTTGCCTTTCTAGCTGCCTCTCTTGCTCTAGCTGATCTAATAGATTTATCTATTATTATTCTAGCATCTTTTGGATTCTCTTCTAAGAAAGTACTTACTTCTTCACTGATTACACTATCAACTAATCCTCTTACTTCACTATTCCCTAATTTACCTTTAGTTTGTCCTTCAAATTGGGGATCTGGTAGCTTTACTGAAAGTACAGCTGTCAAACCTTCTCTTATATCCTCACCTGTCAGATTATTATCATTTTCTTTTAGTAAACCACTTTTTTTAGCATAATCGTTTACTGCCCTAGTTAAAGCACTTTTTAAACCACTAAGATGAGATCCTCCTTCAATAGTATTTATATTATTGGCAAATGTAAATATATTTTCACTGTAACTTGATGTATATTGCATTGCAACTTCTACTATATACTTATCTTTTTTACTTTCACAATAAATAATATTTTCGTGAAGAGCATCTCGATTTTTATTAATGTGTTCTACGAAAGATTTGATACCTCCTTCGTAATGGAAAACTGATTTTTTATCTATACGTTTATCTTCTAAAGTTATTTTAATACCTTTATTTAAAAATGCTTTTTCTTTTAGCCTTTTTTCTAGTACATCATAGCTAAATAAAACTTCATCAAAAATCGTCTCATCAGGTATGAATGTAATTTCTGTACCTGTATCTTCAGATTGACCAATGATTTCAAGTTTAGTCATCGGTACCCCTTTTTCATATTTTTGATGATATATATTTCCATTCCTTTTTACTGTAACTTCTAATTCATTTGATAATGCATTTACTACGGATACACCTACTCCGTGTAATCCTCCAGCAACTTTATATGCATTATTATCAAACTTTCCTCCAGCATGAAGTACTGTCAATACTGTTTCTACTGTTGATTTACCTGTCTTTGGATGCATTCCAACAGGTATACCACTACCATTATCTATAACTGTAATACTATTATCACTATTTATTATAACTTCTATAGTATCACATACTCCTGCTAGTGCTTCATCTATACTATTATCTACTATCTCGTGTACTAGATGATGAAGTCCTTTACTCCCTGTACTTCCTATATACATACCTGGTCTTTTTCTCACAGGCTCTAAACCTTCCAAAACCTGAATTTGTTCTGCACCATAATTTCTTTTATTTTGGTTTTCTGACATATTTAATGTCCTCCAATCTAAGCATTTCTATATTAAAATAAAATGGTAAATATAATGATACCAATTTTACTTTTAAACAAAGCTATATTGATTATTTAGTCTACTATAAGTTTTTAATTTTACTTAATTATAGGGAAACAATTATATATATCTAAGAAAAGTAATTTTATATGTTAATCTGAATTGTTTCTTTAATATCTATAGACTACATAAAAAATCATTATTCATTTTAGCTCTTTTATATAGTGTTATAGTTGAAATATTAGAACCGT
This sequence comes from Abyssisolibacter sp. ZYX002, assembly GCF_056892235.1. Classification (NCBI taxonomy): domain Bacteria; kingdom Bacillati; phylum Bacillota; class Clostridia; order Eubacteriales; family Clostridiaceae; genus Abyssisolibacter; species Abyssisolibacter sp. ZYX002. The sequence goes on from NZ_JARMXH010000014.1 coordinate 6,442, forward strand.
ACATTATACTTTTTCTAATTTTTCCTCCTTTTTTATCTTTTATAACTTTTTCTGTAATAATATAAGACTTAATATCTTCATCAGAAATTTTGTATACGAATTCTTCTTCTTCCGCTATTTTAAAAAAGTTTTTTGTGTCATCTGATCTGTTTATAGTTTCTGCATCTACTATAGCTATAATATCTTTAATTGGTATAACAAAATTTTTGCCTAAATGTAAAAACATATCTGCTCTCCTTGCATAATACTATACTTTTTTTATATCTCCATCTTTAATACTAAAAACAAATCTCTCTATATCTTCAAATTCTTCAAACATTATATTATCTGTTGTTGTTATTATTGTTTGTATATCCTTAAATGATGATATTAAATGTTTTCTTCTACTTTTATCAAGCTCTGACAATACATCATCTAAGAGTAAAACTGGATATTCTCCTATCTCATTTTTTATAAGCTCTACTTCAGCAAGCTTAAGTGACAAAGCTGAAGTTCTTTGTTGCCCTTGTGAACCAAATTGCCTAACATTAACATTATTTATTATTACATCTATATCATCTCTGTGAGGCCCTATTGATGTACTTCCTTTTTCTATATCCGCTTCTATGCTATTTTGTATAGCTATTTTATAATCATTTATAATACTGTCTTTTAGCTTACTATTAAAGATATCGGTCTGTGATATTTTATTATTAATACAACAATAGTAACTTAACTTTAGTTTTTCTTTATTTCCTGTTATTTTACTATGTATACTATGTGATATTTTTGATAGTTTATTTATAAATTTTAGTCTAGTAATTATAATGCTCGTACCTAAATCCATCAATTGTTTATCCCATATATCTAATGTATCTATTTTATCTCTATTTTTCTTTATGGATTTAATTAGGTTATTTCTTTGATATAATATTTTATTATACTTTTGAATATTATGTCTATACAATGGCTTAAGCCTTGATATTTCTTCATCTAAGAAATTTCTTCTAACTTGTGGTCCCTCTTTTATAAGTTTTAAATCTTCTGGAGAAAAAATTACTGTATTTAAGCAATTATATAAAGCAGATATTTTTTCTACTTCATAATTATTGACTTTTACTCTCTTTATTTTGTTTTTATCTAGTTTTATTTCTACTTTTTTATTTGAATATCTTCTGTTAATCTTGACACCTATATACGCTTGATCTTTATTTATTTTAATTAAGTTTTTATCCTTGCTAGTTCTAAATGATTTGCCACATGCACTCACATAAATTGACTCTAAAAGATTAGTTTTACCTTGTGCATTATCACCCACAAAAATATTTATCTTAGGATTTAACTCAACCAATAGTTCATCATAATTCCTAAAATTAATTAATTTAACCATTGTTACTTCCACTAACAGCACTCCTTAAATTCTAAGTAACAAAGTCTTTTTAAGATTCTGCTCTAGCTATATATAATTTCTATTTAAATTATAACATTGTTTATTATTAAATCAAATGAGTAACTAAATATTATTTTATCGATTTATTCTATTACCAACTCTATATTTTCATCCATATTTATATTAACTATATCTCCTCTATGAATTTTCTTGCCTCTTGTTAGAACTACTTCGCCATTAACTGAAACTAATCCTTCACTTATTAATTCTTTTGCATGACCACCAGTTTGGACTATAGATGCATATTTTAATAATTGATCCAATTTTATAAATTCTGTTTCTATTTTAATATTTTCTTTCATACTTAAATTCACCCCTATTTATAGTATTTCCAAAAACTACTATTTTAGTTCATTTCCCAAGAAATAATATATAATGGAGCTTATCAATATTCATGAAATAGCTCCATTCTTAAATGTTCTCAATTTCAGTTTATCGTTGTTAAGTATTATGACTTTATCAAAAATAATATTTACAATTCGTTAGGAATCCTAACTGGTAGAACTAAGTAAATATAATCTTCATTCGATATAGGTTTAATAATACATGGATTAACATTATTTATAAAATGCATTTCTATTTCTTCGCTATCTATAACTTTTAGCCCATCTAATATATATTTGGAATTAAACGCTATTGTTAAATCATCGCCATCTAGATTAATAGGTACTTCTTCTTGGACGAAACCCATCTCTGAGTTAGATGATATTATCATTTTATCATCTACTATTTCAAATTTTATTAAATTATTATTACCCTCTTTAGCTAATAAAGAAGCCCTTTCTATACTCTCTTGTACATCCTTGGTTTTTACGATTACTTTAGAGTTATATTCATTTCTTACTATATCTTTATAGTTAATGAATTCTCCTTCAATTAGTATTGATGTAACTATTGTATTTCCAAGATGAAATAATATATGATTTGTTGATATTGAAATTTTTATATCTTCTTCTACACCTTCAATTATTTTATTAATTTCCACTAGTGTTTTCCCTGGTATAACTATTTTAATATCATTTTCACCATCCATTGGTAATTTTCTATATGCCATTCTATATTGATCTATAGCAACTAATGATATTTCATTTCCACTAATTTCTAACAATTCACCTGTTAATACAGGTCTAAAATCTTCTGTTGCTGTTGCAAATGCAGTTTGACGAATCATAGATTTAAGAGTTTCTTTCGATATTGTAATGCATTTAGTATCATCAATACTAGGTAATTTAGGATATTCCTGTGATAATTGAACTTTTATTTTAAAGTTTGAGTTATCACATTTTATATGAGCATAATTATTATCGTCAATGTGTATTTCTATTGGTAAGTCAGGGAGCTTTCTTATTATTTCTCCAAATAATTTAGAGTCTATAACAAAAGAACCCTCTTCTATAACTTCACAATCTATAGTTGTAACTATGCCTAGTTCTAGATCTGTTCCAGTTAATTTAAGCTTATTATTTTTAGCTTCTATCAATATACCTGTTAATATAGGTAGTGTAGATCTATTAGAAACACCTTTTTGCACAGTACTAATACTTTTATTTAATAGTTTTTGTGGTATTTTAAAATTCAATTGTGGATAACCTCCTTTTTATAAATATATATAATTATAAAAATAAATATAGTAGTATTAGTAGTAAGTCCTGTTGATTTGTGGATAATGTATTGAAGTACTGATATTTAAACTTTTCCACATGTTTATAAAATGTTAATGTATTAGTGTTTTTTATCCACATTATCAATAGGGATTAATTAAATTTTTATAATCAACATTTTATCAACATAGATATCAATAGGAATTGTTAACTACTTTCCTTTTAAATCATTAACTATATTATTAATTTGCATTTTTATGTCTGTTTTTGATTCTATATCTTTAGAAATCTTTTCATATGCATGTATTACTGTAGAATGGTCTCGTCCACCAAATTCATCTCCTATCTTTGGCAAAGAAAGATCAGTTAATTCTCTACATATATACATAGCGATTTGTCTAGGGTAAGAAATAGATCGCGCTCGCTTCTTAGAAGTTAAGTCTTCTATTTTAAGAGAGTAATATTTAGATACAGCCTCTTTAATAGTATTAACTGTTACTTTTTTTGGTTTATTAGAGATTATGTCTTTAAGTGCCTCACTAGCTAACTCTATAGAAACACCTTTATTAGTTAAAGAAGAATATGCTACTACTCTTATTAGAGCTCCTTCTAATTCTCTAATATTCGATTCTATTTTTGTAGCTATATATGTTAATACATCATTAGGAACTTGCAAATTCTCTAGTGTAGCTTTTTTTCTGAGTATTGCTATTCTAGTTTCTAAATCTGCTGGTTGAATATCTACTATAAGACCACCTTCAAATCTACTTCTAAGTCTATCTTCTAATGCAGATATTTCTTTAGGAGGACGATCACTTGATAGTATAATTTGCTTATTGGCACCATGTAGTGCATTAAATGTATGGAAAAATTCCTCTTGAGTTCTTTCTTTTCCAGCTATAAATTGAATATCATCTATTAATAAAACATCCACGTATCTATATTTATTCCTAAACTGTGCATTTTTGTCGTCTCTAATGGAATTAATAAGTTCATTAGTAAATTTTTCAGATGAAACATATACAACTCGAGTACTTGGATTTTGATTTACTATATAGTGTCCAATTGCATGCATTAAGTGGGTTTTACCTAATCCAACGCCTCCATATATAAATAATGGATTATAAGCCTTAGCAGGTGCTTCAGATACTGCTAAAGATGCAGCATGTGCAAATCTATTACTATTACCAATAACAAATTTATCAAAAGTATATTTCGGGTTTAATTGACTGTCAGAATGGATATTTTGGTTTTGTTCTATTACAGTCTTTTTTGAATCATTATTTTTAATAGTATTTAATGTAAGATCTTCTCCTGGTGTTATGAAACGTATATCATAGCTGTTATTACTAACTTGCTTAATTGCGTTTTTAATTAAGGTTATATACCTTGCTTCGAGAATTCCTTTTGTAAATTCATTTGGAACGCTTAGAATAATACTTTGATCATTCATATCTATAGGATTAATTGTTTTTAACCATGTATTGAAACTAACTTCCGTTAATTCCATTTTCATAAGTTCCAGTGATTTACTCCATACATCCTCTAGTAACATAAAATACCTCCTTAAACATATGTAATTGATATTAAATTAACATATTTATATATAAAAGATAAAATATCAGATTATATATTTTAATTTATTTTTAAAAAGTTATAAACAGATTTATAAACAATTATTTAATAAATAAATGTTCAATATTTAAATTAGTATAAATAACAATAATTGTGGATAAAAATGTAGAAGAAAATTAATAGTTATAATTTATAGAAAATATCCACATAATAAATATTAAGTAATTGTAGATAATATTTTGGATTGTACAGGAGATTATTTTGAAATGATAAAAAATAATACACAATATAATCCACAGATTGTGTATAAGTTGTTGATTTGTTTATAAATAATCCACAATCCTATTTAATGATATCAAAATTAATGTGATTTATCAACAACATCTAAAAAATATCCACAACTTTTAAAGGATGTATATAATTTTATTAACAATTATGATAAAAATATTTCCTTGACATAGATAGCGTATAAGACTATAATCAATAGTAGTGTCTGCTTTTTTTTAAGAGTATATTTTATTATTTAAAAAAGAAAAGTTAGAGACATAATGTATTGAATATAATGTTTTAATATATACCTATTAACTGAAGGAGGTGTTACAATGAAAAGAACTTATCAACCTAAAAAAAGACAGAGAAAAGTAGAGCATGGTTTTAGAAAGAGAATGAAAACTAAGGCTGGTAGAAATATTTTAAAAAGAAGAAGAGCTAGAGGCAGAGTTAAATTGTCAGCATAAGGCCGCAGATGTGGCCTTTTTATTCAATATGTAGGAATTAATAATAAGGAGTAAAAAATGACAAAAATCAATACTTTAAAGAATAGTAGACAATTTAGAAATGTATATGATAATGGGAAATCTTTTTCAACTAAATTTCTAGTTATTTTTTACAGGCCAAATGGCTACCCTTATAATAGAGTAGGAATTTCTACTACTAAGAAACTAGGTAATAGTGTAATAAGGAACAGGATAAAGAGATTAATAAAGGAAAATTACAGAAAAAACTTGGATACTATAAAAACTGGATACGATATTATATTTTTAGCTAGAGTTAGGGCTAGTAGTGCTGATTTTAAAGATATTGAGAAATCCATGAGTTACTTACTTAAAAAAACTAATATAAATGAATGTGGCCGGTAGAAGATATGAGGAAAAGTTTAATTTTTGTTATAAGGATTTATCAGAAATACATCTCGCCGTTAAAGCCTAGAACTTGTAAATACTATCCTACTTGCTCTCAATACTGAATACAAGCTTTAAGCAAATATGGTGTATTTGTGGGTTTAGGAAAATGTATATATAGAATTTTGAGATGTAATCCATTTAGTAATGGAGGATATGACCCTTTAAAGTGAAAATAATAAACCATAAAGACGAGGGGGTTTTTAGATAGAATGACTAAGATATTTGCAAAGCCTTTAGGAATGTTGTTAGATTTTATCTATGGAATAGTTAAAGGCATAGGATTAGATTTTAAATATTTATCTGCATATGCTATAGCAATAATAATCACGACAGTAGTTTTTAAGTTTTTGATATTACCGCTTAGTTTAAAACAAATGAGATCAATGAAAGAAATGCAGAAAATACAACCTTTAATTAAAGAATTACAGAAAAAATATAAAAATGATCCACAGACTCTTAATATAAAAACAATGGAATTATATAAAGAACACAAAGTTAATCCTTTTGGATCATGTTTACCACTATTAATTCAAATGCCAATTATTATCGGTTTCTTTAGTATGTTAAGAAATCCTTTAACTTATGTAGCATCATATGAATCTATAACAAATAAAGCTTTTTTCTGGATAAAGGATATAGGTCTTTCACATAAGGAAATGGTAGATGGAGTTATAAATGGATTTGATATTGGATTTAATATACCATTTATAGGGACAGCGTTACCTATACTTGCTATATTAGCTGGAGTTACAACATATCTACAAAGTAAAATGATGAGTACAAATAATAATCAAGTTGTAGATGAAAAAGCGGCAGCAACTCAGAAGACTATGACGACATTTATGCCAATAATGATATTTTTCTTTGCATTGAATATGCCTGCAGGTTTAACTATATATTGGGTGGTAGGAAATATATTCCAAATAGTGCAGCAATATTTAATTAATTTACCTAAAAATAAGTTAGGGGGAATTGAGTAAATATGAGAACTTTGATAAAGATTTCAAAGACTATAGAAAGTGCAATTGAAGAAGCTTTGTTAGAACTTCAAGTGGAAAGAGATGATATTACTTATGAAGTTTTAGATGAACCGAACAAAGGTTTCTTAGGTTTTATAGGTAGCAAGGATGCTAAAGTTAAAATAATAGTAAGTAATGACCCTGTAGATAAGGCTAGAACATTTTTAAAAGATGTGTTAAGAAAAATGAATTTAAATGCAGTAATAGAAATTACAAGAGATAAAGATGATATGAATATTGAGATAAAAGGTGATAACCCTGATGATATGGGAGTTATTATTGGCAAAAGAGGTAAAACACTTGACTCAATTCAATATTTAGTTAATTTAGTAGTAAACAGAAATAGAAACAACTACCTTAGAATAGTTGTTGATACTGAAAACTACAGAAAGAAAAGAAAAGAGACATTAGAAAAACTTGCTATGAAAATGGCTGATAAGGCTAAAAGGTACAGAAAGAGTATTAAATTAGAGCCTATGAATCCATATGAAAGAAGAATTATACATTCAGCCCTGCAAGATGATATGAGTGTTAATACTTATAGCGAAGGTAAAGAACCTTATAGAAAGGTTGTTATTGAGAATAAATAGATTATAAAAAGGGGATGTCTAAAAAATGATTAGACATCCCATGTTTTGTTTGGATGTAAATTTGATATAATATTATAATAGATTACTAATGGAGAAGGTGAAGAAGTGAGTAATGATACTATAACTGCAATAGCAACAGCACCCGGAGAAGCAGGAATAGGTATAGTTAGAATAAGTGGAAAAGATGCTATTAATATAGCTGATAAAATATTCGTTGGTAAAAATAATAGAAAACTAAGTGATAACAAACCAAGATTTTTATCGTACGGATATATTGTAGATCCTAAAGATAGTAAAAAAATAGATGAAGTATTGGCTGTTTATATGAAATCCCCAAATACATATACTACTGAAGATGTTGTAGAGATAAATTGCCATGGTGGAATAGTGCCAGTAAGAAAAATACTAGAGATAGTAATAGAAAATGGTGCTCGAATTGCAGAAAGAGGAGAATTTACAAAAAGGGCATTTTTAAATGGTAGAATAGATTTGTCTCAGGCAGAAGCTGTAATGGATTTAATAAGTGCAAAAACAAATATGAGTTATGAAATGTCATTGAATCAATTAGAAGGAGGGTTATCTAATAAGATAAATGATATAAGGAACAAAGTATTAAAGATGTTAGCTCATATAGAGGTTACTATAGATTATCCAGAAGAAGATATAGAAGAAATAACGTCTCAAGAATTAGAAAAGTATGCAAAAGAAATATATAGTGAATTAGAGTCACTTATAAATACATCCCAAACAGGTAAAATACTAAGAGAAGGTATAAAAACTATAATACTAGGAAAACCAAATGTCGGAAAATCATCGTTATTAAATGCGCTTTTAAAAGAAAATAGAGCCATAGTAACAGACATACCGGGTACAACAAGAGATATAATAGAAGAGTATATAACAATTAAGGGAATACCTTTAAAAATAATAGATACAGCAGGAATAAGAGATACAGATGATATTGTTGAAAAAATAGGTGTAGATAGAGCAAAAGAGCTAATAAATAGTGCAGATTTAGTAATAGCTATGTTTGATATATCAAAAGAACTTACCAAAGAAGATTATGATATTATAAAATTGGTTAAAGAAAAAAAGAGTGTAATTTTAATTAATAAATCTGATTTGCCAAAAAAATTCACAGCTGATGACTTAATTAGCTTAATTGGAGATAAAACTATCATAGAATCATCAATACTTTATGGTGAAGGTGTTAATCTCTTAGAAAAACAATTGGTAGATATGTTTTTTAAAGGACATATATTTACTAACAATGATGTTATTGTTAATAATATAAGACATAAAAAACTATTAAACGAGTCGTTGAAAAATATAAATGATGTAATAGAATCAATTAAAATGAATATTCCTTTAGATTGTTTAGAAGTAGATGTAAAGCAGTGTTGGGAAAATTTAGGTAAAATAAACGGTGAAACGATTACCGAAGATGTTATAGACAAAATATTTAGTGAATTTTGTATTGGTAAATAGTAAAGGAGTGTTTAAATGAACCATCCGAAGGAATTTCATGCTGGAGATTATGATATTGTTGTAATAGGTGCTGGCCATGCAGGATGTGAAGCTGCGTTAGCGGCATCAAGAATGAACAAAAAAACGCTACTATTGACTATAAGTCTAGATGCTGTTGCTTTTATGCCTTGTAACCCTTCAATTGGAGGAACGGGAAAAGGACACTTAGTTAGAGAAATAGATGCTTTAGGTGGAGAGATGGGAGTAAATATAGACAAGACATTGATCCAGTGTAGGATGTTAAATACATCAAAAGGGCCGGCTGTACATTCACTAAGGGCACAAGCTGATAAAGGTGAATATCATAGAGAAATGAAAAGAATCATAGAAAATCAAAAAAACTTAGACTTAAAGCAAGCAGAAGTAATAAGTATAAAAACAAGCGATAACGCTATAACAGGTGTAGTGACAAAAACTGGAGCTAGCTATAATACAAAAGCTGTTGTAGTGGCTACAGGGACATATTTAAAATCTAAGATTTTTATAGGAGAGCTAGAATACGAAGGTGGACCTGCAGATATGATGCCTGCTAAGTTTTTGTCAGATTCAATAACAGAAAAAGGAATACCGCTACGACGATTTAAAACAGGGACACCTAGCAGAGTGCATAGAAAAAGCTTAGACTTTGATAAAATGGTTATTCAGGATGGAGATGAAGAAATAATACCATTTTCTTTCATGACTGAAAAAATAGAAATAGAGCAAATACCATGTTATTTAACTTACACAAACGAGCAAACACATAAAGTAATAACAGATAATATGCATAGATCACCATTATATACAGGAAAAATAGAAAGTACTGGTCCTAGATATTGTCCATCAATAGAAGATAAAGTAGTTAGATTCTCTGATAAAAATAAGCACCAGTTATTTATAGAACCTGAAGGATTAAATACAGAAGAAATGTATGTACAAGGCTTTTCATCGTCATTGCCAGCAGAAGTACAATTCCAAATGATAAGAACAATTGATGGGATGGAAAAAGTGGAAATAATGAGAGACGCATATGCAATAGAGTATGACTGTATAGATCCAACAGAATTGAAAAGATCTCTTGAACATAAGCGTATAAATAATATGTTCTTTGCTGGACAAATTAATGGAAGTTCTGGATATGAAGAAGCAGCAGCACAAGGGTTGATAGCGGGAATAAATGCAGTTAGAAAGCTAGATAGTTTAGAGCCACTAATTTTAGATAGATCACAGGCATATATAGGAGTATTAATAGATGATTTAGTTACGAAGGGTACAAATGAACCATATAGAATGATGACATCAAGAGCAGAGTATAGATTAACATTAAGACAGGATAATGCAGATTTAAGATTAACACATAAGGGCTATGATGTTGGATTAGTTACAAAAGAAAGATATAGTAGGTTCATAGAAAAAGATAATAGTATAAAACAAGAAATGCAGAGATTGTCAGATACTACAATATATCCTAACGAAGAAAATAACAAATTGTTAGAGTCAATAGGTTCTGTGTCATTAAAAAAACCTATATCATTGTTTGATTTAATAAAAAGGCCAGAAATAACTTATGAGCAATTAGATATATTAGATAGAGAAAGACCAAAGTTAAAAAGAGAAGTAAAAATGCAAGTAGAGACTCAAATAAAATACGATGGATATATAAAGAAGCAGATGAAACAGATAGGTCAATTTAAAAAATTAGAAAATAAAAAAATACCAAAGAATATCCAATATGATTTAATAAAAGGCCTTAGATTAGAAGCTAGACAAAAGTTAGACAAAATTAAACCAGATTCTATAGGTCAAGCTTCAAGAATATCGGGAGTTTCGCCAGCTGATATAAATGTGTTACTAGTTTATATAGAGGGACAGAGAAGAATTAAAAGCGGGAGTGACAAAGTTGAGTAAATTAAATTATCTAATAGATGCATCAAAAATGATGGATATAAACCTTAACAATGAAGATATAGATAAGTTTTATAAATACAAAGAGATACTTAAAGACTGGAACGAAAAGATTAATATAACAGCACTTATTGAAGATAATGATATAGAAATAAAACACTTTGTAGATAGTCTTACTATATTTAAGTTAAAATATCTTCATAATAATCAGAAGATAATAGACATAGGTACGGGAGGAGGGTTTCCAGGGTTACCACTAAAAATAATAAATAAAACAATAGATTTAACTTTAATGGATAGTCTAAATAAAAGAATTAAGTTTCTTAACCATGTAGCTAAAGAATTAAATTTAGATAATGTTAAATGTTTACATGGTAGAGCAGAAGAAATAGCTAAAAATAAAGAATATAGAGAACACTTTGATATAGCTGTATCTAGAGCGGTAGCAAGACTGAATATATTATGTGAATACTGTATACCATTTGTCAAAGTAGGAGGATTCTTTATAGCTATGAAGGGACCAGAAATTGAAGAAGAGTTAAATGAAGCAAAAAGAGCTGTAGAAGTATTAGGTGGTAAGATAGAAGAAGTAAAAAAGGTTACATTACCAATTTATAATATTGATCACACATTAATAGTTATAAAAAAAGTAAATAATACTTCGACAAAATACCCAAGAAAACCAGGAATTCCAAAGAAAAATCCTATTATATAAGAAATATATAGTAAATTTTGTATAACGAAATTTATATTATTTAAGATTGTTAGAAGGAAAATTAACATAAAAAGAAGAATATAAAATAGAGGAATAAAGTGGGGAAGGATGATAAGTGTGAGTTTTTTAGGTGAAGTGGTTGTACAAGTTGACATAAAGAATATAAGACCTAATCCATATCAACCAAGAAAAAAATTCAGTAATAAGTCCTTGGAAGAGCTCAGTCAGTCAATAAAGCAATATGGAGTATTGCAACCTATAAGTGTTAGAAAAATCAATGAAGTTAGTTATGAACTAGTAGCAGGAGAGAGACGTTTGCGTGCTTCAGAGATTGCAGGGTTAGATGTAATACCTGCAATAGTAATGAGTATGGGAGATAGAGATACTGCGGTTATAGCTTTAATAGAGAATTTACAAAGAGAAGATTTAAATTTTATAGAAGAAGCTGAGGGGTATAAAAGTTTAATAGATGATCACGGTTTTACTCAACATGTTTTGGCGAAACAAATAGGAAAAAATCAGTCTACAATAGCAAATAAACTGAGAATATTGAGATTATCAGATGAGATAAAAAAGATGTTGATTGAAAATAGTTTAACCGAAAGACACGGACGAGCATTATTAAAGCTACCTTCTGAAGAATTAAGAATAGCAATAATAAATAAAATAATCAAAAGTGAATTGACTGTCAAGAAAACTGAGGAACTTATAAAGGGTATGCTAGAAGATTTAGCTAAAAAAGATGAACCAAAGGTCAAGCAAAATATTAAAAGTATGATTAATTTCAGGATATACTTAAACACAATAAGAAATGCTTTTGATGCTATAAAGCAAAGTGGTGTTGATGCAAAATACGAACAGATAGATAAAGGTGATTTTGTAGAAGTTACAGTAAAAATACCAAAAAACAAATAGAAAAGATGTTTCACGTGAAACATCTTTTTTTTTACATATTATAAATATCAATTGTATACCAGCTCTCTATACTAATAGAAACATAGTATAACATATAGTTTTGAGCAAAACAAAAACTATTTGATAGGTTAACAATGTAGCAAAGTTGTTTAACTACATTATATAATTATTATTTAATAAAATTGTACTAGAAATCAGTGAATGTTTTAGTTTATAATAAAATTAGAGAAAATTTTATTTAGAGAAGGATTTTATATTTTAAAATTGAAATATACACATATCAGGAGGAAAAGAGATGTCCAAAACAATAGCTATCTTCAATCAGAAAGGTGGAGTAGGAAAAACAACAATAAACATAAATTTAAGTGCATGTTTAGCTAAACTTAATAAAAAAGTTTTAGTAATTGATATTGATCCACAAGGGAATACAACAAGTGGTTTAGGAATCGATAAAGATGAAGTAGAATATTCTTTGTATGATTGTTTAATTGAAAGTGTAAATGCAAGAGAAGCTATTAACAATACATATATAAAAAAATTAGATATAATTGCTTCTGATGTTGAATTATCAGGAGCTGAATTAGAAATTGCAGTAAAAGAAAATAGAGAACTTATACTTAAAAATGTAATTAAGCAAATCAAGGATGATTATGATTATATATTTATTGATTGTCCTCCTTCACTTGGAATATTGACAATAAATGCACTTGCAGCTGTAGATAGCGTAATAATACCAATACAATGTGAATATTATGCATTAGTAGGAGTTAGCCAGCTAATTGATACTATTAAATTGATAAAAAAGAGTATAAACCGGAACATAAAAATTGAAGGAGTTATTATGAACATGTTTGATAGTAGAACAATATTATCGAAACAAGTTGTAGAGCAAGTTAAAGAATATTTTAAAAATGATGTTTATAAAACTCTTATACCAAGAAATGTCCGCTTAGCTGAGTCACCTAGTTATGGATTAGCAATAACAGATTTTGATGCGAAATCTAAAGGGGCTCTAGCATATAAAGATTTAGCAAAAGAATTTATAAAAAGACAGAAAAGAGTGATAAAAGGATGGTAAAAAAAAGAGGACTAGGAAAGGGATTAGCAGCATTAATTCCCGAAAGTAGTATAGAAGATGTAAATACAGACGATAGAATTGAATATATAGATATAAATATGCTTGAACCTAATATAAATCAGCCAAGGAAGAATATTGATATTTCGACAATAGAGGAACTAGCAAAATCAATAAAAGAGCATGGAGTATTACAACCTATAATAGTCCGAAAAAAAAAGAAGGGGTATCAAATCATTGCTGGCGAAAGAAGATGGAGAGCTACCAGACTTGCAGGATCAGATTCAATACCTTGTATAGTTAGAAATGTAGAAGATATAAAATCAGCTGAAATGGCACTAATAGAAAATGTACAAAGAGAAAACTTAAATCCCATAGAAGAAGCTATAGCATATGATAATATAGCAAAAAAATATGACTTTACACAAGAAGACCTATCTAAAATAGTAGGAAAAAGCAGACCATATGTATCAAATTTACTTAGACTTTTAAAATTAGATGGTGAAATAGTGGATATGATTAACGATGGAACTATTAGTGGAGGACATGGAAAAGCTTTATTAATGTTAAATGATAAAGACAACCAATTAAAATTGGCTAAACAGATAGAAAATAAAGGTTTAAGTGTTAGAGAAACAGAAAAACTTGTCAAGAAAATCAATGACAATGAAGGAATAAGTAATTCAAAAAAAACTAATGAAAAAAAAGAACCTCAATTAATATATATAGAAGATGGATTGATGAAGAAATTTGGAACAAGGGTTAATGTAATAAAGAAAAAGAAAAAAGGAAAAATAGAAATAGAATTTTACAATCAAGAGGATTTAAATAGGATAGTTGATATGCTTATTGATAATGAGTATAATTAAGTATATACTAAGAATTAGTAAATATAAAGGCTGTATTAGAATAATGTTTTATTATTTTAGTACAGCTTTTTTATATGTTGTTTCACGTGAAACATTAAAAGTAATTTAAATATTAATTATAAAGGGACTTAGTAATAAAATAAGCTTAATTGTAGCCAATACATCTGTACATATTCAAGAATAGAAAGATAAACAATCACTCAATTTAAGTTTTTAAATCACAGTACAATTAAAAAACAAACTTATAGATAATATAGTCTTACAGAATAGATATGAATAATCAAAAATTCATTTATTAGGTAATCATGCTAATGATTATACATATAATTATAGGGGTGGGACAAAGATAATTGATAATTACTAAGAAAGTATAATAGTTAGTCCTTTGTTGGATATAATAATTTACTATTTTAGCAACTGCAAAGTGATAACACATTGACCTAAATAATTTAATAATATTTAATTTAAATAATGAAACAAGACAAGATATATCACCTTCAGGATAATAAGTGTTTTCAATTACGCTCTATAATGTTTAAATTCAAGTTCAACATAAAGAGATTTATCGAATCATATATTTTTTAGAGTACCTATATTGTAAACATAGTAGCTAATATGGTTTTTACATATTAAATAATCTAGTTAAAGTATAAAAATAGAACTTCTTTCATGCAAGTGAATTACTTTGTAAAAAATTCATTAAATATGTTACAGAGTAGACAATGGCAGATTATAGTTTATAATTATCAATGAGTAAATAATAGAAATTGGAAGATGTTTTAAATTATAAATTTGAGAAATTAAGTTTTTTGTTTTTTAAACTAATTATTAGTTAGATATTTTTAATGAAGAGATAATTTAAATAGTTGTTTTATAATTGATAAAATAATTAATAGAAACACTATATAATAGGTAGATACTCATAAATGTATATAAAACATAATATATGTTAAGAAAATAACAAATTAGTAAAATAAATTTCATAAATTATAATAAATTCGCTTTACATTCAATCGTAATTATAATATAATCATGATTAAATTTAACAAATATAGAATATTACTTTGTGAAAACATTTATAATCTAAAAAAACAAATACTTAATTTGTTATCAAAAAATACAAAAAATCAATACTAAAAAACTTATAAATTCACAATTTTAACAGTTTGAATAAAAATTTCTCGAATAATGTCTTGTATACAGTATAATAGCGCATAAATCATTGACAAATTTTAAACATAGCAGTTATAATGAACCTAGTAATAAAACTATATTAAATTGACATATATTTATCAATAGGTAGATTATATAAAGCACTATAAAATAGGTAAATATAAATTTGTCAAGATCTAGATAATTGAACCTAGATAATAAAAGATTTTGGAAGTTAATTTAGTAGTAAAAGTAGTTAATTATAAATATATATATAAAATTATCTATTTTATCTTCTAAATAACCTTTTTAAATGATAATGCTTAGTTTCATTTCTTGGGACTAAGTATTATTAGCGTAATAAGGTGAAATATTTAGAAAATTAAGAAAATTAATTAGGGGGGTTTACAATGTCTTTTGAATTTAACTGGAAAGAAAATGAAGCTAAAATTAACGAGCTAAGACAATTTATTGACGAAAAGAAATTGACAAAAGGAGCTTTAATGCCAGTAATGCATAAAGCACAAGTTATTTTTGGATATCTACCAATAGAAGTTCAAAAAATAATTTCGGAAGAATTGAATGTGCCATTGTCCGAGATATATGGTGTTGCTACATTCTATTCACAATTTACATTAATACCAAGTGGTGAATATACTATCGGTGTTTGTTTAGGTACAGCGTGTTATGTTAAGGGAGCGCAAGATATAATCGACAAAATTAAAAAAGAACTTAACATTGAAGTAGGACAAACAACTCCAGACAAGAAGTTTTCACTACAAGCTACTAGATGTATAGGAGCCTGTGGTTTAGCTCCAGTTTTAACTGTCAACGAAGATGTTTACGGAAAACTTGTAGTACAGGATGTTACAGGTATAATAAAAAAATACATGAATAAATAATAGATAAATACTAGTTAATTAATAATGGAGGTGTAAAATAATGAAATCTCTTGAAGAATTAAAGAAAATTAGAGAAGAAGCTAAAAAGAAGATTCAACTTAGACAAGATAGTAACGGAACTAGAATAATAGTAGGTATGGCAACTTGTGGTATATCAGCTGGAGCAAGACCTGTTCTAACTGCATTACTAGAAGAAGTAAATAAAAGAAATTTAAACGATGTTGTAGTAAATCAAACAGGCTGTATTGGCGTTTGTCGTTTAGAACCAATAGTAGAAGTATTTAAACCAGGTGAAGAGAAAGTTACCTATGTACACATGGATGCAGAAAAAGCGAAAAGGGTTATAGCTGAACATATTGTAAACGGCAACGTTGTAACAGAGTATACTGTAGGAGCATATGAAAAGTAGTTAAATAAAAATAAACAACTCTAATTCTAAAGGGGGTAGAAAGATGGATTTTTACAGATCACATGTATTAATTTGTGGAGGTACAGGATGTACATCTTCAAAATCTGATAAAATAGAAGAGAAAATGAAAGAAAAAATCCAAGAAGCTGGATTGGATAAGGAAATAATGGTTGTTAGAACAGGATGTTTTGGACTATGTGAGGCAGGTCCTATAATCGTTGTCTATCCTGAAGGAGCATTTTACAGCCATATCAAGTTAGAAGACGTTGATACTATAGTAGAAGAACACTTATTAAAAGGTAGAATAGTTAAAGATCTTCTTTATAAAGGAGCTCAGGAAGAAGACATAATTAAGTCAGTTAATGAAGTAAACTTCTATAAGAAACAAACTAGAGTTGCGCTTAAAAACTGTGGAGTTATAGATCCAGAAGATATAAATGAGTATATAGCAGTTGATGGATATATGGCTCTAGGTAAAGTCTTAACTGAAATGAAACCTTTAGAGGTTATAGATGTAATAAAAGATTCAGGATTAAGAGGAAGAGGTGGTGGAGGATTCCCTACAGGTTTAAAATGGGGATTCTGTGCTAGTGCAAAAGGAGACCAAAAGTATGTAATATGTAATGCGGATGAAGGAGACCCAGGTGCTTTTATGGATAGAAGTATACTTGAAGGAGATCCGCATGCTGTTTTAGAGGCGATGGCAATAGCAGGTTATGCAATAGGTGCAGATCAAGGATTTATATATGTAAGAGCTGAATATCCTATAGCTGTAGAAAGATTAGAAATAGCAATTGAGCAAGCTAAAGAGAAAGGACTTTTAGGAGAAAATATCTTTAGTAGTGGATTTAACTTTGATATAGAAATAAGACTTGGAGCTGGAGCTTTTGTTTGTGGAGAGGAGACGGCGTTAATTGCTTCTATAGAAGGTGAAAGAGGAATGTCTAGAAATAAGCCACCATATCCTGCTAACAAAGGTCTATGGGGCAAACCAACATTAATCAACAATGTTGAGACTTATGCAAATATACCAAGTATCATTAATAATGGTGCAAAGTGGTTTAGAAGTATAGGAACTGAAAAATCACCAGGAACAAAAGTATTCGCATTGGGTGGAAAAATAAATAATACAGGTTTAGTTGAGATACCTATGGGAACAACTCTAAGAGAAGTAATATATGATATCGGTGGAGGTATCCCAAACGGTAAAAAGTTTAAGGCTGTTCAAACAGGTGGACCATCAGGTGGATGTATCCCTGCTGAGTATTTAGATACTCCAATAGATTATGACTCGTTAACAGCTTTAGGATCTATGATGGGTTCTGGTGGAATGATTGTTATGGATGAAGATAACTGTATGGTAGATATAGCTAGATTCTTTTTGGATTTCACAGTTGAAGAGTCATGTGGAAAGTGTACACCATGTAGAATAGGTACCAAGAGAATGTTAGAGTTATTAGAGAAAATAACTAGTGGAAATGGAGAGCTAGAAGATATCGATAAGCTAGAGAAGTTATCAGATAGTATTAAAGCTTCAGCATTATGTGGGTTAGGCCAAACAGCTCCTAATCCAGTAATATCAACATTACAGTATTTTAGACACGAGTATGAAGCACACGTATTAGATAAAAAATGTCCAGCAGGAAACTGTAAAGATTTATTAGCATATAGCATAATAGAAGATGCTTGTAAAGGATGTACATTGTGTGCTAGAGCTTGTCCTGTTGATGCAATTGAAGGAGAGACTAAAAAGCCTCATAGTATTGATCAAGAGAAATGTATAAAATGTGGTGCATGTATGGAGAAATGTCCGTTTAATGCAATTAAATTAGGATAATTAAATATAAAAATAATAAAAGTAAGGGGTGTATATGATGGGTATGGTTACCATTACTATAGATAATAAATCAATTCAAGTTCCAGAAGAATATACTATACTTGAAGCAGCAAATAGTGCTGGAATTAAAATACCGACTCTTTGTTATTTAAAAGATGTAAACCAGACAGGAGCCTGTAGAATGTGCCTAGTAGATGTAGAAGGAGCTAGGGTTTTACAAGCATCATGTGTTGCCAAAGTTGGTGAAGGTATGGTTATTAGAACAAATACCAAGAAAATCAGAGAGGCAAGAAAGACAAACTTAGAATTACTTTTATCAAATCATGATAGAGAATGTCTAACTTGTAGTAGAAACCATAACTGTGAGTTACAAACACTTTGTGAAGAGTTAGGTGTAACAGATATAGAGTTTAAAGGTGAAAAAACTATAAGACCAGTAGATACATCATCACCTTCAATAGTAAGGGATCCAAATAAATGTATCTTGTGTGGTAGATGTGTAAGTGTATGTAATGATGTTCAAAAAATAGGGGTACTAAACTATGCAAATAGAGGCTTTGAGTCTACTGTATCACCAGCTTTTGATAAAGAAATAGGAGATACTCCATGTATAAATTGCGGACAATGTATAGTGTCATGTCCAGTAGGAGCATTAAGAGAAAAAACTGAGATAGATTATGTATGGGATGCTATAGAAGATAAAGATATACATGTAGTAGTTCAAACAGCACCAGCGGTTAGAGCAGCACTTGGAGAAGAGTTTGGGTTAGCAATGGGTACGTCAGTAACTGGTAGAATGGCAGCTGCCCTTAGAAGACTTGGATTTGATAAAGTATTTGATACAGATTTTGCAGCTGACTTAACAATAATGGAAGAAGGAACAGAATTACTTGGTAGAATAAAAAATGGTGGCAAATTACCGATGATTACATCATGTTCACCAGGTTGGATAAAATACTGTGAGCATTATTATCCAGAGTTCCTAGACAATTTATCAACATGTAAATCTCCACATGAAATGTTAGGAGCAGTAGTTAAATCTTACTATGCTGAGAAAAACAATATAGATCCATCTAAGATATATGTAGTTTCAATAATGCCTTGTACAGCTAAAAAATTCGAAGCAAAAAGAGAAGAATTAGCTTGTAATGGACATCAAGATGTTGATGCAGTATTGACAACTAGAGAGTTCGCTAAGATGATAAAACAAGCAGGTTTAGATTTTGTAAATCTACCAGATGAAGACTTTGATTCAATATTAGGTGAATCATCAGGAGCAGGAGTAATATTTGGTGCTACAGGTGGAGTTATGGAGGCTGCGTTAAGAACAGTGTACGAAGTATTAACAAACGAAGAATTAAAAGAAATAAACTTCACACAGGTAAGAGGAACAGAAGGAATAAAAGAAGCTACAATTAAAATTGGCGACTTAGATGTAAATATTGCAGTAGCACATAGTACAGGTTGTGCAAGTGAATTATTAGAAAAAGTTAAATCTGGCGAAAAGCAATATCACTTTATTGAAGTAATGGGTTGTTCTGGCGGTTGTGTAAATGGTGGTGGACAACCACATGTTAGTTCTAAAGTTAAAATGAATGTAGACGTTAGAAGAGAAAGAGCAAAAGCGTTATATAATGAAGATGAGGCAAAAGTAATAAGAAAATCTCATAAAAACCCAATGATTAAGAAAATATACGATGAGTATTTTGAAAAGCCAAATAGTCATAAAGCGCATGATTTACTTCATACTCATTATGTAAAAAGAGATATATATCCACTGTAGAATATATTAAAATTATAAGGTTATTAATCCCCTTTGTGTAGAACCTATAAGATAGTAGGTCTTTGTAAAAGGGGATTATTTGTGTTAACTATAAAAGAAGCAGAGATAAAAGGAAAATTTACAATGAAATATTTATTAAATAATTTAAAAGATTCTGATATCATATAATTGTAATTAACTATATCAAATGAGCTGTTTTAATTAATACACAATAGAAAGGAATTAAATAACAATATGAAAGTAAAATTAGAAGTGTTAGAAAGTAAATGTAGGTCAGGCTATCATAAAAAAGGAGATACATTTATAGTAGAAGATTTATGCCCACCTATATGTCATGAATTATGGCAATGTATTTATCCAAATGTATATACACTATTAAATGGAGGTAATCTAGATTTTGGATCTAAGAAATGTAAAATGTTTAGGTTTAGATGTCCAGACAATGGAAGAGTGTTAATAAAAGGTGAAATTTACGACGAATAGATGGTATGTATTAACAAACTTTAATAAAAAAATATCAATAATAACCACCTAAAAACTTACCATAAATTAAATATATGTGATTATATAGACATATTGAGATATTAGCATCTTATTATGTGTATTAAAATGATTGTAATTAGCAACTTATAATGTTATAATTTTAACATGGTGTATACAGTATATTATATCCTCTAAATTTATTCAAATGTATCAAGTAGAACCTGTACCAGTATCAGAGCATCATGACACCGAATAAACTGATAATCATTAAAAGGAGGTAGCATAGTGATAAATTTAGAAATCAATGGGAAATCAGTACAGGCGAAAAAAGGAGAAACTATACTTCAAATATGCAGAAGATTAAATATCAAAATTCCGACACTTTGCCATGATGACAGATTAGAACCACATTCCGCCTGTAGACTTTGCGTAGTTGAGATAGAAGGTATGCAAACGTTATCAACATCATGCTCTACTATAGCCATAGAAGGAATGGTGATACAGACCCATAGCCAAAAGGTAATGGATGCAAGACGTGATATATTAGATATGATTTTATCAAATCATCCAGAAGACTGCTTAACATGTAAAAAATCAGGGGAATGTAAGTTGCAGCAATACTGCTATGAATATGATGTACATAGGACGTCTTATTATGGAGAAAGAAAAGAATTTGAATTAGATGATAGCAATCCATTTTTCACTATAGAGCTTAATAAATGTATCGAATGTGGCAAATGTGTTAGGGTATGCAATGAATTACAACATACTAGAGCTATATCATTTAGTGAAAGAGGATTCAAAACACATGTAAGTGCGCCTTTTGAAGACGACATCAACAATTCAACATGTGTATCATGTGGAAATTGTGTATCAATTTGTCCTGTAGGTGCTTTACTACCTAAGTCAAAAGAAAAATTTAGATTGTGGGAGGTAAAAAAAGTCAAAACTACATGTTCTTATTGTGGAGTAGGTTGTCAGATGGAGCTATTAGTAAAAGAAGAAAAAGTAGTTGGAGTTAATCCAATAAAAGGACACTCAAATGATGGACTTTTATGTGTTAAAGGTAAGTTTGGGTATAAGTTTATTAATCATGACGATAGATTACAAAGACCACTTATACGTAAAGAAGGTAAATTAATCGAGGCAGAGTGGGAAGAAGCATACGCTACGATAGCAAAAAATATTAATATAATAAGAAAAAAACATGGGTCAAAAGTTATAGCAGGTTTAAGTAGCGCAAGGTGTACTAATGAAGAAAATTATTTATTCCAAAAACTTTTCAGAGGAGTATTGAAAACAAATAATATTGATCATTGTGCAAGGCTCTGACATTCATCAACAGTTGCAGGTCTTGCAACAACTTTAGGTAGTGGAGCAATGACAAACAGTATAGGTGAAATTATAAATAATGAAGCTATTTTTGTTATAGGCTCAAATACAACAGAAAATCACCCAGTAATTGGCTCAAAAATACTCCAAGCAAAGGAGCGAGGTTCAAAATTAATAGTAGCAGATCCTAGAAAAATAGATTTAGCTAAAGATGCTGATGTATTTTTACAAATCAAGCCAGGAACTAATATAGCTCTTTTGAATTCCATGATGTATGTCATAATTACAGAGGAACTAGAAGATAAACACTACATAAAAAAGAAGACCGAGGGATACGCAAAATTAGTAGACTTAGTTAAAAACTATACTCCAGAAAAAGTAGCCAAAATTTGTGAGATAGATGCTAATGATATAAAAAGAGCTGCTAGAATTTATGCCCAGGCTAATAATGCGGGAATATATTACGCAATGGGAATAACGCAACATAAAACAGGGACACATACAGTAATGAGTGTTTCAAATTTAGCATTACTATGTGGAAACGTTGGTATAGAATCGGCTGGAGTTAATCCATTAAGAGGGCAGAATAATGTTCAAGGGGCATGTGATATGGGAGCCTTACCAAATAATTTCCCGGGCTATCAAAAGGTTGATGATGAAAAGGTAATAGAAAAATTCAAAAAAGCATGGCAAGTAGATGATATGTCAAATGACATAGGTTACACCATACCAGAAATCATGGATGGCGCAGTAGATGGAAATATAAAGGCACTATATATTATGGGAGAAAACCCTATTGTATCCGACCCAGATACAAAACATGTCAGAAAAGCATTAGAAAACATAGAGTTTTTAATAGTACAAGATATATTTTTAACAGAAACAGCAATGTTTGCTGATGTTGTGCTCCCGGCAAGTTCATTTGCTGAAAAAGATGGAACATTTACAAATACAGAGAGAAGAATACAGAGAGTGAGAAAAGCTATTACTGAAGTTGGTGAATCTAAAGCTGATTGGAAAATAATAATGGAAATAATGAATAAGCTTGGATACAGTCAAACATACGATAATGTTTCTGAGATAATGAAAGAAATAGCAAAAGTGACTCCACAATATGGAGGGATTGACTATAGTAGAATAGAGAACAAAGGATTACAATGGCCTTGTTTAGACAAAGAGCATAAAGGTACTAAGTTTTTGCATGAGGGGCATTGTGTGAGAGGAAAAGGACTATTTTTACCCCAAGAGTATCAAGAAAGCGCTGAAACACCAAACAGTGACTATCCATTTATTATGACTACTGGTAGAAATTTATACCATTATCATACAAGGAGTATGACAGGTAGAGTAGAGGGACTTAACAAAAAATCAGCAGAATCATATATAGAGATTAATGAATTAGATGCAAAAGCATACTGTATAAAAGATGCTGAAATTGTGGAAGTTTCATCAAGGAGAGGTGTTATCAAAACTAAGGTCAAGATAGTAAAAACAATAGCTCGGGGAATTGTTTTTATGCCATTTCATTTTGCTCAAGGTGCAGCAAATGTTCTGACAGGGAATCATTTGGATGAAATCTGTAAAATTCCTGAACTAAAAGTAAGTGCAGTAAGTATAAAAAAGATTTGTTAACATATACGAATATACATGAAGAGGGATTATTTATGAGTGATGATTTTGGCACATGTGTTATATTGGCTGGAGGAAAAAGCAAAAGAATGGGATTTGATAAACAAACATTAAAAATAAACAATGTTAGGTTACTGGATACCATATCAAGTAAGCTTCAAGACGAATTCAATGATATAATAATCATTACAAATAAACCAAATTACAATAAAAATAAAAATATAAGAATATATAGAGATGAAATTATAGGAAAAGGACCTTTAAGTGGTATACACAAAGGATTAAAAGAAGCAAAGAGTAAATATGTATATTTTATAGCATGTGATATGCCAAATATAAATCTAAAATACATTAGATTTATGAAAAGAAGAATTTGCAGTAAAGATATAAGCGCATGTATAACAAAAAACGGAAAGTGGATAGAGCCATTAAACTCTTTCTATAATGTATCCATACTCACTCAGTTAGAAGAACATATTTTAAAAAATAGCAATTCAATACATTCATTTGTAAAAAAAATAAAATGTGAATATATAGAAGAAAAAGTAGCAAGAAACTATAGTAACGACCTAAGTATGTTTATAAATTTAAACACAAAAGAAGATTTGAACATATATATTCATAATGCCAAATAAAAGTAGAGGTCAAGTGATGAAAACAAAAGTAAAATACAAGATTTTGGAGATTAATAAAAATAGATCAATATTTAAAGAAGATGAAATCATCGTTGAAAAACCATATACTATATTTGTAAATGATAAAGAGATTGTAACTTTATTATGTACTCCAAAATCTATAAAATATCTAACCGTTGGGTATATTTTTGTAGAGGAATTAATAAAGAAAAAAAGCGATATTTTAGCTATAAATATATTAGAAGAGAAGGGGTTAATATATGTATCACTTAAAGAGTTTAGTTATAAATTATACTCTAAAAAAACTATAACATCGTCGTGTGGTAAAGGTACAATTTTTTATAATGAGCTAGATTCATTTAATTCAAAAATAAATACAAGTAACATTATTATAAATAATAGTAAAGTTAGTAGAGTTATGAAAAAATTCACAACTCAATCTCAACTATTTAAAGAAACAGGGGGCGTTCATAGTTGTGGTTTATGCATCGATGATAGAATAATAGTTTTTGAAGAAGATATAGGTAGACATAATGCAATAGATAAAATAATAGGATATATAATATTGAATGATTTAGAGGTCAAAGACAAATATATAGTTACAAGTGGCAGATTATCATCTGATATGGTGATAAAAGCAGCCAAAATAAACATACCTGCTGTGGTTTCAAAATCAGCTCCAACAAATCTATCTATAGAGATAGCAAAATCTTTAAATTTAACATTAATTGGTTTTGCGAGAGGTAACAAAATGAATGTATACACACAAAGTGGCAATATATTAATTGATTAGAAAATTTAAACTTAACAAAGATACTTAATATATGATATTCTATAAAAGTATTGAATATTTATAAATGTCTAAAAAACACTAGAACTTGGTAAAGCGTTAATGCTTTACTGTATACAAAATGCAAGGGGGAATATTTATGAGAAAACCGCTATTAACTCCAAGAGAGATAGCGAATAAAACAATTGAAACTTCTGTAAAAAAATCAAAATTATCAAGCATAAAGATGATATTGTTAGGTATATTTGCAGGAGCATTTATAGGTTTTGGAGCACATGGATATTTAGTAGTGACACAATCGCTAGGAAAATTTGATGCGGGTTTTGCAAAATTTGTAGGTGCATCAGTATTTCCAGTAGGTTTAATGTTAGTAATATTAGCAGGAGCAGAATTATTCACTGGAAACAACACTATGACAATTGCACTCATGAGTAAAAAGATATCCCTTAATAAAATGTTAAAAAACTGGATATTAGTTTATATAGGTAATTTCATAGGATCTGTATTACTAGCATTAATACTTAGTAAAACGAATTTGTATGCAGGTTTAGTGGGAGATAATATTAAAGCAATAGCAACCGCTAAAGTAAATTTAACATTAGTAGAATGTATTACTAGAGGTATATTATGTAACATAGTAGTAGTATTAGCAGTATGGATATCAACAGCATCAACAGATGTTATAGGGAAAATTTTCACATGCTGGTTCCCAATAATGCTATTTGTATTATCAGGTTTTGAGCATTCTGTTGCAAATATGTTTTTTATACCAATGGGAAAGTTAGTAGGTGCAGGATTTACTTGGGTTGAAATGTGGACTAATAATTTAATACCAGTTACTATTGGAAATTTGATTGGTGGAGCTATAATAGTGCCAATGGTTTATTATATATGCTATATTAAAGAATAATAACAAAATAATACTAGAGAAAAAAGAGGCGTTAGCTTATTGCTATAACAATGCTTCTTTTTTTATTTTATAAAAATTTTCAATGTTGATTATACATATAATAGAATATATTGAACACAAAAGCTATTGATATTTTATTATTGATAGAATATGATAGTAAAGAGTAAAAAAATATGGAGGCGAAAAAATGATATATTTAGATAATGCAGCAACATCATTTCCAAAGCCTGAAAGAGTATATAATACAATTTTGCAGGTAATGACTAAATATGGAGCTAACCCGGGCAGATCAGGACATAAACTAGCAATGAAAGCAGGAAGAGGTATATATGAGGCAAGAGAAATAATAGCTGATTTATTCAAAGTAAAAGACCCAATGAATATTATTTTTACTCATAACGCTACTGATAGTTTAAATCTCGGTATAAAAGGTATATTAAAAGAAGGAGACCATGTTATAACAACAAGCATGGAGCATAATTCAGTTTTAAGACCACTTATGGCATTAAAAGATAAGAATATAGAAACAACCATTGTAAATTGTGATAATTATGGAGTACTCGATATAGAGAATATAAAAGATAATATCAAAAGAAACACGAAAATGATTATAACTACACATGCTTCAAATGTTGTAGGTAGTATTATGCCTATATACGATATAGCAAAAATAGCAAAAGAATGTGGAGTATTATATATGGTAGATGCTGCACAAACTGCAGGCGTATATGATATAGATGTCAGAAAAGGGATAGATATATTAGCATTTCCAGGACATAAAAGTTTGTTAGGGCCACAAGGAACGGGAGGACTTTATATTAGAGATGGTCTAGATATAACACAATTAAAAGAAGGTGGAACTGGTAGTAAGTCAAACGAACTATATCAACCAATAATGTTACCCGATAGATATGAAAGTGGGACTCCAAATGCTCCTGGGATTATAGGTTTAGGTGAAGGAGTTAGTTTCATAAAAGAAACTGGGATGGAAAATATAAGAAGACACGAAACAGAGTTAACTGAGCATTTTATAACAGAACTCAAAAAGATAAAAGAGGTTATTATCTATGGGCCTAAAGAACATAGAGCACCAGTTATACCAATAAACATAGATAACAGAGATTCTTCAGAGGTTAGCTTTATATTAGACAGCATGTATGGAATATGCACTAGACCAGGATTACATTGTGCTCCGCTTGCGCATAAAACTATAGGGACTTTCGAACAAGGAGTAGTAAGATTTAGCTTGGGTTTTTTCAATACACATAAAGAAATAGATGATACAATAAAAGCTATAAAGTCAATAATAAATGAGTTTTAAAAATCACATAAACTTACTATAAATACTTGAATAGAGCAAATAAATATTATATAGTAAAAAGGTATAGAATTTAATATAAAGGAGATACTTAATGGACAATATAATAAATTTTATCCAAAGCAATAATAATACTATTTTATTTGTTCTTATGATAACAACTGTTTTATTGTTATTAATAATGCTATCAAGCCAAATGCGTATAAGTAAGCTAAAAAAGAAATACGATCTTTTATTAAAAGATGTAGATAGTGTTAATCTAGAAGATGTATTATTTGAACATCTTGAAAAAGTAAACAGTGTGAAAGAAGAATTACGTGTTGTTGATGGAAAATGTATGAAATTAGACCAACGACTAAGATTAACACTTCAAAATGTTGGCATAATTAGATACAACGCATTTGATGACATGGGAAGCGATCTAAGTTTTTCTTTGGCTATGCTTGATGACAATTTGGACGGAGTAATCATAACTAGTTTATACGGTAGAGATGGATGTAGTATTTATGGAAAACCAGTAAAAGGGTCTGAGACAAAATACACATTATCAAAAGAAGAAACAGAAGTTTTACAAATTGCTTCTAGTAAAAGAAACTCGAAAAAGTAAGGATAAAAAGTACCTCCAAGGATAATAATATTTTATATATCCATTGGAGGTGTTTTATTTTGACCAAAAATGTATTTGTACAGAATAATTTATACGAACTTAAAGAAGAATTGAAAAAAAGAGGATACAATATAGTAGATAAAGAGGATACCAATTATGATGTATTTGTATATGAAGCAGATGGTTATGATATAAACTACTATAATCAAATTTCCAGTAGTGAAAACAATATTAATAGCATATTACTTATAAACGCAAAAGGAAAAGATATAAAAGAAATAGACTATATGATAACGCATAAATCATACAGTCCATTATTCTAAATACAATAAATAGTTATTGTGTTTTTTTAACATGTTCATTAGAGTATTTCCACACAGCATTTTTGATAGAAGCTGAAATAATATCTGCCATTTTAACAACAGTATGCAGTCTAGTATTTTGTAATATAGTGTATTCCATAAAACCATCAATATTGACGACCCCAGTAATATTAACATTTCCTATTTCAGGCAATGCTTTTTTAACGCCAGCTCCAGGACGTAGAGGACCTTCATTTAAAGATATATAACCTATTCTATCAAACTTACCCAAACATGCATCTATTGCAATAACATATGGATTTACAAATTGTTGCTTAATAAAACATATAGTTTCCTTTAGGTTTTTAGCATGAACTGGATTTTGCAAAGTACCCAAAACTATAAAATTGGACAATGGATATTTAGATAAATTATATCCTACGATAGGACCTAAACTATCACCCGTTGATCTATCACTACCAATACAAAGTATAATTAAGTCAGAGTAAGAATCTGTATAATGACACGATAAATAATCGTAGATGATATTACCAAACTTGTGTATCGCATTATTTGAATTAGAGTTAATACTAGATTTCTTATTGCTAAAAGTTAAATTCATATGTTCCTCCCACCAGTTTTGCAACAAATCAGTTGCAATATTCAATTTTTAAAAATAGTAGAATTATACAAACTATAAAAAATTTAATAATAAAAGTTTTACCACATCTATTTTTATTTATTCATATTTAGAAATATATTTATAGATACTCGTTTACAGATATTAAGTTTATATATTTTTATGCAATCTATAAAAAGAAAATGTTAAAATAAAATTGATTAACACGAATTTAAAATAAAGTAATAAAAATCTAAAAATATGTTTAAGAAAAAAATAGGGACAGGATTGGTTTTGTATTAGAGTTTATATTACAAATAATTTAAGATGATATATAGATTCTGTTAAAAGACAATATATCAGCAGTAGCAAGTTATTAGACAAATTTTTTTATAAAAATATCAATAAACTATTGACAAGAACACAAAATGCGGTTAAACTATAAAAGTTGGCAAAAACAACAACAGCCAAGGACGAAAGAAAATATCGAAAAAAATAAGTCCTTGACAAAAATGAAAAAAAA
>NZ_JARMXH010000015.1:0-32971 GCF_056892235.1 Abyssisolibacter sp. ZYX002
CCTCTAGCACAGCAATGAGTACAAAGAGTCTTTCTAACACTCTAAAATCAATGACATCAAAAGGTATTACTATAGAAGACATTAAGTTTAATGATACTCCTGAGGCATATGTTACTAAGAGTAGTGTAACTTCAAGTTCTGGAACAATAACTATGAGAGAATAGATATTGATATAATTTTGATAAGGTATGTTGCATTAGCAAATTATTTTGCTAATGCAACTCTTTTTTCTGATAAAGGCTTTACCAATAATAGAAATAAGGGGATAATCTAATCACCTGTTTATATTTTAGTTAGTTTGCAATCCTAAAATGACAGACTCTTAGTTTTCTTTATTTAAAGCCCTTATATTTCCCTATTTTTTTAAGCGTAGATATTAGCTCTCCTTTATAGTTTTCGTCTTCTGGATTTAGGCTATGTATTACTACTCCAGAATCTATGGATGATGAGTGTATAAATTTATCTTCACCTATATATATCGCTGTATGTTCTGGAAAAAATAAGACATCTCCTTTTTTTATATCTTCTATACCAATATCCACAAAATAATCATACATTAACTCTGCATCTCTATAGATAGCTATTTCATTTATTAAATACACTATAGATGTTAGCCCTGAGCTATCAACTCCTAATGGAGTTTTACCACCCCATCTAAATTGTGTTTTTAGATACTGTAATGCAGTTATCACTATGTTGTTTCTAATCTCATCCTCATTAACACTAAAGTCTAGCTTTACTCTTTCTTTTACATACTTATTTCTAATCCAGCCTACACTCCCATCTGGAAGTTCCACTAATAAGCGGTTGGCTTTAACTTCACTCAAATTCTTTAGGTAAGTACCTTTAACTACAGATTTTATAATATAACTATTATAAGATGTGTCCTGGGTAATATCTACATAGCCACCTGTCACAATTACTTTATTATTATTTCTCCAGCTTGTTACCTCCTCGTATTTCCTAATCAAATCATCTTTTTTTACATACCCTTTATAGTTGTAATCAGTTTGTACGAACAAAAAATCATTTACATCTTCCCATAATACTTCTACAACCATACCAAGTAGTGCCTCATCTATATGTTCTCCTTTTGATTTTGGATGACCTTTTATTGAAACTACTGGATTTTTTACAACTGCATATTCACTCACGATTTATCACTTCTCTTCTTTTGACAAAACATAAACAATATTCTTCCAAGCTTTTTCAAACTGCTTTACTTTATAATATCTCTTAATACTTACCTCAGGTGGCGATGCAGGATCATTTACTATTATATACTGCTCTCCTTCTCTATTTTCAAAACCTCTTATGACTATCAAATGACCACTTGTATAACTCTGTACAGACCCTTCTAACTCTTCTTTACTATTCGTTTTTATTGATGCTACTAATGGAATACCTTTTTTTATTAGATCATGCACATCCTCTATGCTGCATCTTTTTACATATGCTCTAAAACCTTTTTCCCCTGCATAAGCAACGTTATATGACCAATTACCATAAATTTCAAGATTGTTATCTCTACATCCTTTAGCAACTCTTTCTGTATTTTCTTTTACTCCTAAGTACTCCATTACCATTGAGAGAGATGTCGGACTGCAAATAACACCTCCGATTTCTGGTACTACTAATTGAGATCTTGCTGGCACCGCTATATCAATATCCATAAATTCTCTATCCATAATATCTTTTTTAGTAAGAGTCATTGTAAATGCAATAAACCTAATAGAAGGACCCTTCACCCCAACTTTGTTTCTACTTAACTCTACCCTAAACTTTATATCTTTTGCCTTCCCACATATAGGTTTGACTACATCTATATTTAACTTGGCTATTTCATCATTTTGACCTTTCTCACTTCCTATATTTAGTCCATCACTTGACCACCGTCCATAGGATAACCAGTTTGACCAATCACCTTCTACATTTATACTTACTTTTACTTCTATATATGTGTCTTTGTATGTTGTGCTATTCCATGATACCACTAAGTCTTTAAATTCGTCTGTGCTGATGATTTCTGATTCATAAACTCCTGAGGCTACGTTATCAGCTAACTGTAGCTCACTACTTTCTGTTATAACAATATCTTTACAGACTCCATTCGTAAAACTATCCTGTTCATAAAATATTGTAGCTGACACTTTTTATCTCTCCTTCCTGCTATTATTTCAAACACTTTTTATACTCTTTTAGTTCTTTATCATTTGCTAGTATATAATGATCGCTATCAAGTTTGTGCCACTTAGGTGGGTCTTGTTCATATTCATGGCAGTTTGGATCATATATTTCTATTTTCTTGTGCTTCTCTAAGACTGGATCTGGCTGAGGTATTGCTGATAATAATGCTCTTGTATATGGATGGAGTGGATTTTTGAACAACTCCTCTGTCTCAGCTAACTCCACTATTCTCCCCTTATGGATAACAGCTATCCTATCTGTTATAAATCTCATAACTGATAAATCATGTGCAATAAATAGATAAGTCAATCCTTTTTCTCTCTTTAATGCTGATAATATATTCAATACTTGTGCTCTAATTGAAACATCAAGTGCTGATATAGGTTCGTCTGCTATTATCAACTCTGGCTCCATAACTAATACTCTTGCTATACCAATTCTCTGTCTTTGCCCTCCTGAAAACTCATGTGGAAACCTGCTTGCAAACTCAGGCAGAAGCCCCACATCTTTTAATGCTCTTTCTACTTTTTCTTTTCTTTCCTGTTCGCAGCTGAATTTCTTTAGATTGTATAATCCCTCTGATACTATATAATCTACTTTTGCTCGTTCATTAAGTGATGCCATAGGGTCTTGAAATATCATTTGAACTTTCTCTGTTACTTCTTTATCTAACGATCTATCTATTTTCCCATTTATTACTTTACCTCTAAATTTGATTGTACCTCCTGCTGTTTCATTTATTCTCATTATAGCCCTACCTATTGTTGTTTTTCCAGAGCCTGATTCTCCAACTAGACCAAATGTTTCTCCTTTATATATATTAAAACTAACGTCATTGACTGCTACAAATTTATTTCTAGCCTTACCAAATTCTATTCTTAAATCCTCAACCTGTAATAGTATCTCTTTTGATTTATTCTCCATATTTCTTACCCCCTAGCTTTTCATGCAATTTCTTTATGGCATTTGGAACTTCTATCTTTGGTGCGCTAGGGTGCAATAGCCAAGTACGTGCTTTGTGAGTTGGGCTAACCTCAAAATATGGTGGCCTATGGATAAAGTCTATTTCTAATGCATACGGGTTTCTTGGTGCAAATGCATCTCCTTTTATTTCTTTAAACAAGCTAGGTGGTGTTCCTTGTATAGAGTATAAATCTTCACCCTTAACACCCAGCTGTGGTAGTGATAATAATAATGCCCAAGTATAAGGATGCTGTGGGTTGTAAAAAACTTCTTCACTATTACCAATCTCTATTATGTCTCCTGAATACATAACTGCAATTCTATCTGCTACATTTGCTACTACTCCTAAATCATGTGTTATGTATATTATCGAAAGACTATATTTTTTCTGCATGTTTTTTAGTAACTGTAATATCTGAGCCTGTATAGTTACATCTAGTGCTGTTGTTGGTTCATCACATATTAAGACTCTTGGGTTACATGCTATTGCTATCGCTATAACTACCCTTTGTCTCATACCTCCTGAAAACTCATGTGGGTATTGCTTATACCTAGCTTCTGGCTGTGGTATACCAACATCATCTAATATCTCTAATACTAATTTTTTTGCTTCTAATCCTTTTAGCCCTTGATGTAATTCTACAGCTTCTTGTACTTGTGAACCTATTGTTCTAAGAGGATTGAGTGAAGTCATGGGATCCTGAAATACCATTGCTATTTCTTTTCCTCTGATTTTAAGCCATTCTTTTTCTTTTTTATATTTTGAGATAACTTTTCCGTCATAGACTATGCTCCCTGAATCCACCCATCCATTTGAATCAAGTAGTCCCATAAAGGATTTAGTAAATACTGATTTTCCTGAACCAGATTCTCCTACTATTGCTAAACTTTCTCCTTCTAATAGATCTAAAGATGCACCTCTTATAGCTGTTAATTCTTTTCCTCTCAATGTGAATTTCACAACAAGGTCTTTAACAGAAATTATAGGTTTTTGGTTTATATTATTTTTATCATCCATAAATATCACCACCTATATATGATTTTTAGGGTCTGATGCATCTCCAAACGCATTACCCATTACATAGAAAGAAATAGTTATAACTGACAGTATTATCGCTGGAAAAAGCAATTGATATCTGAGTGATGGTACCATCATAAATACACGTCCTTCGTTTATTAAGTTACCAAGTGATGGTACATCTACCGGTAATCCTATTCCTATATAAGTCAAAAACACTTCTGAGCCTATTGCTAGTGGTATTGCAAGCGCCAACCTGAGCATTATAACTGAAACTAAATATGGTAACAAGTTTTTAGAGATTATACGATTTGTTGGAGTTCCTAAGCATCTTGAGGCAAGATTATACTCTCTATCTCTTATAATTATTATTAGATTTCTAACAAATCTAGCCATATTGGTCCAGCGTGTTACACACATAGCAAATATTATTGTAAATAATCCCGGTTTCATTATGTATGCAAACAATACAAGTATAATAGTCGTAGGTATGTTTGTGATAACATTGTATATCTCGGTTATCAGTGCATCTAATTTACGTACATATCCCCAAATAGCACCTATAAATATACCAACTATCAACTCAAAAAATCCTACAGATAAACCTATAAATAGTGAGGTTCTTGTTCCACTCCATATCCTAGCCCACAAATCCTGCCCAATGGAATTTGTCCCAAACCAAAATTCACTACTTGGTGATTCATTTCTAAGTTGCATACCTGTCTGTTCATTTATATATATCTTGGTGGGTGACTTTTGGTATGGTAGGTATGGTTGTATTATTGTAAATATTAAAAGAGCTATTATAACAAACATAAGTATAACTGCTATTTTGTTTTTAAGAAAAACTTGCCATGTTGATCTCCAATAAGAATAATTTGAATATCCCGTCAATTCTGATGATTGTGCATTAAATTTAGCTACCTTAAATAGCGAGGGATCAATATTGTTTATATCTATTGTATTTTTCATCTATCTTCCCCCTCCATGTTTTTGTAATTTTATCCTTGGATCAATCAATGCCATTAATACGTCTCCTAAGAACAATCCAATGATCCCAACTGATGAGTATATCAACACGAGCGCTTGAACTAGATTGTTATCTTGCAGTTGTATTGCATCCACAAGTAGTCCTCCCATTCCCGGTATTGAAAATAACGACTCTATATATATAGAACCTGATATGGTAAAAAGAATCGAAGCTGGAAGGTACTGCGCCATTGGAACGAATGCATTTCGCATCACATGTTTTAACATTATCTTTTTATTACCAAGTCCTTTAGCTCTTGCAAGCTTGATATAGTCTTTGCTTAGCTCATCTACCATATATCTTCTCATCCACATTGCATATCCAGCAATACTTCCTAGTGACATTGATATAGCTGGTATAATCCAACTTGTTGGTTCATCTATATCAAATAATATTGGTAATTTGAGTAAACTAGTTATATAGATTTGTATAAATAAATAATATACTACTGCCGGTACTGCTCTAATAAATACTATATATGTAGTCCCTAATTTATCTGTTAATTTATTTTTTTCTCTGGCCATTGCTATACCCATATACAAACCACTAATTAAAGATATTAACAATGCTACTAGACCAAACCATAATGAATATGGAACTTTTTTTGATATTATTTCTCTTATTGGAATGTTAGGTCTATATACTAATGATTTGCCTAGATCCCCTTTAAATAATCCTAAGTAAAAGTTCTTTAGTTGGATATGTATTGGATCTCTTAGACCCATATTTTCTAAAATAGCTTCTTTTTGCATTTCATCTAATTTATCTGTGCCAAATTCACCAAAATACCCTTCTTCTGGCATCATTCGCATAAGTAAAAAAACAGCTGTTATAACTATAAATAGTGTAAGTAACGATCTAAAAAGTCTTTTTATAAAGTATTTTTTCATTCATTCACGCCCCTTTCGTTAAATAAACTTGGGAGTGCTAGAGAAACACTCCCCTAGGGCCCAGCCCTATGCAAACAGCTTTAGAAAACTCTTTTTTACTTACTAGCTTTTTCTAATGCTTCTTTTCTTTCTTTTTGCCACTTAGTTTTTTCATTGTTATAATCTTCTGTATTCATAGGTTTTGCTAGTATTCTTTGACCTTTCCATCTCTCTGATGATACACCAAATGGTGAGTAAGGTGCTTCAAAAGGATTAAGTAATGATGATATATATCCTCCACCACCTACACCATATGGAATAATCCATGCTTCGTTTATAAGATATGCTTCTGCTTGCGCAAAAAGATTGTATCTTTTTTCTATATCTACTATCTCATCTTTAGCATTATTTACCAACTCTATATATACATCAAATGTCTTTTTATTATTTTCGTTGATCTCGGTACATTTCTCTGGAAAATTATAAGTAGATCCAACTACAAACATATCTGTATATGTTTCAGGATCAGCATAATCAGGACCCCAGTTAACTTCTTGCAATGCATAGTTTCCTGCTCTCCTTGTAGCTCCAAGATATCCAGATGGAGGAAATGGAACAATCATTACATCTACAAAATCTGTTCCTAGCGTTCTTTCAAGTTGTTGTTCTACTATTTGTGCTCTTTGACTAGCCTCACTACCACCTGTATTATATGGCATCATAACCTTTACTGGAAATGTAACACTGCCCTTTAAATCATCCATTGCTTTTTTCTTAAACTCTACTGCTTTAGTTTCATCGAATGAATCTCTAGCTGTTATTTGCGCAAGCTCACCCATTTGAGTATAATCTTTACCACCTACAGCAACAAAACTCTTTGGTGTAACTGTATTGTTTATTTTATTTTCTGGACTGTATGGCTCAGCTGTAGTCATAGCTGCTATTCTATCTAAACCGTTGAAAAACGCCTTTCTAAAGTTTTTATTATTAACAGCTTTTCTCCAGTTCTCAGGCTCATATTGTGCGTCAAAATTAGGATCAAAATTAAGAGCATAGAAATAAGTATAAAAACTCGGTAATGCTGGTCTAACTTTATCTTTTGATTTAGGATCATTCATCCATGCATCTATGGAAGCTGATGGTATTGCTACTTGAGAAATCTCTCCTCTATTGTATAGCTCTTGTGCTAGAGTGTTTGCTTCTTTGTTGTATTTATATTTTATTTTCTTTATAAATACATTATCCTTATCCCAATAGTTTTCATTTGCAATTAGTATCCTTCTATTCTGTGGCTCAAATGTTTCCATTATATAAGCTCCGTTATATAATATACTTGTATTGCTTGTTCCAAATCTATTCCCTTGTTGTTTAAGAAACTTCCCGTTAACAGGGAAAAAACAGGAGTATGTCAGCATTGATTCAAAGTATGGAACTGCTTTTTCTAATGTGTATTCAAGCTTATATTTATCTACTGCTTTAACTCCAACTTTACTAAAATCAGTGATTTCTTTGTTGTAGTATGATTCTGCATTTTTTATAACTCTATATGCTATATTTGCAGTTTTTGAACCATTTTCTTGGTTAAATATATATTCTAGTGAATCTACAAAATCTTGTGCTGTAACTTCTGAGTATTCTTTACCTTCACTATCATACCAATTAACACCCTTTCTAATATTAAACGTCCATACAAGTCCATCCTCAGAAACTGACCAATCTGTTGCTAAGCAAGGTCTTAATACTCCGTATCTATCATAGTCCACTAGAGTATCAACAAAATTTGCTGCTAGCCCAAACTCCAATGTCGTAGATGTAACTAGGTAGTTAATTGTTGTTATTTCATCCGAATAAGTCCCTAAATACTCTTGTTTATTTGCATAAGCTCCGCTTGTTGCTGTATCATCAGATTTATCTCCACAACCTACTAGTGATAACATAGACAATACTAAAATTAAAGCAATTATTCTTTTCATATATATCCTCCCTTATATTAATAAATTTGAAAATTCTCTTTAGTGACACTTCTTACTATGGATAGAGTTCTTAGTTGTTGAACTAAAAATATTTTGGATTTGAGATGTCAAGGCATCCGTTTTTTTATATTTATATAAAATATGGGTTATTGATATGTATAGCAATTAATATGCCAACCACGATTCGGCTATTTTACTTAACTTCAAAGCATGTAATTTTTATATGATTCCGAATTTTCGGAATACTTATAATGACAAATAGGTCTACAAAGCCATTTTCCTCACTTTCCACACAAACGGAAAGTTTTTTAAAAGATTTCTTTTCAATCTATTAAAATCAGTTAACTGGAACTATTTAGCTCTATAGACCTATATCTTTGGTTTCCAATAATATGGAACTATATATTGCTCAATTTTTTATAAAAGCTAGATTTTTTCATTTTCAATATTTCCATAGCCTCTTTTTTGTTTCCTTTGGTATGTATCATTACATTTTTTATAACCTCTTTTTCTATTTCATTCATTGTTTCTTTCAATGGTTTCATATAGTTTACTACTGGACCCAATTCCTTTTTGTCTATGTTAATCATTATGTTTTCTGATAATATATTTAAGTCATCACAAAGGTTTACAGCACGTTCTAGTACATTTTCCAATTCTCTAATATTACCAGGCCAAGAATACATCATTAGTTTATTATATGCTTCTCCTGATATCCTTTTCAATTTCGTTCCTACTCTCTCACATATTTTAGGTATAAGATATTCAACTAACTCGTAAATATCTTCTTTCCTTTGTCTGAGAGGTATTATCTGAATAGGAAATACATTGATTCTGTAATATAAGTCTTCTCTGAAATTATTATTCTTAACTTCATTTTCTAGATTTCTGTTTGTTGCTGCTATTATCCTTACATCAACCTGTTTTTCTTTATTTCCACCAACCTTATAGAACTTTTTACTTTGTATCACCTCTAGCAATTTAACCTGCATATTCTTTGAAATATCTCCTATTTCATCTAAGAACAGCGTTCCTCCATTTGCCATCTCAAAATAGCCCTTTTTCCCCCCTATATTTGCACCTGTAAATGCTCCTTTTTCATATCCAAAAAGCTCACTTTCTAAAAGACTTTCTGGTATAGAGTTGCAGTTAACTTGTATAAATGGTTTATTTTTGTTATCACTTGCTTCATGTATTGCTCTTGCTAACACTGTCTTTCCTGTTCCACTTTCCCCTAGTATTAGTACGTTTGAATTAGATTTACTAGCTTTATAAGCAAGTTTTTTTATCTCTATTATACCGTCACTTGATCCTATTACCTTTGGAAATAGCTTCTTGTATATGTTTTGGCTATCTAATCCTGCCTCTACTTTTTGTAATTTTTTATATGCTATATTTCTTTGATTCTCTATGTTTTTTAGCTTAGATATATCCTCTATTAATAATACTGCTCCTATTGTCTGTCCTTTTCTCTTTACTTCTTTCATACCACACAAAACGCTAAATCCATTTATTACAGCAAGCTGTCTCTTATATATCTTTTTACTTCCTTTAGCACATCTTATGAAATCTTGTAAAAGTTTAGAATCTTTATGGTTTTGTAGTATATTTGTATTTATAGGTACAATTTCGTTAATACCTATCTTCTTCTCATAGTAGCTTCCTTTATTTATTATACTTTTTATATCCTCTTTCCAAGCTGTATATCCTATACTTTGATAGAACTTTACTTTCTTTGTTTGTCCATCAACTATTACCATATGCCCAAAATCGTTGTTAAAATTACTGCGATAAAGTGTTCCGTTTATAGTAATATCTATATACCTATCTACAAAATCTATGATTATTTCTATATGTAAATCATCAATTGCCCTTTTCATCACCATTCTTTCTGTTGAACTTTTCAAACTAGTTTTATAGTGACTATTTCCTATAGCACTCCCATATCTTCCAATACACGCTACTGAGTAACCTTCTTTAAGATGAACTGGATCTATTCCTATCATTTTAAAATCGTTTGGTGATAGCTGTCCATCATCTACTCCAAGCGCTGTTATGCCCATTATTACAATATCTCCATTTTTAACTTTCCCTTCCTCATGAGCATATTTACACTCTCGTTTAAGTCCGAGAATTTCTCTAGCTTTTTCGCTATATAGCTTTATTATTCCGTTCCTATCTATGTAAATAATACCTTCATTCATTACATCTATAATATCTAAAAATTCTAAGTTCATATTATCCATAAATACTCCTTACTTAAGTAAATTAGTCAAATTAATACTATAACCCATTTATCTGCCTGACTGATTTAGAAAGTAAGTTTCCTCCTCTCGTAAATAATATCTATTTTAACTATCTTGGCATACATTTTGCAATTAATTAAGTTTAAAAAATCTATTTTTTCTCAAATCTTTACTAATAATTAAATCTATTAAAAGGAGCTCAACTATGATTGAATTAAAAAAGAAATTAAAGCTTTTTCTTGATTCTTCAGATTATGAATATGCTTTAATTGTTAAAAACGTTCAAGACAAGACCACTATTTCTATTAACCAAGATACAAGATTTCATGCAGCTAGCATTATAAAACTTTATTATTTATATGAAGCTCTACATCAAGTATCTAAAGGGATTTTAAATCTAGACCAAATCTTCAAGCTTCCTGATAACGAAAAAGTTGATGGCTCTGGAGTTTTAAAGCTTTTGCATAATGATACTC
The DNA here is from genome assembly GCF_056892235.1 of Abyssisolibacter sp. ZYX002. Lineage (NCBI taxonomy): Bacteria > Bacillati > Bacillota > Clostridia > Eubacteriales > Clostridiaceae > Abyssisolibacter > Abyssisolibacter sp. ZYX002. Next base: position 10,763 of record NZ_JARMXH010000015.1, read on the forward strand.
CATTAACCTTTTTAGATCTCATTACACTTATGATAGTTGTAAGTGATAATACTGCTACTAATATGCTATTTGATATCTTAGGTAAAGATAACATAAATAGCACTCTTCATCAGTTGAATATAAATAATACATACATTGCTAGAAAACTAATGCGAGTTATACCAGGTGTATATAGCTATACTACTGCAAAAGATACTTGCCACATTTTAGAAACTTTTCTTAACTCGACAGTCTTAAACAAAGAACTAATGGACGTTGCTATGTCTATACTACATAAACAGCAACATAATGGATATTTATCTAAAGATTTAGTCACTTGTGGCAAATGCAATACTCTGATTTCTTCAAAACTTACTTGTCATAAATGCGCAACATCTGTTGATGAAATTGATAGTTATAAAATACCCTTTGCTCACAAAACTGGTGAAATAAACGGTATTGTTCATGATGCAGGTATCATGACTATAAATAATCAAAAATACATCATTGTTATGTTGACAAAAGAATTAACTGACAACAACATAGCTATAAAATCTATGAACTATGTAGGCAAATTGATCTATGATTATTTCAGTAATAAGCCGACAATACTTTAGCGTGATAAACTGAATTATTCTTATTAATATTCTATACCACTCAGCCAAGTAAATAAAGTATTTTGGCGCAAATTTTTGATGAATTTCACTATTTATATCGTATGATGTAGTAATTTTAACATAAAAAATACCCCCAAAGTTGATACCTAATTTTTATTAATTAGAATGTCTACTTTGGAAGTACTGAGTAGTCCTTGTTTAATAATATTTCTTTTTAGTGTTTATTATATATTGTGGTAAGTAATCCTCTTTTATTACTTTATCATCAGATAATACTATTAGCTTTTCTATCACATTTAGTAGCTGAGTTATATTATCTGGCCATTCGTATGCTTTAAAGTATTTATAGAGTTTTATGTCAATTTCTTTTATTTCCATATTGTTTTTAATACTGAATTTTTTTAAATATTCCCTAGTTATCAATTCAATATCTTCTAATCTATCTCTTAATGGAGGGATATTTAATTCTATAATGCTTAGCATATAATATAAATCTTCTCTAAAGCCCCCTCTTTTTATGATTTCTTTTAAATCCACCGTTGACGCTGCAATAACTCTTGTATTTATAGGAGCTGAACCATAATCATACGTCTGATAGTCTAGTTGGAAGTCTACTAATCTAGCTTGAGCAGATATAGGCATTTTTTCTATTTCGTTTATAAATACTGTTCCACCATTTGCGTATTCAAAAAGGCTTTTTCTACTTGCTTCTTCAAAACCTTTTGACTTATAGCCAAATAACTCACTTCCAATTAATGAGTCTGGTATAGCACTGCAATTTATTGAAATAAACGGTTTGTCTCTTCTATCGCTACTATTGTGTATAGCTTTTGCAAAAAGTCTTTTTCCTACACCAGTTTCTCCATGTAGTAATATATATGCATTTGCTTTTGCTATTTTTTGTGCAGTAATTTTTAATTCTTTAATAGTGTTCGTTTCGCCAATAATATCATCAAATGTGTAGAGATCCATCTTTCTTCTTTCTCTCCTAAGATAATCTAGATGTTTATTATAGTTTATTTTCTTTAGTATTATAACTTCATATAATCTAGCAATATTATAAATTATTTTTAAGGTGTCACTGTTTACAGATCTATGAGTAAACGAAGCATTTATCGTGCCACAAATTTCATTTTTCGAATCATAAAATGGTGCAGCAGCGCAGCTATATTCATGAAACATTGTTTTATAGTGTTCAGAGCCTACTACCAAAGCAGGCTTGTTTTCCCTAAGAGCTATGCATGTAGAATTGGTCCCTAATACATTCTCAGATACGTCTACAAAATAACCTACATTAGGATATAGGTCATCCAATTTGTCATCATAGCTTATAATATATTTTAACTTAGCATCTTTATCGTATATACTGATATCCATATTTAGATTTTTAACAATGTTGTAAAATTCCCTGTACTCATCAAGTTCATACTCTGGAAGATATTTGAGCACATATTTCTGTTTTTCATCCGGTCTCATTAGATTCTTTATATCGAAATCTGATAGTGATACATTATTACTCTTACACCGCTTCCATGAACGTAGTATCTCTTCTTTCAGTAAATTTTTATCAAAGTATATTTCTTCAACAAAATTTTCCCATATTTTTGATATTATATCTATTTGTAGTCTGCCTTCATCTTGAAAATCATATTTATCACCTGCATACTCTTGTTTTTCATCACTGTCTAGAAATAGTGAAAAAGTCTCTTTTAAAGTGTGTCCTTCTACTAAGCTAATACCTCCACCATGGCCTTTATTCGTATAAATAGGTATCCCCGATAATACTAGCTCATCTATATCTCTGTAAATTGTTCTAGTAGAGACTTCAAACCTGTCTGCTAGGTACTTCGCAGTCACTGTTCCCTTATTCAATAATGTTATAATAATTCTAACTAATCTATTAACTCTCATTTTTTATTCTCCATATTATAATATGTTATCTAAGTAATAGTTAAATTAATACATAGCAGTTTTAAAAAGTGCTATTAACCAAAATTATATGTTAACTATACTCTCTTATATCTAACTTATTTTGGGGAAAGTTATTAAGATGTGTAATCTATTTGCTACAATCACTTTCGTTTATAAAAAGTGTTTTGTATATTTCTAAATAAGATTTAAATTTCGCGATATAATCTTTTTTTACTTCTGATATACTAAGCTTCTCATCTAAGTTTTCTATATAATCTTTGTTAAAACCACAAATAAACCATTTAAATATATCTGTAGCTTTTTTCTGGTCAACTTTTAGCTCAGACACATCTAAATCATTCAGCAACTGCTCATATAATTTATCACATATATTTCCGTATTTAGCTATTATCTTTGTATGTATCTCCGATCTATCATTAGTAAAAGCATCTTTGATTAGTTTATGAAAAATTGGGTTTTCAATATGCCATGATATCTCAATTTGAGCAAAAGCAATAATCTTCCCAAATACATCTTTTGGGAATTGCAATATATATTTTTTTATTACTTTATTAAAATCATTAATGGTATAATCCAAAACATCAAAATATAATTGCTCCTTATTTAAAAAGTACTTAAACAAACTACCTTTTCCAATCTTTGCTTCTTTAACAATTCTATTAGTTGAACTATTATTATATCCATAAATCGCAAACTCTTTTGTTGCAACTTTCATGATGTTTTCCTGTTTACTTTTTGTCAACTTGTTAAACGATTCTAAGGTCATTTGAGTCTCCTAGTATTATTATCATTGAACAATGACCACGTGGTCACTAATGTAATAATATACTATATATTACAATTAGTCAATAGATTATATTAAATTACATTTTATTGATTTACCAAATTGATACAAGCTTATATTTTTGACAAGAAAATAGAGCTTACTCCACTTAAATAGTTCTTTTTTTCTATCAATAGGATTCATGCTATTGTAATATATTGATTTTATTCATATAATATTTATAAATACTATGATAACCCTAAAGAGGTGTTTGAATGAATAATAAATCCGATAGTTTAAAACAGACTACCGAAAAATATACTCGTTTAGAAATTATATCTGGAGATCGTATTGGGATGGCACTTGATTTACTCAGTAAGGTATACGAACTCAATATTAGTTTAATATCACTTGAAGTATTACCTAAGAAAGGTAGTATTAAAATAAAGGATATCTCAAATAAATCTAAGGAAGCACTAATATCATCTTTGTATAGTGTTGAAGATGTTATCGAAGTTCGTGAAATAGACTTGCTTAGACAGGAAAAAAATGAAAAAAAGTTATTGGCTATGATAGATTCTGTTGATGAAGGTATCATTGCTATCAATAATAAACTTGAAATTGAATACTACAATAATTATTGTGAAAAGATACTTCACTATAAAAAAGAAGAGGTTATAGGTAAAACCCTAGACGAAATATTTGGTGAAAATACATTGATGGCTAAACTACTTAAAACCGGTGAAAAATACGACAATGTTGAAATCATTTTAAAAACCGAAAAAGGTAAAAGTCATTATTTAACTACTGGAAGACCTATCAAAGATGATAACAATAAAACTATAGGCGTTGTAGCTTCTATAAAGGATATTAAGCAAGCTATTGAAATGGCCAATGTTGTTTCTTTTACTGAAAAAGGTGCTTTTAAAGAAATAATAGGTAGTAGTCCTGCTATTGAGAGTTGCAAAAACTTGTGTTCTTCGGTAGCTAAAAGTGATTCTACGATTTTGTTGAGAGGTGAAAGTGGTACGGGCAAGGAGCTGTTAGCTAAAGCAATAAGGAACTTAAGCTCACGAAATGCCAAGCGCTTTGTTACTATAAACTGTGCTGCTCTTCCTGACAATCTAATAGAAAGTGAACTCTTTGGATACAAAAAGGGTAGCTTTACTGGCGCAAATCAATTTGATAAAGAAGGTTTGTTTAAAGAAGCAGATGGTGGAACTATTTTTTTAGATGAAATAGGTGAACTATCTATGGTATTGCAAGCTAAACTCTTGAGAGTTCTTCAAGAAGGTGTTATCAGAAAAATAGGAAGTAACAAAGAAGAACCTGTAGACGTTAGAGTTATAGCTGCAACTAATAAGAATTTAGAAGCTATGATTAAAAGTGGTCAATTCAGAGAGGATTTATATTATAGATTAAATGTAATACCTATATTTCTTCCTCCATTACGTGATAGACTTGACGATATACCTAATCTTGTTTCATACTTTATCGATAAACTAAATGTAAAATTAAAAAAGAATGTTTCAGGTGCTGAGCTGTCTTTTATAAAAAGTCTTATGGAGTACAATTGGCCTGGAAATGTTAGAGAACTACAAAATGTTATTGAACGAGCTATGAATTTGTGCTTTGATAATATATTGCAAATTAAGCACTTAATTATAAACTTTAATAAAGAAATAGCACCTTCCCAAAATACTCATGCTAAGCTTGAAAATATCAAGCTAAAAGAAGTTGTTGAAATATGTGAAAAGGAAGCGATTGTTAAAGCTTTAAATAAGCATAAAAGCTACCGAAAAGCAGCTAAGGCTTTAGGTGTATCTCATACGACTATTATAAATAAAGCTAAGAGATATAACATAATGTTAGATAATTAAAATTCTAATAATGCTACAATATCTTCGTGGGTCTTTGATGACTTGGTGTTTTTTGTCTTGCGTAAGCTGTAATTTTTGATTATATTCTTGTTAGATTACAGCTTACAATGTTACTGTCAAAAAAAATCTAAGCTTCATGTTGGTTCTTCTTGACATTTCTCTTCAGGTCATGCTTGGTAAGATAAAAACATATTTTTATAATCTATTTAGCACTTTAACCTTTTATATGTAATAATTAATAAAAAAATGATAACTATCAAAATAAACGGATAAGCAATGTATAACAGAAACTTAGGGAAACTTAATACTGTCATCATATCTTTCCAGAAACCAACATTAGAATCTCTAAAATACATTGTTATAATCATGTCTCTTGTGATATATTTCTGTTGATTACCTTTACTATAATAGTACCCACATTCTCCCTCGTGAGAATATATCCATCCTCTATCTTCTAAATATTCACCAAATGAACTCGCAGGTGAATCATCTTTTATAAGGTAATAATCGTATGGAAACAATGATACCACTTGTGCATCTGTAAATAATAATTTGCCAACTGGGACTACTGGAATAATTAAAACACACACAAGTAATATAACAAAATTAATTAATATCAACTTACTCTTTGACAACATCATAACACCTCTCTGTAAACTTATTTCTCAACCACCTATATCTATTACAATTATACCACTAAATACTAAAAAAATATTTCTTATTTGCAAGTACCGCCTCTTTAACCTTTTATAATCTACTTACATATACTGATATGAGTACTTCTATCTATGAAAGGTGGCACACTATGAGTTTAATTGAACTGAAAAAAAATTTTGTTAATGAAATAAAAAAATCTAAACAATTTGCAGAACTTAAAAATGCTATGCTAGAAATAGAAAAATACCCTGATATAAAAAATAAAATAGATTCATTTAAGAAAAAACGCTTAAATTTGATGAACAGTAAAATGCAAATTGCTCAAAAAGAATTTGAAGCAACTAAGCTTGAAAAAGAGTTTATGAATCTGTCTCAAATACCAGAAATTAAAAAGCTAATGACAGCAGAAAAAAAATACAATGAGTTTTTATTCAATTTGTATAAAAGCATAAATATTGCTTTAGATTCTGAATTGAAGAGGTCATAATATGAGTGGTAATAATGGAGGGATATGATTGGATTTTTTAGGCAATAAATTTAAGGATGCTATGCCTATTGATACTATAAATAATATTAGAAATATACTAACTAGCTTAAATATACTTGCAGTTGAAGTAGGTTGGCAAAATTCTGCTACAGACTTTTTTTCTACTAATCTTAGTGTTGCAAACACAAATATTCGCACAAATGGAAAAGGCACATCTTATCGTTACGCTTTAGCTAGCGCATATGGAGAAATGATGGAAAGATTACAAAATCAAACTTTTTTTAGACTTAATTCAGATATGAGCCATGAAAATTTGATGCATAATGGTTTTTATTATGCCCCCGATGAAATTAACCAAAGTTATGATGATATTATTTCTAGTGATGAGGAATGGATTACAACACAATTTAATAATATGAAAACTGATCTATCTAAGCTAGATCTTTTAAAGAAATGGAAGACGGTTTCTTATGAATCCACTCCTAGCGATTTTATTAGTCTGCCATTTATGAATATAAACACTAATAATATTTCACATATACCTATAAAAATGTTATCTAAAATGTACATGTCTAATGGTATGTGTGGAGGTAATAGTGCATATGAAGCTATAGTTCAAGGTTTATCTGAAGTCTTTGAAAGGTATGTCAATAAATATATTATAGAAAATAAAATCACTCCTCCCACTGTTCCTGATGATTATCTAATGAGATATCCTAGAATATTGTCTATGATAACTCAGATTAGAGCTAGTGGAAACTATGATGTTATCATCAAGGATTGCTCTTTGGGTAAGGGCTATCCTGTAGTTGGTCTTATATATTTTAATAAAGATGACCAAACTTACTTTATCAAGCTTGGTTCTCACCCAGTATTTGAAATAGCTCTGGAAAGAACTCTAACTGAACTTTTACAAGGGCAAGATATTAAAAATATGAAAGGTGTAAAAGAATATTCTTATACCCCAAAAATCCAAAATGAAAAAAACAATCTTATAGGTATTCTTGTTAATGGAAGTGGTTTGTATCCTTCTGAATTGTTTGCATCTAATCCTTCTTATGAATTTACTGAATTTGAAGAATTTGAGCATAGCGATAATAAAACTCTTTTAAATTTTTTAGTAAATTTACTGAAAAAACAAGGTCATGATGTGTTTGTAAGAGATGTATCTTTTTTAGGTTTTCCAAGTTATCATGTTATAGTTCCTAATTTTAGCGAAATTGAAGGTATTGACGATATAGAAGCTATAGATGATTACTCTAAATATAATAAAATCAAGAAATATATAAGGAATTTAGATACTTTAACCAATGAACAAATACTTGAAATAATATCATTTTTTAAAACTTACGATTACAATAAAGAAGCAAATATTACTCAATTTTTAAATATCAATGTTAAAGATGTATTCCCTTGGTACTACTCTAAAGTTGATCTTTTTTTAACTGCTTTATACATTAAGCTTGGTGATTATAACAAAGCCTATGAAACAATAGAAGGTTACGTTAACCACATGAGCTCTATGCCATACAGTAGTCTAGAAAAAACATATTATAAATGTGCTAGAGATTTTATAGCTACTAAAGCTGATAAGCTTCCTGATGATGATGCTATGACTCTTTTAAACTTAGTATATCCTCACATGGTTATCAAGGGTGTAATCTCCGATTTTGGAGATAGTAATAGAATACTAAATACCTATGGTCAAATTGAGTGTTTTAATTGTGAACAATGCTCTTTAAAAAAACATTGTTTAGTAAATACAAATACCGATGTTTATAAAATATTAAAAGATAAGTATTTATTAAATAAAATCGACCAAAATATGCTAACAAATCTAATTTAATATGATAAGGGCTACCGTTGAAGGTAGCCCTTTAAATTTCTATATATTACATCATTCCACCCATTGGATGCATACTCATCATTGGGTCCATGCTCATCATTTGATGCATACCATGCATTGGCTGCATACTCATCATTTGATGCATGCCACCCATCGGTTGCATACTCATCATTTGATGCATACCTTGCATATCGTTCATAGACATCATACCACAGCACATAACCATCATACAATGCATACCCATCATGTGATGCATATGGTGCATTGATTTCATCATTCCTTTTTTATATTTGTCTTTATGACCACAATCAGGTGTCATATCTACCATATTAATCCTCCTATACTTATATTAAAATATTTTAATAATAGAATATGCTAGTTCTCAATACATCATATGTAGCATGTTTACTTTTGGGTACAATGAAATATAATCTTGACAATCATTTCTTTATTATATAGAATATTACTTAAAATAAATTTAAAGGAGATATTGTTATGCTTAATCATATTGGTACTATGGATGTTGAAACTGATAGGCTCATTCTTAGAAAGTTTAAAGCTGACGATGCTAAAGATATGTATAATAACTGGGCATCTGATCCTGAAGTTACTAAATATATGACTTGGAAAGCTCATACTAATATTGATGTTACTAAAGGCATAATTGATTCATGGATAAACAGTTATGAAAACAAAGAATACTATCAATGGGCTATAGTATTAAAGGATACTAATACTATTATTGGCTCTATCAGTCTTTTGAATATTAACAACAAAACGTATAGCTGTGAGGCTGGTTATTGTATAGGAAGAGATTTCTGGAATAAGGGTATTGTAACAGAAGCTTTTAAAACTTTGATACATATTGGATTTACTGAGATAGGCTTTGAACGTATAACTGCTAGACATAATACTCTTAATCCTGCATCTGGAAAAGTCATGCTAAAATGTGGTCTGTCATATGAAGGCCTCTTTAGAAAATATGCTTTAGATAACACTGGTAATCTAGTTGATATTAAGTATTACTCTGTCTTAAGAGATGAATATGAGAATGTTATACAATGTTAAATCATACCGGAACTAAACTCACTGAAACAGATAGGCTCATACTTAGAAGATTCACTATTAATGACGCTCAAGACATGTTTAATAACTGGGCATCTGACAAAGAGGTAGCTAAATACTTGTCTTGGAAACCACACCATGGTATTCATGAGACTAGAGATATTATCAATTCATGGATAAAAAATTATGACAGCAATGAATATTATCTATGGGCTATAGAGTTAAAAGATAGTAACAAAGTTATTGGTTCTATAAATTTACTGCATATTGATAATAAAAATAAATGCTGTGATATAGGCTATTGCATAGGACGTGATTATTGGAATAAAGGAATAGTAACAGAAGCAACTAAAGGCACAATAAAACTAGCTTTTTTGGAAATCGGCTTTGAACAAATTTGCGCTCGCCATCATATCGACAATATAGCATCTGGTAAAGTTTTGATAAAATGTGGTTTAACTCCTGAAGCTGAGCTTAGAAAAATAGTTACAAAGAAAGGTATTTTGGAAGATAGAAAGTGTTATGCTATATTAAAAAAAGATTATTAATGCATTTGTAGAGGTGTAGTTATCATGTTAAATCATTATAATACTACATCTCTTTTTGTTTTATATAATCGAACTATCTTCCATAACAATTCTACCACGATGTATATTAAATAAACCTAATCTATATTGTTTACAATTTGGCAATAAGTATTTGATATTATAAGTATACAAACTTTGAGTTATATTATAATTAACTAATCAATTAGAAAGGACAATAAGCTATGGATACTATATTAATAGTTGAAGATGATGATTTTATACGAGAAATTTTAGTATACTCCTTTAATAAAGAAGATTTTACTATTCTTCAAGCTGCTAATGGGAATGAAGCCATCAAATTCATTGAAAATGATAACTTCGACATTGCACTACTTGATGTTATGCTCCCAGATATGGATGGATTTACACTATGCAAAAAAATAGCTTCTAAAAATAAATCACCTGTTATTATGCTCACTGCAAAAAATGATATTGATGATAAATTACTTGGATTGGATTTAGGCGCAGATGACTATATAACAAAACCATTTGATATAAGAGAAGTTATTGCTAGAGTTAAAATGATTTTAAGGCGGTACAAAAACATCACAACAAAAAATGATGATATTATAGAGTTAAGTGACGCTGTTCTAATAAATAGGAAAAGCTATGAAGTTACTATAGATAATAAGTTAGTAAGATTAAAACCAAAAGAATTTGATTTGCTTTTAACATTGGCTGAAAATAGAAATATGGTTTTGAGTAGACAGCAACTTTTAGAAAAGGTTTGGGGCTATGATTTTGAAGGAGATTCTAGAACTGTAGATGTACATGTTCAAAGACTTAGAAAAAAACTAGGCGATACTAAAGATAACTCTATTATCAAAACAATCTTTGGTGTAGGGTATAAAATCCTTTAGGAGGAAATATATGAGATTTTCTTTAAGATACAAAATGACAGTTTTTTTGTTGATTATTTTTTCTGTTATATTTGCTATCACATCAATATTTGTAAGCAGTACTATTAATAGAAATAATAATCAAATTATAAAAGAAGATATAGCTAAACATTCGTACAACATATCTCTTTATTTGATACAATATCTTAAATCAAATGGAATATCAGCTAATCCTAAAGCCTTTGCTGAGAATGTATCTAATATAGGTACTGTATTATCAAACAAATTCGAAGAACGTTTTATCATTTATTCTAATAACGGCAACTTTTTATTTGACTCAATATATGATAATGGAAATGTAGATGAGATCATGAATTCAGGTGATGATTTTAAAGCTGCATTAAAGAAAAATAGTGCATATACCCTTATACATAACAACAATCAGCTTTTCGTTTCTTCCTGCGTTCCTTTAGTAATTAATCATAAAAATGTAGGTATTATAAGATATATCTTTGATTATACCCATATAAATGAAACAAGCATTACTCTAATAAAATATATAAATTTATCTTTAATTTTTGCATTTCTATGCCTTTTTATATTTATCTTTTTACTTTCTAAAAAAATAACTAGACCTATTGTTAAACTAAGCAACGCAACTACCAAAATAGCAGAAGGAGATTATAATCACTCCATTGAAATCAAAACTAATGATGAATTTGAAGAACTTGGTGACAATTTTAATATAATGAAAAATAAAATAAAACAACAACTAAACGAACTGCAAGTGGAGAGAAACAATCTTGTTCGTATGTATCAATATAGAAAACTATTTTTTGACAATGTAACCCATGAATTAAAAACTCCATTGACTATCATTTCAGGATACTGCCAGATCTTAAATGATCATGACTTAGAAGATAAAACCTTTGTATATTCTACTTTAGGAAAAATAATGAATGAATCAACTAGAATGAATACTCTAGTTTTAGATATTTTAAATATTGCTAAATCGGACTCAAAAATGAAATATAATTTCTCTAAACATAATATATCTAATATATTGAAAGATATCATAAACGATATGACAATAAAAGCAAAGGAAAAAGGTATCAAAATATCTACAGATATCGCTAATGATATAACAGTAATATGTGATGATTTCAGAATACGCCAGTCATTTGCTAATATTATAGACAATGCAATTAAATATACAGATACCAATGGTTGTATTTCTACTAAGCTATATAAAAAGCTTGAATATTGTGTTATAACAATCGAAGATAATGGAATCGGAATTGATAATGAAAATTTAGATAATCTCTATAAGCCCTTTTACAGAGTAAATAAAAGCAAAAGAGAAAGCAGTGGCTTAGGACTATACATTGTAAAATTAATTATCAGTAAACATAAGGGTACTATTTCCATAGATAGTAAAAAAGGCATAGGAACTAAAGTAAAATTGAAAATTCCTTTAAATGTTTACAATTTGACAACATCTATTTAAAAGATATATATATCAATGTTTTATTATATGAATATATTCATAATATAAATGGAGGAAAAACATGAAAAGAAAAATCATAAAATTATTACTACCAATTTTTATACTGAGTATAGTTGCTGTAGGTTATTTAATTAGTTCTTCAAATATTTTGTATAAAGATAAAACTATTGTATTGAGCAAAAAAGAGTATGAGATAGAAAATACAATAGATGTTGTACAATTACGAAACTTTGTAAATTTGAAAAATGTAACTGCCCTCTTGCATTTTGATGGAGAAAATCGTATAATCTTAGGAATGAACAAAGAATACGATAAGATAAAAACTCAGTTAGATAATTGCACCCACGATAAAGAAATTGAGCTACACAGGAAGCTATCTGGAAGTACATATCAGATTGAAATAGATAATCCTAACCCTTCTATTCCAAAATATAATTTAACAAATCTCAAAGTATTTGATATAACTTCTAATTCGGGCTATTCCCCTGATAGAAAATATATAGATTTTATGAAAAATGATAAAAATTATATATATGAAATATACTCTGGAAAAACAAATGAATACAAACTAAAATCACTAAATAATAGTGTTAACGATAATCAATATAGTTACCTAATTGGAAATTGGACTGAAGATAGTAATTTTTTAATTAAATACAACAAAGCAAATCATACATTCTATATTATAAATAAAACGGGAAATATAGAAAAAAATATTAACCTAAATGATAGAATTAGCTATGTTAATAATGGCCAATATTATAGCACAAACGGAAAAAGCATCTACTTCATTGGTAGAAAAAATGTAAAAAATACTGAAAAAATTGGTCTTTACCATCTAGATACCAAAACAGAATCAATAACGAGCATATTAGAATTAGATACTACGACAAAAACACAAGCTCAAAATGCACTGCATAACTTTCAATTTCTTAATAATAACACTGTTGTTTTTGATGCACTAGTAGAGAGTGTAAGTGGATTGTATTTATATGATATTAACACACATAAAATAAGCAAGCTGTTTGCTTCTGATGGTATAAATTTTAGTATAGCACCAGATCAAAATAAAATTGTTTACTCTGTTTCACAATCTATTAGAAAAGAAGATACATTTGAATATGATAATGATATATATGTTGCAAATATTGATAAAAATGGACTGCATAACATCTCCTATGTTAAGAAAAATTCATTTGCTACATCATATAAATGGTCAAATGACAGCAAGAAATTAGTATTCTATGAATCTAATACTAGAGCGCTAAATTATATTAGTTTTAAGTAAACTAAGTTTATTTTTATTTGCTTACTTTATCAGTGCTACCTATATATATGGTAGCACTGTATATATGAACCCCGCCTTCTAATCAAGGATTTCATTCTCTATCAAATAAAAAAATAGATTGTACAAACAATCCATTTTTTTATCTAATCTAAATTATACGAATTTACATATTCACTTAACCCTTCAACTGGTTTTTTAAGTTTCTCTATATCTCCTCTGTTTCCATAATGATAAATCCTTAAGTATTCTCCTAAAATCAACGACTTACTTTTATCATATTTCATCCAGTCGTATCTTCCAAAAGTTAAACCATCTTCTATATATACATTGTATGAATATTGATTTATCTCTTTTATATTATCTGGCATATATTTCTTTAACGTTCTCATTTGTCTGCCTGCAACATAGTTCTTACTTATAATTAGTATACTCTTAACAATTGTAAAATCATAAATCTCTTTAGTAAAAATAACATTTTCTTTGCTATTAGTAGCTTTTTCTTCTATATATAATTTATCTATTGGTACTCCTTTATCAATCAATCTACTTGATATTGCATCTGCTTCAGATTTACTCCCATACTTCCAATCTTTATGTTTATCTCTACTTTTTGAATTTCCTCCTGATATCACTATATCGTTTCCTAGTCCATTGTTATACGCTTTTAGTGTAGTTTCATAACATAACGGATGCGTACTCCCAAACACGAAAATCACGTCATGATTTCCTACATCTTTATCTTCGCCAAAAACAATGTCTGTTATTTCTTGTATCTGCTTGTCTGTTAACTCCACTAATTCAGGATATTTGGGTATCACTTCAAGCCCTCCTTTGTGTTAATAAAAAATTCCTTTCTTTAAAAAGCTAATACCTTTTTCATTGCACTATATACTTTACTTGCCTCAGCTGTCTGCAGTATAATCCTGCGGTCATCAACTACTAAAAATATCCCTTCACCTAACTCTCTATAAAAAACTCGATTAAACAAATTTATACTAATTATTTGCATTTCAATACTTACTATCTTCTCTTTATTAACAGAAAATTTTTCATCCATCAAATTATCTCTAAAAGGTGCAAATGACATACCATCGCTATCTACTACTAATACTCCAAAAGTTGGTCCGTCAATCTTTTTAATATTACAAACTATTGCTATTTTATTTTCATAATCATATTTAGTTTGGTAGAATTCTTTGATAGATTTGTTTGTTTCTGCTTTTAAATAATCTGGAAATAAGAAAACTGCAACAATACCAACTGTTATTGTTATAAGAATATTAACTACATCAAATTCATTGTTATTTGTCAAATAGGATAATAATGCTAATAGAGAAAGTAAAATAGTATAATGCTGTATATGCATGCTTCTAAAATATTTACGAGTAAATTCATAAAGCTTTTTTTCATCTACAATCATCCTTTTCCTCCTAGCATAAGAATCCCTTCATGCTTTTGAATTCATTAACACTTATATCATAACAGCAATTTAGGTATTTTTTATTAATACTTAATTATATCATATATTTAATATATTTAACTAAAGGTATTTTCCATATTGGGAACTCCTATGTAAACATGTTATTAATATATCCTTTACAAATCATTAAAATGACTACAAAAAAAATACCCTAATTATTGAATATATAATTAATGGGTATCTTTTATTTTTATACAATCATATTCTAAGTTAATAAATTACAATAATATCTCTCACTTATAGATATACAAATTGTTATCCCTTAATCCAAACATGTTCGCTGTATTTAAATAGTATTGTGTTCCAGCAACTACAAGGACAATAATTTGCAACTAATGTTAAGTTGGTTCTTTTGTTCCCTCTTTTTAATTTTTTCATTATAGTTTCTCCTATCGTTTAATTAAGGATTTTAGTGTCTAATAAATACATGCTCTGCATATGAGTTAATAGTCCAAAATCCACAATCACACGCACACATATTAGCGACTAAAGTTAATCCTTTGTTTTTATTACTCTTTTTTAAACTCTTCATATTTAGCCCCCTATGTCTTCTTCTATCAATGTTCAATTTTTGAAACTATCTTGTTAAATCTAATGATATAACTATTTTCCTTTAGGATAGAATCCCCATACATGCTCATTGTAATACGCACCATAAACATGTGGATTATTACATTCACATATAACAACGTTTGCTCTTAATGTTGGATTAGATCTTTTATTGTTCTTTCTTAATTTTTTCACACTATAACTCCCCTTTTATTTGGTTTTATTTATTTCTTTTACATGGACTAAAAATATGATTGTATTTTTCATAAACCATCACATTTATTTATTATGTATAAATTATACTATATAATGTCTGAAGATTTTGTTGTTTTATGTATTATAGTATTTTTTTTGTAATTTTCTATAATATTATGTTGTAAATTATGGCTATGTTTTAGTAATAGTCCTAATTTTATGAATATTCTGTAATTATTAAATTATTGTAACAATTATTTTTTGTGCAAATTTGAAACTTTATATTACAATATTCCCAATTTGTCGACAAATTAGTTCTTATAAAATTAAATAGACGGCAATCAATTATTTCAGGCAACGACTCATCTCATCGTTAAGCATACCATTTAGTATATGATACTGCAGATAGAGTACCAGTTACATTTGATAAAACAATTTTAGGCTAAATCGTAGTCTTTTTAGTTCTACATTTTCTATACTAAAAAAGAGCTGTGCATTAATTTTTAGTGCAACAGCCCTTTTTTTCTATAACTATCTATACTCCTCTACTGGATCATATGCATGAACATCATCACTATTAAAGTCAGTTTGGTAGTTTTTATTTCCTGAACATCCACAACTACATGAACCACATCCACTACAAGGTATTTTGAATCCTTGCATTGTATTCTCTTGAATATCATTTTTTCTACCTAATTTTTTCATTTTTTCACCTCCTTTTGAGCCTATTAATTTATAAATCATACTCATTATGAGTGCGATCTACAGTTCATAGTTATACACTTTATGTATCTTTAACACTTCTGCAAAGCACAGGCAATATATCTATTTATAACTTCACTAATATTATTAATAGTATTAAACTTACCTTCTAAAATATCTTCTTGAGGTATATTAATTTTGAATTTCTTTTCACATTCAAAATACAGATACAATAGATGCATTGAAGTAAATTTGATGTCATAACCTAATAACTCCTTGTTTTCATAATCATCTATCTTTGTTATATCAAGCTCAAACAAATCATATATTAACTTGACTAATATATCTTTTATATTTTGCTTTTCCATTATATCTGCATACCTCCCAAATTAGTTATTTGATTATCACTATAATCTGATAGTGTTTCTATTATTTGATTTACCAAAGTTAATCTATCATTTTTATCAAATATCTGATATATATGTTTATTTGCATCTATCTCTTGTTTCTTATCAACAACAAAATCATAATCAATATAATCATAAATAAGCTTATTTTGATCTAACGATGCTTGCTGATTTAATTGTATATTGGATATATTGAAACAATCTATTTCAAAACCAAATCTATATTTCATTAATGTGTTAATTTCTTCATAAAATTTATTATCTACTTCATTATATAATAGACTCAGAACAACAAAATCAGGTGTTATTGCCTGTGCCAGCTCATATGCTAGTAATCCAAATCTATTCGTGAATTTTTTACTATGAGTCATTATTCCACCAGGGATTCCTACTATTATAATATCCGGTTCATCTTGCTTTTCAACTATCTTTAAAAATCTATTAAATAGTATTATTTTATCTGACTCATTAACTTCGTCTCTTATCATAAAATTTGGTAAAGCCCTTACACCAAATAGTTCACTATAATGTCTACTTCCTATAAGACTAACTTTATAGCCCATATTATTTAGTTGTTGTTTTAGCATTAATTGTATCTCATATTTATTTGTATATTCTGTCTCTCCTAGTACAAATACAACTGGCACCTCTGTCTCATATATAGAATTTTTCCACTGCATATCTATTACAACATCATAATTTGGATATTCTCCATAGTATTTAAAATACACGTTGTTCTCATCTGCTAATTTTTTGTATTTTCTAAGTTGATTTTCTTCTAAAGTCATGGTACATAATACATTTTTTTTACTAGCTAATATATCTTCTATATTTTTACAAATCGTTTTCTTAAAGTTCTCTAAAACAACACAATCAGCAATTAATACAGTATCACATTCTTCAATATGATCTTTTAGATTAGTCTTAACATCTATATTGATAGCACTACCATGATCAGCAATACCTGCATCTTTTCCTGTAAGTGAAAACCCTCTAGGTGCTATTAAGTGTACAATTTCGTATTCGCTTAGCAAATCATTCCTTATAATAGATGCAAACTCATAGTTATATGGATAAATTATTAGCTTTTCTTTCATAGTAATCCCCCTTATCATATATTGACTTTGTATTGTTTTTTTATTTCTGCCAATTGTACATACATTTTTAGCATTCTATCTGTCACTCTTTTAACAATATCACAATGCTTATTTTTTAATTCTCCCAGTAATTCTGTACCATTATCTGCGTGTTTACAACATAAAAAGCAATGAGTAATTGCCCAACAATTTTTACATTGCTCGCTAGTCAATTGGCTAATATTTATCAATTTTTTGATTTGATCTATATTAAAACCTTCATCTATGTTCCCAATTTTCATCATTTTAGATACTTCACTTACTCTTTCACACGGATAAAAATTGCCATCTGCATTGATAAACAACCTGATTTGTCCAGGAACACATGGCCCTGATGGTGCCGTCTTATCAACAAGTTTCTCTCTTCTATCTAAGTTTGTTTCAAATCTTTTTAATGATTCTAATTCTTGAATTGCTATAGGTGAGATGTGTTTTGGGTCGATTTTTTTAAAGTAGCTTAGAAACATTTTAAATATCTCATAATTAGAATTTATTGCATACTGCTCTGTAATCTGTGTTTTTTCATCTAAAAATAAATCATCTATTAATGATGATCTAACATTTGTCTCTTTAAAATACCCATAATCTACAAAAAACTCATTTATACATTTATAATCATCCTGTGGATTAATAACTACGTTAAATGATATCTTATCCATATATTCTGGATAATTTTTTTTAATAAATAATAGATTTTTTTCAATAGTTTCAAAGCTTCCTTCCCCGTTTGCAAATTTTCTATGCCTATTATGAATTTCTTTTGGTCCATCAAAACTAATTAAACACAATATATCATGCTTCATAAAAAACTCTATTACTTCTGTATTAAATAATGTTCCATTTGTTGTTATGGAAAATTCAATATCTTTACCTTCGGCTATTTCTTCTGCATATAATACACATTTCTTAATTAAATCAAATTCTAATACTGGCTCTCCACCATAAAAACCTACATTGATTACTTGCTCGTCTCTAGAATTATTTATCAGTAAATCAATTGCCTTTTTAGCTATATCAAATGACATTTTTTTATTTGAATGAACTCTCTGTTTATCATTAATGCTCTTGTTATCTGCATATATACAATATGAACATCTTAAATTGCAATTTTGAGTTAATTGTAATGTGATTTTTTTCATTTTATTATATATTCTTGATTCTACATATTGTGTTAATGGATGCTCTAATTCTTTTACTTTATTTGATGACAAATACTTTTTTTCTTTTAAACTATTAATTATCTCTAGTGTCTCATCTTTTATAGTATCTAATGGTTTATCTCTCATAATTTTTTCTAATGCACCATATACTTCTTTCTTAGTTTTTATTATAGAATTGGTATTTACATCAAATATATAATATCCAGATGGCGTTTTAAATAAATGAATAAACGGTTTACTTTCTTTCATTTTTTTCCTCCCGAGCATGTTTTATGTTCTATTGTGTAAATTATACACTATTGTTTTTGAGAATTTTGTAATATTTTGCATGTAATAATTTAAATTTTTGTAATTAAATTTAAGAAAAAGACAAATATATATAAAAAAAGACTCGATTATTCGAGTCTCAGGCTGTAGACAAAAGTCTAATTTCTGCGTTGTAGTTAAAATTCCGTTGCTCACTTACCTCTAAGTAAGCTCTGCTACTCAATTTTAACACGCCTTGAACTTGAACTCTTACAACAGCCTATTATGTTGATGACAAAGTCATCTAGTAGCAGATTTATTAAGATATTGTTTATCTATGCACTTGCGCCTTTCTTTACTTGCTTCATCGCTTTATCAACAGCTGGTATGATAAGTATTATTATTGTTAAAAACACTTCTCCTGCTATATATGATAAATTGTATCCAAATGAATATGGTACTGTAGCAAAACCAAAATCTTTAGCGTAGCTAGCAAAGTATACTACTCCTGTTATGAAGTGAAATACGAACCTACCTCCAGCTCCTATTATAAGGCCTTTCATTAGTCCATTTGATGAATTACTAAATATACCTGCTAATCCTAAAGCTCCAAAAGCTAACGGATAATCCAATAGCATTTGTAATGGATGTACTACATACCCTCCTATTGACAATTTAAATAATCCATACGCAACGCCACACATTATACCAGTTTTAACTCCAAACCAGTATCCAATCAACACCACAAATAACATACTAAACGGAGTTATTGCCCCACCTTGTGGTAACTCAACTATTTTAATTTGTGACAACACCATAGCTATAGCTATAGCTAATGCACAGTATACTAATTCTTTGGTCTTGATTTTCTTGTTTTTGCTACCTATAGCTAATGCTGCTATTAAGAGTATTATACCTATAATTGCTGTAAGTATTTGTCCTAATGTCGATGCCATTATTTCAGTAATATTACCACTATTAACAGCATCCAAAAACTGTTTAATCATAAAAAAATCCTCCTCTTTTCTCTAGGAAGATTATTAACTGTAAGACAGATATCTTATTACAATGCTTCCCTACACCGGCATTATCCGTATCAGGTCTTAAGGGTCAGTTAATAACTTCTCAGCCTAATGGCTCCCCTAGCTTTTCTTGTTCATACATAATCTATATCAATTTCATCAATTTGTCAAGTTTTTTTATACTAATGATGTAATTCACTTATAATTTTTGTAATCAATACGTAAAAATATAGTCATATACTATCTTATATTGTCATTTACATGTAACTTCTCGTTAATTGTATTACATTTTTGTCTAATATATAATGGGGTTAACTTCTTACCTAACCCAGTTTAATTTTAACATTTACAACAAAATATCAGCACAAGGAGTGAATTTGATGAAAAAATTATTGACTTATGTGATGTTGCTATCTCTTTTTGTGACATCGGTTCTTACCCCCAGTTCTGTTTTTGCAGAACCTACCAAAAGTAAACGTGTCGTAGCTTATTTCCCAAATTGGGGTACCTACGGTGCTAATCACCAGAATATGTCCGTTGGTGATATCCCTTGGAATAAAGTTACCCATATCAATCATGCATTTTTTACCGTAGATAGAAATTATAATCTTGTATCTACTGACAATTTTGCTGATTTTGAGAAAACATTTCCTCATTCAGATGGATGGAATTCATCTAACCGTTTAGCAGGACATCTTGGGGAATACAAGTACTACAAAGAAAAATATCCAAATGTAAAACTTTTTATCTCTGTAGGAGGTTGGACACGAGGTGAAAATTTCCATTCTATGGCTAAAAATCAGACAAATCGCAAGAAGTTCATCAACAGCGTAATATCTTTCTTGAAAAAATATCCTTTTGTTGATGGTATTGATATTGATTGGGAATATCCAGGTATAAACCGTTCTGCTGATCCATATGATCAATATGATAGAGGTTGTCCTGGCGGCCCAGAAGATAAAGAAAACTTTACTTTACTTTTAAAAGAATTACGCTCAGCTTATAACGCTAATGGATTAACTGGCAAATTGCTCACTATAGCAGCTTCTGCAAGTGAAGAGAAAATAAGCCTAACTAATCCAACAGAATATAGTAAATATCTAGATTTTATAAATGTCATGACTTATGATATGCATGGTGCTTGGGAACAAACAACTAATCATCATTCACCTATATACAAAAATCCAAATGATCCTTCTGCTTCTTTGCATTTAACTACTGAAGAATCAATGAAAATATTTACTGAAAAATACGGTATATCCTCTAATAAATTGAATGTGGGTACACCTTTCTATTCACGTGGCTGGGGAGAAGTAAATTCTTCTAACGATGGTTTATATGCTACTGCTACTGGTTATTATACTGGTTCTTGGGATATACAATCAAATCCAAAAGCAGGTGGACAAGTTCCATATTATGAACTGAAAAAACTAGAAAATACTTCTGGATGGAAAAAATACAGAGACACATACGCTAAAGTTCCTTATTTGTATAATTCTGCAAAAAAGGTGTTTCTTAGCTACGAAGATGAAACTTCACTTACAGAACGTGGTAACTTTGTTAATAAAAACGGTTATGGTGGCTTAGTTATATGGCAACTAACAGGAGATATTAAAAATCAAGGTTTCCCTATGACATCTTTAGCATACAAACTGATGAATGGACAATCTGTACCTAATCCAACACCAGAGCCAAAACCAACACCAAAACCAGAACCAAAGCCAGAACCAAAGCCAGAACCAAAGCCAACACCAGAGCCAAAGCCAACACCAGAGCCAGTAAATAGTGGTGACTATAAGCTTGTTTACAATGTTTCTAGCTCTTGGGGCACTGGTTTCACATATGATTGTACTATCACTAACACA
>NZ_JARMXH010000016.1:0-28313 GCF_056892235.1 Abyssisolibacter sp. ZYX002
GGAGTTGTCTATTTAGACAACTCCTTATACCTTTACTGTGCCAATACTTCCGTCCATATTCTATCATAATTCTTTATAAATTCACCCGGATCTCTAAATATCTCACAGTGATTTAGTTGTTCTAATGAAGGGTACTCTATACCCAACATTTTTTTAGTTTCTACATTTGGTGTATAATACATTATATAGTCAGCTGTTTTTTTAGCTACATCTTTTTGACTTAGATAGTTTATGAATAGCTCTGCTTCTTTTTTATGCTTGCTTCCTTTAGGTATTACCATACTATCAAACCAAAGATTACTTCCCTCTTTTGGCACGACATATTTCAAATCTGGATTTTCAGCTGCCAATACCATTGCATCTCCTGACCAAAATACTCCTATTGTTGCTTCTCCACTTAGCATCTTGTCTTTTCCTTCATCTACTACATATGCCAAAACTAATGGTCTTTGCTTTATTAATTCTTGTTTAGCTTCTGCTAATTCTTTTTCATTCTTTGAATTAAATGAATAGCCAAGTTTTTTAAGTGCTATTCCTATGGAATCTCTTGAGCTATCTAACATTAATATCTGATCTTTATACTTTTCATCCCACAGTATATCCCAACTGTCTACTTTTTCTTTTATCACTTTGCTATTATATACTATTCCTACTGTCCCCCAAAGGTAAGGCACTGAATATTCGTTTTTAGGGTCAAATACTAAATTCTTTAAATTCTCGTCTATTTCTTTGTAGTTAGTTATGTTTTTCATATCTATTTTTTCTAACATATCTTCTTTTATCATTTTTTCTATCATATAATCAGATGGTATTACTACATCGTAGTTTGTTCCACCTTGTTTTAATTTAATATACATATCTTCATTTGTTGCAAATTCCTCATAGTTAATTGAAATATTGTATTCTTTTTCAAAATCCTCTAACACTGATTTTTTAATGTAATCTCCCCAATTGTACACATTAAGCTGTACTTTGTCATCGCTTTTGCAACTACTAAAGATCATTGTTACCATCATTAATAATACCATGCATGTAACTAGTTTAACGTTTTTTTTCATTATAGCACTTCCTTTCTTTTCTCATCTCTAATAGATCTTATATTAATAATTATCAATAATATTAATACCGTTAAAAACAACAATGCTGATAATGCATTGATTTCTGGTTTTATACCTCTTCTTGCCATCGAATATATTGTTATTGATAAATTCGTAACTCCATGTCCTGTTGTAAAAAAACTTATTACAAAATCATCTATCGATAATGTAAATGCCATCAATAACCCTGTTATTATTCCCGGCATTATTTGAGGTATTAATACTTTTCTTATTGCATACATTGGCGTAGCCCCTAAGTCCAATGCAGCTTCCATTAACTCTTTTGGCATCTGCCTTAACTTTGGCAAAACTGACAATATAACGTACGGTATGTTAAACGTTACGTGTGCTATTAACATTGTCATAAAACCAAGTGGCATCTTTAAAAATATAAATAAAGCCATTAATGAAATTCCTGTTATTAAATCTGGATTAACTACTGGTATATTATTTATCCCTAACATTACTTTCTTTTTTAGCGGTCTCATATTATATATTCCTAACGCTGCAAATGTACCGAATATTGTTGCTATTATTGATGATAACACTGCTACTGCCAATGTGTAATAAAGTGCTTTCATTATATATTTATCAGCAAATAAGCTAGCATACCATTTAAGCGTAAATCCATTCCATGACGAGTTTGATTTTGAATTATTAAATGAAAATATAATCAATACCACTATAGGTGCGTATAAGAATACGAATATCAATATAGAATATAGTATTTTTAGTTTATTCAAAATCTTATCTAACATATATAGCTTCCTCCATTGTCATCGTCATATTTATTAAGTACCGCCATAGATATAAATACTATTATCATCATTATCATAGACATTGCACTACCAAAGTGCCAATCTCCTACAACCATAAATTGACGCTCTATCAAATTACCTATTAGATTGTATTTTCCTCCACCTAACAATCTCGATATAACAAATGTACTAACTGAAGGCATAAATACCATAGTTATCCCAGACACTATTCCTGGTAAACTTAATGGCAATATAACTTTTGTAAATACTCTCGCTCTGTTTGCTCCTAAATCTTGTGCCGCTTCTATAATGTTGTTATCCATTTTACTTAGAGCAGTATATATCGGCAATATCATAAATGGTAAAAAGTTGTATACCATCCCCATCAATACAGCTCCACTATTGTATAATAAATTTTCCATAGGACCTAATCCTATCATCTTTAAGAAACTATTTAATATTCCAACTCTACTCAATATAGCTAGCCATGCGTATGTTCTCAAAAGAAAATTCATCCACATTGGCAATAAGAACAATAATGATACTATCTTTTGCTTCTTTGAGTCTAGACTAGCCAGTATCATTGCCATAGGATAACCTATTATCAAACATACTATTGTAGTCATCAAAGCTAGTATTATTGATCTTTTGAGTATTTGTAAAAACAAGGGATCAAAAAACTTAACAAAGTTTGAAAACGTAAGCTTAAACTGTGCTATACTCTGATTATTCCCTTCAGTTATACTAAACACTATTATCAATATTAGTGGTACCACTATAAATATTGCACTCCACAAAACATAAGGATAAGCTATCCATTTCTTGTTCATGATATCACCCTCTTCATTACATGTATATCTTCGGGCTCTACACTAAGGCTAAGTCTAGCTCCTTTAGTCTTAGCTAAAGTACTGTGTATCATCCACTCTCTACCTGCTTCATCTTCTAATATAATCTCGTAGTGAACTCCTTTAAATATCACATTTGTAACTATCCCTGAGAACATCTCTTGCTCCCCTGATACAAACTTGATATCTTCTGGTCTAATTACTACATCAACTTCTTCGTTTTTACTAAAACCTTTATCTACACATTTAAATACATTATTTGCGAACTTTACTCTATAATCTTCTAACATAATTGCTTTAACTATATTACTCTCACCAATAAATTTTGCTACAAATCTATTTTCTGGCTCATTATATATATCTATAGGTGTACCCTTTTGTTGTATTACTCCATTGTTCATTACAATAATTGTATCAGACATAGTAAGTGCTTCTTCTTGATCATGAGTTACGTAGACAAATGTTATACCTAATTTTCTTTGCATATTCTTTAACTCTATTTGCATATCTTTTCTGAGTTTTAAATCTAACGCTCCTAAAGGCTCATCTAAAAGTAATACCTTGGGTTGATTAACTAGTGCTCTAGCTATAGCTATTCTCTGCTGTTGTCCTCCACTAAGTGATGTAATCCTTCTTTTTTCGTAACCTTTTAGATTAACAAGCTTAAGCATAGCTTCTACTTTTTCTTTTATTATCTTATCAGGTGTTTTCTTGATTCTTAGTCCAAAAGCTATATTTTCAAATACATTCATATGTGGAAACAATGCATACTTTTGAAATACAGTATTAATTGATCTCTTATGTGGTTTTACATTTTTTATACTTTTGCCTTCGAAAAGGATCTCTCCTCTTGAAGCACTCTCAAAACCTGCTATTATTCTAAGTGTAGTAGTTTTGCCACAACCACTTGGCCCTAACAACGTCATAAATTCATTTTCTTTAATTGTTAAATTTAAGTTGTCCAGTATAGTCTCATTATCAAATTCTTTGCTGATATTTAAAAGCTTGATTATGTCTTTTTTCAAGCTTTTCACCTCCTATATTAGAAATTTGGCGGTGTATTAATCCATAACACTTTAGCCTTTGTTTTTCCTTTATTAGATATGTAGTGATCTACACCTGCTTTGAAATAGAAGCATTCACCTTTTTTTACTGTATATCGCTCCTTGTCTAAATGCACAATAATAGTTCCTGCTAATACATATCCAAATTCTTCTCCTTCGTGAGGATAATCTATATTTGATCTACCATTTTCTTTTAATTCTAATAGTATCGGTTCCATCATGTTTTTCTGAGCATTTGGAACTATCCATTGTATTTCATAGTTTAAATCTTCATCCATCTTTATAAAATAATCTTCCTTTTTAAATACGATTTTCTCTTCTATACTCTCATTAAAGAACTCTTTTAAATTAGTTCCTAAACTTTCTAGTATATCTACAAGCGTTGCTATAGATGGTGATGTCAAATCTCTCTCTACCTGAGATATAAAACCTTTTGATAACTCACTTCGGTCTGCTAGTTCTTCTTGGGTTAATCCATATTTTGTTCTTAGACTTTTGATTTTGTTACCTATATTCATATCAAACACCTCTATCTGAGTTTTGGCTTTTATTGGTTATATATTATAATAATATCTACTTGTTATATAAAACACATAGACATTATATTAAATATTATGTTTACAATTACTAAACTCTAGCCAATAATTATTATACAAGCCTTTAACCTATGAGTCAATGGTTTTTTTTATGTTTTTTCTTTAATTTTTTTCTTAAATATTATTTTTTATATGCATAAAAAAACTAGAAGTCTTTATCTCCTAGCTTTCCCCAAAAATATTATAAAATATCTTTTACTTTTTTAATCCATCTATAAATATATTTACTGCTTGAAGTTTTTGTTTAACTGTTATACCACTATCTATAAACCTTTCTAAAGTCATAGCTTCTATGAATGAAAAAATTGTATATGACATAAGTTTTGCATCTATTTCTCTTATTTCTCCATCCTCCATAGCTAAGCTTAAGAGATCTCTGAACATACTCCTAACTTCTACTGCATTTTTTAGCAATTCTTCATTTTCTCTTTTTGCTTCCCTCTTTACTAGCATCCAAAGTTCAATAAAAATAATTATAATATCGTTTATATTTTCATTGCTAACAACTTCTTCAACAATCTTTTTTATCTTGTTTATAGAGCTAACAGTTGAATCATTTTTAATCTGATTAATGCTCATTATGAGCTTACTTTTTTCACTTTCAACAACGTACTGGAATACATCATTTTTATTTTTAAAATATTGATATAGCGTAGTTCTACCCAATCCACATTTCTCCGCTATATCAAGTAGTTTTGTCTTATGAAATCCTTTCTCTACAAAAATTGCCACAGCTTCATTAGCTATGTAATCCTTTCTCTTTTGAAAATCAACTATTTTTGGCATTGCTTATCACCTTTTTCTCACGTTTTTTTGACTATATATCTAATATTTAGTCTGAGCTCTCTTTAATGTTACATATTAAGTTATCTACCTCTCTAAATGCTTCTTATTACTTCTACTCTCTTGTTTTTTATGGCATTATCTATTAATTCTTCTACATTTAGCTTTGCTTCAGATTCTTCTATCACCTGTAGCTTTGGTCTTGTTACTGGGTGCTTAGGCGAAAAAACTGAGCAACAATCTTCATAAGGAAGTATAGATGTCTCAAATGTTTTTATATCTTGCGCTATATCTATTATATCAGTTTTGTCCATACCTATTAATGGTCTAAGAACTGGTATATTTATTGATGCATTAGTTGCATTTATACCTTTTATTGTCTGGCTTGCTACTTGCCCAAGACTTTCTCCTGTTATTAAAGCATCATATCCATTCTCCAATGCTATTCTTTCTGCTATTCTCATCATAAATCTTCTTGATAATATAGTCATCTGGCTTTCTGGGCAATGCTCATTAATGCTCTTCTGTATTTCTAGTATATTAACACTGTGTATCCTTAGATTGCCACAATACTGTGCCATTATTTTAGCAAGTGACATAACTTTTTCTTCTGCTCTCTCACTTGTAAATGGATAACTGTGATAATGAACACAATCTATTTTAAGACCTCTTTTACTCATCATAAATCCAGCTACAGGACTATCTATTCCCCCTGAAAGAAGCAATA
Organism: Abyssisolibacter sp. ZYX002; assembly: GCF_056892235.1. Taxonomy (NCBI): domain Bacteria; kingdom Bacillati; phylum Bacillota; class Clostridia; order Eubacteriales; family Clostridiaceae; genus Abyssisolibacter; species Abyssisolibacter sp. ZYX002. The sequence goes on from NZ_JARMXH010000016.1 coordinate 5,874, forward strand.
TCCCTTTGCCATTTGTACCTACTGGTAACCCTCCATACGCTTTGATTTTTTCAGTAAACACATAACAATAATCTCTTACCTCTACATACAAATAGATATCTGGATTATGCACATCAACTTTGATATTATCAACATTTTTTAATACAACTCCACCTAAATCTCTTTCGACCTCCATCGAATTAATTGGAAACTTTTTATCTGCTCTTTTTGCTTCTACTTTAAAAGTATTAACTTCCCTTTTACTTTTTAAATCATTCATTGCATATATGGCACAATCTCTTAATAGATTCATATCTTTTTCTACTCTATAACATATACTTATTAAGACTATACCAAAGATTTTCTTTACTTCTTTTACTATTTCGTCTATATCAGCTTCATTTGCTTCTATAAAAATTTTACTTCTATCTTGGTATACATTTGTATCTTGATAATCTTTGACTAATCTTTTTATTTGTTTTATAAGCTTATTAACAAAATAGGATCTATTATTTCCCTTTAATGCTACTTCTCCATAGCTTATTGATATTACTTTTACCAAATTATTTCCTCCTGACTTGTTAGCTCTTTGTCTTACAAATTATTCAATACCATCATTAAGTAATACAAAACGAAGATGATCTTCCCATTTACCATTTATTTTTAAGTATTTCTTTGATAATCCTTCTTCTGTAAAACCTAGTTTTTTTACAACTCTAATTGATCTATCGTTTTTAGGCATAATATTTGCTTCAACTCTATGCATTTTATATTCATTAAAAATGATATCTATTCCTTTATTCAATGCTTCTGTTATATATCCTTTATTTATTTCATCTTTGTCTAATCTATATCCCAAAATACATGATAAGAATGCTCCCTTAATTATATTTGAGAACGCTATTGTACCAATTATTCTAGGGTTATCTTTATCTTCTTTTTTCATTATCCATAGCCTAAGCTTAGTGCCATTTTCTATTTCTTTTAAATCTTTTTTTATCACTTGCCTATGATAATCTGATGTAAAAAACTGTTCTTGCTTTAAAGGATCCCACTCTTTTAGAAATTCTTCATTTCTGATAAAGTAATCAACTACTAATTCCACATCTTTTGAATCGGCTACTTTTAATACTAATCTGTCTGTATTATAACTTTTCTTCATATTTAAACTCCTTTCATCTCATAATTTTTCTTATCTCTATAACACTATTTCTAAGATTCCCTATAACATAATCTATTTGATTGATGTCGTTATAATGCGAAAAACTAAATCTTATCGCTCCCTCAATATCATCGTTTTTAAGTCCCATAGCTGATAATATCTTGCTAACAGATCTATCCTTTGAAGAACATGCTGAACCTGTTGAAACAAAAATATTATGATTTTCTAAATAGTGCAATAATACCTCTGCTTTAGTTTTTAAAAAAGAGATATTTACTATATGAGGTGCACACCTCTCATCAGTATAACTGTTAAATTTGATATCTTCAATGTTGTTTTTTACACAATTTATAAAATATTGCTTAATATCTAATATTTTATTAGTTTCTTTATCAAATTCTCTTTCTAATATTTCAGCTGCTTTACCCATAGCTACAATTCCAGGAACATTTTCAGTACCTGGTCTAGTTCCTTTTTCTTGACCTGATCCATATATTACTGGTGCTATATTTAGAGTCTTTGATAAATATAACCCACCTATTCCTTTCGGAGCATGGAATTTGTGCCCACTAAAAGAAAAACTATCTACTCCTAGTTTTTTCAGATCCACTTTAATTTTACCAAATGCTTGTATACCGTCTACATGTATCTTGATATTTTTATTTTTGGATTTTGCAATTTTACTTATTTCACTTATTGGCTGTATAGTTCCATTTTCGTTATTAACCATCTGTATAGAAATCAATATAGTTTTGTCATTAATAGCTTCTTCTAGTTTATTTAAATCTACCATTCCTAATTCATTAGTCTGTAGATAAGTAACATTAAACCCCTTGTTTTCATAATGTTTAAAAACATTCAAAATCGAGGGATGCTCTACTTTTGTTGTTATAATGTGCTTTTTATTTCTACCGTATTTATTTATTATTCCTTGTAATGCTATATTATTACTTTCGGTTCCTCCTGATGTAAATACAATTTCACTTTCGTCCACATTTAAATATTTGCTTATTATAGTTCTTGCATTCTTTATCATTTTTTCGGCATCAAAACCCATTCTATGAAGCGATGATGGGTTCCCATAACTTTCTTTTAATACTTTTGTAATCTCTTTTATTACTTCTTCCCTGACTCTAGTTGTTGCACTATTATCTAAATACACATTCACTCATGGTCACCTCAATTTCCTTTTTGCGCATATCTTTATTATATAAGAAAATAACTCCTTATAAAAGTATAATTATTCATATGGGATATTCTTTTATTATTGTTTACAAAATAAGCTTTATTAATCCTTTTAGATATAAGTGTACCCTTTTAAAAATTACCACTATTTTCTTGTTGCTAATTTTGTCGAAGTTTGTTATAATTTATGTTGGTTATCCCCCTGGTAACCTTAGAAATATATTTCAATACCCCTTTGAACAGTTTTATTTATGTATCGGTTCATGATTTAAAAAAGGAAGCTCTTAGATTTTTCTAGGAGCTTTCTTTTGTTTTTGAAAATTATAGACTTTAAATACCTCTAAATATGGACATACTTAGTTTTAGGAGGTATTAAGATGAAAAAGAAGGTAGCTGTTATTTTTACTGGCGGAACAATATCTATGAAAGTTGACTCTAGACTCGGAGCAGCTATCCCACTACTAACTAATGAAGAAATCATTTCTATGGTTACTAATATAGAAAAACATGCTATAATTGAAACTATTAATTTTGCTAGATTACCCGGTCCTCATATTACTCCTGAGATTATGCTAGAACTTTCAAAGTTAATAACTATATTAATACAAAGAAATGACATAGACGGAGTAGTAGTTACGCATGGTACTGACACATTAGAAGAAACAGCATATTTTTTAGATTTAACAATCAACTGCACAAAACCTGTTATTGTAGTAGGAGCTATGCGCAATGGATCAGAACTAGGATACGATGGTCCAAGCAATCTAGCTGCCGCAATATGTACTTCTATATGCAGTGATTCATGTGGTAAAGGTGTATTGGTAGTTATGAACGATGAAGTAAATGCTGCCAGTGAAGTAACCAAAACAAATACACTCTCATTAAATACATTTCAATCACCTCAATTCGGGCCTCTTGGAATAGTAGATAATGATGAGGTTCTTTTTTATAGAACAATAAAAAATGAACCCAAGCTAAATGTAAAAAACATAAATGCTAGAGTTGCTCTATTAAAATGTGCTTCTGGTATGAGCTCTGATATTTTAGAGTTTTGTATAAACGCTGGTTATAACGGAATTGTAATTGAAGCACTAGGTAGAGGAAATGTCCCTATAGGTATGGTTAGTGGTATTAAAAAAGCTATAGATAATGATCTCGCAATTGTTATTGTATCAAGATGCTATGCAGGGAGAGTTTTAGACACGTATGGATACTCTGGAGCTGGGAGAGAGCTAAAAGAATACGGAGCTATATTCGGAGATAATCTACCAGGTCAAAAAGCAAGAATAAAGCTCCTATTAGCTTTAAGTACATACGACAATATTGAAGATGTTAAAAAAGTATTTGAATATAGATTGTAATTAGATGGAATATACTTTATATTCTTTGTCAAATATATACCCTAGCTTTCTCGCAAGTTTCACTGATCTCATATCAACAGCATCCCATACTGGAATTATGTTTTTTTCTAAACACTCTAATATAACACTTGAAGCACATGCTAATGCTAAGCCTTTATTCCTATAATCTTCTTTTGTTCCTATTGTTATATCAATATAACCTTTGCAGTAGCTATAAGAAGAAGCCCCCGATATGATTTCTTCATTATGCTCTATAACATATCCTATACCACTATCTTTAAAATGCTTTAACGATTTATAGTTAGAACAACAATCTGCCATAAACTTATCAGATAATATTTTTGCATATAACTCATCATTTATTCTTTGTATCTTAAATTTACTAGATACTTTTGCTATGTAATCACTTAATTGATGTTTATTAAAATCATTAACTTCTCTTTTTAAAGCATATCGTTTAAAGCTCCTAAAACTCTCTTTAAAATTTTCTTTTAATACATGTATCCATGATATATCATACACTACTACAATTTGACCCCTGCACTTTTTTAGTACCTCTATAACTTTGTCTTTACTTGTTATCTTATTTATATCTCCGAGTAAATGACAAAAATCTGCTACTAAAATAATAGCTACAACTGGTCTTTGTTTATTATCAACCCATACTGTCCCCATATTTCCTTCAATCACTGATTTAAGATCTATGCTATTTTTCCCTTCACAAAGTGAACTTACACATTCCAACTCATTTGTCGCTAGTTCAATCATTTTGTACATCTTCTCCTATCTCTTACATATAAATATTGAGGATATCTAAGACATCCTCATATTTTTAGTGTTACTATCTAACTCAATACATCTATTATATCTAAGCTTCTATCTAAACTCAAATCATAAAAATCTGTTCCTACCTTGACAACTGGTCTTGTTGGATCTGTTTTGTATATGTATATTATCTCTCCAGTTTCCCCTGTATTGAGTTTTATTGTATTACCTACATAAAAATTAGATATGTTTTTCAAAAACACTAATGATATTTTAGCATCAAGTTTTCCAAAGCTGTCATTTGCAATCTGTTCTGCCACTTTAAACGGTGACACTTTCTCTTTATAAATTCTCTCAGATGTCATAGCATCAAATATATCACACACAGCTATTATTTTAGCAAACTGATGAATTTTATCGCCTTTTAATCCATTTGGATACCCTGAACCATCTTCTCTTTCGTGGTGCTGTAATACTCCAAATAATACATCCTCACTTATGCCTACCGTATTAGATAGTATCTCATATCCATACAAAGGATGCCTTCTTATAGTATTAGTTTCTTTTTCATTTAGTTCACTAGGTTTATTTATTATATCTGTTGATATTTTAAGTTTACCTATGTCGTGAAATAACCCTGCTAAAAATAATTGCTTGATATCCTTTTTAGATAATTTTAGCCATTTTCCAACCATTGTAGCTAGTATCGAAACATTTATAGAGTGTTTGAATGTATAATCATCATCTTCTTTGATTTGTCTAAGTCTCGATAAAATATTGTCACTTTCAAACAATTCACAAATTATATCGTCTGCTTCAGCGCTTATTTCTGAGAGTAATATTTCTTTACCTATTTTAACATTATCAAAGACTCTTCTAACTTTGTCTGCAAGCTGGTTATGACTGTACAAAAATATTTCAGTCCTATCTTTATCTTTCCTTTGCTTAGCTAGTTCATATTGCGATTGATCAATAATATATATTTCGTAAATATTTAGATTTTTAACACGCTTTATAAGAGATTTATTTAATACAGTTCCTTTAGTTAATACTGCGGTACCTGACATCTCGTTTATTATATCTCTACTTAAAATCATCCCATCTTTTGCATCGCTAATCCTAATAAGTTTCAAACAATCACCTACTTATATATTATTTTGTCATAAATAATATCGGTTATTTATAACTTCTACATTAAAAATGCTTTTTCCTTTGATTTATTACATTTTTTACAAATGTTTGAATTTTATTTAGCTGCTTTCGACCTTTTTCCAATGACTTTGCCCACAAAGTACGTCAACAAAAAAGCTATTACAAATCTAATACATAATAATAAATAACCATTTGCACCTATGCTCGCAAACAACAAAGTATCCTCAAATATTGAATGGCATGCTACTAAAAATATCATTAAAAGATATAAATCCTGTTTGCTAAGCTTTCCCTGTGAACTACTATCAATAATAACTCCTGCTCCATACGATAATCCTAGTATCAATCCTATCATCAAAGGAAATATGGAGTCTTCAGACATATTTAAAACTTTAGAAACCGGTTTGCATTTGTTTGATATTATGTCAAGTATTTTTAAATCCTTTAGTATTTCCATTATAATCATCAATGGTATTATCATTATTGCCATGCTAAATATAGAATTCAAACTCATGGATAGTACTTCTTTTATATATTGAATTATTATCATCACTTATCACCTCGTCATTTTAGATTAAATACTTTAATATAATTCCTGCTAAAATTGCTAGAATTAGTCTAATGATTATAACTAAACCCGCACTAATACCAGTCTTTTTTGCTACTGCACTTTCTACAGGTAAACTATGAGAAAACGATAACATAACAGCTATTATTGTTGCCTGCTTCGCTGTCAATGACAAAGATGTAATAGCTCCTATTGCAGCATAGATATTTATTACATTACCAAAAACGAGCACCAACGAAGCTTCTCCTGGTAAACCAAAAACATTCATAAATGGCTCAAATACTACTGAAATTTTATCTAGTACATGTATGTATTTTAAAAACACGACTAAGAATTGGATAGGTATTACTATTTTTGCTAACATCCATGTTGTCTTGAGTCCTTTTTCTAGACCTCTTTTTAATGTTTTATAACCTTGCGATTTTGCAATACTGTCTTTCATATTATGCTTGTCCTTTCTATTAATCTAGACTCATTATAGCATATTATCAATGGCTTGAGTGTATTAGAGTTGAAGAATAAATCTACCAAGATAGGATTACTGGACGGGCTTAATCTTAACATTGGATGTAGAAACACTACTATCCATGTCCTTTACAGCAAGAAACAATAAAGGGTCACAGTTTCATAATTTTATAACTTTATGTATATTACAGCTTACGAGGGCAAGAAAAACAATCGAAAGACCCACAAAGACAATCTAAAAAGAATATGAAGCAACTTTAGAGAGCTTGTTCCTCCAAATCTAAAGAAGAGCTCTTACTTTATTTTATGATTTTAATAGAGGTAAAAGTAAGTGAATCGAAAGTTAACAACAACTTATTAATTAAATTTGTAAGTTAAATATGCCCATAAATTTATTGATATTGCAAAGGCAAAAGATACTATTAATAATTGCATCTTATAACTTGATTGTAAATCAAATGAAGATAGCTTCACCATAAAACTTAATACAAATGCTATTGCAAAACATACTCCAAAAGATATTGAAGCTGCTTTACGTTTATTAGCCATTAAACACTCCTCCTTAATTTGACCCAATTTAGACCACCAAAAATAAGAAAAATATCCCCCAAAAGCAAAGTATAAAAAGTATAGTGGATTGTGATTTAATCCTCTGAATCCTATAAAACCTAAAAACCCTAGGCTAACTAAATTCTTACTTACACCTTTTTTCATAAATCCTCCCTGTTAGTGCCATATATTTATAACTTTATATTACAAATATGTCTTATTATGTTTAATATTATAAATGACTCTTTGATAATAGTATTTTAATAGCCAATCCAAATAAAATCTCACCCAAAACAATTGAATTGCCGAACAAATAAAGTTACGAGGCAATCACAAAACCCACAGAGATAGTCTAAACAACATAAACAAGAAATAACAAAAAGCATATCCATCAATAAAACAGAATATGCTTTGCATCTTCATATATAAATTTTATGCCAATTCCTCATCATCATGAACTATCATATTGCTATATCTACCACATTTATCTCCCCATCGTGCTATTATCTGCTTATCTCTTAGGATTTCTATTACTTCACATGCATTAGAACAATATTTACACTCAAATCCATTAACCTCGAATTCTTTGTTAAAAACTTTATCAGTTATAAATTTTGTTTTACCAGCATTTGAAACTTTATCTTTTGCTAGTATAGCTGCTCCTAATGCTCCCATAACATCATAGTGCTCTGGAACAAATACCTCTGTATCTAGTGCTTTTTCGAACGCTCTTTTTATACCTATATTTGCTGCTACCCCACCTTGAAATAATATAGGTCCTGTTATTTTTTTACCTTTTCCAACATTGTTTAAATAGTTTCTAACTAATGATTCACAAAGCCCGTTAATTATATCTTCTTGAGAATGTCCGAGCTGTTGTTTGTGAATCATGTCTGATTCTGCAAATACTGCGCATCTTCCTGCAATTCTAACAGGTATCTTTGATTCTAATGCAAGTTTGCCAAAATCTTCGATTTTGATTCCTAACCTTGATGCTTGCCTATCTAGAAAAGACCCTGTTCCTGCTGCACATACTGTATTCATTGCAAAGTCCTGTACTACTCCGTTTCTAAGTATAATAATTTTCGAGTCTTGACCACCTATTTCTAAAATTGTTCTAACATTAGGTATGATATTTAGTCCAGCGATAGCATGGGCAGTTATCTCATTTTTCACTATGTCTGCACTTAGCATAGCACTTGCTAAGTGTCTTCCGCTACCTGTAGCTCCAACTCCTTTTATAAACTGTGATCTATCTTCTACTAGTTTCATTCCTTCTTGCAATACACTAATAGGTTTGCCTTTAGTTCTTAAATAATATTTATCTATAACATTTTTATTTTCATCTATAAGTACTAAATTAGTACTAACAGAGCCTACATCAACTCCTAGATACAATTTTTCCATTATTAACTTGCTCCTTCCTTTTTCTTAGTAGATCAACAAAAGCTTCTATTCTTGTTATATATCCTGCTTCACCTGTCATCTCATCTACTATCAATGTCATTATTGGTATGTTATACTCCTTTGATACTGATGGTAGCACACTTGCGGCAACTATCTCTGGCATACAACCAAATGGATATATTTGAATTATTCCATCGTATTTTTTCTTTGCATACATTATACTACTGCCTACAGTTTCTCTACCATGCCCACCTACTAGAGTTTTAAAATACTTCCTTGCTTCTTTTAGTATTTCTCTTTCGAGACTACCACCAAAAAGCGCTTTAATTGACATATGATTTTCTATCCAAGTACTTGGCGAGTGATACCTATGCACTAAGACATCAAAGTATCCAAGCTTTCTTTCGACTTCAAGATTTACAAACGGCTCTATAACTGTAAATATCTCCCCTACGATGCCTATCTCAAGTACATCTTTTGTATTATCTTCTTTTATACTTAAAAGCTTTTCATTTGTTTTCTTGATGATCTCTATTATCTTGTTGGAACCTTTGCTATGATAAATTTGATCTCTATAATCATCCATTATTTTATCTATTTCTCTTTTGTTATTTGTATACGCTCTTTTTCTATTTGACAATGTTGTAAGTCTGTCAGCCATAATTATAATTTTTTTACCTTTTAGAAAACTAGTCAGTACATTAATTTTTTGCTTTGATTTTAGTTTAGAAAATTGATTTAATAAGCTATTGTCATTTTTTTCAAACGCATCTATCACTAAAAATTTAACATCATAGCCTAAATCTCTTAATATTTCTTCTTCTACTACAGAGTATAAGCCAAATCTACACGGCCCTGTACTACCTGTAATAATAATTGTATCTGCTCCTTTTTTTATACTTTCTATATAATTTCCTATATTTATTTTGAGAGGTAAACATATTGTCTCTGGTGAATATTTAGTCCCTAATTCTAGTGTTTTTTTACTACACTTAGGTGGTACTATCACTTCTATCCCGCAATCTTCTATAACTGCTTTTGCTCCAATATATGCATTACCCATGTGTGGAAATGTTATCTTCATCTTTTTTCCTCCAATGTATCATATCCAAAAATGCTTCTAATCTGGTGTTGAACCCTGCTTCTCCTGAATGTTCATCTACTACTAATACCGTAAAAGGTACATTATTTCTTTCACATTTTCTACTGACTATATCTATAATTATAGAATCTAATCCGCATCCAAATGATGATATGTAAATCATACCATCTATCATCTTATTTTCTACAGCATAAAAGCATGTTCCAACTATCTGTTTACCTACTGACCAAAATATTTTTCTTTTTACTTGGTGTAAATAATCATTAGTATGTTTATCTAACATCTGAGGTGTTATTATTTGTACATTTGATTTATTCAACTTTTGTATAAGATTGAGATTTATAACTTCATCAAATAAATTATATGAGTGACCTGCTAGCATTATAGTTGAAATACCTTTACTGTTATTTATAGTTTTTTTAATAGCATGTGAAATCGATCTATTTTTAAATGAACTCTCATAATCACATAAGCTTTGTAGCCCTTTATTATATGCTCTTTTTATTTTTGCAATATTTTTAGTAAACTTTAGCCCTAACTCAAATATACTCGTTTTATATGATCTGTTTCTTAAATTTATTTCTGTATCTAGTATTTCAGGTAATCCTTCTATAGATTGTTTAATCATAGCTGGCAATCCTAGTATTTTAGGACACTGATATGTCTTTTTTTCTACGCTAATGATTTTAGGTATAAATATATAGTCAACCTTATCTTTTAAATTTAAAACATGCCCATGATAAAGCTTTACCGGCAAGCAAGCATCATCTATGCATTTACTTACCCCATCTGTGAGAATCTTTTTGTTACTATCATCAGATATTATTACTTCCTGTCCTAATTCTTCGAAGAAATCTTTCCATACAGCTATATAATCATAATAGAGTAATCCTTTTGGTATGCCTATTTTCAAAGCTATCTCCCTCCTTTTTTACCTCTTTATATTATGAACATTATATTTGTTTTCTATCCATATTATAGAAAATTTTATAAGCTAAAAAACAGATATAAGTAAACAGATGGTAAATGTTTAACCCCTTTTTCATTTCCACCCTAGTAACACCAACATGGAAGGAAATACAAGAAAAACAAAGAATTAAATTAAATAGAACACATAATGAGTTCAAACACAATAACTACTAATAAAAAGGGTTTAATTAAACTTAAAAAGGAAATAAATATGAAATCTAAAAAATTTTTAGGAATCGGTATTGTGTTGATAATTGTTGAACTTATGTTTTTTAACATTCTGAAATGAAATTTATTGGAGGTATAAAAGTCGCCTATCCTTTTTATGCGATTTATTTAATAACAACGGAAGTAATGTATGTTTTATATATAATATTCAAGAAAAAGAAAAAATAAAAAAAGACAACCTTTTTAAAGTTGTCAGCCGTATCAGAATTGAGACAGTTTTTTTACTTAAATTTAATTATACTTATCAGTCTTTAAAACAAATGCTGTATATTTTATTGTCACATAAGACACAAACAGTACTGAAATAATCATCTGAGCTATATATAAATACTTAAAAATCTCTATGTTTAACCCTGTTGCTCTAAAGTAAACGTACAATTTTTTTGTAGCAACTGCGCTTATTACAAATGGAAATGTAAATGCTGAATAACTAGGATAAAAATTGTTTCTTAGCAACTTAGGCATATTATAAATAGCATAGGTAAATGTAATAAAAGATAATAGTATTAAAAAATACAATATCACTTCATTTTTATCTTTAAATGCAGAGATATATCCTGCCAAACAAAGATTAGATGGTGCTGTAAAAATTGCTAAAGTAGGTAATGTCGCTTTTGTCATATCTCTATATTTATATACTCTATAAACTACAACTGGCAATATAAATAAATACCCTATAAATCCAAAATAGAACATACTTTTCCCAACAATTAGCTTATTAAAAGCTGGTGCAGTTACACTTGCCACTACTATACCAGCATATACTATAAAATAACTTGGAAACACCTTTTTTATATCAAAATTAAGCAAATATAATCTTGTAAACACAATAACCAGAGCAATATGGATAATTATAGCCAGAAACCATACTATTAAAGCTACCTTGCTATTAAAAGTTTTCATATATGTCGCTAGTATCATAAGACCCATTGAAAATGTCGGTAAAACACTTGCAACGACAGGGTTGTTTACGCCTTTTTTTAACGATTGGAAATCAATTATAATCTTAAATATCAGGCAAATAAAAATGAATGTAGCTAAAATGCCACAAATTTTTTTTAATACTTGATTATAACTAGCTAATAAATTTCCAATTGAGACCAATGCCAACATCAATCCTGATATAGGTAATGGTACTCTTTTAATAATGTTCATTAATAAGCTCTCTGTCTGTGTTTATCAGTTCTAATTCTCTTACTATTATTTCTGCAGTCTTCTGTGCAATCTCGCCAGTAAAAGATATACATTGCGACTTATGCTCTCCAGATCCCATATCCATCCCTTTTGTTTGTACGTGACAGCAAAGGCAACCATGATTTTTTCTAAAGCTTTCTTGTAACTCATTTGCAAGTTCTAGTGTTTTTTGAACTTTTTTATCTCCGCCTTTTTTTCTGCCAAAGAAATAACCTAATGTTAAAATACCTCCTGATACAGCTCCACATACACATTTTGATTTTCCTATTCCGACTGGGAACCCTGATGCCATTGCTATCATATCATCAGACATATCAATATTAAAGTTGTTCTTTATAGAATATACAACTGCTTCTGAACAATAAAAATTTCCTGCTCTAAATTCTTCTTCTGCATCATGCCTGATTTTACTTATACTAACTTCTTTTTTCACTTAATCAGCTCCTTTTAATCTTTTATCAAAAATATATCATATAATTTCTTTCATTAGAAATAGAAATAAATTATATCCAGATTACGTTTATGCAAAAGATTTATAGGTAAATATTGACGCAAATTATTGTATCAACCATAGATTTTTATATTTTTATTATAGCTTGTTAGTAGTTTAAATAGTAACTTTGGGTTGTCCATATTTAATATATCTATGTTTATTCTTTTGTTTCTTTTTATTACTACAACTACTATCCATCGTTTACTTTTAGGTTGAGGATTTATAAACTCTACCTCATATATATCATTTATTTTAAAATCGAAAGAATCTAATCCATCACAGTAATGTATGTTTTTATTGTGATACTCTAACTTTATCTTTGGATATATTTTTTTACGTTTTTTATGACACTCGTAGATAGCAAATATTGTTATTACGGTTCCAATAATGAGCATTCCCATTATATTGAACTTTCCCATATCAGTCTTTACTTTTGTTAATGCCCACAATAAATACCAAACTACTATCCCCATCACAATCAGGAGAATAATTATACCTATGGTTAACTTTTTAAAACTCTTTTTAGATACAACAAACTCATAATCTTTACTATAATCAAATCTTTTATCGATTATGGTCGTATTGTTATTTAATATCATAAATTCTTCTTTTAGTTTTTCGTAATTCATTTGTATTCTCCTAAAACTATCTAGTGGTCTAGTACATTATACACATTACTTAAATGCTTTAATCTATCCTGATTGTCATTACATCTGTTAATAGAATATTCCAAATAACTTATAAACTCCTCTACTGTTTCAAACGGTATACCTATCATAGAAAGTAGTCGTTTCATTCTTATTTTCTTTTCTCTTTTATCCATACCTTTCATACACCTTCTCATATAATCTACAAAGTTACCTGTGAGTATTTTTAGGTATTCAGTTTGAACTACGTCTTCACCATTTTCTATCATTCTTATTGATACTAAAGTCTTATCTTGAAAATAAGAAACAATTTTTTCTGTTACTCTCATCTGCCTAGATATATCGTGATTGTCCTTTATGTCTTCCATAATTAATTCTAATTCTTTATTTGCTACATTAAGCTCTTTATATAGCTTGTCTATCTCTTTGTTATTTTTCTTTATGTTACTATCTTTCTTACTATTTTCTATCTGTACGTCTAGTATATTTTCTTCACTAATTTGTACATCTACTAGAGTTAGTATAATTAGTTTATTTGTTATGATACCCATTAATCTTATTATTTCTGATAAGTCATATATTTCTTTGAACATTTGTATCATAGTTTCATGTTTTTTCTCTAACTTATCACTATCTATTGATTTTAACTTTGATATTTTTAACTCCTCTATAAAATAAAAATACTTATCAAACTTCATTCCATAATCAGTATAAAAATATCCTGCAAAATAACTCTTGTACATTGATATTAATTCTTTACAGTAATCTTTAGAGCTACTAGTAAAGTTTTTCAATATAGTTCTTTTTATATAACTAAAATACTTATCTTTAGTTATATACATTGGTAGAACCCTTACGACTTGTGGCATTTTTTGTTTTAAGAGTTTGGGGTTTTTGTTATTTATGTTTTTTATATGATTAGTTAGCTTCCTAATATTTATGTGTTTTATGTCACTATTTGAATTTGTTAGTTCAGAAAAAAATATTTCCTCATAAATATCTAACTCATTAGTATAAATAGATAGTAAAATATAAAGTTCTCTTATGTTCTTTCTAAGCAATTTATAGTATTTATAGTCGTTTATACTTATCTCTTTTATGTTGTTTAATAGTGATTTTTTTATCGACATAATGCTAATGTATTCATCTTCAAAACTCTCTAATAGTTTTTTATTGGAATTGATTTTATCTTCTAAGTTTATTATGTGATTGTGAATCTCATATACGGATATTTTAGCTATGATTTTCTTTACCTGATTGTTGACATCTAAGAATTTGTTAATTAATTCATTTTGATTGGTATTGTCCTTATCTTCTTTTTTATTCTTATTCATATAATCACCTTTACTATATATAATATATTCTATTTGCTGTTATAATCATTAATCGCCTATTTATAGTTTACTATTAGAAATACTAATTTTCAAGCTTATAGTCATAAAATAAGGGCAATCTTTTTAATTACAAATTGCCCTTTCAAGTTAACTTATTTTTTTATAAATCGTAATACATATCAAATTCTTTTGGATGTGGTATAGAGTTGATTATTTGACACTGTTTTCTAATACTCTTTATTTGATTATCTATTAATTCTTTTGTAAATACTCCACCTTTTAATAAGAATTCATAATCTTTTTCTAATTCGTCGGCTGCTTCATCTAAAGATTTAGGTAGGCTCTTTATTTTGCTTTTTTCTTCTTTTGGTAAATCAAATATATTTACATTTAAAGGTCCATATCCTTCTTCTTGTGGGTCTATTTTATTTAATATACCATCCAATCCTGCCATAAGCAATGCTGAATATGCTAGATAAGGATTACATGTTGCATCTGATGACCTATATTCAAATCTCTTAGTTTCTGGAGTGTTTGCATAACCTGGAATTCTTATTACTGCACTTCTATTGGACACTGCAAAACATATGCTTACAGGCGCTTCATAACCAGGAACAAGCCTTTTATAAGAGTTTGTACTAGGATTAGTTATACCACTTAATGCTGGTGCATGTCTTAATATACCTCCTATAAAATAAAGCGCTTCTTTACTTAAACCAGAGCACCCATCTCTATCATAAAAAATAGGCTCTTTATCTTTGAACAACTGCATATGCACATGCATTCCATTTCCTGCTTCCTTGTAAAGTGGTTTAGGCATGAATGTAGCTGTCTTATAATTCTGTATAGCTGTATTTTTAACTACGTATTTAAGTATCATTGTTTTATCTGCCATTTCTCTCATTTTACCATGCTCTGTTTCTATTTCTACTTGGCCTGTCCCACCTACTTCGTGATGGTGATACTTTATTTTCACATTTAAATCTTCTAATTTTCGTGTCATAATTGATCTTAAATCATTTGTGCTATCCATTGGTATATCAACATGATAACCTTTTTGATATGGAACTTTATATCCTATGTTATAATCATCGTCGTCCGTATTCCAATAAGCTTGCTGACTATCTATATTTACCTTTTGACTGTGAGGCTTATTGTCATATGATATATGATTAAATAAGTAAAACTCAAACTCAGGTCCAATGATATTTTCATCTGCTATACCTGTTTCTATTAAATATTGTTCAGCTTTTTGTGCTATGTATCTTGGATCCCCTTCAAACCTCTTAATTTTATCTCCTAGTGTATATATATCACTAATCATACTAATTGTAGGAACTTCGCAAAATGGATCTACAAACGCTGTGCTAATATCTGGTATGAATATCATATCTGATTTTTCTACTGTTAAAAAACCATAACTTGAACCGTCAAATCCTATACCTTCCGAAAACATCTTTTCGTTAAATCTTTCATATGGTATTGATAAATGATGCCATCTTCCTTTTAAATCGATTATTTTAAAATCAATTATTTTAATACCTTCTTGCTCACAATAACTTTTGATCTCATGTAAATTATTAAACAAAGCATTCCCCCCTTAAACAATTATGTAATTCTATAATATTGCAATAAAAGCAAGCTGTCAATATATACCTTTGGTATATTGTTGACAGCTTTAAATTTTTATTGTTCAGTTTTTATATTTTGTTAATGCTTAATTTAAGATTTTCACTTTTAATTACTTTAATATATCCTATTATGTCTTCTTCCACTTTCTTTAAGCTAGGGTCATTTATACTATAGAATCTAATAATTTTAAGTAATTCTTCTAACGTCTTAACAGATTGATTAAGTTTACCTAATTTATATTCTATCCATGTCTTATTAAGATATATTGTGCGCAATATTTCTGGATCTGTAGTTTTAGATTTATCATTGTATAGCAGGTTATTAATCATATCTAAAGCATCTTGTGACCTATTGTTATTGCAAAGATAAATAGCTTTTGTAAATATTACATTATAGTATTCTTTATCTTGTGCACTTACTTCCCACTTTTTAAAAACCTTATCTAATAATTCTGGATTTTTTGATTTAATAAACAGCTGATTAAATATAGATTTTACTTCACAGCCTTTTAAATCATCTCTAGTTTCATATTCTTTAATCATTTCATTTATAAACTGCTGTATGACTTCATCATTCACTAGATCATATTTTATCAGATAATAGTTTAAACCTATATTATTCCAATATCCTTCATCTTTAAGTGAAATAAGAGTTTTTAAAGGATTATCATCATAGTTTTTCTTTTCATCATATGGTATTGTCACTATAAAATCTAAATATTCAAGTGTTCTAAGTGCTTTAACATATTTTTTATCATCTTCTTTTAGTTTATCATTGCCAAAATAGTTCCCAAAATACATGAATTTACTATCATATATTCCTGTTACGAGTAGCATATTTTTTATAAATCCTTTTCCATATCCTATTTCCTTAAACAATCTTTTTATTAGTTTAGCTGATTCTGCTCTTGTTATATTTTTTTGGGGTTTAAAAGTATTATCAGCATAACCATTTATTATCTCATTGTTAACAAGATTCATTATCTCATTATAATATTTATAGCTAGGTAACACATCTTTAAATACTAAACCTTTTTCCTCTACAGCTGGATAATCAAAAATACTAATAAGCAAAGCTGCCTCATTTCTAGTTATATATTTATTTGCATCAAAAGTATTTCCTGCAAAAATATCTTCAAATTTTATGCCTGAATTACTATTAATGAACTTGTACATAGCTGCTATGTTCTTATAGCCCCAGTAAGACTCTTTCAAATCAATATATGGGCCTATTTGTTTTACTATAACTTTTTTAACTTCTTCTTTCTTCTCTTCTTTTGTATCTTTTTTTGTTTCTTCCTTTGGTTTTAGTGGCTCTTCTTTAATTATTTTATTTATTACCGCTGTTCTATATAATATACTTATGTATTCTCCTCTTGTTATATAATTATCTGGTTTAAATGAACCATCTTCGTATCCTTTGAAAAGTTCATAATCATTTGTAGCCCAGAATATCTCTTCTTCAGCCCAATGCCCTATAACATCAAAGAAAAACATGCTTGAGTAGATTGTATTAAAGCTAAATGTCAAAACTACCACTAAAAAAACCATTAATTTCATTTTCTTTTTCTTCATAAAATCACCCACTGGGTTTTGACCTCCTATTTTAATTCATGTACTAACTATTTTGAATAAGCTAATTATATCATAATAAAAATGTATTTGTTGTTACAAGTATATGACTAAAATTTAACATTTTATTTCAACTAAAAATCAAGACTACCTCGATATTTCATGAAGTAGCCTTTATTAATGATAATCCACTTTAGATACTTTTTTTATATTCCTCAAATATCCCTTTTGCGAGTATCTTCAATCCAAATGATTTTAGTTTCTCTATTATCAAGAATTGTAAATCGCCGAAATTACTAATACGATTATCTCGTTTTATATTCATTCTTAAGAATAGGTCTATAATATATTTACTTAAATACAATGTATAATACCTAATAGCTATTTCATCGATAATATCTACATAAAATGTGTTGTTTTCTATTAGCTTTAAAATATCATTACTACTATTCACTTCATTTTTACTCTCTGTTATATCCTCTACTACTTTCTTTTCTTTTTGAAGTAATTTCCCTTTCCCATACATACTCCAAGCTAACCCTAGGTACATTGAACAAAACACTTTAACTATTGGTATGTCCATTAACATACCTGCATCTATAAACTCTTTTAAGTCAGATTTAATTTTATCTGTAATAGACAATATAGCATTGTCTGTAAAGTTATTAAAAACAAGCATTATATCACTCTCAAATCTACTAATGCATATATCTTCAGCTTGACGTAGTAAATAATCAGAAAAATAAACTACATTCAAATTTATCTACCCCTTATATCCCTATGACATATTCTTTATCTCCCTGAAGTTTCTTGTATTAATGGTTTATATATTAATGATATTACGAATTGTTTGTACAATATCACACTTGTTTTGATATATTTACTCTATTGTTAATTATTTGAACCTCATTCTTGTTTATTCCGTATATTTCAAATATCAATGTATTTATTCTAGTTTCTATCATTTTAAAGTTATAGTCAGTATCACTCAGCTTTAAAAGCTCTTTGACATATGTAGATATTTCATCATGATACTTTACCTTAATCCCTAACTCCATTATCTTATTTGGATAATAATCATATAGATTTGCAGTCAGTTTTTTAGCTATGCATTTGAAATAGAACTCAAATAGAATTGAATTTAATATGCCTAGTAAATAGTATATTGAACAAACGGATTTCTTTACGCTTGTTAAGCAATAAATATCAGCACTATTTAAGATTCCTTCATCATCTAATGTAAACGTGTTAGCTTTACTTTTATATGGAAACATAAGTTTTTGCTTTATTAATAAATCAATATTTCTACCCCATTGTAGTTCGTGCCACCTTCTTATATTTCTTTTACATTCTCTTCGGTTATTTAATTTACTTTTATATGGTAATATGTGTCTGTGAATATTAGGGTACTTTGCTATATCTTTAATCTTATTAGTATAAATTATATATCTGTCTGTATTAATTTTGCAGTATTTATTTATTTGGCTATTCTTCACCCAAGGATATATCACATCTCGCTCAAGCTTTTCTTTTTCTATTGTTTCCATATCGACTACAAAAGCTTTATCACACCCTGTTATTATGCCCTGCTTACTTTCACAAATATCTTTCAGCCTATATTGCAATTGGCTATCTATCTTACCATAGAGCTTTTTTTCTTCTTCTTTTATCAAAAGCCACTTATCATCTATGAATTTATCAACTGTATATATATCAAAAAATTTATAAGGAAAACTAGACAGCTTTTTAACTTTGAAGCTGTTTTTATTTCGATATCTAATTATATTGGTTAAATAAAAAGCATTATCAGCTTTAGTGCAGTTTATTATTGCTGGACTTATACCTATTTTTTCAAACGCTTGAT
The DNA here is from genome assembly GCF_056892235.1 of Abyssisolibacter sp. ZYX002. NCBI lineage: Bacteria > Bacillati > Bacillota > Clostridia > Eubacteriales > Clostridiaceae > Abyssisolibacter > Abyssisolibacter sp. ZYX002. The sequence goes on from NZ_JARMXH010000016.1 coordinate 25,501, forward strand.
GTCCATAAAAGTCGATTATTCTATTTATAGACATATTATCTCTGAGAAAATTCCTCAAATATTTAGCTGAAGGTGCTTCTAGAAAATATCTTGAGGTAATGTATGTTAGTGTCTTTCCTGTTTTTAATAAATCGTAACCTATTTTGAAAAAGCAATAAGAAATATCTGATTTGTCTGAGAAGATTTCTGGAAATTTAAGCTTTAACAGCTTTTTGTATTCAAGTGGTAGTTTTTTATGTCCTATATATGGTGGATTGCCTATAACTAAATCAAAGTAATTTGTTTTAATATGTTCATTTTTTCCAATTAGTATATCTAGATGATACACATTAGTTCTTATAAACTTGTTACCTGTGTAACTCAGTAACAAATCGACTTTGGTTAGGAATACTGCGAATTCATCAATATCTGCTGCCCATAAGCAGTTCTCTATTATGTATTTTTCAATATCATCAAATATTGTGTTTTTATACTCTGGATGTTTATTCTGTATAATAGTTTTATTATGGATTAGTATACTTTTTAGTTTTCGCAGTAGTTTTGTGCAGAAATACCCTCCACCGCATGATGGATCTATAATTCTGGGATGTGGATTTGATATAATATCTTCGTTTTTTATACTTATGTCAATCATTTCATCTATTATATATGCTGGTGTATACACTTGCCCTAGATATTTTCTCTCTTTACTAGTAATAAAATCCTCATACAATCTTCCAAGAGAAAAACTATCTATTTCATTTTTATATCTATTTATTAATTGCTCTAACTTATATTGATGCTCTTTGTTTAAATATTTATTTTTTAGATACTTATTATTTGGATCTAATTTTATACCTTTTAATACTTCCTGCTGATTGATAGAATATCTGATGCACAAAAGTTTTATACCTATTAAATATATAACCGCTTTTTTTAAATCTATATATTCATCAATTTTATCAATAGCAATTTCTGATGTAATCTGTTTGATAAGAACTTTAAGTTTGTCTTTTAACATCTATCCACCTCAAATCATTACTATTAATTATTCGTATTTTGTTTTATAATTATTATATATAAAATTACTACATTAGTAAAATAAAACTGTAAAGTTATTATATAAAAGATTGAAATAGGAGAAATGACATGATAACAATTAAAGATAAAAAACAAATTGATTTTGACATCTGCGGTGAATTTAATAGGTTTATTAATTACAGAAACTACTGTTTTTTTGACATTGAAACAACTGGTTTTAGCGGGGCTAGAAATAAAGTGATACTTATTGGTATACTGTATTTTGAAAATAATGAGATTATAATTAATCAATTTTTTTCAGAGTCTCCTGATGATGAGGTCACTCTTTTAATAGAATCTCTAAAACTAATTAACAAATTTGATACTTACATAACATACAATGGTGATACATTTGATGTACCTTTTGTCAATAAACGACTGCAATATCACAATATAAACGAACAATTAAAAAAAGAAAATGGTTTAGATCTAATAAAAGTGGTTAGAAAAAACAAGCAAATCTTAGGGCTTGAAGATTGTAAGCTGAAATCCGTTGAAAAATGTTTGGGAATATATAGAGATGACAAAATTTCTGGAAAAGAAAGTATTGATTTATACAAAAAATACGTGAAAAAACCTAGTACTGATTTATTAGAAACAATACTAAAACATAACTATGATGATATTTACTATCTCCCTCAGCTTCTAGGAGTATATCCTATCATCTCTGAACATAAGTTTTTTTCATACGATTTTTTATTTAATGATAATAATATATGCATAAACTTTAATTTAGATGAAACAATCTTTGATAAAAATACAATGTCAGTTAAAATAAAAACTTCTCCTTTATCTATACCTAAGTTTATACATTATAGTGACTTATATAATCTAGAATGGAATTTTGATTTAGGCGAGTTAACTTTAGACATCATTATTAATAAGGGAAAACTGACAAGTGGCAATAAATGCTTGTATATTGATTTGGAGTATATTGATTCATATATTTATGATACGTCTACTCATACTCTACCTAGTAATATATTGATTATTAAGGAAAAAAATGCTTTGTATTATGAAAACATAAAGCAACTTTTGAATTTTATCTTTGAAAATGTATTTACTACTTCTGATATTACTTCTGCATGATGCAAAATACATATATCTTTAAGTTACACTATGTCAAAAGTCAAAACTGGTCAGGCTTTTGACTTTTTATAACGCAAAAAACTCCTATTTAAAACAAATAGGAGATATTTTCTAATGGTGGGCCTTCAGGGATTCGAACCCCGGACCTACCGGTTATGAGCCGGGCGCTCTAACCAACTGAGCTAAAGGCCCACATAAGTTATATGTGGTAGGACTAAGTGGACTCGAACCACCGACCTCACGCTTATCAGGCGTGCGCTCTAACCTGCTGAGCTATAGTCCTATAATAAAAAAATGGTCGGGGTGGCAGGATTTGAACCCGCGGCCCTCTGGTCCCAAACCAGATGCGCTACCAAACTGCGCTACACCCCGTTTTTATTTTATATTAAGTTAAATGGCAGGGGTAGCAGGACTCGAACCCACGGCGCTTGGTTTTGGAGACCAACGCTCTACCAACTGAGCTATACCCCTATATGGTGGGCCTTCAGGGATTCGAACCCCGGACCTACCGGTTATGAGCCGGGCGCTCTAACCAACTGAGCTAAAGGCCCAAATTAATAATAATTTGGTTAATGGCGGAGAAGGAGGGATTTGAACCCTCGCGCCCCGTAAAGGACCTACTCCCTTAGCAGGGGAGCCTCTTCAGCCACTTGAGTACTTCTCCA
>NZ_JARMXH010000017.1:0-25254 GCF_056892235.1 Abyssisolibacter sp. ZYX002
TTCTTTTCGACAATGTTTACTGCCGACTCTTATAATACTATCATATTTCGAGTGATTTGTCAATACTTTTTCTGAAATCTTTTACTTGAAATATTTTCATCGCTTTTTGGCGACAAAGAAGATTATAGCATGAATTCAGCTCAAGGTCAACAGTATTGTTCCATATTTTCAGATTTTTTTAGATTATATACTATTGTTCACTGAATTTTAAAATTATATTCTATATTTTTGATATTTAAATAAACTCCATCCTCTTACTTTTGTTGATACCATAATTTTTAGTAACATTTACAGTCTCTTTTGACACTTTAGGCGTACAGCTATTATTTATCCTTTTTATACACTATTAAAGCTAATCTATAATAAATTCCTTTCTAACTCTATATGTTTTTGTGTAGTTTATGGATCATCCTCTGTTACTGTTGAAAATTCATTCTATTATTATATTGAAAAAATAAGAACATCTTCAACTTATTCAACAACAGTTTAAATTAAAGATGTTCTTTGTCTTGATCATTATACGTCGTTATTATTTAATCATTTCATACTAGACTATTTTTTTCTTTTTTCACCATGAACCACTACTTCAAATGTACCTAATCTATAATCTTCTTTGATTTTAGTTACATATACCTCTTTACCATCTATTTTTACTTCTATTTCGCTATATTTACCATCTTCATATTCAAATGATATTCCATCATCAAAATAGAATCGTTTTGAGTTATCTTTTCCTTGGTACACATGTATTTCGTAATTATCTTGCTTTTCTCCAATATATTGCATTGGTTTATTTTTTAGTATTATTGCTCCTTCTTTAACGAATACAGGTATTTGGTCTATTTCTGCGTCTTTTATTATATAATTACCGCCTATATACTCTTCATCTGTGAAATAATCATACCATTTACCTTCTGGTAAATACATCATTCTTTTATTAGTCTTTGGTCTTACTATAGGTGCAACTAATATGTCTTCTCCAAATAGAAATTGGTCATTTATATTGAATGTTCGCTCATCATTTTGATAATGATAGAATAATGGCCTCATTATAGGTTCTCCAGTTATACTACTTAGTCTAAATAAATTATAAATATAATCTATCAGTGTATATCTCATCTGTATATATTTTTTTACTATCTTTTCGTATTTATCCCCAAAAGCCCAAGGTTCTTGATGTAATGTATTTATACAACTATGATTTCTGAATAAAGGATAAAAAACTCCTAATTGCGACCATCTTGTGAGTAGTTCTCCATTTCCGTCTCCTATAAATCCACCTACATCTGATCCTACATAAGTATACCCGCTAAGCCCTAGGTTTAATAGCATAGGTATACTGGATTCTAAATGCTCCCATAATGATGAATTATCTCCTGTCCAAAGCGCTGAATATTTTTGTGTTCCTGCTGAAGCAGCTCTTGTTAACACAAAAGGTCTTGTAGCTTGAAGTTTTTTTAAACCTTCATATGTTGCTTTTGCCTCATAATGTCCATATAAATTATGCATTTCTTTTTGAGTATGTTTATTTTGCTCGTCATCTAAGTGATAGGCTGTTTCTGGTATAGTCTTTGTCTCTGTCGACATATCTGCTATCTCATTCATGTCATTCCATATACCACTTACTCCATCATTTATCAACTCTTTATGAAGTTCACCCCACCAATCTCTAACTTTTTCCCTTAAGAAATCTGGAAACACACTATCTCCTGGCCAAACTTTTCCTATATACACCTCTGAATTTTCACCTTTTATTAAGTATTCATTTTCTATCGCTTCATCATATACATTATAACCTTTTTCTATCTTTATACCTGGATCTATTATTACTACTAATTTAAATCCCATTTCTTTTAATTGTTGATTCATTTCTTTAAATTCTTTAAATCTATCTGAATCAACTGTGAAAACTTTATAATCTTTCATGTAGTCAATATCTAAGTATACTACATCACACGGGATACTTTTTTCTCTAAATGATCTTGCAAGGTTTAGTACTTCTTCTTTGTTCATATATGACCATCTACATTGTTGATATCCTAAAAAATCTTTTCTTGGAAGCTTTACTTTTCCTGTTAATGTTCCATACTCTTTAACTACTTCTTTTACGTCGTTTCCATATATAAAATAATAATCTAGCTCTCCACCATCTGCTCTAAAGTTTATTCCTTTCTGATACATTCCAAAATCAAAATAGTTACGATACGATGTATCGTAAAAGATTCCATATGCTCTTTTTTCATCCATTCCTATATAAAAGGGGATAGATGTATGATATTGTTTTTGTACTGCTGTATGAACTGGTGAAACTCCTAACACATCTGTATTCCAATTTTCTGTTTGTCTTCCTAGCATATTTATAAATCCATATTTTTCTCCTAATCCATAAAACGCTTTCTCCCATGTATGCCTTTTTTGTACTTCTATTGCATAACTTTTTTCTTTTTCTTTATTTATTATTTCATAATCAAATTCTCTTCTTTCATCTGCTACTTCTTTAGAATTGTATTTTATAAACTCGTCTTCTAATAATATACTTCCTTTTATATCTGTAATCTTTACTTTTAAATCTTCTTGTAGTTCTATTATGAAGTTGGGTAGTTCTATTTTATTATCATTTACTACATAATTTACCTCTTTCAACGGTATTAACTCTACTGCATCTGTTATGCTTTGTTTTTTTCCATAGTTAAATCTCACTATATTTTCATTATATATTGTCACTTTTAATTGTTTGTCTTTAAATGTATAACACAATTCTTTATTAATCACTTGTATTCCTCTCTTTCTGTCCCATAGTTAGGTGATAAAATAAATGAGTAAATTATAATAATTTACTCAATATATATTTATTTTTATATTTTGCTTAACTAAATTATAATATTGACATCTCTGTTTCACTATCAAATAAATGAACTTTCTTCGCTTTAAAACCAAAGTTGATCTTCTTTCCTATCTCAACTTTATAACTTGGATCTACTTTTACTGTAACGTTATTTCCATCAAAATCTAAATACAAATACATCTCTGAACCTAGCATTTCTGTTACATCTACCACGGCTTCTAATGAATCATTTTTATCTCTTACTTCTATTGCATCTGGTCTTAACCCAAGTGTTACTATTTTATCTATATATAGTTTGTCTCTAAGAATTTTTGCTCTGTCTTCTTCTATCTCTATCTTCTTATTTTTTATCTCGTAATATAGTTTTCCATTAGCTTCTATTATTTTGCTATCTATAAAGTTCATTTGTGGCGACCCTATAAATGATCCTACGAATTTGTTTGCTGGGTGCCTATAGATTGTTTGAGGGTCATCTATTTGTTGTACTACTCCATCTTTCATTACTACTATCCTTGTACCCATTGTCATTGCTTCTGTCTGATCATGAGTTACATATATAAATGTTGTTTTTAATTTATGATGAAGCTTTATTATCTCCGCTCTCATCTGAACTCTTAACTTAGCGTCTAAATTTGAAAGTGGCTCGTCCATTAAAAACACTTTTGGTTCTCTAACTATTGCACGACCTAAGGCTACCCTTTGTTTTTGACCTCCTGAAAGTTGTTTTGGCTTTCTATTTAACAAATCTTCTATCCCTAATATTTTAGCTGCATTATTGACTTTTTCTTTTATTTCTGCTTTTGATCTTTTTCTAAGTTTTAAACCAAAAGCCATATTATCGTATACTGTCATATGAGGATATAATGCATAATTTTGGAAAACCATTGCTATATCTCTGTTTTTAGGTGTTACTTCATTTACTAACTTCTCACCTATATATAGCTGTCCTCCAGAAATCTCTTCTAATCCTGCAATCATCCTAAGGCTTGTTGATTTTCCACATCCAGACGGTCCTACTAGTACTATAAATTCTTTGTCGTCAATATCCATCGAAAAATCTTTTACTGCTTCAAATCCATTTGGATATATTTTTTTTATGTTTTTAAGCTTTAGTTCTGCCATTAATTTTCACTCCTCATTCTAAAACTATACTACTCTTTTTTCTTAAAATTTGAACAGATACTTGTTTATTTTATTAAATATATTCTTGCTTCATATGGCCTTAATTCTAATACGTTTAATTTATTTTTTATTTTATCTGTATCATAATTAGAAAGTATGAGTTCACTTTTTTCTAAATCTATTTCTTTTTCAATTTTGATTTGTGGCGTATTATCAAAAAAATTAACCACTATTAGTAGCTTTTCAGTTTCTAATTCTCTTAAGTAAGCATATATTTCTTCATGCTCTCTATTTATTTCTGTAAATTCACCATAAACCAAAGATTGATATTTTTTTCTAATATCTATTGCCTTTTTATAATAATTCAATATAGATGTCGGATTTTTTTCTTGCTCTTTTACATTTATTTTTGTATAGTTTTGATTTGCTTTTATCCAAGGTTTCCCTTTGGTAAATCCACCGTTTATATTGTCGTTCCATTGCATTGGAGTCCTACTATTGTCTCGAGATGTGTACTGTAATCCCTTCATAAAATTTACTTCTGATATTAAACCTGACTCTACATAATCTTTATAGTTATTAAATATCGCTACATCTCTGTAATCTTCCAATTCAAACCCTTTATTGTTCGTCATCCCTATTTCTTCTCCGTAATAAATAAATGGCGTTCCTTTTTGTGTAAACATCAATGTTGCTAGCATCTTCGCTGATTCTTCTAGGTAATCTTCATCATTTCCAAGTCTAGATACTGTCCTAGTTGTATCATGATTTGAATAAAACAATGGACACCATCCTTCTTTGTCATCTCTGGTTTGCCATCCCGACATTTTTTCTTTTATATCTTTTATTAAATTTAAAGGAGTTCTCTCCCAATCTTTTTCACCTCTACCTACGCTATGCATATCAAAGTGAAAAGTAAAATCTAATTCTTTTTTATCAACCCCTGTGTAAAGATAGGCGTTATGGTAACTAATACCTCCTGTCTCTCCTATTAAAACAATCTCAGGGTTATTTATTTCTTTTCTAATATCCCTTATATATTCATGTACTTTTGGAAGATTTTGAACGTACGGTAGAAAATCTCCATAGATTTTCCCTTCATGGACTTTTCCATCTTTAAATTCATCATCTTTTGCAATATGATTAATTGCGTCCATTCTAAATCCGTCTACGCCTTTATCAATCCAAAATTTAATTACTCTTTTTATATCTTCTCTAAAATCATTATTTTCCCAATTAAAATCAGGTTGTTTTTTTGAAAATAAATGTAGGTAATACTCGTCTGTGTCTTTATGATATTCCCATGCGCTTCCTCCGAAAAAGGATCCCCAATTATTTGGTGGATTACCTGCCTCTCCTTTTTTCCATATATAGTAGCCTCTATATTTACTTTGTTTTGATTTTTTTGCTTCTATAAACCATGGATGTTCATCCGAGCTATGATTTATAACTAAATCCATTACTAACTTCATATCTCTTATATGGGTTTCTCTAAGCAACTCATCAAAATCTTGCATATTTCCGAAATCGTCCATTATATCTTTAAAATCACTTATATCATATCCATTATCATCATTAGGCGATTTATTTATAGGATTTAAGTAGATTATATCTATCCCTAATTTTTTCAAATAGTCTAATTTTTCTATTATGCCTCTTAAATCTCCTATGCCGTCTCCATTAGAATCTTTGAAACTTCTTACATATATCTGATAAGCAACTGCTTCTTTCCACCACTTTCTATCCATTTAATAAATCTCCTTTTGTCCTTTATTTCTTTAAGTCTATTGGTGACATAAATATATACTCAATCTACAAAGCTACTAGACTTTTAGTTTTGTTGACTCTCTTTCTATCAAGTTTGTATCTATCATATAGTTGGAAATTCCATTTTTATTGTTGTTTTCTAACTTGTCTATTAAAAGTTTTGCTGCGAAATAACCTAATTTCTCAGCGTTTATATCAACTGATGATAGCTTTGGTTGTTGATATTCAGAAAGTAATGTATTGTTAAAGCCTACTATTGCTATGTCTTTTGAGTCCTCTTTGCATGCTTTTATTGCTCCAAATGCAATTATATCGTCTGTCGTAACAACTGCGGTAGGTTGTTGTGATTTTAACATGCTTTTCATTCCTGTATAACCGTCTTCTTCTGTGAATTCTCCTGTTTTTATGAAATCTTTACTTACGTTTATCCCACTGTTTTCTAGAGCTTTAACATAACCTTCAAGTCTATTCTGGGTAACATATAGATTAGATTCTCCTCCAATAAAGCCTATTCTTCTATGTCCTTTTTGTATTAAATGGTTTACGACTCTATACATCGCATGAAAGTTATCGTTATCAACCCATAGGATATTCTCTATATCTTCTGGTCTTCCTATTACTACAAAAGGATAATCTATTTCTCTAAGACAACCGATACATTTGTCATTTTCTCGTACTGTGGTCAATATTATGCCATCTACCCGTCTACTGTTTGTTAAATTTTCTATATGTTTAACTTCATCTAATTCATCTTTGCCATAAGTGTACATTATATAGTAGTTCTTTTTTTGTGCATAATGACTTATACCTCTCATTATCTGTACAAAGAAAGGGTTAACAAAGATATCTTCTTCTGTACTTGGTAATACTAAGCCAAGTGTTTTAGTTGTTCTATTTGCAAGACTTCTAGCAATTGCATTTGGGTGATATTTTAGCTCATTCATCGCCTTATATACTTTCTTTTTAGTATTATCACTTATCTTCGGGCTATTTGCTATGACCCTAGAAACAGTTGATGGCGAAACATTTGCCAAACTTGCAACATCTTTAATGGTAACTGGCATAATTATGACTCCTCTCGAATTTACAAATCGTATAAAACTAACTATCAATAGTTTATTATTTTTTATATATTTATTCAATAAAAAACAATAATTTCTTTTCTAACCTTTTGTTGCTCCTGCTGATAAACCTTCTACTATATGTTTTTGTAGGTAAATAAACAATATAGTAATTGGAATTGCAACCAATATTGCACCTGCTGCAAAACGGGTAAAATGTGTAGCTTCATTTTCTTGAACCCATTCAAACAATCCCATAGCAAGTGTCTTCTTGTCAGCACTTTTTAATATGATTTGTGGAAATATAAAGTCAAACCAAGGCCCCATAAAGTTTGTTAAAGCTACTAAAGTTATTATAGGTTTTGCTAAAGGAAGCATTATCTTTCTAAATATAGTTAAGTTTGAAGCTCCATCTATTCTAGCTGCTTCATCTAGACTTCTTGGTATTCCATCAAAGAAACCTTTACATAACCATGTATTGTATGGTATTTGTCCACCTGCATATACTAGTAAAAGTCCCAAATGGGTATTGTATAGTCCCATTTTAGTAAGTAGTATATATATAGCTGTCATTGCTAAAAAACTAGGGAACATCTGCAATAGCATCAGCGTTATAAGGCTTTGTTTTCTACCTTTAAATTTAAATCTTGAAAAAGCATAAGCACTCAATGTCGTCAACATAACAGAAACTATCATGTTTATTGTAGCTATTTTTAAAGTATTAGTGTACCACTTTAAAAATTTCGTCTCTGTAAACAATTCTTTGTAATGTTTAAATGTAATTTTATCAGGCACTAATGTTGAAGAAAATAAGCTATCTCCTTCTTTCATGGAAGATAATATTATCCATACGATTGGCGCTAAAACTACTATACTAATCAATATTAATATTGCATATACCAACAATTTACCTAGAAAACTTGTTTTATTATTACTTCTTGCAATTCTCTCTTCCATTACATCATATCCTCCTCTTTGAAGGATTTTGTTTTAATAAAACTATATGCAGAAATACCCGCAACAAATATAAATAGCATGATCGTTACCACTGAAGCCATGTGGTATTGACTCTGATCTTTTGTCATTTTATATATCCACGAAATTATAATATCTGTCTCACCAGCATATCTAAATTTACTATTTACTGGATTACCATCTGTCAATAAATATATGTTTGCAAAATTGTTAAAATTGAAGGCAAACGACATAATTAACAAAGGCATAGTCTGAAAAAGAACCATAGGCAAAGTAATCTCTTTAAATTGTTGCCACTTTGAAGCACCATCAATTCTAGCTGCCTCATATAACGATTTAGGTATATTGGTTAACACTCCAGACATTAAAACCATGAAATATGGTGATCCAAGCCAGACGCTAATCAATAGTACCATGATTTTAGCATTTAACGGATCGGTAAAGAACTGTATCTTGTCTAATCCAATCTTCACTAAAAGATTGTTTACTGGACCTGGACCACTAAACGCTAGTCTCATAACCAATAGAGATATAAATGCTGGTATTGCATACGGTAATATAAAAATTGTCCTCCAAAATTTTTTAAACCTAATTCCTTTTTTATTTGTAATTAAAGCTAGAAATAAACCTACTGAATAGTTTAAAATAGTTGTAACTATTGCAAAGCAAATTGTCCATAATCCAACATGCAACAGTGTATTATTCCAAATCTTCAATTTAAATATATTCATAAAGTTTTTTAAACCAACCCAATCAATTAAATTTCTAGGTGGTATGTGATTCGGCATAGAATAATTAGTAAATGCCACTGTAATCGTAAAAATAATAGGTAAAAATATAAAAAATACTGTAAACAGAAATGCTGGAGTAATCATTATATGAGGAAAATACTTATCCCATAGATATTTTATAAACTCTATAGTACCTAATGGTTCTTTGCCATTTTCCCTTTCTTTTGCTGTATTTCTAGCATCTATTATATTAAATATATATATTAATAGAATTATTCCTAGCTCTAATACGACTATCAGACCCTGTACTAATAAGTATAATGAATGATCTTGTCTAGGTACTGTTCCCAATGTCACAAGACCGTAAAGCGCATTAGCAAAATGGTTTATATTGAATATTGCAAATATCTCCACTATAGCGAAAACTATACCTTTTAAGTATTCCTTATTGTATATCTGTCCTAAGCCCATAAAGAGAATAGAAAAAAGAGTTGACTTCTTAGACCTTTTCATTTCTAACCCTCCTAATTTTATGGGGCTGTCTAATTAGACATCCCCATATTAAATCTATTATTCTTCAGCAGCTATTGAATCTTTTATTATTTGTACGCAATCTTTTAATGCTTGCTCAGGATTATCTCCATTATCCCACATAGTTGAGAATGCTGCTCCATATGGTGCCCAAACAATTTTCATTTGAGTAATTAAAGGCATAGGCTCTGCATACTTAATTTGTTCTATGAAAGGAGCTACAAACTCATCATTCTTTAATTCATCTTTTTCCATCAATGCTTTTGATGGTGGTATTTGGTGAGTCATCTCATATCTCTTAAGTAACATTTCATCTGTAGTTATGAACTTAATAAATAACTTTGAAGCATTTGGATATTTAGTATAATAGCTTACAAACATCTCTCTTACACCTGAAAAACTACCTTGATGCTTACCATTAATCATTGTTGGAAGTGCGGCTACTCCAAAATTCACATCTGTTTTTTTCCTATTTGCTATTGCCCATGGTCCATCAATCATAGCTCCTACTTTACCTTCATCAAATAATCCTTCCATTATTTGACATGTAGAATCAAGTTGTTTTACTGGCAATATTTCTTTTAACTTTAACATTTGTTTAGCACCTTCAATAGCTTCTGGTTTAGCTAAACCAATATCATCTTTATCAGTTCCACCTTTTCCGAATATATATCCACCATTACCTATTACAAATCCGTGAGTAAAATAGGCATTTCCAACGTCCCACATAAATGCATACTTGTTGTTTTTGCTATCATTGTATGTTTTTGCCTTTTCTATGATTTCTTGATATGTTTTTGGAGCCTCAGGAAATATGTCTTTGTTATAGAATAATGCGTAAGTTTCAACTGATACAGGCATTCCGTAAATATTGCCTTCTATCTCACATGCTTTTTTAGCTAATGGAACAAAATCATTATCAATTCTATCTTTTAATTCATTCAATTCTAATACTAAACCAGCATTTACCAATGCTCCTAAATGGTCATGTTGTGTAGCAAATATATCTGGACCTTCTCCAGCTGGACCAGCTTGAGCCAATTGTTCTTCAGCTTTAGTAGATTTTACTTCTTCATAAACTACTTCAACCCCGTATTTTTCTTTAAACTTCTCTGCTGCATATTTAATGAAGTCCCCTTCTTTTCCTTCGCTTTCCCAAACAACTAATTTTGCACCTTCTTCTGGTTTTAATTCACCATTGTTTTTTTCATTTGCAACGTTTTGACTGGCTTTGCCATCTGTTGATTCATCTTTAGTACAACCCGCTACTGAAAATAATAGCACAAACACTAATAAAATACTGATTGCTTTACTTTTCATAATAAAACCTCCATTTTTTTAATTGTTCATTACCCCTTTTATAGGCATTTTAACCTATATATATCTTAAGTGTTACTTTAAGATTCTTATTGAGTATGGTTTTAATTCTACACTAACAAAATCATCAGTTTTATCAAATTGTTCATTAGTAATTAAATCCATACATTTTGAATTAAAATCTTTTATATCAACAACTTCTGCTTTATCACTATTATTTATAAGTACTACTATTTTTTCTTCATCTTTTTGTCTGACATAACCTACTACATTTTCTAAATCATCTATCCAATCAAAACTACCACGCTTTAATGCATCATTTTCTTTTCTAATTTGGATTATTTTCTTATAGAATTCAAACAACTGCAAGTCCCAATTATCTTTGTTCCAATCCATTGTTCTTCTGCAATCAGGATCGTTTTCCCCAACCATACCTATTTCTGTTCCATAATATATTGATGTTGTTCCCGTAAAGGTTAGTAAAAATCCTTCTGCCATCATTAATTTGTTGGTATGTTCATTACATATTGTTAAAAATCTAGCTGTATCATGACTATCCAATAAATTAAACATAACTTCATTTACTTGTCTTGTATTTTTTACTATAGTATTACTTATGAGGTTTTTGAATCCCTGTGTATCTATAGTATTCTTTGCAAAATACTCTGTACAAGCCTTAGTCACAGGATAGTTCATTGTTGCATCAAACTGGTCTCCTCTTAACCATGTATAAGGATCATGCCATATTTCTCCTACTATATATGCATCTTCTTTTTCTTTTTTTACTGCATCTCTGAATCTTCTCCAAAACTTATGGTCTACTTCATCTGCTACATCAAGTCTCCAACCATCTATATCACATTCTTTTATCCAATATGTTGCTACGTTTAATAGATACTCTATAACTTCTTCGTTTTCTGTATTTAGTTTAGGCATTAATGGTTCAAATGCAAATGTCTCATAATTTAGAGGATTGGTCGTTACTGGAAATTCACTAACATGAAACCAATCTGCATAAATAGAATCTCTGCCTTTTTCTATTACATCTTTAAACATTGGAAACTCTGAACCACTATGATTGAATACAGCATCAAATAACACTTTTATGCCTTTTTGGTGACATTTATTTACTAATTCTTTCATTGTATCTATGTCTCCAAAGTTAGGGTCTATTTCTAGATAATCTATTGTATTGTATTTATGATTAGTCGTTGACTTAAATACTGGTGTTAAATAAATAGCATTTATACCTAACTCATATAGATAATCTATTTTTTTAATTATACCTCTTAAATCACCACCAAAGAAACTATTTCTATTTGGTTTTTCTCCCCATTTTTGAATATTTTCAGGATTGATCAAAGGGTCACCATTAAAGAACCTTTCTGGGAATATTTGATAAAATATCGAATCTTTTACCCACTCAGGAACTCTATGTATATCTGCTTTATTTACATATGGGTAATGAAACAATGACTCAGTTATTATGTTTTTATTTTTTTCTTCAATAATTCCCCACTCATTAAAATAAAATATCTTTTCTTCTGATTCTATTTCAAAACAATATATCAATCTATTGTTTGGAGGTTTTATAGCCACTTTGAAGTAGTCATATAAATCATCTGACAGATGTTTGTGCATTTGAATTTTATCTTTATTATCCCAAGCATACTTATCTGCATAGTGTAAAAAAACTTTGTTTAAATCACCTTTTGCAGCTCTCATTTTTATTTCAACATGATTTTCATCATAAGCATAGCAATAGTTGCTTTTTGGCTGATGAAATATTGCAAGTGAATTCATGTAGTTCCTCCTTTTTTATGAAAATGTTTTCTCTGCTCAAAAACTCTTAGTAAAATACAATAAATGTAATTCCTGATGTTGCTGTTTATTTCGACAATATCTCCCTAGATAATGCAATCGTTTGCACCAAACTATAGTATAATTATAAACTTGTATCAATCATGTGTCAACTTATTTTTAATGTTCTATTTTTGTTTAATTGGTACTTTTAATAATTAAAATTTAGCTTAAAGGTTGATTCTATCTTTTAATGACCTACAAATAAACTCTCAATTTCATCCGCTTGGTATTATTTATTATAATTTGAATATAAAAAAATTCTTCATAATTTAATTTTTTTCTATGCAAACGTGTGCATGTTTTGTATAATAATTATATTAGCATGTTTTGATATTTAAAAAAGGAGGTTTTTTATGCATAATATCACTACACTTATATTTGATTTAGACGGTGTTCTAGTCGATACTTCCAAATATCATTATCTAGCTTGGAAAAAACTAGCTAATGAATTAAATATTGATCTTGATGAAGATTTTAATGAAAAACTTAAAGGTATAAGTAGAATAAGATCATTGGAAATTATTTTAGAAACTAATAATATTAAGTTAGACAATGCTTCTATGAAAAATCTAGCTGATAGAAAAAATAGTTTTTATTTAGACTATATATCAACTTTAAACCCTAAAAATATACTACCTGGTGTTATTGAATTTTTAGAAACAGCTAAAGCAAACAATTATAAGCTAGCTATTGGTTCTTCAAGTAAGAATTCTAGACTAATATTAAATAAACTTGATCTAAGTAAATATTTTGATGCTATTGTTGATGGAACTATGGTGACTAATACTAAACCTGACCCTGAAGTTTTTGTTAAAGGTGCAAGTTTACTTGATGTTAATGCTAACTGTTGTGTTGTTTTTGAAGATTCTCAAGCAGGTATTAATGCAGCCTTAACTGCAGGGATGTACTGTATTGGTATCGGTTCATCTAACAATCTAGAAAATGCAAACCTAATAATATCTAATCTTAGTAAAATGAGTTTGAATATATTAACTGAGCTACAAAGTAGTTAACAATTTTTTATTAAAGTTTATTATTTTGACTTTAAAATATAATTTATGTAATTATCTGAACAAACTCTCCCTATAATTTATTGGAGGTGTCTTTACTTGATACAATATTTTAAATATGACGAATGGAACATTATAGAAGAAAATTTCGATCCGAGTATTAACAAAATTTCTGAAAGTATTTTTAGTATAGGAAATGGCTATATGGGTCAAAGAGCAAATTTTGAAGAAGATTTTAGTGGGCCTTCTCTGAAAGGTAGCTATATCGCAGGGATTTACTATCCTGATAAGACCAGAGTTGGTTGGTGGAAAAATGGCTATCCTGAATATTTTGCTAAAGTTTTAAACTCCACTAATTGGATTGGTATTAGTGTAAAAATTAATGATGTAATTCTTGACCTTGCTAAATGTATGGTTAAAAGTTTTAAAAGAACGCTAAATATGAAAGAAGGCTATCTTGAAAGAAGCTTTGTTGCGTGCTTACCTAATGGTAATGAAGTAAAAGTTGTCTCTAAAAGGTTTATTAGTGTTATTAGAGGTGAAATTGGATGTATTAGGTATTCTGTTACTCCTTTAAATTTTGAAGGAGAGATTGAATTTACTCCTTATTTAGATGGAAGCATTGTTAATGAGGATTCTAATTATGATGAAAGTTTTTGGGATGAAGTATCTAAAAAAGCTGAATTAACAGAAGGCTATGTAATGGTCAAAACTAAAAAATTAGATTTTTATATTTGTACGTATATGACATATGAAGTGACTAAAAATAATAAAAAAATAACTCCTAATATTGATAAATATGAAAAAAGTAAATACATTTCTAATACGCTTACCGTTGATTGTAATAAAAATGACGAAATTGTAATTTATAAATATGTTGCTAATACTTCTTCTAGATACTATGAGACTAGCGAGTTGGTTAATGTCACTAAAGAGCTTTCAAATAAAGCTAAAAATGATGGTTTTGATAAATTATTCAAAGAACAGATTAATGGATGGAGTAAAAAATGGCTAGAAAGTGATGTAGTTATTAAAGGTGACATAGCTGCGCAACAAGGCATCAGGTTTAATATATTCCAGTTAAACCAAACATACACTGGTGAAGATGCTACTCTTAATATCGGACCTAAAGGTTTCACTGGTGAAAAGTACGGTGGTTGTACTTACTGGGATACTGAAGCATATTGCATCCCATTTTATTTAAGCACTGCTAGTCAAGATGTTGCTAAAAATTTATTAATATACAGATATAAGCAATTAGATAAGGCTATTGAAAACGCTAAAAAACTTGGTTTTAATAATGGTGCAGCCCTATATCCTATGGTAACAATGAATGGAGAAGAATGTCACAATGAATGGGAGATAACTTTTGAAGAAATTCATAGAAATGGCGCTATAGCTTATGCAATTTACAATTATGTGAATTATACTGGCGATAAATCTTACTTAGAAGAGTATGGTTTACAAGTTCTTATTTCTATAGCTAGGTTTTGGGCACAAAGAGTAAGTTTCTCTAATGCTAAAAATAAATATGTAATTCTTGGTGTTACTGGACCTAATGAGTACGAAAATAATGTCAATAATAATTGGTACACTAACAGGATTGCTACTTGGTGTTTAGAGTATGCTATTGAAGTTATTGAATCTGTTAATATAGCTGATCCTACTAAATTTGATTATATAAAGGAAAAACTTTCTTTTAAAGATTCTGAAATAGAGAAATGGAATGATATCATTGATAATATGTACTACCCTTATAATGAAGATTTAGATATATTTTTACAACAAGATGGCTATATGGATAAAGAACAAGTACTTGTTAAAGATTTGGATAGTACAAATATACCTCTTAATCAAAACTGGTCTTGGGATAGAATTTTGCGTTCATGTTTTATTAAACAAGCTGATGTTTTACAAGGGCTTTATTTCTTTGAAAAAGATTATGATGTTGCTACTATTAAAAGAAATTTTGAATTTTATGAGCCAAGAACAATCCACGAATCTTCTTTATCTCCTTGTATTCATGCTATATTAGCAAGCAAAATAGGTGCTCATGATAAAGCATATGAAATGTACTTGAGAACATCAAGACTTGACCTTGATAATTATAACAACGATACTGACGATGGATGTCATATAACAAGTATGGCAGGTACTTGGCTATCTATTGTTCATGGCTTTGGTGGTTTAAGAGTTAGTAATGATAAATTAATACTAAATCCTTTTATTCCAACTAATTGGAACTCGTATTCTTTTAAAATAATATTCAGAAATACTTTGTTAAACATTAGCATTGCTAGTGATAGTGTTAGGATAGAAAATTTAACAGGTACTAATATTCACCTAACAGTATTTAATAAAGATTATACACTACACGGTAATAAAACAATCATCATTGCTAATTAAACATTAATTAAATCATTAAATATCCCTTAAAGGAATTACTTATTTTATTAAGTAATTCCTTTATTTATGAGTTATTATCTAGTCAAATTTAAAATTATATTTTTCATTTTTACTATTCCTACAAACTCTATCCCTTGCTTTTGAAGCTCTCCCGCCATCTTTTTTATAACGTCTGCTGTCACTTTTCCACCCTCTGGACCTACATGTCCAATTGCTATAGCATACCCTTTTTCATGGGCTATTTTAGCCAATTTATTCATCTGTCTTTGTATATGTGTATATGTTTTTTTCTCGTCAAGAAATATATCTCTTTGTAAACACACAACCCCTGTTTCTTTTGACAACATACTTCCTACAGATTTTTGTGAAGTTTTGCTGTCAATAAAAAATAAATTTTTTCTCTTTAATAAATTAAAAATAGTATTCATAATTGTTTTATTTTGAGTTATCTTTGATCCCATATGATTGTTAATAGCTACTGCATATTTTATATCTTTTAATGCATCATTGATTAAACTAGTAATCTGAGCTCTATTTAATTTAGTTGTTATTGCTTTTTTTCCTAACCATTCTGGTCGTCCGTAATTGGCTTCCATAGGCATATGCAATATGACATCTAATCCTTTTTTATATGCATTTGTAGCATCTTCTACACTATATGGCAAAAAGGGCATTACTGCAACTGTTATTGGTATATCCAGCTCCATCATCTCTCTAACGCCTCTTCTATCATTACCAAAATCATCTATGATTATTGCCACATATGCTTTCTGCATAGACATTGTAGTCATTGTTTGTACTGTAAACTGATTGTGTAATATGACCCCTATAGTTAAAAAGAATAATAATACTAACGATACACAGCTTATTATATTCTTCAAATCCATCACCCTTTACACTCTATTTTACACTATTATTTTATAATATTGTTTTTAATACCGTTTTATGATTGTACAAGGTTAATATTTGTATAATAAGTCGTATATTTTATTCATATTAACTATAATAACTTTATAATAACGTTAAATTTTTCATACTTATATCTAGAGCTTTTACTGAATGAGTCAACTCTCCACATGAAATAAAATCAACGCCTATATTTGCTACTTCTTTAATTTTATCTATTGTCATATTACCTGATGCTTCTACTATCTTAGTGCCATTTATCAATTTAACTGCTTCTTTAATCTCCGATATGCACATATTATCCAACATCAACACATCTGCTTGTGTGTTCAATGCTTCTTGTACTTGTTCTAAAGATTCAACCTCAACCTCTATGAATCTTAAATATGGATAACTTTCTTTAGCTTTTTTAACAGCTTCTTTTATACACCCACAAGCTTTTATGTGATTATCTTTAATCATAAATGAATCACTGAGTGAAAATCTATGGTTACTCCCTCCTCCAATTTTGACTGCATATTTTTCAAGTGTTCTAAGTGTTGGTGTTGTCTTTCTTGTACATACTATTTTTGTTTTTGTTCCTTCTGTAAGACTTACAAATCTTCTCGTTTTCGTAGCGATACCACTCATTTTCTGTAAAAGATTTAAAGCTATTCTTTCTCCTGTTAGGACATTTCTTGTATTACCTTTTATATATGCTAATGTATCTTTATTTCTTAATAAATCTCCCTCTTTTTTTAACCATTGAATTGTAATATTACCTATAAGTTTATACACTCTATTAAATACTTCTTGCCCTGCCAAGATTCCATCTTCTTTCGCTATTAGATCAACAATACATTTGCTATCTTCATCTATTAATGATTCTGTTGTTATATCTCCATAAAATGAATCTTCTGTCAGTGCTTTTTTTATTATCTCATCTATTTGTATAAAGTTCATCTTTTAAATCCCCTCTCAAACTAAGTATTTTATTTATTAATATATCTTTATTATCACTTTGATTAAAACTCAGCTTTTTTATTTTATATTTATCACAGTTTAATTTTCTTAATTTAATACCAATGTCTATTGCAGCTCTATGAGAAAAAACTAAAGATTCAAGCAAAGAATTACTTGCTAATCTATTATTTCCATGGACTCCAGTACAACTAACCTCACCTACTGCATATAAATTATTTGCTGAACTCGTAGCCTTTGTATCAACTTTTATTCCTCCCATAATATAGTGTTGTGCTGGCAAAATAGGTATCAAATCTTTGGTAATATCTATTCCTCTATTTAAACATTCTTTGTATATTGTAGGAAATCTGTTAATTAAAAAAGTCTTTCCTAAATGTCTAGCATCGAGGTACACATATTTACTATTGTTGTTTTTTATTTCTTTATCTATAGCTTTAGTAACTACATCTCTAGGCTTAAGCTCATCTATAAATCTTTCTCCTTTATTGTTTATTAAAATTGCGCCTTCACCTCTTACTGATTCAGATATAAGAAAGCGTTGCTTTTCACTATTTTCATATAATGCCGTTGGATGAAACTGAATCTTATCTAAATCTTTCATCTCAATACCATGCTTTAAAGCTATTGCCATTCCTTCTCCTTTGATTGCAGTATTGTTTGTAGTTGACTTAAAAATACCTCCAACTCCTCCAGTTGCAAGAACTGTAATATGAGCAGAAACGCTATCTTCTACATCACCAGACTTTATTTGTATGCCTAGACATTGATTGTTTTTAACTATTAAATCAGTCATAGTCACATTTTCTGATAATGTTATGTTTTTTTTACTTTTGCATTGACTTGTTAGTACTCCGTGGATAATTTCTCCTGTTCTATCCTTACAGTGTAGAATCCGGTTTATTCTATGAGCTCCTTCTTTTGTGTAATTAAAATCATTGCCATCCATGTCAAATTTAACACCTAATTGTATAAGTCTGTTGATATTCTGTCTCGATTCTTTTACTAGTATATTTACTGCTTCTAATGAATTGTTGTAACCTCCTGCTCTACATGTATCTTCTATAAATCTTTGTATATCGTTGCTATCTCTAGCTACAGATATTCCCCCTTGTGCAAGGTAAGAATTGCAACAACTAAGTTCTTCTTTTGTTATAACTAGTACTTTTACATTATCTTGTATATTCAGAGCAGTGTATAAGCCTGATATTCCACCACCAACTATTACTACATCTGTATGCATCATATTTACCTCCTTGCTAATTTGTGCATTTTTTCTAATGCTTCGGTAGCTTTTAACGATATTTCGCCCTCAATTGTAATCTCATATTCTTCATCTTGTAAACATTTATATACATCTTGTAAATTGATAAGCTTCATACTACTGCAATTTATTGGTAACTCATAAAACTTTTTATCTGGATTAGTTTTTTCTAATTCATGAAGTATTCCCACATCTGTTACAACAATAAACTCATCCTTAGCATCTTTAGTAGCGTAATCTATAATACCACTTGTACTCCCAATGTAATCAGCTAAATTCCTGACTTCTTCTCTACATTCTGGATGCACTAATACTTTTGCATTTGGATAAAGTAACTTTTTCTGAGTTACTTGTTCTGATGTTATATTATCGTGATAACAACAACATCCATCCCATAGCACAAACTCTTTGCTAGGAAATTTACTACTAATGTATCCACCAAGATTTTTGTCTGGCACAAATATTATTTTTTTATTTTTTACATTACTTATAACCTCCTGGGCACTTGATGAAGTTACACATGTATATGACATTGCTTTAAGCTCAGTCGAGCAGTTTACATAACTTATCAGTACTCCATTTTTATGTTCATTCATTAATTCCTTTACTTTATCCATATCAACTCTGTTTACCATATCACAAGTTGCTTCTTGATTAGGAAACAATACTTTCTTTTGTGGAGATATTAATTTTGCACTTTCTGCCATAAATTTGACTCCACAAAAAACTATCGTACTTTGTTCTAAGTCCTTTGCTATTTTACTTAAATAATAGGAATCCCCTACGTAATCAGCTATTTCTTGTATCTCTGGTAATGTGTAATAATGCGCTAATATGCACGCATCTTTTTCGTTTTTTAATCTATTGATTTCATATTTTATATTCATGCGAACCTCCTTAGGCATATTTGTAAATGTTTATACAGGTGTATATACACTTGTATAGATATATATTACCACTATAATATTGAAGTAGCAAGACAAAACATTAGGTATCACGGGATTTACACTTTTTGTACTCTAACAGTTTTTTTTGATATAATAACTTAGGCGGTGATAATGATGAAAATTAGTAGATTGTTTCAAATAGTATATATACTGCTAGATAAAAAAAAAGTAACTGCAAAAGAACTATCTGAAGTATTTGAAGTTTCCACTAAGACAATATATAGAGATATAGAAATGTTATCTATGGCTGGAATCCCTATATACACTAATAAAGGAAAAGGCGGGGGCATAAATTTACTTGATAATTTTGTATTAAATAAATCCCTTCTATCTGAAGAAGAACAAAATAAAATTCTCATTGGATTAGACACAATCAAAGCAACAAATTATGAAAATGTCGATAATGAACTCTTTAAATTAAGGACTTTGTTTAATAAAAACAATGATAATTGGATTGAAGTTGATTTCTCATATTGGGATAGTTCCGAATCAGAAAAAATAAAATTTGATAATATTAAGTGTGCTTTGACTAGGTGTAAAAGCCTCAAATTTGATTATTACAATGTTAACGGCAACCATACCATGAGAACAATAAATCCTTTAAAACTAATATTTAAGGAGAAATCATGGTATTTGGCTTCTTTTTGCTTGTTAAGAAATGATTATCGCATTTTTAAAATACATAGAATGCATAATATTCTAATAACCCAAAATACTTTTAATAGAGATGATTTTAGCTTTATTGATAAGTATACAAACTTCCAAGAAACAAATAATAAAGTAACTATCAATGCTATTATATCAAGCAATGCAAAATATCGAGTTTTCGAAGAATTTAGTATTGATAACATATGTAAGAAAGATAATGGTGATTTTGAAGTTGTTTTTCATGCAACAGAAGATGAATGGTTATACAACTATATTATCTCTTACGGTAACAATATAAAGGTACTAAAGCCTAGCTATATTAATGATATCATTAAAGGAAAATTGAAAAAAATATTAGAAAACTATAATTAGCCTTTTATAATAAGACATAATGGTGTCTAATTATGTTTGTTAAAATTAAATCGTAGTTAAAATAAATTATGAGAGGAGAATATTATGAATACTACGGATTATTGTCAGAGTTGTGGAATACCTATGGGAGAAACAAATGAACTTTATGGTACTAAAAATAATAGAACTAAAAGTGAAGATTATTGTAAATATTGTTTTGAAGATGGCAATTTTACGGCTGATGTAAGCATGGATGAGATGATTGAAATATGTGTCCCGCATATGATATCAGTAAACGAAAATATGAGTAAAGACGAAGCTAGAAAAATGATGAAAGAATTTTTTCCAAATCTAAAAAGATGGAAGAACAAATAAATGTCAATAATAACTGTGGATATAAACAATATTAATGACGAACATATTTGCTGTGCAATTTCTGATAAAAAAGGTGAAAACTGTGTTGAAAGCAAAAAAGCTTGGCTTAAAAAAAGATTTAATGATGGTCTAGTGTTTAAAAAACTAGATGCTAGAGGTAAAGTTTTTATAGAATACATACCTGCTACCAAAGCTTTTGCTCCAATCATTGCAGATAACTATATGTATATAAACTGTTTTTGGGTTTCTGGAAAATTCAAAGGTCAAGGCTATGCTAACGTGCTCTTAAATGAGTGTATTAAAGATACCAAAGACAAAGGATTTGATGGACTAGTTATCTTATCATCTAAGAAAAAAAAGCCATTTCTTTCAGATCCAAAATACCTACTCTATAAAGGTTTTAAGGTATGTGATTATGCAAAACCTTATTTCGAGCTACTTTACTTACCTTTTTCTAAAACAGCTAATATTCCTAAGTTTAGGAATTGCTCAAAAGAGGGTACAATCAATGAAGATGGTATTGTTCTTTACTACACAAATCAATGCCCACATACTGAGAAATATGCTCACATAATTCAAAACATATCAATTCAGTATAATATTCCATTTAAGATTAAAAAGATTAATACCTTAAATGAAGCAAAAATTGCACCAACACCTTTTACTACTTATAGTTTATTTATAGACGGTAAATTTGTAACTAATGAAATATTAACTGAGAAAAAATTTATTGATATTCTAAAGAAGAGGAACATCTGTACCAAATTATAATCTTGTCCATTGAGCTTGACCTTTACGTGGTGTTAAGGTATATACTTATCATGAGAGAAAGAGGTGCATTAATATATGATGAAAATAGGTGAGGTGTCTAAGACTTTTAATATCTCTAACCGTACTCTACGCTATTGGGAGGATAAAAATATTCTAAAAAGCATAAGAGCTGAAAATGGATATAGGTTTTACGATGATAACAGTATAAAGAGTATTAAACAAATTGTATTGCTAAGAAAACTCAATGTCCCTATCGGAGATATCGAGTGTATATTTAAATCTCAAGAACTTAATATAGCTATAAATATATTATCTAGACATCTTGAAAACACTATTTATGAAGCCAATACTTTAAATGCTTTAAGTATTGTTATCGAGAAGCTAATTGCTATAATTCGTCACGAGCAAGATTTTACAAAGGCATTAATCCATATTGATACCTCAGACGATTTCGTTTCTACAAATTTCAAAAATGCACTTTTAATATCACTCTCAGAAAGGAATACTGTTATGTCAAAAAGTAATTCTATAGGAAACCTAGATAATGTCAGAATAATTCAACTACCAAAAATGGTTTTTGCATGTTATCGTGCAGAAAGTGAATCACCTGAAGAAGATTGTAGTAAAGTAACTAATGAATTTATATTAAAGTATGATCTTAATCAAAAGCTGGGTTTTAGACATTTTGGGTTTAACAATCCTAGTCCTACCAAATCAAGTGACATCTACGGTTATGAAATGT
This sequence comes from Abyssisolibacter sp. ZYX002, assembly GCF_056892235.1. Lineage (NCBI taxonomy): Bacteria > Bacillati > Bacillota > Clostridia > Eubacteriales > Clostridiaceae > Abyssisolibacter > Abyssisolibacter sp. ZYX002. Next base: position 22,593 of record NZ_JARMXH010000017.1, read on the forward strand.
GGTTCGTTATACCTGAGGATTTCGAAGTACCTTCACCATTATGGAAAATGAAATTTGATGGTGGTCTTTATGCTGCTATACCTACAACGATGAACATTATCGGTGAAAGATGGCAATTACTATCTAGCTTTGGTGAAACAAATGATAAATACGATATTGACTGGAATCCTGATAATAATCGTATTTGCCTTGAAGAATGTATTGATTATAAAAGATTCATGGATGAAAATATTGATTTTAATGAAAAGCAATTAGATTTATTAATGCCAATTAAACTAAAATAATAATAAATGGGATTGTCTTGATGAAGACATCCCATTTATTGTTATTCTGACTTATATTAAAAGGTCTAGTTATTAAGGTTCTTGTCTTGTTTTAGCTAATACGATTTCTCTTATACAAACGTGTTGTGGCTGGCTATACGCATATACGATTGCATTGGCAACATCTTTAGCGCTCATAGACCCTCCTATTGACTCTGTCCATTCTTTATAGTCAGATTTAATCGTATCAAAGGTAGTATGACTTAATAATTCAGTATCTGCTGCCCCAGGTGCTATTACCATCACTCTAACATTATGTTTGGCAACTTCTTCTCTAAGTGTCTCAGACATTGCATGAACAGCAAACTTAGTTCCACAATATGCTACATGATTTGTAAAAGATTTTTTCCCAGCTATAGAGCTAATGTTTATAATACTACCTTCTTCTCTCTTTATCATATCATCAAGCACTATATGGATACCATTTAATAGCCCTTTAACATTTACATCAAACATTTTATTCCATTCATTTGGATCTTGCTCATTCATATTTCCTAAAAGCATGATACCTGCATTGTTAATTAGACAATCAACTTTACCATATAGTTCTTCTGCCTCTGCTATTGCTTCTTTCATAGCTTTTATATCTGTTACATCTACTTTTTTACAAAGAGTATTTGGCAGGTTTAACTCTTTCATTTTTTCTATTCTTCTAGCTAATAATAAAAGTGGATGCCCCATCTTGGAAAGTTTAATTGCTGTTTCTTTTCCAAAGCCTGAACTTGCTCCTGTTATGACCACTAATTTTTTCATCGTTATCAACTCCTTTTCTTATTAATTATATTCTACATCTTAGAGTTAACTCTAAGTCAATATATTTTTAGCATTTCTTATTACCATTATAAAAATCTATTTTCTGGTCTATTTTATTCTTACTATATTCCAATTCTTCTATTTGTAGCTCTATATTTTTCCTATGATTTTTTAGTATTTCTTTTCTTTCTGGTATTGTGTGCTTGCCTTCTTGACTTAATTGTACAATTTTTTTAATATCGTTTACTGGCATTTTAGTCCTTTTAAGACATGTCACTAAATTAAGCCAAAAAACATTTTCTTCTGTAAAAATTCTCACACCATTTTTATCTCTTTTCACTGGAGGAATAATTCCTGCATTTTCATAATATCGGATTGTATATCCAGATAAATTTGTCAATTTTGCTACGTCTTTTATTCTATACTCCATTTTAATAACTCCTCCTATTGAATTAATCATATTGTTCCCAAATAAAATATTTTTACGTTACCATTTTGTACCCAAAATTCTATATATAATAATATTCCTTATATTAACATTTAAAATCTTTGCATCATTTTATACTTATAATAAGAGTATACTATAATATTAATAATGAATTTTATTGTTGGAGTGATTTTATTATGAAAAAAATTAATGTACCTAAACTAATATTTAGCATAGCTTTACCTCTTGGCATAGGTTTTTTGTCAGGTTATTTGAGTAAAAATACAATCAGTCAAGACTTTATACAGCCTAAATTCTCTCCTCCAAGCTATATCTTCGGTATAGTTTGGCCTATATTATATATCCTGATGGGTGTTGCAAGTTATTTAGTATGGAACAGTAGCTGCAATGATTGCTCTGATAAAAAGAATGCACTAGGACTTTACTTAGTTCAATTAATTGTTAATTTTTCATGGCCTCTTGTATTCTTTAATTTAAAAAATATCGGTGCTTCGCTTATAATTATTGTTATACTATTAATCTTAATTATCATAACTGCTATCAAATTTTATAAAATTAACAAAGCCGCTGGCTATTTGTTTATACCTTATATCCTTTGGGTTGCTTTTGCTACTGTTTTAAATACTAGTTACTTTATTCTTAATAGGTAATCTAAAAAATGGTTTATTGTTGTTAAAGGAACTAACAATGAACCATTTATAATTGTTTTTTTATTCTTTTTCTTAATATTTTTTGTAAAACAAAAGATGTCTTAATAAAAGCTAAGACATCTTTTAATATGGTGCGGGAAAAGGGACTCGAACCCCCACGCCAAGGGCACTAGATCCTAAGTCTAGCGCGTCTGCCAATTCCGCCACTCCCGCGTATAAGTGGTGACCCATCGGCGACTCGAACGCCGGACACCCTGATTAAAAGTCAGATGCTCTACCAACTGAGCTAATGGGTCTTGTAATGGGGTGGATAATGGGAATCGAACCCATGACCTCCAGAGCCACAATCTGGCGCTCTAACCGACTGAGCTATACCCACCATAAGAAACTGTTAAATGGAGCGGGTGAAGAGAATCGAACTCTCGCGACTGGCTTGGAAGGCCAGGGCTCTACCACTGAGCTACACCCGCAAATATTTTTATTTTTTT
>NZ_JARMXH010000018.1:0-24984 GCF_056892235.1 Abyssisolibacter sp. ZYX002
AATTAATACATAAGACTTTTCTTAACTTAATGACATTGCTTAATACACCCTTCTTTTTATAGGTACTTTAAGCAAATGTAAGTTTAAATTGAACACCATTTGAGCAGTTTGAGGCTATGACCATACCTCCATGTATTCCAATTACTCTTTTAACTATAGCAAGCCCAAGTCCAAAATTACCTTGTTTATCTTTGGTATGGCTTTCAAATAATTCATTGGGATCTTCAATTTTGAATAATGGTCCGTCATTGTATATAATAACTTCTTTGTCCTGAGTAATATCTATCTTTATAACGTTCTTTGCAAACCTTATTTGATTATCCAGTATATTCTCAAAAGCAATAATTAATGCTTCTGCATCTCCGGTAATTTCCAGTGGTATCACATTGATTTTCCATTGAATGTGCGGATATATACCTTTATATTTATTGACTAACTTATTAATAATTCTATCAATGCTGACTTCTCTCCATTGATCTTTCTCCCTATTGATATGATCCAAAGTATTTAATCTCAATAACTGAACTATCTTTCTCTCCAATCTATCAGATTCTTCTTTGATTATATCAAGGTATTGTCCGTCATCAATACTGTACTTACCGTCTTTGACAGCCTCAATGTAGCCTTTTATCACCATAACAGGCGTCTTTAAATCATGTGATGCAGATTGAAGAAATTCTTTTTCCCTATGGTCTGCTTCCTTTAAGGCTTTCTTCATATTCTCTAAGCCTTCTATAAGGTGATTAACCTCAATAATATCACACAGAGGTATCGAATAATCCCAATTTTTATTTGCTACCTCATTCAAGAATACCTGTAATTCATCAATGGGAGACACTACTTTTCTTGCAACTTTTTTTGATATTATTAATAGAAGCCCAAGCACTAATCCAATAATAATGGCAACAACAATATAAATTAGTAAAGGACTCTCTTGTTCCTCCGCAAAAACATATATTTTACTTTCATATTCTACAGCATAGTAATAATAGAGTTTTGCAATACTATAATTAATTTTTCCTTTAATTATTGGCTTATCTGCTCCTAGCACCTCAGACGTAATTCTAGATATCAGCTTATCCCATTCACCATTATGGAACATCCACTTTTCCATAACTTCTTCAATCATATTATCTTTACTGCTATTTGGATCTAATATAAATAAAGGCATATCTTTTGAATACTTGCTCTTTTGTTGCTTGTGAAGATAACCATGGGCATGTTGTTCTAATTCTTGATAACTTGCAAAACGCTTTATCTGTTCTATTAATGTACTATTAATTATAACAATAGCCAAAAACACTATGACTAATATTTTTGCAAATAGAACCCATATCTTGTAACTTAAAGTCTTTGCCTTATTAATAGACTTATCCTTCATCGTAATATCCATTTTTCATAATATAACCATATCCATATACATTATCTATAGGTAATTCACATGCCTTTTTCTTCAATCGTCTTATAGTATCATCAACTACCCTAGTAGACCCAAAATACTCTTCACCCCAAACGTAATCGATTATTTCATCTCTACTCACAGCTATTCCTATATTCTTAATAAGATAATCTAATAGCTCAAACTCTCTATTGGTAAGAATAATATTCTTATTACCTCTAAGCAGTTCTCTAGCCTGTCTTTTAAATAAGTATTCACCAATTTTAATTTCTGTGATTTCAGCTATTACTCGCTCTTGCTTCAAAATTCTGTTAACCCTCAAAACCAACTCTCTAGGTAAAAAAGGTTTGGGTAGGTAATCATCACTACCCATTTCTAATCCAATAACTCTATCTAATTCAGCATTTCGTGCAGACATAAATATAACAGGTACATTACTATTTTGCTTTCTTATTTCTTTAATCAATGTATAGCCATTCATACCAGGAACCATTATATCCAGCACCCATAAGTCCACATCATCTCCAATGGATTTGTATGCTTTTAGCCCATTGTTAAATATATTCACTTTATATCCTTCATCTTGCAAATAGGTGGTTATCAGTGTTGCAAGATGTTCTTCATCCTCTACTAAATATATGGTTTTGATAGTAACACCTCATTTTCCTAACTTCTTTCTACTCTATTACTCTCATTATAACCTATTATTACACTTTTATTAAGTCTATATAAACTAAAGTTATCCTTCCATTTTAATGCCCATTTACCTGTAAATAATCTGTTTCACCCAAAGCATTTTTTACTGAATTAATAATCCCAGTAGATGAATATGTGGCTCCTGAAACGGAATCTACCTGTGTCGCCTGATTGCGTATAATTTCATTAGGGATTATAGAGTTAGCATGATTAAACCATCTTGCATCATCCTGATTACTTGTTACCTCTATGGATTTAATTCTATTATTCAACACAGTCACTTTTGTCTTAATTAGTCCGTTAAAACCTTTGGCCTCACCATAATATACGCCATCATCCAATGACACAGTTTCTAATGTGAGTAGTTCCTGATTTTCAGAAACCCTTGCCTGTGTATTGATATACTTTGGGAAACCTTTATTCAATTTATACATAATAACACCACCAAATGCCATAATCACTGCACAAGCTAAGGTGATTACTATTTTCTTTTTGCTCCATTTTGATTTTTTATGTTTAATGTTCATTGTAAACTCCTTTATATCTTTAAAGACTGGCTGTACCCTTAAAGTACCTTCTATAGGACAGTTACTTATACACTCATAGCAATTGACACATTGTAAAGAATCCACTCTTTTACTATTTGAGATATTAATGTTCATCGTACATGCCTTATCACATTTTTTACAACCAACACATTTATCTTGGTCTCTCTTAATTCTAAAAGGACGAACTATTCCTAACAGACCTAGCTTAGCACCCTCAAAACATAAGTAATTGCAAAACGGTCTCTTAAAGAATATTCCTATAACTAGAAAAAGTCCTATACTGATTAATCCACTAGTAGCAATTACCTTTCCATTAATGATTTGTAAAATATTAACTCTTGGATCAAAGCTTAAAAGTTTCATGATGAAAGTCACACTAAATATTGCTACTAAAAGAAATAATAAGTACCTAGTAAATACTAAAATTTTTTGAATTTTTTTAGGCATTTGCCTTTGCTTAACCCCCAATATGTTACCTAACCTGGCACTTAAGTCCTGCATGAACCCAAAAGGGCATATAAAACCACAGAAAATAGGTCCTAACAGTACTGCTAGTAAAATAATTCCTTGAGCCATGTAAGGAATATTATTATATACACCAACAATAAATAACACTATGAATACAGCCTGTGATATAGTTCTAATAACTTGAAGTCTTTTCATATAATCTCTTCCTCCCTTGTTCTTGTATTATATAATTCATAGGCTCTACAATATACATCACTATGGAGGTAAAACTGTGTGAAACTTGTGTGATAAAAAAGCAGAGGTCAATGCTAAATGCATTAAGTTAAGAAAAGTTATGTAATTAATACATAGATTTCTCTCTAATTTATTCACAAAACACTTGACAATTTAATAAAAAAATGTGGTGTAGCCTCTTGAATATATAATATTTTAGGAGGTTAATCTTAAAACTAAATATTAGGATATGTATTGAAACAATAACTGCAAAATAAAAACAACTCTTTACCTTTGAGTTGTTTTTTCTATATCATTAGTTTTTTAATTTAAATATTTCTTTTCATGCTATTATACAATACTTTGGCTAGCCCTACTCCTTGACCTTTATGCGCCATATTTTCTGCTAGCTTTTCTGTATGCATTTCTTCAAACATCTTTCTTCCGGAGCTTTTTTCAGTTAAACCACTATCTCCAACAGTCTTGTTCATTTCTTTAAACATAATATTAATAAACATTGCCTCAAAATCTCTACATGCTTTCAGTAGCTTCTGTTCCTTTGTAAGAGCTTTAGCCTCACTTTTTTTATACACTGTATTTGTATATGTGCTACTGTTTATATTTAAGTTATCCATAGCTATCTCCTAACTGTTATCTTTTTAAGTTATTCGTTACTTGCATCATCTCTTCTGAAGCTTGGATTGATTTTGAGCTTATTTCATATGCTCTTTGTGCTGTTATCATCTTTACCATTTCTTCTACTATTTGCACGTTTGAAGTTTCTATTAATCCCTGTCTTATAGAGCTCTTCATGTCTTCTGCGTCCACTTGATTTACTTCTCCCGATGCAGCTGTAGCTTTATATAAGTTTTGCCCCTGACTAAGTAGCCCTTCTGGGTTCATAAATGTTACAAACTTAATTTTACCAACATCTACTCTTTCTCCATCTTCGTCCTTAGCTGTAATATTACCAAACAAGTCTATTGATATATCTTTTAAATTTCTATTTATTACAATTTCACCATCATCTTCACTTGTTAAATAATATCCGTCAGATGTTACTAATTTTGCTTCATCATCTTCTACACTTAATTTAAATGTACCATCTCTTGTGTATCTTTTTTCTCCGTTTGGCATCGTAATCTCAAAGAATCCTTCTCCATCTATTCCTAAATCAAACGTTCCTTCTGTAGGCATCAAGTTACCTTGCAAAAAAGATCTCGTTGTAGCAACTGGCATAACTCCATGTCCTACCTCTAGGTTAACAGGTCTTCCTCCGTCATCTGATAAATTACTCCTTTTTAAAGCTTCATACATCAAATCTTTAAACTCTAATCTTTGTGCTTTATAAGATGTTGTATTTACATTTGCTAAGTTGTTTGATATGGTATCTATATTTAATTGCTGTGCTTTCATTGCTGTTGCAGCAGTCCATAATGAGCGCATTCAACTTCCCCCTTTTTTACACTCTGCCTATATCGTTCGCAGCTTTTGATAACATCTCATCCAATGATCTTATCACCTTTTGATTTGTTTCAAAGTTCTTCATTGTATTTATTATGTTTATCATCTCTTTTATAGAGTTAATATTTGATTGTTCTAAGAATCCTCTATTAACAGTTCCTTCAAAATCTATCTCTTTAGCTTCCATTCCTTCAGCTACTTCATACAGATTATCTCCACATTTACGAAGCTGTTCTTTGTTTTCTACATTCACTATGTCAAGATTATCTATAACTTGTCCATCTTTTATTATCTCTCCTGCTTCGTTAATATAAAACTCATCACCTTCTGGTATTATCGAGCCATATTGCCCTAATACGAAATATCCTTCACTAGTTATTATTTCTCCACGATTATTTAGAGAAAAAGAACCATCTCTTGTATACTTAACTCCCCCAGGAGTTTGAACTTTAAAAAAGCCTTCTCCTTTTAATCCGAAATCCATTTTGTTGCCAGTTGGATATAGCTCTCCCTGTGAAAAGTTTGTTGCTATATTGCTAAACCTTACTCCTCCACTTGTAGTTCCTATTACATCATAGCTTGGAAATGTTATTAGATTATCTATTTTTTGACCATCTGAGAACAAATTGCCAAACTTATCTATTGTAAAATTATCTCTATTCACCTTTAGGCGACCTTTTCTCCCTAGTATGTAGCTTTTACCATTTGTGTTTATTGTTCCTTTTGAATTTCTACTAAATGTTCTTAAATAGCCTTGCTCATCTACTGTAAAGTTTATTTCTCTAGCATAACCATTGCCAGCAGATGTATTCACTTTAAAATATCCAGAATTTATTTTTGCATTACAAATTGCATCTTCTTGATTAAACTTTACACCTGTAAATCTTTCATGGTTGTCCATATCTACATTATCGTTAATTTTTTTTAGTAACAACTCTGGGAATGCTTCTGAAATAACTACATCTTTTTTAAAACCATTTGTATTAGCATTTGCTAAGTTATTTGACGTAACATCCAATATTTTTTGATTTTGCAATAACGACGTAGTTGATATATACATTGACCTGAACAATAGAGTCACTCCTTCTCTTATATCACTACTACTATATTCGGCGTAAACAATATCTTTCTTTAGCATTATTTACTAAACATATAATATAGTGCGTATACTTAATCTTTACTCTATTCTATCAAAAGGAAACTAGAAATTTCTATAAATATTTGATTATTAGGTCTTAGTTCCTAATACTTTTTTATCTCTTATAACTATCTGTTATTATACTTGATTCCAAAATGTCTATATGCTCTAGACATTTTCCTGTTCCCTTAGCTACGCATGATATTGGATCTTCTACTATTCTTGCAACTGTTCCAGTTCTCTCTGTTATAAGCTTATCTAATCCATATAATAATGATCCTCCACCTGTCATTATCATGCCTTTCTCGCTAATATCGGCTGCCAACTCTGGAGGCGTTCTTTCTAATACTGTATGAACAGCATCTGCTATAGCCATAACAGGCTCTTTAAGTGCTTCTTCCATATTCGACGAACCTATTTTTAATGTTGTAGGAAGCCCTGTTATTAAATTACGTCCTCTAACGTCCATAAATATTTCTTTGCTTCTTTTATATGCAGTTCCAATATTTATTTTCATTCTTTCAGCAGTTCTTTCTCCTATTAATAAACTGTGTTTCTTTCTCATATATCTAATTATCGCTTCATCAAATTTATCCCCAGCTACCTTTATAGATTTGCTAACTACTATACCTCCTAATGAGATAACTGCTATATCCGTTGTTCCTCCACCCATGTCTATTACCATATGCCCATCAGGCTGTGTTATATCGAGTCCAGCCCCTATAGCTGCAGCTATAGGCTCTTCTATGAGATACGTTTTAACTGCGCCTGCTTGATTACTAGCATCTTGTACTGCTCTTTTCTCTACTTCTGTAACTCCACTAGGTACGCACACTACTATTCTAGGTCTTAGTAGTTTCCTTCCTATAGATTTGTTTATAAAATGCCTTAACATACGTTCTGTTATTTCATAATCAGATATTACTCCATCTCGGAGTGGTCTTATCGCAACTATATTCCCTGGAGTTTTACCAAGCATTTGACGTGCTTCTTCTCCCACTGCTAATAATTTATCAGTATTTTTATCTTTTGCTACTACAGAAGGTTCTTGCAATACTATACCTTTTCCTTTTATGTATACTAAAACACTTGCTGTTCCCAAATCAATACCTATATCCGATCTCAAAAAAAACATCAGCATACCTCACTTTCTTGTCGTATTATAATATATTAGTAAAAAATAATATCCTTTTTCAACGCAAATGTCCAAATTGTACTAATTTTATATCTCCCAAAATGTAATTTTAGGTTATAAATCTATATTTAGCCGTATTTATTATGCTATTTATGTTATTTCTATAGATTATTCCTCAATTCCTCTATTTTTAAATAAATAATGACAAAAAAATTACCCCTTTATAAAGGGATAATTTCCACTTGTTAATACTGCAATTTTTCTTCACCCACTTAAGGATTTGTATTTCATTCTTGTTGCTATTCCACCTCTAATGTGTCTTTCAGCCTTATTCTTATCTAGAACTTCTTTAACCTTCATAGAAATAAGAGGGTTTATCCTTGGAAGGCGTTCAGTTACGTCCTTATGAACAGTACTTTTACTAACTCCGAAAATATTTGCAGTTTGTCGAACAGTTGCCTTTTCTTTTATAATATATTTTGCAATTTCTAAGGCTCTCTCCTCTATATAATCTTTCATATGTCTAAACCCCCCTTGCCATAGGTATTATTTATTTTTTACATTTTATGCTTGTAAATATCATATTAGAACTGTTATATGGAGTTAATTATTGTTCTTTGTTCATAATTTCAGGCAAATACTTCTGTGGATCAACATGCATGCCATTTATTAATAGCTCAAAATGCAGGTGTGGACCTTGTACTAATTCAAATCCAACTCCTTTTCCTACACCACTTATCGGATCACCTTTTTTTACTTTCTGACCTTCTTTTACCATTTTGTCTGTAGATAAGCATGCATATTTGGTAATAATGCCATATCCATGATCCAATGTTATAGTTTTGCCCAACTCTTGCGTTGTCTTTATTTCTATTACTTTTCCGTCTAATACTGCTTTAACTACATTTCCATGTCTAGCCTGTATATCTATACCACTGTGGGTACACCATTGCTCTAGCGTTTTTGAATAGACTAATTTCTCTATTTCAAATTTTTTTGTTATCTGTCCTACTACAGGCAAAGCAATAGTTTTTAGTATCTCGTTTTGCTTTTTTGTTTCATTAGTAGCGATATCCCCTTGTTGTTGTTTATCTTTTATCTTTGGATTTGAGTCTTCGTCCTTATTTTTATCTAAAGATTCATTAGACTCTTCCGCCTTTATTACTTCATCTTCTTTAGTATCAATTACACTAGTTATTGGTTCATCTTTTGCTTTGTCTTTTCTAGGATTACTATTATCACTGAATATGTTTCTTACTTCACTTGTTAGTCCATCCGTTTTGACTTGTGATTTATATTCTAAGCTTTTATACCTCTTAATGTTTTGCCTTGAGACAAACACAGAGGTTATCGCTACTATGCAAATACAAACAAATAGCACAAAGTAAAAACTTTCTTTGCTTATCCTATTTTTCATTTTGTTTATAACCTTGCTAAATTTGCTTTCTCTATTCCTCACGTTTCATTTCTCCCCTCCATATAAATCAATAATTTCATTAATATTATTTCCAATTGTTCAAACATTATACAATTTTATGATTTTTTAACCTTTTATCTTTGTAATAAATTTTGTTTAGATTGAATATGATTATATATAGTCACTAACACAGGAGGATGGATATGAAGAATATATTAGTAGTTATATTATTTGTCTTGTTAATCTCTATTGTTATTCCATTGGGTATTTCTAAAACTTATAACGCCATAATTGAGGACAAGGATATAATAAGTGATATTAAAGATATGAAAATCGAAAAAGATATGGAAATACAACTGTTTGATACAAAAACTCAAACTGTTATAGATGTTCCTCTTGAAGAATATATAATGGGAGTTGTTGCTGCTGAAATGCCAGCCAAATTTAATCTAGAAGCCCTAAAGGCACAAGCTGTAGCTGCTAGAACATTTGCTCTATATAGAATAAGCAAATACCCTAATGGCCATCCTAGCCATCCTGATAGTGGATTGTGCAATGGTGTTCACTGTCAAGCATGGTTATCTAAAGAAAGCTTAAAAGATACACATGGAAAGGATTGGATGCTAGAATATTGGCCTAAGATAGAAACTTCTGTCCTCAGTACTAAAGGAGAAATAGTAACTTATAATAATAATCTTATAGAACCACTTTTCCACTCTGTGAGTGGTGGTATGACAGAAAACTCTGAAGAATATTTTGCTTCTAGAATGGACTATTTAAGAAGTGTTCCTAGTCCTCATGAAGACGGTGCTCCAAGATTAAACGGTCAGGTATCCTTATCTATTGAAGCATTTATTAACAAGCTAGAGAATAAATACCCTAATATTCATCTGACTGAGGACAATATCAAAGATAAGATTTTATTAGTTAATAAAAGCAATTCTGGGAGGATTACTCAAGTTAAAATTGATAATGAGGTAGTATCTGGTAGAGACCTCAGAGAACTTTTCAATCTTAACTCTACTAATTTTAAAATATATGTTTTAACTGATAAGGATGAAATCCAAATAAAAACAGTAGGATATGGCCATGGTGTAGGTATGAGTCAGTGGGGTGCAAACGGAATGGGTAACAATGGATATACATACGAGGATATATTAAAGCACTATTATACAGGTATTGATATCACTAATATTCATGAAAAATAAAATAAAGGCAGAACCATTTTGTTGGTTTTGCCTTTTATCTTATCAAAGTCATCAAGATAACTGACTGTAGTAAGAGTTCAATTGGGGGCGTATTAAGAATTGAGTAACATATCTGACTGTTAGAGGTAACTGAGCAACTAATTTTAATAACATCGTAGAAATCAGGCTTTTTATTCAATCTGAAAGGCAGAACTATTTAGTTCTGCCTTTTCATTCTTTTAAACTCTATATATGTTTGCCCCTAGTTGTGTTAGCTTTTGTTCTATGTTTACGTATCCTCTGTCTATATGATATATGTCATTAATTTCTGTTGCTTCACTGGATACTAATCCAGCTAGAATTAATGCTACACCTGCTCTTAAATCTGTTGCTTTTACTGGTGCTCCTGTTAAATCTTTAGTACCTTCTATTATTGCACTTCTTCCATCGATTTTTATTGCTGCACCCATTCTCCTTAGTTCATTAACGTGCATAAATCTGTTTTCAAAAACCGTCTCTACTATAACACTTGTTCCATTTGCCACTCCCATCAATGCCATGAATTGTGCTTGCATATCAGTAGGAAACCCTGGATAAGGCAGCGTTTTTATATCTACTGCTTTTATTAGCTTATTACCAATTACTCTAATCTCGTCTACTCCTTCTATGACATTTACATCTGCTTCTCTGAGCTTTGCTATAATTGGTTTAATATGATTGCTAAGAACATTTTTTATAGTTACATCGCCATTGGTAATAGCTGCTGCAACCATATATGTGCCTGCTTCAATTCTATCTGGTATGATAGTGTGTGTGCAACCTCTAAGCCCTTTAACTCCATTTATCCTTATTGTATTTGTTCCTGCACCACTGATTTTTGCACCCATGCTACTTAGAAAATTTGCTAGGTCAACTATTTCTGGTTCTTGTGCTGCATTTTCTATTATCGTCTCACCTTCTGCTAAGCATGCTGCCATGATAACATTTTCTGTTGCTCCAACACTAGGAAAGTCCATGTATATCCTATTTCCAGTTAGCTTATCTGCTTTAGCATCTATATATCCATGACCTATAGTAATATCTGCACCTAATGCTTTTAGTCCTTTTAAATGTAAATCTATTGGTCTTGATCCTATTGCACAACCACCCGGTAAAGATACTCTTGCTTTACCCTTTCTGGCTAATAGAGGTCCTAGTATTAAAAACGATGCTCTCATCTTTCTCATCAGTTCATATGGCGCTTCACATTTTTCTAGACTATTGGATGTTATTTCTAAAGAATCTTCTCCTATCCAATCAACTGTTACACCTAATGATGATAGCACTTGGCAAATTACTTCGACATCCATAAGCCTTGGAACATCTTTGAGTACACAACTTCCTTCTGTAAGAAGTGAAGCTGCTATAATAGGTAATGTTGAGTTTTTAGAGCCACTTATTCTGACAGTGCCTTTAAGAGAGGGGCTTTTTTCTACGATTATTTTTGCCATCGCTTCCCTCCTAGTAAAGTATCAATCTAATAACCAGTGGTTATTAGTGGTGTAGCCATCCAAAGATATGTCTTGTTTTCATATTCATTGTATCTCATGGCTACATTTAAGTTCATCTTTTTATCACCACTATAAATATAGTCTTTTAGTTTTGGAGAATATGCACTGACGCTTATTAACGAGCTCTCATCTAATCCTTCAATTACTTTTGCTCCTACAGAATCCAGTGCTTTATAAACCATTTTGTATCTTTTACTTTGATTTAGCTCTCCTTTATAAGTCCCTGTTATACAAGTTGTGATGTGTGGTTTTGCTTTAAACGATAAAAAGGTATTACTTATTTTATTTTCACATAACTTTATTTTATTGATATCATCCGCATTTAGTTCAATGCATAAACTTGTTTCTTGATATTTCTCATCTCCAAATGTAGATAAATATAAAGTTATGTAATCATCATCAATATCTTTCCCATAAACTATTATTTGCCTATTATCTTCTGAATCAATTTTATCTGTATATAAAATTTCTTTTAACTGTATATTTTCTGCTTTAATATTTTCCCCTTCTTCTTTTAAATAAAATTTATCATTTATAAGTTTTTCTAACTCTTCAATTGTCAAAAACTTATCCCCTATTTTATCTGAAGCATTCAAATTTGCCTCTAAAAACTCTGCCTGAGTTGCATTAAACGATGTAGCTATCGTATCTTTTGGCTCATTATTTTCTACTTCCTCTGCACTTGTAAAATTTATAAGACATACAAATAATATAAATATGATTCCTAATATTTTTTTCATGTTACACCTCCAAAATTGCTAAAACTTAATTTAATAAGAGGGAAATATCAAAGTTTTAAATGCTAAAGGGGGACAAAACATTTAATCCTTAAACACTTCCCTCGTTATTAAGTATTGACAAAATAGAGGTCGTTTTATACATTTTTTTATTGTAAATTTTTATTAATATTGAAGGATTTTTTCTTGCTTTAATTTAACTTATATTTTGCTTAAACAACATTATTTATACGCTATAAAAGACGTCCAAAACTGACGTCTTTTAATAATTCTATCTAATTAAACTTATTCTGTTAATAGCTTTTGCAAGTGCAATCTCTGCTCTTGTAATATTTGTATTTTTGTCTTTTTTGTTAAGTCTGTCCTCAGCTCTTTTTTTAGCAGCTTCGGCTCTGTTTATATCTATATCTTCTGGCCATTCAGCAGCATCTGT
Organism: Abyssisolibacter sp. ZYX002; assembly: GCF_056892235.1. NCBI lineage: Bacteria > Bacillati > Bacillota > Clostridia > Eubacteriales > Clostridiaceae > Abyssisolibacter > Abyssisolibacter sp. ZYX002. Next base: position 12,386 of record NZ_JARMXH010000018.1, read on the forward strand.
AATAATTGTTGTCTTATCTTTTTGAACTTCCATGTATCCAGAAGCTATTGCTGCTTGCTTAATGTCCCCATCTCTTTGGATTTTAATTTTACCAATACCCAAAACTGTAACTAATGGTGTGTGATTCTTAAGTATTCCTATATCACCCTCTGTCGATCTGACAATGACCATCTCAACATCTTCTTCAAAAAATTTTCTATCTGGTGTAACTATTTCTAAATTGAATTTAGATACCACTATATCACCTCCAATTATTTGAGGTATTTATTAACTATTACGTATTTCCTCTGCTCTTTTAACCACTTCATCTATAGTCCCTACAAATAAGAATGCAGACTCTGGTAAATGATCATGCTTACCTTCTAGTATCTCTTTAAAACCTCTTACCGTCTCTCTTATAGGTACGTATACTCCTGGCATACTTGTAAATTCCTCTGCAACACTAAACGGTTGAGATAAGAAACGTTGTATTCTTCTAGCTCTTGCAACTATAATCTTATCTTCTTCAGAAAGCTCATCCATACCAAGTATCGCTATGATATCTTGTAGTTCTTTCTGTCTTTGCAATATCTCCTGCACTTGACGTGCTACATTATAATGTTCTTCACCTATTATCGCCGGATCAAGTATCCTTGATGTTGAATCAAGTGGATCAACAGCTGGATAAATACCTAACTCTGAAATCTGACGTGACAGAACCGTCTTTGCATCAAGATGCGCAAATGTAGTTGCTGGTGCAGGGTCTGTTAAGTCGTCTGCTGGTACATATACTGCTTGAACAGATGTAATTGAACCCTTCTTTGTAGATGTGATTCTCTCTTGTAATTGTCCCATCTCTGTTGCAAGTGTAGGTTGATAACCAACCGCACTTGGCATACGACCAAGTAATGCTGAAACCTCTGATCCTGCTTGTGTAAATCTGAATATATTATCTATAAACAATAGAACGTCTTGTCCTTCTGCATCTCTAAAATGCTCTGCCATTGTAAGTCCGCTAAGTGCAACACGCATCCTTGCTCCTGGCGGCTCGTTCATCTGACCAAATACTAACGCTGTTTTGTCTATAACTCCTGAATCAATCATTTCATAGTATAGGTCATTACCTTCTCTGGTTCTTTCTCCAACACCTGCAAATACTGATAATCCACCATGTTCTTTTGCTATGTTGTGTATTAGCTCTTGAATAAGAACTGTTTTACCAACTCCAGCTCCACCGAACAATCCAATCTTACCACCCTTTGAATATGGTGCTATAAGGTCAACTACTTTTATACCTGTTTCAAAAATTTCAGTAGTTGTCTCTTGGTCTTCAAATTTTGGTGCTGGTCTATGGATTGGAGCAGATTCTTTTGTATTCGCTGGTCCTCTCTCATCTATTGGTTCTCCAAGAACATTGAACATTCTTCCTAATGTTGCTTTACCAACTGGAACCGATATAGGACTTCCTGTATCTTTTGCATCCATTCCTCTAGTAAAACCATCTGTTGATTCCATAGATATACATCTTACTATATCATCACCTATATGCTGTGCTACTTCTACCACTATTATATGATCTCCTAGTGGTATCTCAATAGCATTTAAAAGATTGGGTAAGTTGTCTTCATCAAATCTGATATCAACTACTGGACCGATTACCTGAACAACTTTTCCAATATTGTTTGCAGCCATGTATTTCAACTCCTTTCATTTCTGGTAAGCCTTAATATCGCTTTATTTTAATGCTTCTGCTCCTCCAACTATCTCTGATATCTCTTGAGTTATAGCAGCCTGACGAGCTCTATTATAACTTAATTGAAGTTTTTCTATCATTTCTTCAGCATTATCTGTAGCAGATTCCATTGCTACTCTTCTTGATCCTTGTTCACTAGCTGAAGATTCTACCAACCCTCCATATATAGCACTATATACGTACTTTGGTATCAAGTAATCTAGTACTGATTCTGGAGAAGGTTCGTATTCTACTAATGTTTTCTTTGCTTTTTCCTCAGCCTGAAAATTATCAGCTGGAAGTAGTTTTAATACTTTAGGCTGATATGTTATTGTGCTGACAAAACTTGTATATACGAGATTAATTTCATCTATTTCTTTTTCTTCATACAGCTTTAGTGCTAATGAACCTATTTCTAATGCATCTGAGTACGTAGGGCTTTCTGAGATGTGTAAGAAATTTTCTTTGATATCATAATTTCTTCTCTCAAAATATGATTTTGCTCTCATCCCTATATTGATAACAGAAACTTCTTTGTCACCTGCACTATGTTTTTCTACAAGCTTCAATATGTTGCTGTTATAACCTCCACATAGCCCTCTATCTGATGTTAATACTATATATAAAACTTTCTTAACTTCTCTCTTGATTAACATAGGGTGCTTTATACCATCTGTACTAGCTAATATTTCATTTATACTCCTTATCACTGTATCAAAATAAGGTCTAGTTTTTTCAAGTTTTGCTCTTGCTTTTCTAAGTTTGGCTGACGAAACAAGCTCCATGGCTTTTGTTATCTTTTTTGTATTTGAAACACTTCTAATACGTCTCTTTATATCTCTCATTCCTTGAGCCATCGTATCACCTCCATCTCCATTTTGGAGTAGCCTTAGAAAAATGACTACATAGCCATTTTAAAGTTAGCCTTAAACTCATTTATAGCTTTTACAAGCTCTGCTTCTATATTCTCATCTAGATTTTTAGTTTCAAGTATTCCTTTTCCAACCTGTGGATAATTGTTATCCATAAATAGTAGGAATTCATCACTAAAAGCAGTAATTTTCTCTACTGGTATATCACTTAAATGCTTTCTAGTAACCGCATATATTATCATAACTTGCTTCTCTACTGGCACTGGCGAGTATTGTGGCTGCTTTAATATCTCCATGATTCTCTCACCTTGAGCAAGTGTTGCTTGTGTATCAGCATCTAGATCAGAACCAAATTGAGCAAATGCTGCAAGTTCTCTGTATTGTCCTAAGTCTAATCTTAGTGATCCAGAAACCTTTTTCATTGCTTTAATTTGAGCAGAACCACCAACACGTGATACTGAAAGACCAGCGTTAACAGCAGGTCTTTGTCCTGAATAAAATAGCTCAGATTCTAGGAATATCTGTCCATCTGTTATTGATATAACGTTTGTTGGGATATATGCTGATATATCTCCTGCAAGTGTTTCTATTATTGGAAGTGCTGTTATTGAACCTCCACCATATTTGTCATCAAGTCTTGCCGCTCTCTCTAGTAATCTTGAATGTAAATAGAATACATCTCCTGGGTAAGCTTCTCGTCCTGGAGGTCTCTTTAATAGTAATGACATCGTACGATACGCAACTGCATGTTTTGATAAATCATCATACACTATAAGTACATCTTTGCCATTATACATAAATTCTTCTGCTATTGTTACTCCTGCATATGGTGCAATATATTGAAGTGGTGCAAGCTCGCTCGCTCCAGCATTTACGATTATACTATATGACATTGCATCGTGTTGCTCTAAAATCTCTGATATTTTAGCAACTGTAGAATTTTTTTGTCCTATTGCAACATAAATACAGATACAATCTTTACCTTTTTGGTTTATAATAGTATCTAGAGCTATGGCAGTTTTACCTGTTTGTCTATCACCGATTATAAGCTCTCTTTGTCCTCTTCCTATAGGTACCATTGAGTCTATTGCTTTTATACCTGTTTGAAGTGGTACTGATACTGACTTTCTTTTTATAACACCAGAAGCTTTTTGCTCTACTGGTCTAAATTTATCTGTATTTATCGGTCCTTTACCATCTATCGGTTGTCCTAATGCATTGACAACTCTACCTATCATTGCTTCTCCAACTGGTACTTCTACTATTCTCTCAGTCCTCTTTACAACGTCGCCTTCTTTTATATTTTCATCAGAACCCAAAAGAACACAACCAACATTATCTTCCTCAAGGTTCAAAGCCATTCCGTATACATCACCTTCAAATTCTAGAAGCTCACCAGCCATACAGTTCTCTAAACCATGAACTCTGGCGATACCATCACCAACTTGTATTACTGTACCAACATCTACAACATCAAGCTTCTTCTCATACCTCTTAATTTGTTCTTTTATAATTGAACTAATCTCTTCAGGTCTAAGGTTCATCAGTTTTTCACCCCTATCTTTGTAACTTTTACACTGTTTAATAATCCTTTGATTTCATTTAGTTGTCCTTTGATACTAGCGTCTATAACTCTATCTCCAATTCTAACTAAAACTCCACCCATGATATTTTCGTCCACAACATTCTTTAATACTACTTTTTTATCTAATTTTGATGAAAGCTTACTTGCTAAATTTTCAATTTCTTCTTTTGTCATCTTGATAGCTGTAATTGCCTTCGCCTCTACTATGCCTTGCTCTTTATTCGACAATTTTATGTATTCCTTATTAATATCATTTAGGTATCTCTCTCTACCTTTATCAATTATTATATACATAAAATTTAATACTTCTTTTGATGCATGTTCTTTGAATAATTTATCAACTATATCTTTTTTCTCTTTTTTTGATAGCTTTGGATGCTCAAAAATAGTTTTAAGCTTTTTTTCTGAGTTAAACACACCATTTATTGATGATAACTCGTCCTTAAACTTCTCTAATTTGTTCATTTCTAGAGCTACTTCAAACAAAGCCTCTGCATATCTTTTTCCTACTAATTGTGCCATTTGCTTTCCCCTACCTCATTGATAAATTTATTTATCATATTTTTATGGGTTTTTTCATCTAGCTTTTCCTCTACAACTTTGCTTGCAGCCATCATTGCAATACTTACAATTTCTGTCTTCAACTCTTCTGCTGCTTTTTCTTTTTGTCTATCTATTTCTTTATTTGCTTTTTCTAATATATCATTAGCATCTTTTTTGGCATTTGTAACAATTTCTTCTCTTAATTGGTCGCCTCTTTTTCTTGATGCTTCTATAATATCTTTGGCTTCATTCTTTGCTTCACTAATTTTTACCTCATAGCTTTTTCTAAGCTTCTGGGCTTCTGTTTTTTGGTCTTCAGCCAATTTTATATCTTTTGCTATAGCGTCTTTCCTACCTTCTAACATTTTAGTTACTGGCTCATATAATTTATATCTTAGGACACCAAATAAGACGATTGTCGCTAAAATCTGTAATAAAAAATTGACTGGATCAGGTAACACATGTACAGTTGGCATTGCCCTAACCTCCTTTCGTTAAGGTAACGAAATCTATTTTAATTTAATTATTTTCATACTAATGTTTTCCACAAATCAACTGTTAATACGCTCTATACTGGTCTAATTAAAAGTATTCCCATAATTAGAAATGTTGTTGTTAATATTTGATATGCGTAAGTAATTAAGTTAGGTGTTGCGTCCATTACTATACCTCCTTTTAGTTGATATGCAGAACTTGAATAAGAAGCTGCCTTTATTAATATCCTGACAGCCCCTTCCTGTGCTCAGTAATATAAAACATACTCTTATAATGCACCCATTAATGGTCTAACAAATAATAATATTATAGCTATAACTAAGCCATATATACCTGTTGTCTCTGCAACTGCTTGACCAAGGATCATCGTCTTGATTATATCTCCTTGCGCTTCTGGTTGTCTTCCTACTCCTTCTGCAGCTTTACCAGCAGCATACCCCTGTCCTATTCCAGGACCTATACCTGCTATTGCAGCTAATCCTGCTCCTATTGCTGAACATCCTAATACAAAAGCTTCATTACTTATACCCATTTATGTTTCCTCCTTTTTATTTTTCAATATAATTTGTTTTATTATAAACCATATAAATGGTTCCTAAACGTTAATCATCCATTGCCATTGACACAAATACCATTGTTAACATCATAAATATAAAGGTTTGTATTAACCCTGAGAATATATCAAAGTACGAGTGGAATATCGGTGTTATAACTGGAGCTACAAAACCTAGAGCATTATAGAGTAATCCCATAATTATAACTCCACTGAGTATATTACCAAATAAACGGAAAGACAATGATACTGGATTTGCTAACTCTCCTATTATGTTTAGTGGGAATAAGAAAAATACAGGCTCAAAGAATCCTTTTATATAGCCTTTCAATCCTTTTGACTTCAATCCATAATATTGAGTTAATACAAATGTTATAATTGCCAGTGCAAATGTGACATTATAGTCTGACGTTGGAGGTGTAAGTCCTAATAGCCCAAAGAGATTTGCCACCACTAAGAAAAATGCAAGAGTCATTATGTACGGTGCAAATTTCATCTTGTCTTCTCCCATTGTACTCTTTACTAAAGATCTAATACCTTCAACTACCATTTCAACTATATTTAATATCCCTTTTGGTCTATCCTTAGGTTTAACTTTTTTAGCCTTATTGCCAACATATATAGCAAATATAGAAAGCAATATGACTATAATCCAAGAATGAATTACTGTATCATGTATATATATTTCTTTGCCAGACATATTAAAAATAATACCCTTCAAAATATAACCTCCTTTCATAAATATTAAATATACATATAATAATTATGAATCAGCTTGACCTAATGTAAGCATGGTTAAACTGTTATAATTTCATATTATATCAAATTTTTTGACAAATGATAAAAATTATTTTAATTATTTTTTGTTTTCTTATATATTAAATCAAAAAATGTATCAGATAGTATAACAATTTTTACCATAAAAAAACCTAAAGCAGTAGTATAAAAGCTTAAATAATCTGCTACTACGGATATAGCTAGTACCATAGCATAGATTACGTACCTTATCATATAATTCCCCATAACATAGGCCATAATACGTTTTTTGTTCATTTGGGTAGATTTTGCTAATGTTATACTCATCAAACGAAAATTAAGCACATTTATAGATGACCCAAATATCAATCCCTTGACATATGGCATTGGTTCTTTAAATACAAAAAATATAATGCCTATTAATAATAAATTAATAATTATTACTCTTTTTAGTATTGTACTAAAGGTATTTTTTAATAAACTCAAGTTCACTTCACCTCGTTAAATTTTAAACAATCTATTTTTTGTCACCACGTGTTCCTTTAGTAGCTAATTTATATAAGTTCATAAATGATATAACTATACCTAACACTGTAAATACAGCTAGAAAAATAGCTTTTACTCCAATCAAATTATCTATATAATTACCTAAAAAAATTCCCCCTACAATTGGAACCAACATCGTTATCCCAATTTGACTAACTAATGCAAGATTTTTTAGTATCTGACCATAGCTCTTCTTTTTAATCACACATCTCAACTACTTTCTACCAATTTTATATTATATACCAGTTTTTTCAAGTTGTAAATTGTGTAAAATCTATCAGTATTTTTATATAGTACATCTAGTGTATTTTTTTGAATCTAAAATTTCTAACTGTATTTAGTATAATACTTTGCTAGTACTTATATCAAGGATAAATTTATAGTTAATAATTTTTCTTCACAATGGAAAAATGATAAATAACAAGCATAATCATGATTATATCTTAATCAAAGAGCTTTGAATTAATTCTGAATATTTCAAAACTTATTAGAGTTAAAATACTGCTAATACTTAAATATTAACAGCTCTTACATGTGTATTTTACAATATTTCCGAGTGTTGTTAATATATTGTATAAGTCTCATTTAGCGCTTTATTATAGTGCATTGTTCCTATTTTGCCAATTTATTTAAAACTATCCACCAATATATCTACTATTCTCTTTGATGATTTGCCATCTCCATATGGATTTACTGCATTTGCCATCTTAATATACTCGTTTTTATTATTTATTAATAAGTCTATATCATCATATATTTTATCTTTTTCTATCCCAGATAACTTAGCTGTACCGGCTATTATACCTTCTGGTCTTTCTGTCTCTTTCCTAAGTACAAGTATTGGCTTACCAAGTGAAGGAGCTTCTTCTTGAATCCCTCCTGAATCTGTAACTACCATGTAGCACTTTGCCATTAGGTTGACATTTTGTTCATAGTCTAACGCATCTATTAGATGTACTCTATCCATATTGTCTAAATACATTCTAGCTATATCTCTCATTTTGGGATTAGGATGCATTGCAAATACAACTTCTACATCTTCGTTATCATTAACTATTTCTTTAACAGCACTAAATATATTATGCATTGGCTTGCCTATGTTTTCGTTTCTATGCGCAGTCATTAATATTACTTTTTTATTTTCAAAGTCAATTTTATTTAGCAAATCACTCTTAAAAATATAATCTTCCTTTACAGTCTCAAACAGTGCATCTATACAGGTATTTCCTGTAACATAAATAATCTCCTCTGGGTATCCTTCTTTGATTAAGTTTTCTTTGCTTGACTCTGTTGGTGCAAAGTGATAATTTGAAAGCACTCCTGTTAGCTTCCTGTTCATTTCTTCTGGATAAGGTGAATACATATCTCCACTTCTAAGCCCAGCCTCAACATGTCCTATTTTAATTTTGTGATAAAATCCTGCTAAAGCTCCTGCAAATACTGTTGTAGTATCTCCTTGTACTAACAAAACGTCAGGCTGTTCTTTTTTAATAATTTCTTCAAGTCCTTTTAATGCTCTACTTGTGATTTGTGTTAATGTCTGTCCATGTTCAAATATGTTCATATCATAATCAGGCTTTATATCAAATATATCTAAAACTTGATCTAATAGCTCTCTATGTTGTGCTGTCACACAAACTTTATTTTCAACTTTATATTCTTTATTCATAGCCTTTATTATAGGTGCCATCTTTATTGCTTCTGGTCTAGTACCAAAAACGGTTAGAACTTTTATCTTTTTCATATCATTATCCTCCTTCTCTATAAAAAAGAGGTATTCTCAATTTCTGAGCTTACCTCTGTATTTCAAATTTATTAGTTTCTACCTGATTTATGTTTTATTATACTCATTAAGCTCATTTGAACAAAGAATAGTAGTATACCACCTGTAATCATTCCTAGTATGAATGTACTCTTATTTAGATTCATGTCAGTAAGCATAAGTGCTAGCCCGCCTAACAGCATACTAATTGTATACAATACTACAACACTTTGTTTTTGGTTTAGTCCTTTTTTAAGCAATCTGTGGTGTAAATGACCTTTATCTCCTTGAGATATTGGCTGTCTATTAAGAAAACGTCTTATTATTGCAAAAGCTGTATCAAATATTGGTATTCCAAGTATTATAACTGGTAATACAACTGATATTGTTGTAAAACTTTTCATCACACCTCTTACTGATATAACAGATAACATAAAACCTAAAAATAACGCTCCTGTATCTCCCATAAATATCTTAGCTGGGTTAAAGTTGTGTGGTAAAAAACCAAACGATGATCCTGCTAATATTGCAGCCATAAGAACTACGCTAGTATAAAACGGAAATATGTCAACAAACCTTGAAGCCACAAACATCAATGAAACCGATGCTATCCCTGCAACTCCTGCTGCTAGCCCATCTAGCCCATCTATGAAATTCAATGTATTCGTTATTCCGACTACCCAAAATATAGTTATAGGTATAGCAAAATATCCTAGCTTAATAATCTGTCCATTGAGTGGATTAGATACAAATGATATCTTTATCCCTCCCCAAACTAAAACACTTGCTGCTACTATCTGTGCTAAAAATTTAGCTTTTGGCGATAGTACCTTTGTATCATCTACAACGCCTGTTATCACAATCATAGTTCCACCAACTAATATACTAATCAAACTTTTGTCCATCTGTATATATCCTAATAAACAGAACAATAGTAAACTTACAACTGTTGAAAAATATATCGCTAGTCCTCCAAGACTTGGTATTGGTTCTTTATGGACTCTTCTATCGTCTTTAGGTATGTCTACTGCTCCCATTTTTATTGCTAATCTTTTTACTAATGGTGTAGTAAAATATGATAGTAACAAAGCAAATAAAAATGGTCCGACGTATTTAACCATTATAACACTCCTTCAATTATTACTGCTTCTTAATAAATAACTTAGAACTCATTATGATTTTACTTTAATTTCGATATAAAGTCAATCCTGCTAAATATATATTATCCCTTAGTTGATTTAATTCTTATTATATTTAATTTGATGTATAAAACCTTATTAATTTGATCTATAACACAAAGCTCTATAATATACATAGCTTTTATCACTGATATTATAGCCATTTTTATGTATTTTATTACTAACACAAAAATAACATGATTATGTATTTGTTTTTATAAGTTGTTATCATATTAGTCTATATTCATTCACATTACTCAATTTAGCTGTTGTTTTTGTAATATAAATTTAATAAAAATTATAACATTTTTTCTATTAGTATCCCATTTCGCTACTTAATGAATCATCTTCCACTATCCATTGTTTTACCTTTATTTCTCTATACTCATCTTTTGTATCTCTTATAACTATAGCTTTAATACCAGAATTGATAATCATTTTTTTACACATCGTACATGAGTTTGCATTTTTCACAAGATCGCCCGTTTTAACATCCTTTCCTACCAAGTATAATGTACTATCTATAGTATCTCTTCTGCTCGCTGATATAATACAATTCGCTTCTGCATGAACACTTCTGCATTTTTCATAGTTCTGGCCTCTAGGTATATTTAATTTCTCTCTTATACAATATCCTAAGTCTGTACAATTTTTTCTGCCTCTAGGGGATCCTGTATAACCTGTAGCTATTATTTCATCGTTTTTTACAATAATCGCACCATAGTTACGTCTAAGGCATGTTCCTCTTTCTAAAACAGTTTGGGCTATATCTAAATAATAGTTATATTTATCTCTTCTTTTCACACTAATCAGTCCCTTTTTATTTGAACTATATCATCTTTATCTTATATTTTCAAAAGTATTTTATCATAAATTATCAATTTTACATATTAATAGGCTCTTTTATTTTATAACAAAGAGCCCATTCTCATTTGACTAATAATCAATTTTCATCAAAATTTATAATCTTATTACATATTGATATATTAATATGCCTCCTGTTCTTTATTCAATAATTCAAAGTATTTCATACATTGTTTTACTTGTACCTCTTCTTCTTCTGAATGAGGGATAAAACAAGGATAACATTCAGCTTTTAGATACTTACATTCATTACATGGTTTATATTTTTTATAAAAGTCTACACCTTCTGTTAATTTGTATGGTATGTTAAAAATCTCTTCACTCCAAACACTAAAGTAATCTCTGTTTCTTATACTATAAATGTCTCTATCTTCTTTTTTTATATACTCATATAAAAATTTGTCACATGGAGCTAATTGACCTAAATTGTTTATAAATGCAAAGTTTGTACCAGCTCCACATGCATGAGTCGTTCTTGGAAAATCTAAATCTAGTATTTGCTTGCAATAATCTTTAACTATAGGTCTAGCAAATTTGGGTGATATTTCAATTTTATCTTTAGTCTCAGCATATTTAATAGCTATATTTTTAACTAATTCTAATTCTTGCTCATCTGTTATCATCATGTCGTCAGTTGCATTACCACTAGGTATCAAAGCTAATAAATTTAGCTCTTGTACTCCTAAATCCACACAAAAATCAACCATGTCTATTATATAATCATAATTCAGACTACTTACAACTGTATTTATTGTTAAGCTTAGATGTTCTAGTTTATTTTCTTTTTTAAATTCTACTAATGATTTTACATTTCTAACTACTATATCAAATACATTCTTTCCTCTTATTTTATTATTAATCTCAGCTATTGGACCTTCTAAGCTAATTACTATATTATTTAAACTTTTATTCAAAAGTAGTTTTCTAAATTTGCTTTTATTTATGTTCAATCCATTTGTATTAAATCCAAATTTGATTTTTAGCTCGTCTAAATAATCGGTTATTTTTATAAAATCTTCTCTAAAAGTCGGCTCCCCACCTAGGATATGCATATAATCTATTGGTACACATTTACTTATTTTATCAATAATATTTATAATTTCACTAGTTTTTAATTCATCAACCCTATTATTTAGAAAATCAGAATTAATACAATGTTTACAATATAGGTTGCATTTGTATGTTATATCCCATTTTATTATTAAACCCATATCTTCTCTCCTTATCTTACAATTTCAAGTTGTTATGAACGCGTTTTCTAAACAATCATTCTCTATTAATGTGAGTTGGTTATCTCACACTAACGTAAGATAACCAACTACCTTATGTTATTAGCAATTGTTGCAAAGATTTGTTGGTTTTATAACTATAAAGTCTTTTCTAATTAGTTCTTTTCCAAAAGTCAACGTATTCATTAATTCACTCCTCTCTTTTTTATTTTAAGCTAGACATAATATCACATCTATTGTTTAAACATACCTTATCAACCTAATAGCTAATAGATTTGTGATTAATTTATTTAATTGATATTTTTATAATCAACAAGGTAATATGGGAGGTTTTAGACTGTAAAGTTTGTAAATTTGAAAATTTATTATTGTTATAATTTCTATGTTTTATAAAATTTTCCTTTTTTATTTTAAATTTTTTCTTTTTTCATTTATTGATTTAATCCATTATGCAACAGTTGTTTTTTCAAAAAAATTTGTGTAAAAAAAACCGAGTACATCTAAC
>NZ_JARMXH010000019.1:0-21566 GCF_056892235.1 Abyssisolibacter sp. ZYX002
TGGAGTTGAAGGTCTTTTTTAAACGAATATTCCTTTTAGAAATTATGTATTTTGTGTTGCTCATCTCAAAACAGTTTTGTAGAGCTCTTTTACAGTTCTTGAGAGATTTACTTATTCTTGATTATTAATCACGTAATATTTACCATCACTAAGTACATCACACTTTATCTCATCAGGAAATGTTTTTCCATCTTTACTTACTTCTACTTTAACTATTTTAGTATCACTATCAAAAGAATATGATTCGATTTTATAATTCTGACTTGTTGGATATTTAGCACTAAAATATGTTCTCACCCACGTAACATCAGTAACACTTGAATTATCTTCATCATACTTCCCTGCAGCAACAAATAACATACCATCTTTATTTATTTTTGCAAATACTACTTTATTTTCTTTATCAAAAGAATATGATTCAATTTCATAGCCCTCTGTTACTGGATACTTTTTAATGAAATGTGCTTTTACCCAAACAAAATCAGTAGTGCTTGCAATAGTACTAGTGGTAGTACTTGTACTTTTGCTTGAATTATCTTCGTCGTACTTCGCTGCAGCAACAAATAGCATACCGTCTTTATTTATTTTTGCTAACATTACTTTATTTTCTTCATCGAAAGAATATGATTTAATTTCATAACCGTCTGTTACTGGATACTTATTAGTAAAATATGATTTTACACATTCAAGATTAGTAGTACTAGCAGTAGTAATAGCACTTGCGCTCGCACTCGAAATTATACAAGTAAATACTGTAATTGATAAAACGGTCATTATAAACACTTTTTTCAACTTCATTAAAAAAATCCTCCTTCCTTATTTATTTTTTAAAACTACATTATTGTAGCATATTATGATTAGTGAGTCAAAAACTCAGAAACTTATACAATACTATTATTCTAACGCTAAAAAACTAAGAAACGCTATCTCAGAGTTAGGGCAAATGTTGTTTAATGCTTCTAACAAAAAAATATCTAGCCTCACTCACGAAGCAATTACCACATAACAGTAGTTAGAAAGCTTTTTCTTTCAAAAAACAACGAGCTACACTATAAAAGTATAACCCGTATCATCCTCTTTGAAAATCCAAAACTCCCATATTCAAAATCATATATATTATTATATGCTTCACTACTGCTTACTCTATTCTCTCCATCATGCTAAAGGTTTATTTTATTTCAGCAATAGCTTCCAATTCAATATTACAACCAAACGATAAAGGTGATATTGGAATAACAACTCTAGCAGGTTTATGATCTTCAAAAAACTCAGCATATACTTCATTAAAATCTTCCCAGTATTTTATGTCAGTAATATACGCCTTACACATCACAACGTTTTTTTTGCTTAATCCTTCTTCTTTTAATAAAATATACATATTCTTTAATACTTGCTTTGCTTGCTGTCTTATTCCACCTTCTACAGCTTTTAAAACACCATCCTTAATAGGAAGTTGTCCTGAAATATACATCATATCTCCACTTATCACATAAGGAGAATAAAATGGTTCTGCCTTTCTATCTTTCATACTATCAATCCTCTTTCTTGAGTAAAGTCAAAAGTCTATCAAGTGCTTGTAAAATATATCTTCTTGGTAACGCAATAACCATACGGGTAAATTTGCCATAATCACTACCATAATAAGAACCTTCTTCTACATAAAAATGTGCTTTTTCTAAGAAATCATGTAGTTCTTGTTCTGTCAATTCCCATGCGCTCCAATCAATCCATAACAAAAAACCAGAATTACGTTCGCAGACACGTATCTCAGGGATATTTCTTTCAAAAAAATCGTATATCAACTGTGCATTTTCATCTAAGTATTTGTTCATTTCTTTAAGCCAATTCAAACTATTAGAATTATATGCTGAAATCACAGCACTATACATAAAACAACTCATTCCATCATAATAATCTTTGTCTCTTTGAACTAAATATTTTTCTCTTAATATTTTATTAGGAATAATAATATTTGAATGTATAGCCCCTGAAAAATTAAAAGCTTTGCTTAATGATGTTCCTATAATACCCACCTTTTCTCCGTGTTTTACAGAAGCTACAGCTGTTGTATGTATATCGGAAGAAGTCATATCTGCAAGGATTTCATCAGAATATATAACTACATCATTTTTATAAGCTAACTCACAAATTTTTTCTAAATTTTCTTTAGACCATGTCTTTGCTATTGGATTTTGTGGATTACAAACTACCATCAATTTGACTTGAGTTTTACTCATTATATTTTCTAAATCTATGAAATCTATACTATACCTACCGTCATTATATTTAAGCTTATTTTCAAAAACTTTGCGTTTTGCTCTAGTAATAATCTTTTTATAAGCACCAAAAACAGGGGGTTGAATTATCACACCATCATCTTCTTCTGTAAAAGCATTGATACATGTTGACAAAGACTTTAATATTCCTAGAGATGGGCATATCCACTCCTTATCAATATGCCATTTTCTAACATTCTTCATCCACCATTTTACGGAATCTCTATATTGCTCATCGTCTTTTGTATAACTATACACACCACTTAAAACTTTGTTTTTTAATGATTCTATTATGTAGGGAGATGTTTTAAACTCTAGCTCTGCTCCTACAAAGGGTACTACTTCATCAGGGATTAATTTTTTTTCTTTAAACGCCTGTTTGAAACTTCCACAGTTATCTTTGTTTACTAAAGTATCAAAATCATATTTATATGTCATGTCTTTTTCCTCCCTAATAATCAAATGTTTTTGTGGTACAATACTTTACCTGCATTATTGACAATTTGTTTGCCTTCATACACAGCAATAATTCCGTTAACTAAAACATAATCTATTCCTTTAGGGGGTTGACCGGGATTAACAAAATCTTCATTGGTATCTAGATTTTCATAGTCAAGAACAACTATATCTCCTATCATTCCTTCTCTTATTAATCCACGATCTTTTAGTTTTAAAACCTTTGATGGGTTACTAGTTAAGTTTTTTATCATATCTTCTATTCTAGTAGTTAATTTGTAGTTCAATAATTTTATCATTCCATTGTATGCAGCAGGTTGGGTCTTTTGTATTGGCATATCATTATAATCTACAATATAATCGTAATTAAATCCTGCATTATCTAAACCTATACATGCTTGTGAATGCGCGCAAAAATAATCGGAATCTGCTACCTTTTCATTAGTATATACACGCGCAATATACATTTCAGGGTCTTCTTGTACTAAATCCAATAATACATCTACGGTATCAATATTTCTATCCTTGGCAATATCCTTAAGATTTTTTCCTATGTATGTTTCATTTCTAGATTTTGCTATGTAAAAGCCTTCATGCCAATCTGGGTTCTCAGCAGGATTAAAGCTGAAAAACGGAGACTTTGATAGGTGATTTCCGCTTTTTATTTCTTTTGAAATATGACTCTTATAGTAATCATTCGCTAGCTTTTCTGAAAAAGCTTTTTTTCCACCTGCTTGCATAACATAAGGATATAACTTTCCGATAAGCTGATTAAAGTTAAAAACTGAGCCTGTATGCTTGGGTAGAACATCCCACGAAACCTTTACGCCTTTATCTTTGTACTCATCAATTATTTCTAATGTTCTTTCAGCAGATTTTTTATGTAATTGTGCGTCATAAGGCTCCACTTGATAACCTGCACATATATGACTAATGTGTACTCTTACACCAGTCTGTAGTCCAATCTCCATAATTTCTTTAAACCCCTCAATTGGAGGCTGTGATTTATTCATATCTTCTAAGGTATTGTGCATTCTTACATGAGCAGTTAACATTCCATCGTATTTTGCAACAGTTTTAGCAAGTTCGTTTAATTCATATTTATCTGCATATTTACCTGGATCATAATCTAACCCAAGCCCTAAACCAAAAGAACCTTCTCTCATAGATATTGCCAACAAATTCTTCATTTCTTCAACTTCTTCTTTAGTTGCATGTCGTTGATAATCTATACCCATAATCTGTACTCTGAGATTTGCATGTCCCACTACAGCAGCCATATTAACTCCAATACCTACATTGGTTAAATGCTTTAAATACTCTCCCCAAGTACGCCAATCCAAATCTACATCAAAATATTTCTTTACTATCGGAGCTAGTTTATCTGTCTCTACTATTCTCTCAAAAAATGGGCCATGTCCTTGTATATTTCTCGGAATAAGTTCTGAAATTGCAGGTTCTTCCACAAACATTTCAAACCAATACTTGTTAACGGGTGCAACCCCTAATCCACAATGTCCTGCAAATACAGTAGTGATACCTTGTCCTAACGGTGCTTCCATTTTAGGATAAAATGGAACACTGGCGTCTGCATGAGAATGCATGTCAATAAACCCCGGGGATACATATTTGCCCACAGCATCTATTACTGTTTCTGCATCAGCACTTACATTCCCAATTTTAGCAATCTTTCCATCAGAAATTGCAATATCTGCTTTAAATGCATCTCTTCCAGTGCCATCTATAACCATACCATTCTTTATTAAAACATCATACATGATAAATTCCCCCATATACAAATTTATTATAATTGATAAAGTTTTATTTGTTCGATCTGATTTCATCCAGATAGTTATACAATGTATATTTTGAAATTCCAAGAAAATTACAAACCCTATTACTTGATTTTGATATGAGGAAAATTCCATTATCATCTAGAAATTCTAAGACTTTTAATTTTTCCTCTTTTGTCATTAGGCTTGGAGGTTTTCCAATAAACTGTTCACATTCATATAAACTCTGATCTAGTAATTCTGTAACATTCTTAGTAAAGGTTTCTCTTTTGTTGTTGTTTAGATTATAGTCAGAAATACTTTTAATAGCATTTTCAGCTAATATCAAATGTGATATATCAAAATTAATACAAATCGCACCAATTATATCTCCATTTTTGTTTCTTATATGTGTAGTTGTAGATTTAATAACTTTACCATCTTCAGTTGTTGTAATATATGGCTTTGCATCGTCCTTATTTTTTTTATAAGATTCAAAAAATAGATTTGTTGGACTATTTCCCACTTCTCTACCTGTAACGTGACCATTTTGTACTTCTACTACAGTATTTTCAAACTCACTATTTGAAAAATCGTGTAATATAACTTCACAATTCGACCCAAATTGTCTTGCTATATTGCTCATTAAACTTTTGTAAAAGTTGATATTTTCCATTACGCTTTCCATATCATCATCCTTTCTTAGAAAAACTCATCAATTATTGTAATTATAATTATATTATTGGTTTAATTTCAATGTTTTTTTATTTTTAACACTATCTGAATAATTTTATATGAATTATTATATCTTTTAAAAATCTACGACTATAGTTACTCTTTTTATTTCTACTTCTTCTAAGTATCAAACTGTAACATATTTTTTTATAATTTAGACAATGATATTGAATTAAGATATTAATCTTTATGTTTATTTATATTAAAATACAGACTACTAATAGCTGCTGATTTGTATATAACAGCATCTTCTCTATCCATATATCTCATAACATTTTCACCTTTCAATTCAGCTATATCAGTGCTACCTTCAAGGTATAAGCTTATTTCAGTATTATTGTCAATGCCGTTGATTATTCTGTAATTAATTTCATCTAAATTAACTGTTTCTTTATCCCAATAATAAGGGTTCTTTACAAGTATCATTTTGTTTGAAACATCCCATTCTTTAAGGTAAAAAGGCCCGCAATTCAAAATATACTTATTGCTAGTTCCATACTTATCTCCTACTTTATTCTTGAATTTTTCGTTTATTGGCTGTAAATAGCAAAGCGGTAATATTGCTTTAAAATAATCGATATTCCTCTTTAACTTGACTTCAAATGTATAATCATCTATAGCTTTAAAACTTTTAACTTTACCTGTATCAATAAGCTTAGATACATTTTCAGAAGCAGTTTTAGGATTAATTAATCGATTCCAACTGTATTCAAAGTCACATGCTGTAACTTCACCATATACCTTTCCTGTATGAGTTATCCACTTGATTCCTTTTCTTAAATTAAATGTATAAGTTAATCCATCTTCACTTTTTTCTATACTTTCTGCTAATCCCGGAGCAATAGTATCTCCTTTTGTTAATCTTACTAATCCTTCTGATATATGATTAATGATTTCCGCAGAACCAAAATCTGTTGAATTAGTACTGTCTAAAGTAAATATATCAGCCAAACTAAGTAACTTTAGTATTTTATTTCCCTTTTCATTTGCATCAATATCTACCCATTTAAATGAATTAGCTATACCACCAAATGAATGTCTATAAATATTTCTTATAGAAGGGTTTTGAAGCCATATCTGCCCCGTCTGATATAATGGTGCAACAGCTGGATCCTTCATTAGAATAGCCTCAGCATCTAGTAGTGCTTGCCAATGCTCTTTTGGATCTGTTGTCTCATTAGCCTTTTTCATTAATTCGTCGTACTCATGATTTGAATATCCTTGGTCATTATAGGGAAAATCTGTAATAAATAGCTCTAAGAAAGTAGCAGGATCATGGTAAGACGCTCCCCAACCAACAACAGTCATGTGATATTCTCCAGCCATTACTCGACTAATACGCTCCATACCCGGTAAAACAATTAATTCTATTTTCAGTCCTTCTAAATTCGTCTCGAATTCTTCTTGCATATGTTCAGCAAGTTTACCACCTACTTCTGAAGCAGATATCAACATTTCCATTTTAACTGTATCAAATCCAACTTCTTTTTTAGCTTTTAACCAAAGTTCTGCTGCTTTTTTTTGGTCATAATATAGTCCAGATTTATTTTTCTTAGCTGTAGCTACAAAATCCTCTCCTTCAAATTTTGTCCCCTTTGGCCCTATAAAAAATCCTGAAGGAATACCATTGTTTAATACAGCCGATCCATTTGCCAGTATTTCATTAACAATAAAATCTTTATCACATGCCATTGACAATGCTAATCTAGCATTTACATTATCTAAAACAAGTAATGGATCTCCTTCTCCTCCATAAGAAGCTGTTTCTGTCTCACTATTATTACTACAGGCTACAAAACTTAGCAATAATATAATAATAAATAAAATGCATAAGATTTTTTTCATGTTAACCTCCTTTAATAATAATTTATAAATAATAATTAACCTTTTTTTGTACTTATGAAATTATTATTGCTATAATACTTAAAACCAAAGTTGCTATCATATTTGAAACAATATTCTTTTTATAGCCTTTTTTATTTTTCTTATGCTTTTTTGAAAACTCTATAAAATCATTGGTTACTACATTATCATCATCTGTAACACAACTTGAATTATTTATAAAAAAAAGATTAGCTGACCACGAAAAGAAGATTTTTTTTATTTGTTTTAAAGAATATTTCTGAAAATCAAATAACCCTTCATTGATAACAAACTGAAAACCTGTTATTGTAAAAAAAAGCAAACTAATAATGAACAATATATCAGAAAAACTGTGCATGCTTAATATTTTTAATATATATAGTAATAAAGAAATAAAAAGTCCTAATATAATTCTAATACTTATTCTCTTAATCAAACTACCACCTACTTTATATAATCAAATCATTAGTTTTCAAATTTTCAGAATTAATCCATTTATAGTATTCATCATCATTAGCTAATACAACATGGCTATCAGAAACCGATTTGTATTCTCTATTAACATAATCACTAGACTTTGCATTATAGATAAGTCGTTTTCTATTTTTTTCATACTGTGGATCTGGCAATGGTATTGCAGATAGCAGCGATTTTGTATACGGATGTATGGGATTATTGTATATACTATCTGAATCACCTATTTCAACAATATGTCCTAAATGCATAACTGCAATTCTATCACTAATATATTTAACCATAGACAAATCATGGGCAATAAACATATATGTAAGTCCTCTTTCTTTTTGTAATTTTCTCATTAAGTTAACAATTTGTGCTTGTATAGAAACATCTAAAGCACTAATAGGTTCATCAGCAATTATAAATTCAGGATTCATAATAATAGCTCTAGCAACTCCTATTCGTTGCCTTTGTCCACCAGAAAACTCATGTGGATATCGATTAGCATGTTCTTTATTTAATCCAACAACCTCTAAAATTTCATATACTCTTGCTTTACGCTCTACGTAGGATATCTTTTCATGTATGTCTAAGCCTTCCGCAATAATATCTAATACTTTCATCCTTGGATTAAGCGAAGCTATAGGGTCTTGAAATATCATTTGCATCTTTTTACGTAACATAGTATTTGTTTTCTTGTCTATTTTTCCAGATATATTTATTCCTTTAAATATTATTTCTCCTTCAATAGGTTTATATAGCCTAATGATACTTCTTCCTGTTGTAGATTTACCACTCCCACTTTCACCAACTATCCCTAATACTTCGCCTTTGTAAATATTAAAAGAAATATTATCTACAGCTCTAATAGTAGCATTAGGTATTTTAAAGTATTGTTTTAGATTTTTTATACTTAAAATTATCTCTCTGTCATTATTCATTAGTACCATACCTTTCTTTATACTTAATCATTCTATTTAAAACCGCCTTTGGAGGGTTAACCTTAGGCGCACTTTCATGTAACAACCAAGATGCACAAAAATGTGTATCTGATACTTTAAAGAAAGGCGGATGCTCCTCAAAATCAATATCCATAGCATATTCATTTCGCACGGCAAAAGCATCTCCGATTGGTGGATTTAATAAATTAGGAGGAGTACCTGGTATTGCATATAAATCCTCTTCACTTGAATCAACATCTGGCATTGAAGCAAGCAACCCCCAAGTATATGGGTGCTTTGGATTATAAAATATTTCATCTACTTTGCCGTATTCTACTATTTTGCCTGCATACATTACAGCAACTCTATCAGCAATATTAGCAACTACACCTAAATCATGTGTTATAAATATAACCCCTACCTTAGTTTTTTCTTGAAGTTCCTTAATTAAATCTAATATTTGGGCTTGTATAGTAACATCTAGAGCAGTAGTAGGCTCATCACAGATGAGAATTTTGGGATTGCACGCAAGTGCTATAGCTATTACAATTCTTTGTCTCATTCCTCCAGAAAACTGATGAGGATATTGTTTATATCTTTTTTCAGGTTCATCTATACCTACTTGACTAATTAACTGTAAAACTATATTCTTAGCCTCTTTCTTAGATATATTATTATGTAATAAGACTGCTTCAAGTATTTGTTTGCCAATAATCATTGTAGGATTTAACGAAGATATTGGATCTTGAAATATCATAGCAATATCACTTCCACGATATTTATGTATATTTTGTTTATCAATTTTGGCCAAATCCAGTCCATCATATATTATTTCTCCGTCTGAAATATATCCATTGTCAGCTAACAAACCCATAACTGCCCTTACAGTCTGGGATTTTCCACTTCCACTTTCTCCAACTATAGCTAAAGTTTCACCTTGCTCTAAGCTAAAGTTAACACCTCTAGCCGCCTGAACTACCCCATCATCTGTTTTAAAATTAATTTTGAGATTTCTCACCTCTAATAATTCTGTCATAAATCCTCCTTACCTTACCCTCATTTTGGGATCTAATGAATCTCGTAATCCATTTGCAAATATATTAATACTTAGCATTAATAAACAAATAGTGAAAGTTGGAATCCAAAGCATATATGGACATGATTTCATATATGAATATCCATCATTTATCAATGTTCCTATAGAAGGAATAGGCATAGGCATACCAAGACCAATAAAAGCTAAGAAAGCTTCGTAAAAAATTGCTGCAGGAACTGTAAATGTAACCATTACTACTAGTTGTCCTATTACATTTGGATACATATGCTTGAATATCAATCGAAAAGGTGATGCTCCTAAAGTCCTAGCAGCTAGAACAAATTCTTGGTCTTTTAATTTTAAGAACTGAGACCTTACTATTCTTGCAGCACCAATCCAACCTGTTGCTGAAATCGCAAGGGACAAAGACAATAACCCGGGTTTTAGTATTAATAAAAAAATTAATAACACTACGAGAGATGGAATCCCACCTATTACTTCTGTTATACGCATCATTATGTTATCAACTTTGCTGCCACCATAATAGCCAGCAATACTACCATACGTAACTCCTATTGTAAGGTCAACAAAAGCTGCCAGTAATCCAATGTATAGAGAAATTCTAGTTCCATACCATAACCTAGTCCACAAATCACGCCCTAAGTCATCCGTGCCAAACCAAAAATATTTGTCTTCTATACCTTTTAATTTGTATACATGTACTTTAGCTTTAATATATGTAACTCCGTTTTTGTCATATGTCTTAATAACTTCATAATATTGCTTTTTACCCTCCGATAATGAATTAAATGAACTTATTTCATAATCTAAATTCATTGTTCCATCAAATATTCCCAATTTTTCTATATATGGTATTCGTGGTGGTATCTTTATAGCTAAGCTTTTGTTTTTAATAACGCGATTTTCATAATTATATTTATTTATATTTGGCCCAATTATCGAAAAGATTCCAATTATTACAATAAAAATTAGTGCTACAATAGCTAGTTTATTTTTCTTTAACTGTCTAAAAGCATCATGCCAAAAGCTAATACTTTCCCCTGAAATTTTTTCTGTATCTATAACTTTATTTTTCGTTAGAACAAATTTACTTTTATCTACTTTTATATTTGCATTACTAATCATTTTTAACACCTGCCAGCCTTATTCTTGGATCAATAAATCCGTATAATATATCTATAATCAAAATTACAATTACGTATATAGCACTATAGGTAAAACCAATTCCTGAAATCAAAAAATAATCTCGTGTTTGAATTGCACTTATAAGAGTCTGTGCCAGCCCGGGAACACCAAAAAATTTTTCCATAACAGTACCTCCTGATATAAGCATGATGGTCATTGGGCCAACAATTGTAATTACTGGTATCATAGCATTCCTAATAGCATGTTTTAATATAACTTTTCTATCTGATAAACCTTTTGCTTTTGCAAGTAATATATATTCAGACCCTAATACCTCGGCTAGTTCAGAACGTGTATACCTCATAGTTGTAGCTATAACAAATATAGCCATAGATAACGCAGGTAAAATCATAGAATAAAACTCATCAGAACCTGTAATACCCGCACTTATATCTGCTTTACTGTACACACTAGGAAATATTCCCCATTTAAAAGCTAAAAAGTTCTGTGTTAAAGCTGCAAAGATAAAACTTGGTATTGATACTCCAATTACTGCTAAAATAGTGCAAACATGATCCCACGCAGTATTACGTTTTATAGCTGCAATTATTCCAAAAAATATTCCAACAACTACACCAAAGCTTAGGGCTAATGAACCTATTTTAATAGTATAAGGTATCCTAGTAAATAACATATCTGTGACCTTTTGATTCCTATATTTAAATGATATACCAAAATCAAAATCTGTAATTATATCTTCAATATATCTGAAATACTGAACATATATTGGGTCATTTAATCCATATAGCTCCTCTAATCTTTCCATTTCAGCTTTAGGTATCTTTGGGTTTTTAAAAGGTGAACCAGGCAGTATCTGTAATATTGTAAAGGTTATTGTTAAAACTAAAAATAAAGTGATTGCTATTAATACTAACCTTTTTAGTATGTATTTTAACATATGCCCCTCCATATTTTATTTATATCTAAATCAACTGTCCATCAGTATGATAAACTTTCCCCTCTATCATAGTTAAACAACATAACGTAAAATTCGAGAAAGGATGTCCATCAAATATCGCTATATCAGCATCTTTGCCTATTTCTATAGACCCTACTCTATCTGATATGCCTAATAATTCAGCAGGATAAATAGTCACTCCTTTAAATGCTTCTTCTTCAGGTAACCCTCTCGCTATTAATAATCCAACATGTATAGGTAACCACGCTGTGCCCGACGCTCCGTCTGCAGTTAAGCATACTTTTACACCTGCTTTTGATAAAATACAAGCATTTTCTAGTTTTTGATCCCATACCTCCATTTTTGCTGGTGGCATCAAAAATGGACCAACTACACAATTAACATTTTTTTCTCCTAAAATCTTTGCTTTTTTATACCCTTCAGTTGCATGCTCTAATGAGTAATCTAAATTAAATTCTTCAGCAATCCTAATTCCAGTTAATATATCATCTGATCTATGACAATGAATTCTAACTTTTTGCTCTCCACTAATTACTTTTAGTAATGATTCAAACTTAATATCATATTTAGGCATTTTGTCTGGATCTTTTTTAGCTAATTCTTTATTTTTAGCATATTCTTTTGCTTCTAGCAAAGTTTTACGAAGCAATGCAGCTATACCCATACGAGTTTTAGGTGTTTTATTGTTTACACCATATACACGTTTTGGATTTTCTCCCAAAGCCATCTTCATATGCGCACTGCCTTTATAAGCCATTTCTTCAACTGTTTCTCCTCTTAATTTTAGGCTTAACCCTGTACCACCTATTACATTAGCAGAGCCCGGGCCTGTATAGACGGATGTAAAACCAGCCTCACGTACGATTTTAATACCCTCATCATCAGGATTTAATGCATCAACAGCCGATACAAAAGGAGTGATAGGATCACCAACTTCATTGCCATCACCTTGTAAGCCTGGCATAGTATTTGGTTCTCCCATTACAGAGATATGAGTATGTGCGTCTATTAACCCGGGCATAATCCATTTTCCACTTGCATCTATAATTTCAGCTTCTACTGGTATATCGATATCTTTTCCAACTGAAACAATCTTTTCATCTTTTATTATTATTGTACCTTCCTCTATAACACCATTTGTTATAGTCATTACTTTTCCACCTTTAATAGCTATCATAGTATACTCCTTAGTTCTATAATTTGTTATTATGAATCTATACCATACCTGATATCTTGGTTACTTTTATGCCTGCTTTCTCCCATTCTTTAGCAATTATATTCATTCCAATTGAGTCACTAGGCA
The DNA here is from genome assembly GCF_056892235.1 of Abyssisolibacter sp. ZYX002. Classification (NCBI taxonomy): domain Bacteria; kingdom Bacillati; phylum Bacillota; class Clostridia; order Eubacteriales; family Clostridiaceae; genus Abyssisolibacter; species Abyssisolibacter sp. ZYX002. The sequence continues at coordinate 12,967 of NZ_JARMXH010000019.1, forward strand.
TGTGTCCTGCTATTATTACATTGCCTACATTATGGGACTCTATTTGATCTAGTTCTTTCTCATCCATATGCATACATATAAGAGTACCTACACCTGCTTCAAAATACGCTTTAGATACATCTATTCCTCCGTCTGTTCCACCTGCCATAGTTACAACATTCTTTCCAGCAAAACTATCTTCTTTACCTACTGCAATAAATGGTTTGACATAACCATTTTGGTATTCATATATTTCATTTAATATCTTTATAATATCTTTAAGTGTCACATTTGTTTTATTTTTCACCTTATCATCAATATAATTTTGCACAAATCTTTCAGTTAACAAATCAGCTATTTGATGCATATTGAAATAAGGCATATTAATCAATCTTGCAACAGAAGATGCTCTATCACTATTAATTCCATGAAAATTAAGTTTCATAGTTTTCTTTATCTTACTTAAAGCTTTTTGTGCTTTATTAATTGGTACACCATGTTTAACCATTGTTTCTATCTGGGTATCAAGTATTATATCAACATTAATAAATTTGTCATCCTGAGATCCATGATGAGATACAACACAATCATATTTTAGCTCTCTAGCTAGTAAAAGCTCTGGGGTTCCCATATCAATTCCCATTAGAACTTTCTTAATATTTTCTCCTTCACAATATATACCAGAGTCTACGGGTATTTCTTCTAATTTTGCTAAGTTTAAAGCGACTTTCATCATTTCTTGGGTATTCATACTATTTCCTCCTCATATTTTTAATCAATCTTTAACTAATATAAAATCAATAGACTGTTAACAGTTTAATAGAGATTTTGTATTGGAATTTTAATTATACATGACTATAATGATTTATATTGAAAAAACTTAATATACTGATGTGAGTGAAAATTAATGAATAATAATGATTGCTAAATTACATACAAAATCATAAGTAGAAGTTATATCTTATGTATTGCGGTTACTAAATTTCTTAGCTGTATATCATCTTATGTCGTGGAATTTTAAAGAAATCAATGCTGACAAGAAGTTGCTTTCTACCTTTAACTTATAAGTGGTTGATAATAGGTGCCTTTAAATTAATACCTGATATAAAAAGTATCTTTGAAAACTTAATTCTGAATAGAAATCACTTAATATAAATTAACATCCAAAGTTAAAACCCTCTATTTTTTATCTACCGAAACATATATTAATTATTTTTAGTATATAAAAATAAATTTGATATGTCAAATAATTTTTTTATAAAAAAAATATTTTTTTGTTTTAAAAACTTTTTGTTATATCATTGTATCTTGTAGCCATTTCTATTAGAATCTTTTTAACTATTAAGCTTTTTTAACTTCCTAACAAAAAAAACGAGCCACACTATAAAAGCATGGCTCATTTAATAATTATATTATTTATTTTTTATAACCTGTATTAGTCCTCTTTGAAAATCCAATAATTCCGCATTTTCTAAACTTCTGCTTTCTTTTGGTATTGTATTAGTAACTACCTTTTTTATCTTGGTCGGTTTATCTGTTAAAACTATTATCTCGTCTCCTAATATTGAAGCTGCGTTTATGTCGTGCGTTATAAATATTACTGTCTTGTTATCTACCCTCTGTATTCTTCTAAAATCATATATTAAGTTAGTTTTAAGTTCGTAATCTAAGGATTTAAATGGCTCATCCATTAGCAACAAATCAGCTGGATATGCAAATGCTCTTGCTATGGAAACTCTTTGTTTCATGCCTCCACTTAGCTTGTTTGGATAATAGTCTTTGTACTCTTTTAATCCAACTAGTTTTAAATATTTATCTGTTACTTCACGTATCTCTTTTAAATCCATTTTGTCTTTTAATACAAACTCTATATTTTCTTTGACTGTTTTCCACTTAAGTAGACGTGATTCTTGAAACAAATAGCTTATTGTCTCATTTTCAATATCACCTAACTTGCCAGAGTCGGCATTTAACATGCCTGCTATTATATTAAAAAGTGTAGTTTTACCACAACCTGAAGGCCCTATTATACATGTAATAATGTTTTTGTTTATATCTATATTCAAATTTTCTAATACAATTAACTCTCCATATGACTTATTAATATCTCTTATCTTATACATCCTAGTCACCTCCAGCGCTGTAATCTATGTTGCAATAATCTAAATAACGACTCAAATACAAATGACATTACAACTATGACTATAGTCCAAGCAAATACTCCTGCTGTTTCTAAGTATATAGATTCATCCTGCAAGACTGTTCCTATTGACATAGGTGGTTGACTGAGCACTTCAGCAGCTACTACTGCTTTTATAGTCATCCCCCATCCTATGGATATGCCAGCAAATACATAAGATACTATTGATGGCAAGTATACGTTTTTTATTATGCTAGCTTTCTTGACCTTGTACATCTTAGCCATCTCTATAAGTCTATAATCTATCTCTCTTACTCCCTCTAATACATTACTGTATATGACTGGAAATGTGACTAAAAAACCTGCAAAGTTTGGAGTTATTTTTCTAAACCATATAAGTGCTAGGAGTATTATAGATATGACTGGAGTGGTTTTTATTATTACAATTAATGGTTGGAGCAAGTAAAACAAAGGTTTAAATACACCTGCAATTATGCCTAATATAATACCTGCTAATAACGCTATGATAAATGTTATCATACATGTTTTAAAAGTTGTTAAAACTATTGTCCAAAAATCTTCCCCCATTATTATATATTTTAATTTCTCGAATACACTTGATGGCATAGGAAACGTAACCTCTAAGTTTATTATTTTAGACAGTAATGCCCAAATAGATATTATAATCGTAAGAGAAAGTATAATATAAATTGTGTTTATTAAAGGGCTATAACTTTTATAGCCCTTATTATTTTTATTTATTTTCATAATAGAATCCATCATCTGGTAATTTACCACCTATTGATTTAGGATTAAATGATAGTATTGTATTTAAGAACTCTTTAACAGCAGCTTTAGCATCTTTTGCATCTACATATTTTAGATTACATCTTGGTATTGATTTTTCTATGATTTTCTCACTCGGCATAATACCTAGTTCTTTTCCTGCTAACCCTGCCTGAGCGTTGTTTTCATTTACCCATTTTATAGAGTTCTTGTGCTCTCTTAGAAATGATTTTACAATGTCTCTATGTGCATCTAAGAATTCTTTTTTAACAAATATTGACGATTGTGGGAAGCCTAACTTGCTATCATACTTTTTGCCCCACTCTTCTTGTATATTCATCACTACTTTTACTTTTTTATTCTTCATTAATACTTGTGTTTGTACAGGTTCTGGTAAAACGGCTGTTTTAGCTTTACCTGATATCATGTACATAGCTAATTCTTGAGGGCTACTTAGGTATATTAGCTTCACATCTTTCTCTGGATCTAATCCATTTAGTTGTAATAGCTTATTAAATACTATACCCGGTGTCCCTGTCTTTCCTATTAAGTATATTTCTTTGCCTTTTAATCCACTGAAATCCTTTATCTCTTCCGTACTAGATAAATATAGTACTCCCCAAGAATACACGTCTGCTAATATATATTCACCCTTTGTTTTGTTATATATGTTAGCTCCTAAATTTGTTGGTGCTACTATAATATCAGCTTTTTTATTTAGCATATTTGCTTGTATCAATGATACCTGCTTTAACATCTCATAATTCACATTTACATTCTTCCCTAGATAAGGCTTGTCCTTTAACATCTTGATTAGACTTATTGCTGAAGGACCTCCCAAGTAGTTAACATTTACATCTACTTTTTCTGGCTGTTTTATATCTAGTGATATACTGACGTTTCCCTGTTTGTTTACATATGTATCTATTCCTACAGCATTTAATACACCCATTGGAATCATAGTTCTTGAATCTTTGATTATAACTTTACTCTCAAGTGTATGAGGTCTAGAATTTATTTTTATTTCGTCGCTACCTATCTTAAGTTCTAGTTTGTCATTATTAAGCCCTACTTCTACACTCTTGGTTTTATTGTTCCATACTATTTTTGAATTAAATATTTCAAATACATCTCTAGCTGGTAAATAAACTATGTCATTTACTTTATTTGGAAAAGCACCATATTTCATTTCCCTAACTTCTCCATTAACAACTATAGACATTTTATCAGTAATTCCTGCAAAACTACTACTTAAAAACATTGTAGTTAATATTACTAACAACAGTACTATACTTACTGTTTTTTTCAAATTAATTACCTCCATTCATATATAATCTCACTACTATAAATTATAAAACCTTTTATCATAAACGTCAAACACTATTGCTTTCCAATTATTTCGCCTTAGCTAGCGTAACTCTTATATACGCTACTAAAACTGTTAGTATTGGAAGTATTACATCAAATATTATAGCTGTCACTGGCCATATTGAATTGGTATAGCTCCAATAATCTAGAATACCTCTAAAAGATATCTTTGCTAATATAATAATGAATAGAGATAATGGTACTAAGTAAGTTTTATAATCCTTTAAATCAAAAAGCTTTACAAAACCTTTGCTTGTTGCTATAAGATATATAGCTATTTTTATGAATACTCCGAATACAAAAACAACTGACAAGATAACTTCAATACCCTGTAATGTTCTAGCTATATTAACTCTGGCCATTGCCGTATATATTGGATAGACAAGTTTTGTAGCTGCGGGTACACCTAACAACAATACACTTGTACTCGACATTATAATCACTATTACACTTCCTATAATTAACCCTGTCATGTACATTCTAAATGGTGATTCTTTATCTTTAAAATTAGTAAATATCATTGTAAAAGCTGTCATCTGTGCAAATGGAAATGTAAATGTTTTATACGTTCCCATCAATATTGGTTTTATTCCATTGTAGTATGTTGGTTTTATATTATTTAGATTCATTTTGGTTGCGGATAGAATCACTGGTGATAATATAAGTATAATAAATAGAAGCAAAAATGCATTTGCAAAATTCCCTATTGTTATGATACCTTCTCTAGCTACCCAGATACAAAGCAACATCATTCCTATTGAAAAAGCTATATTAGGAGTGTAGTAGAGCAGCATCGATTTAGCAAAATATGTGAAATTAAGTAATATTGATGTTGTTCCATCTAAAAAATAATAAAAGTGCAATGCCATTATAATCTTTGATAGTTTTCTTCCATAACATATTTCATATATTTCAAATAGATTTTTTTTTGGATAATACGCTAATAACTTGCTATATGTAAAAACAAGTGGAACAGCAATCACCACAGAAATAATTGTCGATATCCAAAAATCTTCTTTAGCATCTATCCCAGTCACTGTCTGCGCCGTAGTACCTGTTAAATACATTATAAGTATAATAACCATTTTTGTACTTGTCAATTTGGATCTTTCCACTTTATTTTCCTCCATAAAATAGTACATGTACTATAGTTTAACCCATATTGTATAAATTTAAGCAGGTATATCACTATTATTAAATCATCTGTTACTAATTTGCTTGATATCGCATAATATGTTTATATATGTCTAAAAATAACAGAAATATCATTGTATTTGTTGGAATAATAAGGTATAATTGGTTGGTGGTATAATTCACTTTGTTGCCCAAGCTCTAAATAAGCGCAATAATATCTTTTAATACTTTTACTGAGCTTAGGTTAAAAATAAAAGGAGTAGTTAAATGTTTAAGACAAGGAGTAAGGTGGTATTTACTTCATTATTGTTAGCAACAATCTATTTTATCTACATAGTACAACATTTCTTCGGTGCTATAGCTTCAACTAGTGGAGCTGAACAAATAGGTGCAGGTATAGCAGCTGTTTTAGTTTATCCACATATGTTACTATTAGGAATAGGCATAATATTTGGCTTTATAGCATTTTTTGCAAATAAAGGATGGGCAAATATTACATCGTTAGTACTATACGGAGTTTCTGCATTGGCATTTATGCTTTATGCTCCATTCTTGATTCCGAGTATAGTATTATCAGCAGTTGGTATATCAAAAATGAAAAAAATAAATCTAAGCGTTAACGAAAAAGCATATTAGCAGATATCAAAATTAGAACTAATAAATACATAATCGAAATATTGCTGCATTAAGAATGACCATTAAGATAGAAGTTTATCTATCTAATGGTCATTTTGTATTAAAGTGATACTTTATTTGTAATTAAACATCAACACTATCCAATTTGTTTATAAGTTTTTTATAAAAACTCCTCATATGTGATTCGTTACAATATTTCTCTATAACCTCGTTTATCTCAATCCATTTCACATCACTATTTTCGTCACTCTTAATCACAAGTTGTTCTGACTCATCAGCTTCAAGAAGATATGTCAAAGCTAAATGCGTATGTGCTGATACATATGAATCTAACTTCATATGACCTATAACAGGTAAAACATCTATAGAATATATATCTTTTATAACTGGAAAAACTGCTATTATTCCCGTTTCTTCACGAGTTTCTTTTATTGCAACTTTCAAAAAATCACATTCGCCATCTACATGACCTCCAGGCAAAGACCATTCATTAAATATATTGTGATGCACCATCAAAATATGACTACGATTTTTATTTACTACAAATCCTATGCTAACTATATGTATAAAAATATTATTTCTTGTTAATAAATCCTCAAAATGTTTAATACTGCTTAAAAACAAATCTAAATCTTTCTGTTCTTGTTCATTTATAGGGATGTATTTTTTTACTGCTTCAAACAAATGGAATAATCCTCCTTTATCTTTTTTTATGTCCGTCTGTATAACTCTAAATAGTCTATATAATAAATAACGAGCTATATCTATATAGTATAGCTCATATCTCATTATAAATTAGATTAATATTTGTAGCAGAATCCAAAACTATCAGGCCCCAAATGAGAGCCAATTATTGGTCCTACCTCATCAATCTCTATCTCAGCTTTGGGAAACTTTTGATTAAATATCTCTATAAACTGCGTTACTTTTTCTTTACACACAACGTGACTAATAGTCACTTTCTTAACATCCTCTGGTATTTTATTTATCATATAATTAAAAGCTCTTTTACTGCCTCTAAATGTTTTATCTAACTTTAGTAATCCATCTTCCATCTTTAATACAGGCTTTAGATTTAATATGTTTCCTATCTTAGCTTTGGCTGTTGAAAGCCTACCACCTTTATGTAAATAGTCCAAATTTCCAACAGTAAAACTTATACCAATTCTATTTTTGTACTCTAATATTTCTTTTACTATATCATCTCTACTATGATCTTCTTCGGCCATTTTGAATGCTGTTAATACCATGTTCTTTAGATGTCCTACTGCGCTTAATGAATCTATTACTGTAATTTTATCAGTATCAAACATATTTGCTGCCATCACTGCAGTACTATAAGCCCCACTTATTTCACTAGATAAAAAAATGCCTATTACTTCTTTTCCTTCATCCAATGCTTTTTTAAATACTCTTTTAAAATCTCCTACAGGAGGTTGTGAAGTCTTTGGGAAGCTATCACTATCTTTTAGTTTCTTAAAATAATCCACAAATGTTCCTGGAAGTCCCTCTGATTCTCTTTCTCCATCTAATTCATAGCTTAATTTTAAAACATCTATATCCTTGGCTTTTAAGATATCCTCACCTATATATGCTGTAGAATCTGTTACTATTTTTATTTTTGTCACGAATATCACCTCTTATATATATAGTACCAGATGCTATGACTAGGTTCAAGCATATTATTAATTCCATATTAAAGCATTTACTAGTAACTATTGTTTTTATGCCTTTATTTCACATCGCAATATGATTCTCATATTATATATAGGGAAATAATATTTGGAAGGGTGGCTAAAATGAAAAAATACAACACGTCAATAGTTATAGGTAAACCTGATGATGGTGGTAATATTCTTATCACACATGCAAGTAATGATCCTGACACTGCACCTCCATTACTCGGCGATCCATTAGGCCCTTATGTTAATGAGCTATTAAATGATGGATTTAAAATTGTTGATATTGAATTTGTAAGAATGAGTGGTTCTACTCAATATACACTTGTTAAACGAAGCTATAAACCATGTCCATGCCCATGTCCATGTGAAAGTTAATCTTTAATATAGAGAGGATGTATAAAAGACATCCTCTTTTTTATTTTAAAAAATTCTTCTAATATCAATTGTAAAACATATAATTTTATGGAACATTTTTCATTGTCGCTTTATCTTATTGTTGAATTCCTAATAAATTGAGAGGAGGTTAATCTATGAAAAGATTAAATAAAAACCTATTTAAAAATACGATTGAAGTATGCAAACCTATTTGTCAATGTTTCTGTAGATGCACAATACAACCTAGAAGCAAAGACATCATAATACCAGATTATTACTCTGGTGGAGATACTGTAGATTCAAGGAATAATTATAGGAGGTACTAAATGAAAAAGTTGTGCAAAAAAATAACTTTAACCAATCTAACACCATATTCTAGAAAACTATGCTTATGTGCTTGTCTGGGTTATGAAAGTATAGATAGTCGCAGTGGTGAATCTGCTAGTGTTACTAGAGACCTTAACAGTTAAGTCCTGTAATTTTGTGATGTATACTTAATA
>NZ_JARMXH010000020.1:0-16437 GCF_056892235.1 Abyssisolibacter sp. ZYX002
GTATTAAGAGATTTGCTTGGAGAAGTACTCAAGTGGCTGAAGAGGCTCCCCTGCTAAGGGAGTAGGTCCTTTACGGGGCGCGAGGGTTCAAATCCCTCCTTCTCCGCCAAGCATTACGGGGTGTAGCGCAGTTTGGTAGCGCATCTGGTTTGGGACCAGAGGGCCGCGGGTTCAAATCCTGCCACCCCGACCAATATCCTAAAAATATAGGACTATAGCTCAGCAGGTTAGAGCGCACGCCTGATAAGCGTGAGGTCGGTGGTTCGAGTCCACTTAGTCCTACCACATACAACTTATGTGGGCCTTTAGCTCAGTTGGTTAGAGCGCCCGGCTCATAACCGGTAGGTCCGGGGTTCGAATCCCTGAAGGCCCACCATATGCCCAGATAGCTCAGTCGGTAGAGCAGGGGACTGAAAATCCCCGTGTCGGTGGTTCGATTCCGCCTCTGGGCACCATTAAATTTTAGCTTCTAAGTAGAAGCTTTTAATTATGTTACGGGGTGTAGCGCAGTTTGGTAGCGCATCTGGTTTGGGACCAGAGGGCCGCGGGTTCAAATCCTGCCACCCCGACCATATAGATTAAAGACTCCTTATAGGAGTCTTTTGTGTTATATACTATTATGAAACTGCTAGGCTTTATACTGATTTATTGACAATTAGTTCTTTTTTCTTAGAACCAATTATGAATAATAGAAGGATTAATAAAATTATTGCTATAAAAGGTAAAAGAATTGCAAGTATAGATATAAGTAAAGAGGCAATTAGTTCTAAAATAGAAAATACAAAATTCCCTAAGCCTACCGTAACAGTAGATAAAAAACCTCTAATCAAGGCAGTAGAAACTTGTATAAAGGCTGGAACAAAACCTCCTGCTATTACAGATATACTCCACTTTAATATAGGAGGTAAGCCATCAACGAAAGAAGACATTATAACTATACCTGAAATGATAGCAATAGGTGTAGCTATAAAATCAAGAGCATTATCAATCCATGGAATAAAATATGCTGAGATTTCTAGTAAAGTAGCAACCAATAAAATAAATAATGATGTATAAGTTCCTATCCATGAGTAACTAGTTGATAGATGAATAAAGCCAGTAATGCTACTTATGCTCATAATCAAAAGAGGTATAAATATCCTAAAACCGCATGCACTACTCAAACTTATGCCAACTATGATATTGAAGAATATGTCCATGTATCATTCCTCCCTTAACTTATTTAATTATAAAACAATACTTTGTAAAAGTACAGAAATTAAATCCCGTAACTTTAATAATAATGTTATAGTTTTAGATATATATTTTTTATTTTTTATTGTTGCATTGAAGCTTTAGATATATAATATTAATGAAGAAATTAACAGGAGGAAATTGTATGTATACACTAGATGATGTCAGACAATTTTGTTTTGCTTGTACAAAATGTAGATTACATGAAACTAGAAATAATGTTGTTTTTGGGCAAGGTAATGAGAAAGCAGTTATTATGTTTATAGGAGAAGGACCAGGGTATAATGAGGACAAACAAGGGATCCCTTTCGTAGGGGCAGCAGGTAAATTGCTAGATGATATACTTAAGGCTATTGATTTAAGTAGAGATGATGTTTATATAGCTAATATAGTTAAATGTAGACCACCAGGTAATAGAAATCCATTGGATGATGAAATGGAGTCTTGTATAGATTATTTAAGATGGCAAGTAAAGCTTATAAAACCCCAAATAATAGTATGCTTGGGTTCAGTAGCAGCTAAAAATATAATAAGGCAAGATTTTAGGATAACAAGAGAAAGAGGCGAGTGGATAAAAAAAGGAGAATACTTAATTATGCCTACATATCATCCAGCAGCGGTGTTAAGAGATGTTAATAAAAAAAAGCCTGTTTGGGAAGACTTTAAAAAGATAAAGCAAAAATATAATGACATAATAGCAATGAGTGAAGTAGGAAGTTAAAGAGATAAAAATGAAATTCAAAATAAGTAGCCACCAAAAAATTTAATATCATAGTTTTATTTATTGGAATATCTCTTAATTTTATAATATATTAGTTTATAAAAGGATAAATTTTGTTAAAAGAATTATCTAGAGCAAGTTCTGTATAGTTATAGCTACCATAGTTCCAATTCATGAATTTGTACATATGATATTTTCACCATAACTTGGAATGACAGATAAAACGACATTAGAATTTTATTTTACCTAAAGCATATATATTTTTATGGTAATTATAACGGCATATTAATTAAGAATAGAATATTAATGATGTTGATATTACCACCCTTTTTATTAATATCTGTGATACCAACGCTAGTTATCTGGAAATTAAATATTGCATCAGCTTTTATTGCTAGCTGATATATTATATTTTATACTATTTGCAGGGCAAGTACCTAATAAATCAAAGATTATAAATACGGAATGAAGCATTATATTGGAAAACTATATAAAATATTTTTATTTTAAGAGTGATTTATTATATTCTAGGAATCATAAATAAAAGATTTTGAGAATATATTACAATTATATTCATAAACAGTAGGTTTAAAAGTTGCTCTTGCAAAACTTCCAATATAATCGCTATTATTGAGTTCATTTATTTTAGATATAAGAGAATTAGATGGGCTGATACTATATACTTCATTATATTGATATATTGATATGGATTTAGATAAACTATCATTTTTAAATGTTAGTTTATTTGTTTTAGTTAAGTAATTAGAAATATTTATATTTGTATTAAATGATGAGCTCAATTTGTTAGACAACATAGAATACAATCTACCATTGTTATTGTTTATAAAAGTATTAGAGCCTATAGCTAAATTAAAGACAGGTATATCATTATTAGTTAGGCCACAATTTAATGTAATATAATATGGATGTTCTTCAAGATTATACGATGGAGTTTCGGTAATTAAAGACCAGTAGCTATTCTTATTGATGGAACATCCTTTACAGCTAGGACTAATTTTGTCTAGAAGTAAGATAAATAATAACTGATCTTTTTTGAAATAACTATTTAGATGAAATGATTTATAGAAATTATTATCAACATCTAAATATCCTAAAATATTACTGGATTTAGATAATATAACTGATTGATTTCCATCTTTAGTAGCATAAATATGAATAGGAACATAGTCTATTAGTTCACCATTTTTCTTTGTTATATCAATTTTGCTAGGAAGACCGGTATAACGCCAACTTCTCTGAGGTTCAGGAAAACTAGGTAACTTTGAATTGTTTAAGTAATGTAAATTATCTAACGTTATAGTATTATTTCTAAGCACAAATAATTCACATCCACCAACATCATTTAATTTTTGGGTATAAGTAAGATTATCAAAACCCAGAGAATCTTCATGCAAAGTATTTGCAGGTGGTGAACTATTTCTTATATCTGTTAATGAGATAATATCTTTTTTTAGTATAACGGTTGGATACCAATGTCCATGCTTATAATATAAACATTTGATACAAAGCTGGTCTTCAGTGTTTATTTTAACCAAAATGACTGATTTATCTGTTAATACAACTTTTTTCAACCTAAGATCCCTCCAGTTTATTAAACATTATATGCTTATTACATATGTATGAGTTAAATTATTATATGTGAAATTTATTTTATGCCTTGATAGTAGATAATGTTTTATTATAGTATTAGTATTATACACAGACTATTAAAAAAGAGAGTGGTTAAATGTTTAATATTGAGATTAATGAAATACTTAGTAATGCATCTAGTAGTGCTACTTTTAAAAGAGGAGTAAATTATTTTAAGTCAAACAAAGTTAAAAATGTTAAGCATGATCAGATAAACAATATAGTTACTGCAGTTATAAAAGGTAGCTATGATTATAATGTAGAAGTTTATATTGGTGATAACGGAAGCCCTATGGACTGCTCGTGTGACTGTCAAGCTTTTCAAAAATACGGTGGATTATGTAAACATATTGTTGCCACATTATTATTTTTATTAGAAATTTCAAATGTAGAAACTGCTACTAAAAAACACAAAGAAGATGGCATTGACAATTTATTATTAGACTATTTTGTTGATCAAGCAGAAGATATTAGAAAATATGTTAATATAGAATACAACTTAATTATTGAAAACCCTAAATTTTCAAAAATATGGCTGAGAATAGGGTACGATAAATTGTACATAGTAAAAAATATGAAAAAATTTATAGAATCAATTATTTATAGTGAATCGTTAGTATTAGGAAAGAAGTTTACTTATAACGATGAGAGTTGCAGATTTAATCAAAAAGACCAAGAGATATTGAACTATATTAACGATCTATATGTTCACAATGAAGAAATTAGTAACATGAATTGGAACACAAGAAGTATGTTTTTTTCGGGAAAGTACTTAATATTGAACAATAGCTATCTAAAATTATTTTTAAGTTATTTTAATAATGACGTAATATTAAATACACAAATAATAGGTAAAAACCTAAAGAAGGTCAAGATTATTAACGATGATTTACCTCTTAGATTTAATCTCAACAAAAAACTCAAAACCACAAATTTATCATTAGAGAGTATTGATAATATAATGCCAATAATGATGGATGGAAGCTATTTTTATTTAGACAATAATATATACAAAATATCCAGTAATCAAAAGAGACATTTTATGCCTATTTATAATATGTTAATGTTAACAGAAGAAAAAAACATAGCTATAAAAAACAATATATTAGAGAAGCTTTTATCACACATTTGTCCAATAATTAAAGAGATTGGTAGTTTAAATATTGATAAAAGTTTGAGTGATGAGATATATGAACATGATTTGCAATCTGAAATATACTTAGATAAAGAAAGAAATTTAATTACAGCTAAAGTTAAAAATAAATATGGAGAATATGAGATAGATCCACTAAAAGAAGAAAAGACAAAAGCAAATAAAATAATATTAAGAGATATAAGAAAAGAATATCAAATACAAGAATTTTTATCTAACTATAACTTCAAAGTATCTACAGAAGGATATTTCTTAGATGGTGAGGACTATATATTTGAGTTTTTGTCTAATGGGCTTAACGAGTTAAAAGACAAGGCGATAGTTTATTATTCTGACAAATTTAAGCAGATAGCAACAATTAAGAAAAAGATACTTTCAACTAGTGTTTTGTATAATAATGGAGATGATTATTTAACATTTAATTTTACAATTGATGGCATTGAAGATCTAAATTTTGCAGATATACTAAAAGCATATAATGAGAAAAAGAAATTCTATAGACTATCAGATGGGTCTTTATTATCTCTTGAAAATAATAAATTAGACAAATTTGTAGATTTAGTAGACTACGTTGGGCTAGAGGAAGATGATATAAAATCAGGAAGTGCTCAGTTACCGAAATTTAAAGCGTTCTATTTGAATGAGCAACTAAAAGAGATAGATACTAAGTATAATAGAAAAAATATAGACTTTAAGCAATTAATTATGAGGATAAAAGAACCTAGCGATGAAAATTATGACTTACCTGCTGAAGTAAAAGGTGTGCTTAGAGATTATCAAGAAGTAGGGTATAGCTGGCTCAGATTGTTATCAGAACTGGGGTTTGGAGGTATTCTTGCAGATGATATGGGGTTAGGGAAAACTTTACAAGTTTTATCATACCTTAAAGCAAAGCATGAACAGAAAAAGGGTATATCATTAATTGTTGTGCCGACATCACTAATATATAATTGGCTAAATGAAGCACAGAAATTTGTACCATCACTTAAGATAATAGTGGTTAATGGAAACAAAGAAGATAGAGTGGCGATATTAAATAATCTAGAAAACGTTGAAATAATTATTACATCATACACGATGATTAGAAACGATATAGAGATATACAAAGAAATAAACTTTAGTGTATGTATACTAGATGAAGCTCAACACATAAAAAATTACAACTCAAAAACATCAAAAGCAATAAAAAAATTGAAAACTAAGGATAGATTTGCATTAACAGGAACTCCTATAGAAAACACTCTTTTAGAGCTTTGGTCAGTATTTGATTTTTTAATGCCAGGTTATTTGTTAAGTATTAATAAATTTAGAGAACTTTATGAAAAACCAATATTAAAAAGTCAAGAAGAAAAAGCCCTTATATCTTTAAAGAAACATATAGCACCATTTATATTAAGAAGAGTAAAGAAAGATGTACTAGATGATTTGCCTGAGAAAATTGAAAATAAAATAGTGGTCGAACTAACTAATGCACAAAAAAAGTTATATATTGCTTACCTAAATAAATACAAAGAAGAAATTAATAATTTAATAAAAACAGATGGTTATGCCAAAAGTCATATAAAAGTTCTCGCAGCGCTAACAAGAATGAGACAGATATGTTGCCACCCAAATTTATTTTTAGAAAATTATAATGAAACAAGTAGTAAGCTGGATTTAGTGCTTGAGTTAATAGATGAACTTATAGAGGGAAAACATAGAACTTTAATATTTTCTCAATTTACATCAATGCTCAGAATAATAGAAGAAAAATTAGTAGAAAAAAAAATAAGCTATTATTACTTGGATGGGTCAATAAAATCTAAGAATAGAAATGAAATGGTAACTAAATTTAATGAAGGACATAAAGAGGTGTTTTTAATATCATTAAAAGCTGGTGGAACAGGATTAAATCTAACAGGAGCAGATACAGTAATACATTTTGATCCTTGGTGGAATCCGGCAGTAGAGATGCAAGCCGAGGATAGAGCTTATAGAATAGGACAGGATAAAGTAGTGCATGTTATGAAACTAATTACAAAAGGAACTATAGAAGAAAAGATATATGAGTTACAACAAAAAAAGAAAATTATGATAGATAGCATTATTCAACCAGGGCAAACATTTATTACTAAGCTACAGGAAAAAGATATACGAGAATTATTTGAAACATAATAATATATCAATAAAAATATCCGTGTGAATACATATTTCACACGGATATTTAACAATATAGTCTGCACTATTTTCCGTTGTAAATTATTTTTTCTATATCAATCTTATTATCTAACAAGCCATTGTCTAAAAGGAACTGTTGAGTAGATACTAAACCCTCTTTATCAGCAGTTGAGAAGGTAGGGTTAAAGTCATACCAATCATACATTTCTTTTACAGCAGATTCATTTAGACCAGTTTCCTTAGCTGTAATTTTTATAGCTTCTTCTTTATTTTCTAAAATCCATTTGATACTATCGTTTTGAACTTTTAGAAATTTCTTAACAGCGTTTGGGTGTTCTTTAATTATTTTATCACTTGCAGCTACTACTATTGTTGCATCTATTAAACCCTCACCAGTAGTTAATACTTTTGCACCGCTTTTTATTGAGTTGTATGCGGCTGGACCGGCAACAAGAGCAGCATCTATTTCTCCATTTTCTAAAGCTGACATAGCTTCAGGTATTCCCATAGACATAAGTTTGACATCATTTTTTGCTAGATCATTTTTATCTAGAGCTGAAATAAGTAGCTGATGTAATATAGTTCCTTTAGGACCGCCAACTTTCTTACCTTTAAGATCTTTAATACTTGCAATTTGATTAGATTTAGAGACAATCATGAAAGCTTTAGGGCATCTACTAAAAGTGCTTATGACTTTTAGATCTACACCATTTGCTGCAGCCAATATTACCGAAGTTCCTCCTACAGCATTAAGAAAATCTATTTCTCCAGCAGCAAGAGCTTCAGTCTGTTTAGGACCTGCAGTAAGAGTTGAATATTCAACTGCTATATTATCTGATTTGAATTCACTATCAAACAATCCTTTATTTCTTTGAATTATAGAAGGTACATTGAGAGGTGCTTTAACGTAAGTAAGAGTTACTTTATCTAAATTATCACCATCATTTTTTTTGCAACCTACAAAAACAAAAACCAAATTTAATACTAACATTATACATAATAATCTTTTCAACATCATAAGACCTCCTTGTGATTTTTACTAATAGTATCAATAATATTTTTTTTAATTTCCAACAAATATTTACTTGATATATCTCTAGGAAAATTACATTTATTTAAATCATATTTTTTTATAATAACACCATTATCTAAGACTAAAATAGTATGTCCTAGCAATAAAGCTTCATCAACATTATGCGTTATAAAAATAATAGTTTTATTATATACTTCAAAGATTTCAAGTAATTTCTGTTGTAAATTTTGTCGCGTAAAATAATCCAGAGCGGCAAATGGCTCATCCATAAGAATAACGTCAGGGTTATATGCTAGAGTTCTTGCTATAGAAGCACGCTGAGCCATGCCTCCAGAAATTTGATTAGGGTATGCGGAGCTAAACTTTAATAATCCCATGATTTTCAAATAAGATTCTACTGTAGCATTGTCAGATTTATTTAAAGAAAACTTTATATTATCTTCTACAGTAAGCCAAGGCATTAGCCTATTTTCTTGGAATACAATGCCTACTTTACTACCTGAACCTCTAAAATCAATGCTTCCTGAAGACTGTTTTTCTAAACCTGAAATCAAACGAAGTAATGTTGTTTTTCCGCAGCCACTTTTACCCAATATAACAGTTATGGTTTCATCTTCAAAAACATGAGATATACCGTTTAGTACAGAAATTTTATTTGAATTAACTATATATTCTTTTCTTATATTATCCATAATAACACTAGCCATATTAACACTTACCTTTTTCTAATTTTTTGGTCAAAATTCTAAATAAAGAGTCAATCGCTATCCCCAAAATTCCAATAGCTAATATACCTACTATAACTTTATCAGGTCTAGATAATGATTGAGAATCAAGAATTAAGTATCCAATACCTGAAGATGCAGCAATAAGCTCAGCACCAATAATAGCTCTCCAGCTGTATCCTAATCCGATACGCATACCAATAATAATATCATTTATTGCATTAGGGAGTATTATTTTATAGAATATCTTAGACTTGCTAAATCCAAAAGACATACCCACTTCTATTAATTTAGGGTCACAATTAGAAAATCCATTAGCAATATTCAAGAGCATTGGAAAAAATGAAGCTAAAATTATAACGATAGCTTTAGATATTTCACCAATTCCAAACCAAAGTATGAGCATTGGAATCAGAGCTAACGGTGGTACATGTCTAAAAAATTCAAATAATGGATTTAAAACATATCTTACATTAGGTTTTAAGCCAATAAAAATACCCATTGGAAAAGCTATAAAAAAAGATATAGCAAAACCTAATAAAACCCTTATCAAACTAACTAAAATATGCTGAACTAAAGTTCCGTTTTTTATAAGAATAATTCCTGTGCTAAATACTTTGACAGGAGTAGGGAGTATGTAAGAACTCCATATATTTGTCGAACTTATAGCAAACCATAACAATAAAATAAAAAGTGGAATAAACAATCTTAAAAATCTGCATTTTATTTTCATATGCCATCACCATTATGACAACCATTTTTACAATATAGAATTTCTATTAAATCAATATTAGACTTATACTCAATTAGCTTATTGATATTAGATAGAATCTTGCTTTCACCAGTTAGTTTTTCTATAATTAAATCAGTATTATCAAAAAAACCTAAAGGGATAGGAGTCCGTCTAGCTTTTAAATCTATGCATATTTCATGTTTTTCTTTAAAATGTTTCCAAGTAGTGAAAATAACATCTTTTTTTAACACTGCATTTCCATAATGACATAGAGAAGTACAAGGAGCTATAATAAATAAAATCGAATCATCATTTGATTTTATTAGAGTTTTATACAAATGCTTAGCGCAATATATAAAGATTGGATCTAGTGGTGCAATGTTTTTGCATAGCTCTGGATATTTTTCTTTAATTATTTCAACTACCATAGGACAGCGAGAATCTATTAAAGGGTTATTAGTTGATTTGCACATATTTATATAATCTGATAGGACATTGTCAACAATAGAACAATCTAAGTCTACAAGAATATAGCCTAAATTCTTAAATAGTTCATTAACATTAATATTAATATTATTATTGGTCAACATGTCACTAGTAACTGGGTTTAACCAAATATATTTTTTCATATATAAACCTCCATAAATGTATTGAGATAATTATAGATACGTAACAACTATATATAATGACATATGGTGCAATTATTCGACAAAATACATTATACACCATCGTCACTAGAAAAACAATAATGATAATCGTTATCTTAAAGAAGAATTAAAAGCTATTATTTGACGTTAAGTAATTGGTATGGTAATGTTATTAAAAGATATTTTGAATTCTATAAACATTATTATAAGCTTCAAAGAATAGTAGAAAAAACATTACAATATTGTAACATAAAACTTAATCAAATTGTAAGGTGACGTATATATAATTTAGTATGGAGGAGATGCAGTCAGTATGAAACTTAGAATATTAATCTATTTGTAGCGATATTGGGAGTAATCAAGATAAATAAGCCTATACAATAGTAATATTATTGAGCTAAATATATATAAAATAATAATCGTCTCCATAAAAATAATAAAGAAAAAATAGTCCATTGACTGAATAGCAAATTATATGTTATTCAAAACACCGCTAATAATTTTTAGCACAGAAAGGAGAGTAAAGTAACATGAAAAAGAAATACATAGTAATAATATTGGCAGTAATAATAATTGGATTTTTTGGATATAAAAAATTCAGTAATAAGGCTGTAAGTAGCGAAGTTTTTCAAGTACAAACATATCAAGTATCAAAAGGTGATATACAGACATCTATAACAGGAAATGGTAATATCGAATCGAGTATATTAAAAGAGCTTAAATCAAAGAATGCAGCATCTATTGAAGCAATATATGCAAAAGTTGGAGAGAAAGTAAACAAAGATGATATTATTGTAAAATTAAAGAGTGAAAACAATAACAGCAGTAATATAGTGGATAGAAGATTTGAAATAGACAAATCTCAAAGAGATTTAGATAAATTAAAGAAGAAGATAGATCTATTAACATTGAAGTCACCTTATAGTGGCATTATTACGAAATTATATGTAGAAAAAGGGGAAGAAGTAGGTCAAGGTAAAGCTATTGTTAGGATAGTAAACAAAGAATATTTAAGATTAACAGTACCTTTTGGAAAACATGTTGTCGACAAAATGACAGTTGGAATGAAAGGGAAAATATATTTGCCAACTTATATGCAAACAATAGCTGCAGAAGTAGTTGATATAAATAAAGATCCTAATAGTACATCATCTGGAGCTATAACATGTAACGTTACATTAGAAACAAAAAATATAGGTGCATTAACTGAAAATACCAAAGCAAGAGGTACAGTATTATTAAACGGAGCAGAGATAACTTCAGCAGATGTAGGGACGTTGAAATGGAAAGTAAATAGGGACGTTAAAGTAGAGACATCAGGTGAAATATCTCAAATCAATATAAAAGAAGGCCAAAGAGTAAACAAAGGTGATATAATAGCAAAATTGACCAATGCTGATTTGTCAGACCAAATAAATATGAATGAAAGAAGAATATCAAACGAAAGAAGAAAATTGGGTGAATTAAGTAAAAATGATAAGTCTGCTATTAACTCACCTATAACAGGTACAATAGTAGCTATGAATGTAGTAAGTGGCGAAAATATAACAGTTGGGCAAACTTTAGGTAAAGTAGCGGATTTAGAGAGTTTTGGGATAAAAATGAACGTAGATGAATCTGATGTATTAAAAGTAAAAGAAGGACAGAAAGCAATCATAAAAGTAGCAGCTCTTAAAGATGTCCAGTATGAAGGAATAGTTGACTCAGTTTCATATGAAGGAAAAGTTAATAATGGAACCGCAGAATATATAGTATCACTTAAATTAACTAAAAATGAAAATATGAACATGCTAAGACTAGGAATGAGCGCAAATGCAGAAATAATATTGCAGTCTAAAAAGGGAGTATTATTAGTACCAAAGCAATATGTTAAAAAAGACGAAAAAGGCTATTACGTAATGGTACAAAAAAACGGAGATAAATCAGAAAAAGTTTATGTAAAAGTTGGATTAGTAGATAATGATAAATCAGAAATAATTTCTAATTTAAAAGAAGGAGATATACTAGTAAATGAATAGACAAAAAGTTATAGATATGAAAAATATTAGAAAAGTATATTCAAATGGTAGTATAGAGTTTGAAGCACTAAAAGGCATTGATTTATCAGTGGAAGAGGGAGAATTTGTAGCTATAATAGGATCAAGTGGTTCTGGTAAATCTACATTAATGAATATTATAGGTTGTTTAGATATATTGACAGAAGGAGAGTATTACCTAAAAGGGAAGAGTATAAATAACTATACAGAAAAAGAATTAGCTATATTAAGAAATAAAAACATAGGGTTTATATTTCAAAAATTTAATTTATTACCAAAATTAAACGCATATGAAAATGTAGAGCTTCCGCTTCTATATCAGGGAATGAAGAAAAAAGAAAGACATCAGAGAGTTACAAAAGCATTAGAACAAGTAGGATTAGGAGATAGAATGGATCACAAACCTTCGGAAATGTCGGGTGGGCAACAACAAAGAGTTGCAATAGCTAGATCATTAGTTTGTGATCCAGCATTGATATTAGCTGACGAGCCAACAGGAAACTTAGATTCTGTTTCTACAGATGAGATAATGACTATACTTATAGATTTAAATAAACAAGGAGCAACATTTGTTTTGATAACACATGACAATGAGATAGCAGCTAGAGCAAATAGAACAGTTAGAATAAAAGATGGTAAAATAATTAACCAAAAACAGGCAAAAGAGGGATATTAATATGAGTCTAAGAATAATACTTAAATTGTCCTTGAAAGAAATATTTGCAAGTAAATTGCGATCATTTTTGACAATGTTAGGAGTAATAGTTGGTGTATTCTCTATAATATTAATTGTATCTTTAGGAAGAGGAGCAACATCCTCTATTACAAGCGATTTAGAAAAACAATCAAATATAATAAGTATCAATATTATGACGGATAAGAAAGCTATGACATATGAAGATATGATGAAGTTTTACAAGGAGTTTAATGTAAAAAACGTGAGTCCAATTATACAAGTTAGTGGAGAGATAAAAAAAGATAGTATAACAGGCGGTATTTCAATTCAAGGCATTGGTGACGAATATAGTAAAATAAAAAATGAAGAATTAGAAAACGGTAGACATATAACTCCGTTAGATGTTGATTACAGAAGTAAGGTTATAGTATTAAACAACGATGCAAAAAATAAGTATTTTAAAGGGAAAGACCCAATCGGGCAGTTTGTTCAGATAAATGGAGATAGCTATAAAGTGATAGGGGTGCTTGCTAAAAAAGATATGGGATTTTTCGGTTACGTGCAAGAATCTGGTTATATACCTGTTACTACAGCTCAGATAATGTCACATCAGAGAATCAAGAGTATTTCAGTTAATACTGAAAGTAAAGACGATGTAAATAATTTAGTAAAACAACTACATGAAGGATTAACTAAATATTACGGAGAAAAGCCAAAAAATCAAAATCAACAAGAAGCAGTAAGTGGTGGATATGATAGTATGTATGGTGGATTTGGCAATGAAGTCGAATATTTTCGTATAAATACAGCAGAATCTGCACTAAAGCAAGTTAATAATATAACAAACATTTTATCAATAATGCTAGGCGGAATAGCATCCATATCGCTACTAGTTGGTGGTATAGGTATTATGAATATAATGTTTGTATCAGTAAGTGAGAGAACTAGAGAAATAGGTATTAGAAAATCTTTAGGTGCTCAAAGGAGAGATATATTAATTCAATTCCTAATAGAGGCTTCGGTAGTTAGTGGTGTAGGAGGGATAATAGGTATTATACTAGCTCAAATAGGTATAAAAATAGCGAGTGCACTATCACCTATACATCCAGTAATGGGTATGGATATAGCTGCAGGGTCATTTGTATTCTCCTTATTAATAGGAGTAGTATTTGGAGTTTATCCAGCATATAAAGCAGCTAAGCTTAAACCTATAGATGCTTTGAGAGCTGAGTAGACGTATATCATTAAAAGTAATGCACTTATGAATAATCTTACGATTATTCAATAAGTGCATTTTTTATTTTAATATATTATTATAACTATTGAACTATTGTTATTTGCTTATAAAATATTCTTTGCATTTTTTACATTTACGTTCACATTTAATGGCTCTTTTTTTCTTTAAACAGCCACAGAATTTGTCACAGAAAGCGAAAATTAGCTCGCCCTCTTTATCAAATGCAGCTATAGAAGCTAATATTCTTTTATCGCTTAGACGAACTACATTTAGATATACGGTAGCATCTTCTGTAATACAATTACATTTTTTAACCTTAGCTTTCTTAAATATAGCAGTTTCAGTGTAAGGAGGTTTACCGCATTTATTGAAAATCTTAACAAAGCATGGACAATCTGAATAGATTTTAACACATGCATTTTTAAAACATATAAAACCCTTAGGAGTCTTTTCACAACAATTGTCTACTTTACAGTCAACATAATAGCTTAACAAAGCATTAATACAAATTTTTGATTTTCCTTTGAATTCCTTATCATGGCAACATTCATGATCTGAGCAGTGGCAGTCATCTTTTGAGCCATCGTCATTGAATATTTCATCGTCAAATATATTTTCATTATTCATTTCATTAATAAATTCATTATTCACAACAATACCTCCATTTAAATAATTACATTTCAACACTACATCTTGTCTCATTTGTCAATATATATATATGATGCTTATCCTAAAATGTTACAGAACTAAATTATAAAATTGGTTGATTTAATATAAAAGTAATTATACAGTAACAAAGTTATAATATATATACTATATACTATAAACATAGCATATCAAACCAAAAGACTGACACTAGTCAAAAATCAATCAACCCCTTTGTAACTGATGGTATAAGTATACCATCAGTTTTTTTGTGAATATAATATGTTTATGATAAAATGATATAAGTGACATAACTAGGTGAGGTGAGTAATATGTGTAGATTAACAAATCTAAATGAGGAAATGATAAAAGAATTCTATGAATATGACTTAGTAATGGGTGATGGTAATATAAACAGTAAAATACTCTTAATAGGCGAAGCGCCTGGGGCAAAAGAAATTGAACTAAAAAAACCTTTTGTTGGAAAAGCCGGGGAAAATCTAAATGAGTTCTTAGAAATAATATGTCTAGATAGAAAAGATATATATATATCTAATACAGTAAAATTTAGGCCAACAAAATTAAGTCCTAAGACAAATAAACCTATCAATAGACCTCCAAAAACAAAAGAAATAAACTCTT
The DNA here is from genome assembly GCF_056892235.1 of Abyssisolibacter sp. ZYX002. Classification (NCBI taxonomy): domain Bacteria; kingdom Bacillati; phylum Bacillota; class Clostridia; order Eubacteriales; family Clostridiaceae; genus Abyssisolibacter; species Abyssisolibacter sp. ZYX002. The sequence continues at coordinate 15,289 of NZ_JARMXH010000020.1, forward strand.
TTATAAGATATCTTTTTAAAGAAATTAGTATAGTAAATCCACAGATTATAGTTACATTAGGAAATACGCCTTTAAAAGCAGTTATGAGTAATAACAAAGCTACTATAGGAGAAATGCATGGCAAAATAACAGAAATAGCGATATTAGATAATTCATATAAATTATTTCCACTATATCATCCAGCGTCTATAATATATAATCAAAAGCTTAAAGTGGTTTATTTGGAAGATTTAGAAAAATTAAAAGATATAGTGAGAGGAATTTAATGGAGTGGTTTAATATACTAAAAAAAGATAATAAATCTTATATAATAAGAGAACATCTTCATTGGGAAAAAACCAATATGTATTATCTAGTAGGTGAAGAATATAATTTATTAATTGATAGTGGAACAGGTATAACTAGACTGAAAGAAGTATTAAAGCATATTGATGATAAAGAAATACGAGTAGTTTCTACTCATGTACATTGGGATCATATAGGTAATCACTGTGAGTTTGATAATATATATGTGCACGAAAGAGAGTTTGAGTGGATAAAAAACGGCATACCGTTACCTACAGAAGTAATAAAAAATAATTTATATAGAGGGGTTGATTCTAAGTATATAAATCATGATTACAAAAAATTTAAGTCAGAAAGTGCAAATATAATAAAACAAGGATATGAGTTCAACTTAGGCAATAGAAATATTGAAGTAATAGATATTCCAGGGCATTCTCCAGGACATATAGCACTACTAGATAGAGAAAAAAGAGATATATATGTAGGAGATACATTATATCAAGGGAGATTATTTTGTAATTATGAAAGTACAGACCCTCTAGAATATTATAAATCAATAGAAAAACTATATAATATGAGACATCTATATGATAATATAATGTGCGGACACTATAAAGCATTACTTGATAAAACATATATTATAGATGCAATGACACTGATGGAAAATATAAAGCATAGTAAGAATTTACATCATGGCTCAGGGGTACATATATACAAAAACTTAGAAATCATCATGTAAAAATTTAAAAAATCTATTGACTTAGTTATAAAGGCTGTGTTATTATAAACAAGCTGACTAAAACAGCAAAGAGCAAATCAGCTCTAATGTTGAAAAAATAACTTCTTGACAAAAGATCAGAAAAG
>NZ_JARMXH010000021.1:0-3671 GCF_056892235.1 Abyssisolibacter sp. ZYX002
CAACGAATTGACTTCGTTTTGTTTCTGGCTTTGCACTGTTCAATTTTCAAGGTTCTTTGCTGTTTTTCGGCATCTTTCTTGTTCACTGCCGACTTTTATAAGTCTATCATATTTGAATCATTTTGTCAATACTTTTTATAAAAGTTTTTTTGATATTTCCTTGTCTCAAACTTGTTTTGTTTTTTGCGACAAGTGATAGTATACCAGCTATTTCTTAGTTCGTCAATAGTTTTTCATAAATTTTTTTTAATTTCTATTTCTATTCTTATTAATATTGTCATTTATATAAAAAAAAATTCATTAACTGTAAAAATGTCTTTAAAATAACTGCTTTAGGATATAAATTTGTAGGGGAATGCTGATTTTCATAATAACTTTATCATTTAATATTTTTAATTTTGCTAAGATTTTTTAGGATCTTAAGTAACTATATTTAGCTTAACGGATCTATTTTTTTATTTTTTAATTAAATTAAAAGCCTTTTAATTCTATTTTTTGTGTATATTTGTTTCGGATATCTATTATGTTGTGAACTCTTTAATCTTGCGCTTGTATTTTAAAGTATGCCACATGATGTAATTTTACCTCATGTTATGAATTTGATAGACAGAGATATAGTATTAAGAAAGATAAGCAGCACCTATAAGTAGTATCTACATACTATCTCTATAAAGCTTCAGTGTCCTCTTGGAAAGTATATTAAAGGAGATATCTAGAGATATGCGCTAAAACAAGTTGGAAATCACATATAAAGTTATATCTTTATTTTATACTTAATGATTAGTATCTACAAAATATCATGGCAATATATCTACAAATAAAAAACTATGGATATTTTATAATAGTTTTAACTTTTAATCCACAGTTTTATTTTTATTGTTATTATCACTATTCATCTGAACTTGCAAATGATAATGTTTTTATATATTCTACTGGTTTGTCATTGAAGTTTGTATAACGTAATTTCCTTGGTTTTTCTATGGAATAAGCGTCAATAGAATAATCTGATATCTTCCATCTGTCATCTTTTTTTAGAACAACATATTTTTTTGTTAATACTACTTCAGTTTCTTTACCATCAAAGTCCATTGTAATTTCATTTTTTGTAAAAACATTTTTTATATTCTCTTTTATATCATATGCTTTTGAAATCTTTATTTCAGCTTCATACTCACCAATACTCTTTTCATAGAATTCTTTTCTTTGGTTTTCGTAATAGCTTTTATAGTTAACTGGCTCTTCTTTAGATCCTACTAGTCCAATGCCTCCTAGAGAAATTTGATTAAATAATTCCTCCTCTGTATAGTTACTAGTATAAAGTTTTCTTATCTTCTCCATAAACTTATCGTAATCCATATTGTATGTACTTAATTTGAAATTTAAATCTTCGACCTTCTCAATCATTGCCACCATATCAGCTTCTTTGCTACTGCAACCACTAAATGTTAATAATACTAATATAACTCCTACTACAAATATGCATCTTTTTTTCATGCAATTCATCTCCTTAATCAATTGTTTATATTAGACTATATTTTACTCCATAAATTTAAATATGTAAAGCAAATTCTTGAAGACATTATATTTTATACATTTGCTTTCTATACTACAACTAAGGTTGTAAAATCAAACGAAAGAATGTATTTACTAATAGCAAGAGACTATACCCTTATATCCTTTTTTATTATTATAGATGTAAAAATTCAGTTCATTAACATAACACCAAGTATTTTAGGCTATATATTTATATTAATAGCTTGATATCTAACTTATATAATGATACTAACGATAACCCTTACTTAAAAGTAAAAACAATAGCATGTGTAACTATTTTGCTTTAAATAATTTTATTTTTTTATAATCTAAATGTTATATATTCATATTTTGAAAATTTACCATTTGGCATATTTATTATTGCTACTATATTGTATTTATTGAGGAACTATTGACTTAGTACTTTAAAGAGATGGCGGTGCCCTTTTTTACTAATGAACTGTCTAATCCTCACTTCACCCAGTACGCTTTCAAAATCGCTAAAATATTGTAATTTAGAAAACTACAGTATATTTAATAAAGTTCCATGAATAATTCAGGTAAATATTAAAAAACTGTAGATTAATGTTCTAAATCTACAGTTTTGTTATTATTTATTTATCTTTACTGGCTTCATTGTAACTGTTGTTATATAATCTACTGGCTCATTATTAAAGGTTGTATAATTTAACTTTTTAGGATTTTCTTTTTTGTGAAAATCTATATAGTCTCTTGATATTTTCCATTTGTCATTTTCTTTTACAATAACGTATTTTTTGGTTAATACTAAGTTAATACTATTTGTGTCATCTGTTCCCTCGAATGTTAATTCAGTTTTTACAAAAACATTTTTTATATCTTCTTCTAAATCATATGTTTTTGAAATCTTTGTCTTGATTTCATATTTTGCAAAATTATTTTTAAAAAATTGTTTTCTCTCGTTTTCATAATAACTCTTATAATCAAATTCTTCTTTAGATTCTGTTATTCCAATAGCACCTGGTATTATTCGATTAAATAACTTTTTCTCAGTATACTCACTGTTAAAATAATTTTTTATTTCTTTCATATATTCATCATAACTTATATTATAAATACTTAACTCATGGTTTAGATTTTCCACCCTCTCTACCATTGTCACTACATCATCCTTGTTGCTACAACCACTAAATGTTAATAATGTTAATACAACAACTACTAATACAACTAAACTTTTTCTTTTCATAAATACACTCCTCTTTTAAACAAACTAGTACTTGTTTACTTCATTGTTGATAGTATGTAAAGCTAATATCATGACATATTATATCTTTATCGTATTCTTATTATATTTTACTGGCTCGTTATCTATAAATATACATCTTCTTTTTATGCACTCCCCTTCTCTATAAGATTTGATTAGATATTCTATATCTTGTTCTAAAATTTGATATATGTAAAGTTTATTTATATATATTATATATTATAATTCACATAACTTACATAATTGCAAAAGATTTTAAAAAAATCACTAGACGTTTGATGGTGAGTAAAGTGCAAGGGATAAAAAAAATTTCAATTAGATACGTAATTGAATTAATCACCACCGAAGAGTCTCAAGGGTTAATAATATGAGTGAAGTACAAGGCATTTAAATAATTTAGTGAATTAGTGTACTTTGGTACGTGAACAAACTGAAATAAATCTCAAAAGATTTCAAAAACCCAACTAGACGCTTTAGAATGAGTAAAATATAAGGCATCAAAATGTTTTAGTGAAAGAACGTTACTTTTAGTACGTAAATAACTTTAATTTTGATTTACAAAAAATAAGTAAAAATTAGTAACCAAAAAACTAATAGGCGTTGTATGTCGAGTGAAGTGCAAGGAACATAAAAAATTCTAGTGAATGAGCGTACTAAGGTACGTGATTGAACTAATTACTACCGAAAAGTATCAAGGGTTTATAAAAGGAATGAGCATACTTAGGATGTATGGTTTAAAAATTTTGATTTACAAAAAATAAGAAACCAAAAATTATCTAGATGTTGGATGATGAGTAAAGTGCAAGGAACAGAATATTTTTGAAGAATGAGCGTACTAAGGTACGTGATTGAATCAAAAATATTCTGTGACGCGACAGTTTGCCATTTGCCAACA
>NZ_JARMXH010000022.1:0-2311 GCF_056892235.1 Abyssisolibacter sp. ZYX002
GATTTATCACAAGAGACAAGAAATAAAGCAAAAGTATTATTTGAAAGAATGATAAAAGATGAAAAAGAAGGTAACTATGATAATGCACAGAAAATCATGAAGCAGTTAATTGAGTTAGGTGTATTTGATGAAGGAGCTAAAGTAGAAACTACAGGAGACAAAGACTCCAAACAAGATAATAAAGACATAAAACAAGAGGGTAAAGTAGAAACTAGATATGAAGGAAACACAGATGAGTACACTTTTGACCTTATAGCAAAAGAGTTTAGAAAAGATTTATCACAAGAGACAAGAAATAAAGCAAAAGTATTATTCGAAAGAATGATAAAAGATGAAAAAGAAGGTAACTACGATGATGCAGCTAAATGTATGAAACAGTTAATTGAGCTGGGTGTGTTTAATGAAGGTGCTAAGGTAGAAACTACTGGTGGAAACAATTATTAAAATGATTATATTTTGATAATGGAAAAGATGAAAAATAAAAAGTACTTCTATAATATGATGTAGGGGAGTTGTCGATAGACAGCCCCCTATTTTTCGATTACTATAGGAGTTATAAAAAGGATAATTTTTTGGTTATGTATAAATAATCGAAACATAGATTATCAGTATTAAATTATAAAACACATACATTTCAAACAGGTTTCACGTCAATTTCACACAGCAGATATATAATTTAATCATAGAAACAAACAAATCAAATTAATGGAGGAATAGAGAATGAGTATTAAGAAAACAATCGTTATATCAGCATTAGCGTTAACTCTCGTAGTTACACCATTTACATCAATAAAGGCGAATTCTAACTTAAAAACAGGAAGTAATATGAAAATTTCCGTACTTACAGATGCAGATATACTAAAGGGAATAGAACAGGGTTTTAGATCAAATGCTACAAAAGAGGAAAAACAAAAAGCTAAAGATCTTTATTTAAAGATGGTTAAAAAAGATGAAGAAAGTGCGAAGTACTGGAATGAGATTTATAAAATGAACATCCTAAAAAATAATCCTTCACATTTTGAAGGAGAAGAGTATTCATTCAAATATTTTGCAGAGCAATTTAAAGAAGGTTTGTCTAAGGAAAAACTAAAACAAGCAAAAGACTTATATGAAAAAATGGTAAAAGCAGAAAAGGAAGGCAACTTTAATGATTCAGAAAAAATCATGAAACAATTGTTTGAATTGGGAGTATTTGATGAAGGCGAAAAAATAGAAACTACTGGAGATATAGACCTTGTGCAGGGTGATAAAGTAGAAACTAAATATGAAGGAAATATAGATGAATACACTTTTGAAATTTTTTCAAAAGAGTTTAAAAAAGATTTATCAAAAGAAACACTAAAAAAGGCAAAAGATCTATTTGAAAAAATGATAAAACAAGAAGAAAAAGGTAACTATGATGATGCAGATAAAATCATGAAGCAAATGAATGAATTAGGAGTATTTGAAGAAGGAGAAAAAATAGAAACTATAGGAGATAAAGCAGTAGGATTTGCAGATACCAAGGCTGAGGTTTCCAGTGTAATGACATTAGAAGAATTTAAAGCAAGTATAGTAAATAATGCAGATCAGGCTAAAGTTAATAAAGCAATGGAGCTATTCAAAAAAGCTGAAGCATGCAGAGAAGAAGCAGATAAGTGTTGGAAACAACTATTAGAAATGAATATATTTGATGATGGAAAAGATGAAAAATAACCAATGCTTCTATCATAAGTGTTAGAAAGATGTCAGATGATAAGAATTACCAAAAAAAGTAATCGAAAATATGATTACTTTTTTTGGGTGTAAAGAACATATATTATAAGCTTTATACTAGTAAAAAAACACATACATTTCAAATAGGTTTCACATCAATTTCACACAGCAGTTATATACTTTAATCATAGAAACGAACCAATAAATTAAATGGAGGTAGAAAAATGAAAATCAAAAAGACAATACTTACTTCAGTAGTAGCATTAACTCTTGTGGTTACACCATTTACATCAATTTATGCAAATACTACTAACCTAAATACAACAAGTGATGACAAAATCACAGTACTTACTGATGAAGATATATTGAAAGATTTAGAGCAAAGTTTTAGATTAAATGCTACAAGCGAGCAAAAGAAAAAAGCTAAAGAACTTTATTTAAAAGCAATGAAAAAAGATGAAGAAAGAGCAAAGTATTGGAATGAAATTTATAAATTAAAAATTCTAAAGAATGATGTATCATGTAAAGGAGAAGAGTATTCATTCAAACATTTTGCAGAACAATTTAAAGAAGGTTTGTCTAAGGAAACACTAAAAAAAGCAAAAGACTTATATGG
>NZ_JARMXH010000023.1:0-1375 GCF_056892235.1 Abyssisolibacter sp. ZYX002
TAAAATGGACCCTGTGTCAAGGACACAATAAAAAAACTATGCAGCAATCAGCTGACTTCTATAATCTGTAGGAGTCAGCTTTTTTAGATTCCATTGACATCTAAAGTTATTATAATAATCAATGTATAAATCTATTTTATTACTAAGTTCTTTGAATGAAGTACATACGTTATATTCAATTTCATCCTTTAGATGACCAAAGAATGACTCCATAGGAGCATTATCCCAACAATTACCACGACGTGACATAGATTGCCCTAAACCTAAGTCCTTTAGTTTCCTTTGAAAAATTGGACTTGTGTAGTGTGCCCCCTGATCAGAGTGAATATATGCTTGGCTATGTAACTTATTATTTCTCTTAATAAGACAGTCTAAAGTTTTAATAGCTATCTTAAGTTTCAGCGTTTTTGATAAGTAATGAGCTAATACTTCATTAGTAACACTATCTTTAATAACAGAAAGATATACATGGGACTCTTGAAATGGCAAGTATGTGATATCTGTTAAAAGAATTTGTCCAGGTTGTCCATTCTTAAAATTACGATTTAACCGATTTGAGACTACACGATGTTCTTGTGTTGCTTTCATCATACTTCGATAAGGATTTGCTTTTCTGATTGGACAAACTAAATTAAATTTTCTCATTAATCGCTGAATCTTCTTTCTATTGAACTTTATATTAAATATCTGTTTAAGAGTCATATGAATACTTCTTGAACCCTTTTTAACACCTTTAAAGTTGTATGCTTTCTGAATCAACTTAAAATCTTTTTTATCTTGTTCATCTCTAATACTCCTTAATTCGAGAGTGCGTAAGTAGTGATAGTACCCTGAAGCTGATACGCCCGCTATTTTACATAGATGACGAGTAACTCCTTTTAGATTATGTTTAACTATCGTTAAGTTAATCAGGTTAAAAATATATGATGGTGCTAACTTACTACCTATCACTCTCCTTTCTTCTAGCTCGAGCTTTTTTACTAAATCTAGTTCCGCCTTTAAATATTTAATTTCCGCATTTTGTTTTCTAATAATATCTTCTTGGGTTAATTCACGTTTTATAGGTCGACCAGAATTAGTTTTACGTGTATCTCGTAGCCCCATAACACCTTTATCATGATAATGCTTACGCCATCTTTTGGATGCACTGTAAATTCTCTCTTTACCTAATATTGATACTTCAAAACCTGATTCTTCAAAAATATTAGCAACTGGTATACCCTTTTCATGCTCAGAGATAAAATGCAACTTAAATTCATCTGTATATGTAATACTCCTCTGAGATACTCGTTTTACGTATTTATTAAACTTCAAAATATTAATTTCAATCTCGTTAAAAAGTTTTATACTCATAAAAAACACCTCTATCTAATTA
>NZ_JARMXH010000024.1:0-1174 GCF_056892235.1 Abyssisolibacter sp. ZYX002
CTAAAAGGGACTGTAACATACAGTCCCTTTAAAAATACTATTTATTAATTGACTCAAAATCCTCAAATAGATTAGTAAAAGTCAAATCAGGTTCGCTAAGTCCACTATGGTTAAATGTGGCAACTCCTTTTTGTCCAGGTTGATCTCTTTCAAGTGACCACATAGATAGTAATCCAATACCTTTTTTCTTAGCAAAATTCATTAAAATTTGAGCATCATTTTTTGTAAATACTTCGCTTTTATTAAAGTTTTGACCAAGCATAGGGGTAATACCTACCATTGTCCAAAGTTCTGTATCTGATTTAGATATATTATTTGAAGCGTAAGAACTCTTTAGTTGTTTAAATAAGTTATTCATAGCTTCAATTCCAAGTCTTCCTAGATCTCCAGATTTAGCAGGCTTATTAGGTAAATGATAATCACCGTACTCCATAGCCATGATATTAACGCCTGCTAATTTCACACCTTTATTAATAGCGTCTTGCATTACATTAAGACCATTGCTATCTAGTCCAGTAGGAAGCACAGGTAGTGTATACCAAACTTTTAGGTCTTTATATTTTGGATCTTTTTGTAATAGTACTAAAGCATCTGAACGTCGCTTTATAGATGCAGAATCAGCTACCCAAGTGCCTTCAATATCAAAATCAATGTATTTTAGTTTATAACTATCAATGATTTTTGCGTAAACATCTTTTAGTTCTTTGGCAGTAGATATAGAAGCAGCTAGAGGAGTATTGTTTGCACCTCCTAGAGATACCATTACTTCTCCGCCTTTTTTTCTTATTGCATTAATTTTTTCTTTTTGAAACTCCATATCATACACTGAGTATCCACCCCATGTTGGATTCTTTTTACCATCAGTAGAAGTAACAATAAAAGCCATTATAAAATTGTTAACACCATTTATGTTAGCCATATCAAATTTTGGATTCCATAAAGTTACATCTACATATGGAGCAAAAGCATGCTTAGGAAATTCATTTGCTGGCAACATATCACCATTTGAAGGTTCAGGCTTTGGCTCAGGCTTTGGTTCTGGTTCAGGCTTTGGCTCAGGCTTTGGTTCTGGTTCAGGTTTTGGCTCAGGCTTTGGTTCTGGCTTCGGTGTTGGCTTTGATGTTGAAGAAGAACCCCCAAAAGAAATATTATAAGGTTTATTATCCTTACCATC